>NZ_JBGORS010000003.1:0-290289 GCF_041537385.1 Collinsella aerofaciens
TGTCGGCACTTAGGGACGTTCCTTTTGTGCCGGCAGTTAGGGACAGCCCTTGCCGATTCGATTGTTGAATATCTCCGTGACTACTTTACAGCTCCAGCGCGTCGGCGACTTCGGCAGCGCAGGCCAGGGCATCGGCCATGGCACTCACCACGAGCGAGCTGCCGTTGCGGGCATCACCCGCCACATACACCGGCGCGGCATCCGCGGCGACACCCTCCGTGCGAGCCGCGAGATGCGAGCCCTCAGCAGCCATCACCGGCAGCGGACGACCAGCGGTGGCAACAGGCACGCTCACCGCATCGAACACGCCGTGCTCCGGACCCGTAAAGCCGCAGGCGATGAGCACCAACTGCGCCGGCACCTCGTGCTCGGAACCAGCGATGCGCTCGGGCTTTCCCGCCGACCAGTCCAGATCGACCACGCGCAGACCCGCAGCCGCACCCTTCTTGTCCAGCAGCACCTCGAGCGTATCCACGCCCCAGGCACGCATCTCGCCACCCATCGCAGCGATAGCCTCCTGCTGGCCGTAGTCGGTCTTCTTAACGTTGGGCCACTGCGGCCAGGGGTTGTTCGCCGCGCGCTTATCGGGCGCAGCCGGCAAGAACTCAAACTGGCGCACGCTGCGCGCGCCCTGACGCACCGCGGTACCCACGCAGTCGTTGCCGGTATCGCCACCGCCAATGACCACGACGTCCAGGCCGCGCGCGTCAATAGCAGGCTCACCGCCATCGAGCACCGAGACGGTCGAAGCCGTCAGGTAGTCCACGGCATACACCACGCCCGGGGCATCAATGTTCGCAGCCGAAAGCCCACGCGGAGCACGGGCGCCGGCAGCCACCACGACGGCGTCAAAGTCATCGAGCTCGGCCGCCACCGCAGGGTTGGTAACGTCGGCACCCAGCTCAAACACAATGCCCAGCTCGCGCATGAGCGCCACGCGACGCTCGACCACGGACTTCTCGAGCTTCATGTTGGGAATGCCGTACATGAGCAGACCGCCCGGGCGGTCGTCGCGCTCAAACACCGTCACGCGGGCGCCACGACGCGCAAGCTCCCATGCCGCCACCAGACCAGCAGGACCGGAGCCCACCACGGCAACCGTGGGCGCACCCTCCCCTGCCGGCTCAAAGCGACGCGGACCGCCATTTGCCCACTCATGGTCGCTGATCGCACGCTCGTTGTCATGGATCGTCGTGGGCTGACCGTCGACCGAACCCAGGTTGCATGCGGCCTCGCACAGCGCCGGGCACACGCGACTCGTGAACTCGGGCATGGGCGAGGTGAGCGACAGGCGCTCGGCAGCCTCGTCCCAGCGGCCGCGGTACACCAGCTCGTTCCACTCGGGAATCAGGTTGTGCAGCGGGCAGCCGCTCGGGCGTGCCTTGCCAAAGCTCGCGCCCATCTGGCAAAACGCCACGCCGCACATCATGCAGCGGCTCGCCTGGGCACGGCGTGCATCGTCATCGAGCTCCACGTACAGCGGATCGAAATCATGGCTGCGCTCCTCCACGGGGCGGAGCTCGTGGGTCACGCGATCGATATCAAGAAAAGCACCGGGCTTACCCATGGCACTTACGCCTCCTTCTTGGTCGAAGCAACAGGGCTGGCAGCCACGGACGCAGCGCCCGCAGCATCAAAGCGAGCGACATCCGCGGCACTCGCGCGACCGGTCACGATGTCAAACGCCAGTTCCTCGGCCTGCGCATGCGTCTTGCCGGCAGCCTCGCCCGCGGCGACAATCGCCAGCACGCGCTCGTACTCGGTCGGAATGACCTTCACAAAGTGCTTGCTCATCGTCTCAAAGCTGTAGAGCAGCTTAATGCCGCGCGGGCTCTGCGTCGCGTCCACGTGCTCCTGGATGAGCTCGCGAATCTGCGCCAGCTCGCCGGCCGTCGGGGCCTTGAGCTCCACGCTCTCGTGGTTCACACGGGCATCGAGCGTGCCGTACTGGTCAAAGACATAGGCCACGCCGCCCGTCATACCGGCGGCGAAGTTCTGCCCGACCTCGCCCAGGATGAGCGCCAGACCGCCCGTCATGTACTCGCAGCCATGGTTGCCACAGCCCTCGACCACCACGGTGGCACCGGAGTTGCGCACGGCAAAACGCTGGCCGGCAAGACCGTTAATGAAGCCGCGGCCGCTCGTGGCACCAAAGAACGCAACGTTGCCCACGATGATGTTCTCGTCGAACTTGTAGGTCGCATGCGGGTTGGGGCGCACCGACACCTCGCCGCCCGAAAGGCCCTTGCCAAAGTAGTCGTTGGCGTCGCCGCACACGTTGAGCGTAATGCCGCGCGGCAGGAAGGCGCCAAAGCTCTGACCGGCCGAACCATCGCAATCGATGGTGATGGAGCCGGCGGGCAGGCCCTCGGGATGCGCCTTGGTCACCGCGTTGCCCAGGATGGTGCCCACGCAGCGGTTGACGTTGGCGATATCGGCGCGGAAGCGAATCGGGCGCAGGTGCGCACGGGCATCGGCCGTATAGGGCACAAACAACGTGGAGTCGAGCGTCTTGTCGAGCTCGCTGTCCGCGGCCATCTGCGGCAGGAAGTGGCGACCGTCGGCGCCCGGAATATGGACACCGAACTCGCAGGTCGCGCTCGCCAGCACGGGCGACAGATCGAGAAGGTTTGCTTTGCGGTTGCCCGGGACCTCGATCTGGCGCAAGCACTCGGGATGGCCGACCATCTCGTCGACGGTGCGGAAGCCCAGGCTCGCCATGACCTCGCGCAGTTGCTCGGCAACAAAGAGCATAAAGTGCTCGACGTGCTCGGGCTTGCCGCGGAAGCCGCGACGCAGGCGGCAGTTTTGCGTAGCGATGCCGGCCGGGCAGGTGTCCTGCTGGCAGTCGCGCTGCATGAGGCAGCCCATGGAGATGAGCGGCATGGTCGCAAAGCCAAACTCCTCGGCGCCCAGCAAGCAGGCGACGGCAACGTCGGTGCCGTCCATGAGTTTGCCGTCGGCCTCGAGCACCACGCGGGAGCGCAGGCCGTTTTGCAGCAACGTCTGCTGAGCCTCGGCAAGGCCAAGCTCCAGCGGCAGACCCGCATGCCAGATAGAGTCGCGCGCAGCGGCACCCGAGCCGCCATTGTGGCCGCTGATCAAGATCTTGTCGGCAGCACCCTTGGCCACACCGGTGGCGATGGTGCCGACGCCGGCCTCGCTGACCAGCTTGACCGACACGCGCGCGCCGGGGTTGGCGTTTTTAAGATCGAAGATCAGCTCTGCCAGGTCCTCGATAGAGTAAATATCGTGGTGAGGCGGTGGCGAAATCAGGCCGATGCCGGGCGTGGACTGACGGACCTCGGCGATCCAGGGGTAGACCTTCTTGCCGGGCAGGTGGCCACCCTCGCCGGGCTTGGCGCCCTGGGCCATCTTGATCTGAATCTCGAAGGCGCTGCACAGGTAACGGCTCGTCACGCCAAAGCGCGCACTTGCCACCTGCTTGATGGCAGAGTTCTTGGAGTCACCGTTGGCCAGCGGGGTCTCGCGACGCGGGTCCTCACCGCCCTCGCCGGAGTTGGAACGGCCGTGCAGGCGGTTCATGGCGATGGCCATGCACTCGTGTGCCTCTTTGCTGATGGAGCCGTACGACATGGCGCCGGTGTTAAAGCGGCGGACGATGTTGAGCGCGGGCTCGACCTCGTCGAGTGCCACCGGAGTGCGGCCGCTGGCATCAAAGTCGAGCAAGTCGCGCAGGCGCACGGCACGGCCGGTGCGGTGCAGGCGGGCGCTGTACTCCTTAAAGGTGTCGTAGCTGTCCTCACGGCAGGCGGTCTGAAGCAGGTAGACAGTCTGCGGATCGATGAGGTGATCCTCGCCGCCGAGCGGGCGCCACTTGGTCAGACCCAGCGTGGGCAGCTGATCGGGAGCCGGACTCTTAAGGATAGCGAGCGCGGCGTCGTAGCGCTCGTTTTGCTCGCGCTCAACGTCCTCGACACCCATACCGCCCACACGGCTCACCGTGCCGGCGAAGTACGCGTTGACGAACTCCGGCGTAAAGCCCACGGCCTCGAAGATCTGCGCCGAATGGTAGCTCTGCACCGTGGAGATGCCCATCTTGGACATGATGGAGACGATGCCGGCGGTCGCAGCCTTGTTGTAGTTGGCGATGCCCTGCTCGGCCGTCACGTCCAGGTCGCCGCGTGCCGCCAAGTCGCGGATGCACGCATGCGCATTGTACGGATAGATGCCGCTTGCGGAGTAGCCCACCAGCGCGGCAAAGTCGTGCGGGGACACGGCGTCGCCGCACTCCACCACGATGTCGGCAAAGGTACGCACGCCGACGCGGATCAGGTGGTTGTGCACGCAGCCCACGGCGAGCAGCGACGGCACGGGCACCTCGCCCGCAGCGGCACGATCGCTCAACACCACGATGTTCACGCCGTCGCGGACCGCAGCCTCAACGTCCTCTGCAAGCTGCTTGAGCGCAGCCTGCAGCGCGCCCTCGCCGGCATCGCGGCGGTACACGGCACGGAAACGACGGGTCTTAAAGCCAACACGGTCGATGGCACAGATATGCTCGAACTCTTCTTCGTTGAGCAACGGGCGCTCCAAGCGCACCAGCTGACAGGCCGTGCGGGAATCCTCGAGCAGGTTGCCGTGGTTGCCCAGGTAGAGCGTGGTCGAAGTTACCATATGCTCGCGCAGGGCATCAATCGGAGGATTCGTGACCTGAGCGAACAGCTGATAGAAGTAGTCAAAGAACGAACGCGTCTTCTTGGACAGGCAGGCCAGCGGTGCGTCGATGCCCATCGAGGCGAGCGGGGCCTTGCCCTGCTGGGCCATGGGGCGCACGACCTCGTCGACGTCATCCCAGTGGTAGCCGAGCTTGGCCATACGCACGGTGGCGGGCACCTCGGCGTCCTCGGCGGACGTTGCCGCAACGGGCTCATCGAGCGCGTCGACGGTCAGCGTCTCCTCGGCAATCCAATCGCGGTAGGGCTTTTCCTTGGCATAGCGGGCGCGCAGCTCGTCATTGTAGATCACGCGGCCGCGGGCAAAATCGACCTCGAGCATCTGACCCGGTCCCAAGCAGCCGCTCGTCAGGATGTTCTCGGGGCGCACCTCGATGGTGCCCACCTCGCTCGCCAGCATAAAGCGGCCGTCGCGCGTCACGTAGTAGCGAGCTGGGCGCAGGCCGTTACGGTCGAGGGCGGCGCCCAGGGTACGGCCGTCGGTAAAGGCGATAGCGGCAGGACCGTCCCACGGCTCCATGAGCATGGACTGGTAGGCATCGTAGGCGCGGCGCTCCTCGCTCAGGCTATCGTTGTGGTCCCACGGCTCGGGCAGCAGCATGGACGCGGCACGCGTGAGCGGACGACCGTTCATGACCAAAAACTCAAGCACGTTGTCCAAAATCGCGGAGTCGGAACCCTCGCGGTTGATGATGGGCATCACGCGCTCAAGATCGTGCTGCAGCACGGGGCTGTACAGGTTTGGTTCGCGGGCGCGAATCCAGTTGACATTGCCCTTGAGGGTGTTGATCTCGCCGTTGTGGATGATAAAGCGGTTGGGGTGCGCGCGCTCCCAGCTGGGCGTGGTGTTGGTGGAGTAGCGCGAGTGGACGAGCGCCACGGCCGTCTTGACGGCGGCGTCGTTGAGATCGATGAAGAAGCGGCGCATCTGCGTGGCGACCAGCATGCCCTTGTACACGATGGTGCGCGAGCTCATGGAGCATACATAGAAGATCTTGTCGCGCAGGGCAAACTCGGCGTCGGCCTTCTTTTCGATGGTGCGGCGGCACACGTACAGGCGACGCTCGAAGGCATCGCCGGCGGGTGTGTCGTCCGGACGGCCCAGGAAGGCCTGCAGGATAGTAGGCATGCAGGCGCGGGCCGTCTCGCCCAAATCGTGCGGGTCGACCGGCACCTCGCGCCAAAAGAGCAGCGGCACGCCGGCCTCGGCGCAGCCCTCCTCAAACACGCGGCGAGCATCCTCTACGCCCTTGTCGTCCTGCGGGAAGAACAGCATGGCCACGCCATAGTCGCCCTCTGCCGGCAGAATCTGGCCGCACTTTTGCGCCTCTTTGCGGAAAAAGTGATGCGGAACCTGAAACAGGATACCGGCACCGTCGCCGGTGTTCTTCTCGAGTCCTGTACCGCCGCGGTGCTCCAAGTTGACCAGAATGGACAGTGCGTCGTCCAGAATCTGGTGATGGCGCTCACCGTTGATATCGGCAAGCGCGCCGATGCCACATGCATCGTGGTCGAATTCGGGGCGATAAAGGCCCTGCTGCTGAGCGGAATCTGCCTGCATCGCGATCCTCCCCTTGGTGTTAGACAGTCAGTTGAATAGGCATACTAGAAGCATCACCGGCCCGTTGTGTTTCCCGCCCGTTTCGAAACAATCGCGTAACGCACGCCGGCCATCAACGCCTTGCTATCAAACATGTACGTCAGCCCCCAAGTTCGGCTTCTAAGCTCACCGCTTCAAACATCTCAATCTGTAACAGGAGGAACCGATTTTGGCACCTAGATGTTACAGATTGAGATTTTCTGCAGGACGGTTTTGGTTCATCTCGATCTGTAACACCTAGGCCCAATTTCCATCCCTAGTTGTTACAGATCGAGACACTTCGGCAGTCCCCTTTCACCATCCTACTCAAATACGGCAGTTTTGTTTGTCTTGGTTAACTTTTGAGCCTAAAACGGGTATCCTTTGCGGCGTCAAACAAACGGCACGCAGGAGCGCACCATGCTCAACCATCTCAAACAACACTTTGGCTCCCGACGCACCGGTGGTCACGGAGGCCTAGACATTGCGCGGCATATCGGCCCCGGGCTGCTCGTGACCGTCGGCTTTATCGACCCGGGCAACTGGGCCTCCAATATGGCCGCGGGCTCGCAGTTTGGCTACGCGCTGCTGTGGATTGTCACGCTGTCCACGATTATGCTCATCGTGCTGCAGCACAACGCGGCGCACCTGGGTATCGCCACGGGCGCCTGCCTTGCCGAGGCCACGACACGTTACCTCCCCCGCTTCGTCGGGCGCACGGTGCTCGCCAGTGCCTATCTCGCGACCATCGCCACCGCCATGGCCGAGGTCCTGGGCGGCGCGATTGCCCTTCAAATGCTCTTTGGGCTGCCCGTGCGTGCGGGCTGCGTCATCGTGGCGGCAGCAGCGATGGCGATGCTCATGACGAACTCCTACAAGCATGCCGAACGCTGGATCATCGCCTTCGTAGGCGTGGTAGGACTCTCGTTTTTGGCCGAGCTTGCGCTGGTCAAGGTCGACTGGCCGCAAGCCGCCGCAAGCTGGATCACGCCCAGTATGCCCACTGGCTCTGCCGCGATTATCGTGAGTGTCCTGGGTGCGGTCGTTATGCCACACAACCTTTTTCTGCACTCCGAGGTCATCCAATCCATGCACTTCGAAGGCCAAGGCGAGCAGGTTATCGAAGAGCGTCTGCGCTACGAGCTCTTCGACACGCTCTTTTCGATGGGCGTGGGCTGGGCAATCAACTCGGCAATGGTCATCCTGGCCGCAACGACCTTCTTTGCGCACGGCATCGTCGTAGACGACCTCGCCGTCGCAGCGGCCACGCTCTCCCCCATTCTGGGCCCGGCAAGCTCGACCATCTTTGCCGTGGCGCTGCTGTTTGCGGGCCTCTCGAGTAGCGTGACGGCGGGCATGGCGGCGGGCACCATCACCGCGGGCATGTTCGACGAGGAATACGACATCCACGACCGACATTCCTCGATCGGGGTGGCGGCCTGTTTCGTCGGCGCAGTGACGGCGTGCCTGGTCGTCCCAAATCCTTTTGAAGGTCTCATCTGGAGTCAGGCACTGCTGTCGCTTCAGCTGCCGATTACGGTCTTTGTGCTCATACGGCTCACCAGTTCACCCCGCGTCATGGGCAAATACGCCAACTCGCGCCCTCTCAACGCGCTGCTTATAGGGATTGGCGCCATCGTGACGATTCTCGACATCGTGCTGCTAACGGGGATGTAATTGGGATGGCGTGGCTGTCCAGATATAACGTCTCAATCTGTAACAAGTGGACCCAATTTCCACCGTTAGATGTTACAGATCGAGATCATTCCGAGGGACAGCTCCGTTTGTCTCAATCTGTAACACGTAGACCCCGTTTTCACTGCTAGATGTTACAGATTGAGACAAACGGTCGGCCGGACTCACAACAGACAGGATCGGCTAACAGCAGCCGTGATCCCTTGGGGACGGAGGAAAAAGGGCTCCGGACGGGATATCCGACCGGGGCCCTTGGACAGAGCTATGTGTTGCTGCAAGTCGCGTGTCTACGAGTTACTCCTCGACGAGCTCAAACTGATCGGGACCGACGCCGCAGACCGGGCACACGTAGTCCTCGGGCAGCTCGGGCGTGTCGACCTCAACCTCGTAACCGCAAACGACGCACACGAACTTATACGTCTTCTTCTCCTCAGCCATGATGTTCTCCTCTCGAACGCGACTGGTGATGTACTTCATTTATTAGTATAGATTCTCAATAATATAATGCAAGTATTTTTAAAACATTTCTAGCCTTGATACGAGGACGCCTTCGGAGGCGTCTTGCCCTTCAGGACCTTATGGTAGTAATCGTAGGTGAGTGGCGTCTCGTCGCTTAGGCGCTCGGCATCCTCGACCTCGCCGATAAACAGTAGATGCGTGCCCACATCCACAGTGTCGATTAAACGGCAGCTAAACAGCGCCGCCGCGTGCTCGGGCACATAAGGCATGCCGAGAGCAGTCTCGCAAGTCTCGTACTTGGCAAACTTGTCATAGTCGCTGCTGCTGCGGAACCCAAAGTTACCGATGTAGAGCATATCGGCGGTCTGATCGATCACGGTCAGCGCGAACGCTTTGGCCGATGCGATGACGCCCGAGGTGACGTTGTCCTTGTTCACGGCAACCGAAATGCGCGGCGGCATGGACGTCACCTGCACCGCAGTGTTGATGACGCAGCCGGCGCGCAGCCCGTCTGCCGCGGCGCTCACCACGTACAGACCGCTCGGCATGGTAAAGAACGCAGTTTTGTCCATAACAATCACTCCCCTAACCCGGGTTGGAGCCTCATGGATGTATGTACCCACAAAAAAGGCGGCGCCCATAACGGATGCCGCCTTTGAGACATATGTGTCAAAACAGTATAAGCAAGATGAGACGCCACAGTTGCGGTGAAATAGGGACTGAATAGCCCCTCAAACAGGCAAAACAGTCCGTATTCCACCGCAACTTATGAAGGACGGTCAGCGGTTGCGTTCCTTGAGGGCGCGGTCAATCTCACGTTGGACATCGCGCTTGGCCATATCCTCGCGCTTGTCGTAAAGCTTCTTGCCGCGGCCCAGGCCCAGCAGCAGCTTTACGCGGCCGTCGGTATTAAAGTAGAGCTCCAGCGGCACCAGAGCATAGCCGCGATTACGTAGCTTACCGTCAAGAAAGTCAATCTCCTTGCGGTGCAGCAGCAGACGACGACGGCGATCAGGGTCGCGGTTCCACACGCCACCATGGCTATAAGGGTGAATATGCAGACCCACGAGCCAGCACTCGCCGCCACGGATCAGTGCAAAGGTGTCGGTGATCTGGCACGCGCGCTCGCGAATCGACTTGACCTCGGTGCCACTCAGCTCAATGCCGCACTCAAAGGTCTCATCAATAAAGTACTCGTGGTGTGCCGAGCGATTCTTGGAGATGAGCTTGCGCTCGCGCTTACTGGGCATCGCCGGCCTCCTTGGCTCCATCGGCGTTTGAGCCCGCGGCGTCGCGCTTTGCCTTGCGCTCAGCATTGAGCTCGGCGTCGCTCTCGCGCACCAGTTTGATAATCGCCGCGCAGGCCTCCTCGCCCACCAGGTCGCGGGCACGGACCGTCAGGCGCGTAGCCTCCTGCTTGTCGCCGTCGCTCGCAGCGTCGGTCGCACACATGATCAGGCAGATGGCAATCTCGGCCGAAGGCGAGGTCGGCACGCCCTGCAGGGCGAGCTCACCCATCACATGGTCGTCACTCTCGTCCGCGGCATCCGGATAGGTGGTATGGATCTTGTTGAGCAGGCGCGTCGTATGCGCATCATTGGGCGCCAGGCGCAGCGCCAGACGCGCGCAGCCCACGGCAGCCGAAATGTTCTCGGTCTCGGGCTCCAAGAAGTACTGACCCAAGTTGGTGTAGGCGCGTGCGGCGCACTTACCGTCGCTCGCGCGCTCCAGCACCGAGAACGAGAGCGATGCCCACTCCTGCTTGTCCTCGAGCGCGCGGAACAGCTCGGCCAAGTCCAAGCGATAGTTGCAGTTCATGGGATCCCAACGCACGGCCTGCATCAGGGCATTCCGAGCACTCACATAATCCTGCTGGCGAATGTAGGCAAACGCCATGTCGGAGTACAGGCGGTCAAAGGGAACCTCGACCTGCACCAGCTCGCGCGGATCCTTCTCCACGCGGCGATAGGCCAGGCGCTCAAACTTGCTGTCGAAGCTAAAGTACTGGCGCTTCTCCTCCGTCTTGCACTCAGCGTCGATATACTCCTCGGCGAGCTCCACCAGACGCTCAAGCAGCGGCGTCGCCGTAGCCAGGTCGCCCTGCGCCAGATAGTTCTCGGCATACGTGATGTCTTCCAAGCTGATAGGCAGGTCCATGACAACTCCTCGGTCCGGGCGGCAGACTCAACGCGCGCCTTAAATATCGGTCAATACACAAAACCCGGGTCTCTTACGAGGCCCGGGCGTTCACTTTTGGTAGCCCGTACCAGATTCGAACTGGTGATCTCCGCCTTGAGAGGGCGGCGTCCTAAACCGCTAGACGAACGGGCCATATGTAGCAAATGCAATGGCTGGGATGGAGGGAGTCGAACCCCCATTGACGGAACCAGAATCCGCTGTCCTGCCATTAGACGACATCCCAATGACTGCATCGCTGCGCTCGGCTGTGCCTTTGCGCAAGAAAGAAATATACGGGAAGTCCGGCCGTGACGCAAGCCCCAATTTTGACTTTTTTGAAATTCAGTCAAATACGGCCAACACGTGAAGGACCTGTGAAGTCGACCGCTGCACACGAAGGGCAAAACGCCGCGAGCGGTAGCCGTCAACCGTTGGCAGATTCTACCGCGAAAACGATAGCACCAGGCAACACAATCGAAGTATCAATGATCACGTAGATATCGAGGCGCCATGGACGAAGAGCTTGATTACCTATGGGAGACCCTGGGCCTCGAGATCACTGCTGACCTTTGGCCCGAACGGGACAAAATCCATCCCACTCTGCGCCCCGCCATCACGGTGATGCAGGCAAAATACCGCCGTGCATCCTTTTTGATCATGCGGATGTTATGGCACGCGGGACTCCCCGACCTTAAGCGAATCCAGGCAAGCCTCGTCGAGCTGTCCGGTATGCCGACTGTCATATCCGAGGCGCACCTGGAGCAGCGACAGCGCGAGCGACTGCAACAGCAGCGGATTCCCTTTATCTGCCCCGGTGTTCAGGCATATCTGCCCTTTATGGACGAGGAGTACTGGAGCGGCAAGCCCAACAAGCACGTAAAGGTCTACGATCCGCACGAATGGGCGCAGTTGGAGGACTGACTGGGGCAAGCCTGCCGGCGGAAAGTGCGTCCCAGATTTCAAGCTCAAACCGGTCCCCACTTTCCCATCGAGCCCTCAACCGGAAACCGTATCCCGTAATCGAAGCTCAAAACGGGTCGCACTTTCCGCAGCCGCTACAGCAACGCCTCGACCCAAGCCGATTCCCTAAAGCCGGGAATCGCAAAGTCGTCGCCCACCAACATCGGACGCTTAACCAGCATGCCGTCGGTCGCCAGCAGCTCGTAGCACTCCCGATCCGTCATGCCCGCATCTAGACGCGCCTTCAGGCCCAGCTCTCGATATTTCATGCCCGACGAATTAAAGAAGCGCCGCACCGGCAGTCCCGAACGAGCAATCCAGGTCGCAAGCTCATCAGCCGTGGGATTGTCCAAAACGATATCGCGGTCGATATACTCTACCCCATGTTTGTCCAGCCATGCCTTGGCCTTCTTACAGGTCGAGCACTTGGGATATTCAACAAACAGTACGGTCATGGGAATCCTCCGAATATAGATCGGCCAACGCAGGCACACGCCACACGAGGCGCCTTCGTATGATGGGCCAATTGTAGCCCACGGGTCACACGCTAAACGAACCGTACCCCGAATCCGCGTTTGATGAACGGCAGCAGCTCCATTGCCTCGGGCGTGATATGACCCGCAACGTTCATGCGCTCGTCACCGGGAAGATCGACCCGCGCAATCTCAAGCTCGCCTTCGTAGCGCCCATAGCCGCTATTGCTCACAGCGATCGACCCCGCCTTTCGAAACAGGCCGGCACCGGCATCCATCGGCACGGAATCCGGCTTAAGCGTCGTACGCGACTCCTGAGACCTAAAGATGAGGGTGCTCGAATCGGGTCGGTCGTGATGAATCTGCCCACGTACATAGGCATAACCGGGCTCAAGCTCGCATTGCAGGTCCACGTATCCGGCGGAAACATGAGCAAACTGCGTCCAGCCCGCATCGGAAAGATCGGGGTCGCCGGCCAACACAATGTCGCAATCGGCGCCATGTGCAAGCTCAAGCATGTTGAGGGCAACCTTTGACGCGCGACCGCGCTGTGCCTCGACCGTCGGCAGTCCCTCGAATACCGGCCCGCGAACGTTGGCATCGCCCGGCACAAAAGCCATGATTTCGAATCCAAGCGCCGCAAGACGAAGATTCACCCGAGCAATGTCCTCCAGAGCTAAACCGGTATAAGGCTTGGGGTAAAAATTGTGGCAGGCGGCAAAACGAGTCACATCGGCACCGGCCTCACGCCACGATGCGATTTCATCAGAACTCACCGTCGATGCATTGACCACAATGCGAAATACACCGGACAGCTCCGCGACCCGCCGGGCGCTAAAGCCATAGTCCAAACGAAGGTATTCCAACCCCAGATCGCGCAGGTCCTCGATGCGCTCAAGCCCGAGCAAATCGCACGTGCGCGGCCCCACATCGGCAATGAGCGCAATGCCGCGGGCGGAAAGCAGCGACAGCACATGACGGACCTTATCGGTATACGCCGCTCCCCCATCCTCGGGAATATGCAGCGAGGTGAACGCATAGCGCGCACCCGCCGCGGCACCGTGCTCAATCGTCCGCTCAATATCCTGCAGAGGGCTGGAAAGATAAATCGAAATACCCGTTTTCACGCTACAACGCTCCTTTAAAAAAGGCCGGCGGAGCAGTTAGCCCCGCCGGCACAACCATAGCATCAAGAAATCTGCCGCGCGCCGCGAACCCCGAGCAACACGGCTCGCGATATCAAACTACTCGCCAAAGAACTCATTGATCTTCTGCTCGTCGACGCCAAAGAACCACGTCAGGACAAAGCCGGCGGCATAGGCAAGCAGCATAGCGGCAACGTAGCCGAGCTGCTGTCCAGGAACGACGATCAGCAGGCCAAACAGACCGGAAACGCCCTGAGAAACCGTGCCGATGTGAAGCAGCGCCGCGAGCGCGCCGCCAAATCCGGCACCCAGGCAGGCCGTCACAAACGGACGAACGAGCGGCAGCGTAACGGCATACATCAGAGGCTCGCCCACACCCAGGATTCCAACGGGAATGGACTCTGCGACGTACTTCTTGAGCTTGGCGTTCTTGGTCTTAAAGTACAGCGCCAGACCAGCGCCGACCTGGCCGCCGCCAGCCATCATAAGGATGGGAAGCAGGTAATTGATACCCTTGGTAGCGCCGTCGGGATCGTTGAGCATAGCGTGGATCGGCGTGAGCGCCTGATGCAGGCCGACGGAAACCAGCGGCAAGAAGCCTGCCGACAGGATATAGCCGCCCAGGACGCCCAGCTTCTCGAAGATAAAGGTCAAAACGCTAAAGATGGCAGTCGTCAGCCATGCGCCAACCGGCTGGATGACGAGCATCAGAGCAAAGGCGCCGATGATGAGCACCAGCAGCGGGGACAAGAACGTGTCGAGCGCGTTGGGCATAACCTTGCGAATCTGACGCTCCATCCAGGCAAAAAATGCGCCAGCGATGAGAGCCGCAATCATGCCGCCCGCCGCGGGGTTGTACTGCGCATTGGTGAGCGGCAGCAAAATGGCAGTGGCAGGATCGGCCGCGCCAGGCGCAAGCAGGGGCATGGCACTGTTGGCAATACACATCATGCCGGCGATGCCGCCCAGCGCAGCGGAGCCACCAAACTCACGTGCCGCGTTATAGCCCACCAAGATGGGCAGATAGGCAAACAGGGCCCAGCCCATGGAACGAATGCCCTGGTACCACCACTCGCCCGCAAGCGCGCCTGCCGTCGAGACGTTAATGACGTTGCAGATACCGTTGATAAGGCCAGCCGCAATGATGCCTGGAAGCAGGGCGACGAAGACATTGGAAATCTTCTTGAGGAAAGCCTGAACCGGCTTGGACTCGTACTTGGCCTTCTGCGCGGCCTTGTTTGTGGCCGCAGCGTCGACCACGCTCTCGTCAGCAACGCCTTTCGCAAGGCCGGTGAGCTTGGAGAACTCCTCGAGCACCTTATTCACCTTGCCCGGCCCCAGCACGATCTGCATCGTGTCGTCCTCGACCAGGCCCATCACGCCGTCGAGTGCCATAATGCCCTCCGTGTCGACGTTGCCCGTGTCTTTGACGGTCACGCGCAGGCGCGTCATGCACGCCGCGTTTGCCAGCACGTTGTCTTTACCGCCCAAAAGGTCCAGCAGCTTTTGAGCCAGCTCTTTGTTCGTCATAACTCCTCCTTGTATTGGGTATCTCGTTTGGATGTCGTATCAGATCACGCCGCGCACCTATTGGGCATCGGCATTGCTCTTCTCATGGCCACTCACCGCAGCACGGACATGGCCTCGCGCCCGCCCAAGAGTTACCGCAGCCTGCTCGGCATCGCAGCCCAGCAGCACCGAGACAATAGCGGTTTTTACATGGCCGCCGGCATCTGCAAGCGCCTGAATAGCGCGCTCGCGCGTGCAGCCGGTCGCCTCCATCACGATGTTCTGGCCGCGCACCACCAACTTCTCGTTCGTCTGCTGCACATCGACCATCAGGTTTTGGTATACCTTGCCGATCTTGACCATGGCACCGGTTGAAATCATGTTGAGGATGAGCTTTTGAACCGTTCCCGCCTTGAGCCTCGTTGAGCCGGTCAGCACCTCGGGACCGGGCACGGGTTCAATGGCAAGATCTGCGCTCTCCCCGATCTTCGACCCTTGGTTGCAGGCAATTGCAATGGTCTTGCACCCAGTTGCCTTGGCGTACACAAGGCCACCCACCACATAGGGAGTACGACCGCTTGCCGCCAGGCCAACAACAAGATCCTTGTCCGAGAGTCCACGCCCCCGCAGGTCGCTCGCGCCAAGCTCCTCACTGTCTTCGGCACCTTCGACAGCCTTGATAAACGCCGTCTCGCCTCCGGCAATGAGCCCGACAATCAGATCGGGTGACACGCCAAACGTGGGCGGACACTCCGAAGCGTCGAGTACGCCCAGACGACCGCTGGTGCCTGCGCCCATGTAAAAGACGCGCCCGCCGCGCTCGAGTGCCTCAGCAGCCCAGTCGATTGCTGTGGCAACCTGGGGCAACACTTTCGTGACCGACTGGACGGCACGAAGATCCTCATCGTTCATCGTCGTGACGATCTGCAGCGATGTCATCGTATCGAGGTCCATTGACCTTTGATTACGCTGTTCGGTCGTGAATTTTGTTAAATCGAGCATTTCATTCACCTCATCTTTCCTGTTTCTCGATGTAGTTTTGCTTAATGACATGCGTCGCTCGTTCGTAGTCGCTGGCAACGTAAGCAGCGTACAGGGCATCGACAATCATAAGCTGGGCCATACGCGAAGCCATGGCACCGCTGCGGACCAAGGGCTCACTCGCAGCGACGCCGAGCACGGCATCGGCCATGGTGGCAAGCTTGGATGATCCATCTACTTTGGTCACGGCCACAACGGGACAGTTGTGACGTTGGGCCTCGGCGGTGCAGTCCAGCACCTCTTGCGTCAAGCCCGAGTAGCTAAAGGCGATTGCCATATCGCCCTCATGCATGTTCTTGGCACACAAGAGCTGATCATGCCAGTCGTCGTACAGATGGCACTCTTTGTCGACACGCATGAGCTTTTGCGCCAGATCGTGCGCGACCAAACGAGAGGCACCGATACCGAACAGATTGACCGCGCGTGCCCGCTTAAGATAGGCCGCACATCGTTCCAAGACGGTGTAATCGAGCGTTCGCGCCGTCGCTTCGATCGTGCGCACGTTGCTTTTCATCACCTTCCCCACGATACGTTCAACGCTGTCATCCATGGAGATGTCCTCGAGGGCAACGTCTTTCTTGTCACCCAAGAGTGCCAGCTCGGCAATCAGTTCGCGCTGGAACTCCTTGTAGCCCGCAAAACCCAAGCGCTTGCAAAAGCGCAAAATGCTCGAGGGCGAGGAGAACGTAGCATCGGCAAGACCGCGGACGGACAGCCCGACCACCTCGTGCGGATGAGCGCTTACATATGCGATGACATTGCGTTCCGCCGGGCTCGCGCTGAGCTCACGCTCGCGAAGCCGCAAAAGCAATCCGTTTGCCATCTCAAACACCTCCGTTGAGAAGAATTAAAGACCAACGAACGATTCGTACCGGATATAAACAGCTTTTACGGTACATTGTGCCGCATCGTGGCGCACAAAGGGCGAGCGTTCTACCGCTCGCCCCTCAAATCCGACCGCTCGGAAATACGCGCGACACAAAATAATTCAACAAGGTCGCATTATCAGAAACGGGTTTGTTACCGGCTAGCGCCTCGCATGGGCGCCGATCGGCCGAGTCGCATGGCGCACCAACGCCGCTGCCAGCAATACCAACAGCATCGCGGTGACATAGCCCGCAGCATCGAATCCTAAATCGATAACGTCGAAATGCCTGCCGGGAACAAAGATCTTATGCACCTGATCGCCAATGGAGCAGGCGGCGCAAAAGAGCAACACGGGCACGCAACGGGAGCATACGCTCCACGGACGCCTGGAAAAGCAAACCACGACCACCGAGGCGAACAATCCGACGAAGAAAAACTCTACGGTATGGGCAACGCGACGGACGTTCGTGCCCACCCACATGCGAATGGAAGCAAGTCGGCCAGACCGGACATTCGAAGCAGCCGAATCGGTGCCCCCGGTCATCCCGTTCTCGGTCTGAGCTTCACCCGCGACATCGGCAGCCTGTACGCCCGTAGCTTGACCCTCCACCACACGCGCGGTGGACTCGCTCAGCAACGACGTCTCCACCGCATTTTGCTCCGTCAGCACCCAGATGCTCGCCAGCGTTGCAGCGAACAGAACGATCGCGGTCCATCCGATTATTTGTTTTACGCGCGCCAAGGGCCTACCTCCTTTTTTGAATATCAGCGAGTGTAGCCCCAAATGACATCGCCACCGTATCAAAATTTGAATCGCAACAGGAAGCAACAAAGCGACGCAAACCCCTACCCCGCCTCGCGCATCCAGCGATCGAACGTCCCCACGCACACGCCCAGGCACTTTGCTGCCTGGCTGCGGGTAATATCGCCCGCCTCATAGCTATCACGCACCAGCTCAAACTGAGGAGGGCACGGCTTGCGAGGTCGACCGAAACGGACCCCTCGCGCCCGCGCCGCCGCAATCCCCTCCGCCTGACGCCGATGGATATTCTCGCGCTCCACCTGCGCCACGTAGCTCAGCAGTTGCAGCACAATATCGGCAATCAGGGTGTTGGTCACATCCGGCGCGCCGCTGGCCCTGGCGCGCGTGTCAAGCAATGGCATGTCCAACACCACAATGGCAACCCCGAGCTCCTTGGTAATGCGTCGCCATTCCTCAAGAATCTCGGAGTAATTACGACCAAGTCGGTCGATAGAAAGCACCACCAGCACGTCCCCGTCTCCCAGGACGTGCAGCAGCTCGCGATAACGCGGTCGATCGAAGTCCTTGCCGCTCGCATGGTCGGCATAAATATTCGCCGAGCCCACGCCATAGGCGCCCAGCGCATCCAGCTGCCGATTAAGATTCTGATCGCGCGAACTCACCCGCGCATAGCCGTACACCGTCGCCATCTCATCCCCGCTTTCTTGTAAACCTGCCAAAAAGGGACAGGTTTATTTTGGTAGGTTTTACCTCTCAAATAGCAGGTAAGCGGGCGGCCGAGCAGACGGCAAGGCAGCCACGATCCAAATGCGGAGGGCGGCCCCGAAAGACCGCCCTCCGCCCTCCCGCCGCAAGTCGGGATTTGGCTAATGGATAAGCTTAAAGTCCAAGTGCCCGCGTGTAGTATTGACGCGCGAGACCTCGATGATCACACGCTGCCCCAGTTCGTAACGAGTGCCCGTGTCGGCACCTGTGAGCGTGAGCGCGTCCTCGTCAAACTCGAACCACTCGTTACCCAGGCTCTTGATCGAAACCAAGCCTTCGACCTGCGTCAGATCCAGGCGTACGAACAGGCCCATACTGCTGACCCACGAGACGGTTCCGGCATAGCGCTCGCCCAGACGATCCTCATAGTACTGGGCAATCTTGATCTTTTGCGTCGCATGGCTGGCGGCATCGGCCGCACGCTCTGCATCGCTGCATGCGCGGCAAATCTGCGGCAGAATGCGCGGCAGCGACTCGCGCCCCTTGCCGATCAGCCGCGGCGTACGGACCAAGGCGTCCTTGCCGCCGAGCTGCTCATAGGCCAACTGCAGCTTGAGTACGCGGTGCACCACCAGATCGGGGTAGCGACGGATGGGACTCGTAAAGTGACAGTAGCACGGCGCGGCGAGCGCAAAGTGGCCCTCGTTGCGCGGCTTGTACAGCGCGCGCTGCATGCTGCGCAGAAGCAGCGTGTTGACGAGCGGTGCGTTGGCCGTACCGGCGGCAGCATCGACTGCAGCCTGCAGCTCATCGGGACTCCCCAGGGCAATACCGGCAGCACGGCGATCGTCGATGATGCCCAGCTGCGCCAGCGCAACGGCGGCACCGTGCAGGCTATCGGGGCTCGGATCCTCATGCACGCGATAGCAGGCCTCGATATCACGGTCTGCCAGCCACTCTGCAACGCACTCGTTGGCGAGCAGCATGGCTTCCTCGATAAGCGACGTGGCACACGAACGCTCACGCGCCACAATCTGCACGGGTACTCCGTCCTCGTCCAATAGAGCGCGAATCTCGGCCGTGTCAAAATCGACTGAGCCGCGGACGCGACGAATACGACGGCGAAGTTCGGCGAGTTCGTTGGCGGCGACAAGGAAATTGCCGAGGTCGACGTTGCAGCCGCGGGCGGCCTTCTCGCACGCAAGACCGCGCTCAAGCGCCTCCTCGCGCGAGGCCTCAGCAGCCGCAACATCCTCGGCCGCACCCTCCAGCACCCCATACTCCACCGCGCCGGCACGCACCAGCAGCGCCTCGGCGCCGTCATAGTCCATACGCACACGCGAGCGAATCACGCTGGGGTACGGATCGTAATGCCGCACGCGACCCTGCGCATCGAGCTCAATGTCAACGGTAAACGCAAGACGGTCCTCGTCAGGGCGAAGCGAGCACAGGTCACAGGACAGGCGTTCGGGCAGCATGGGAAGCACGCAATCGGCCAGATACACCGATGTCGTACGATGGCGAGCCTCAAGATCGATATGCCCGTCCCAAGCCACATAGTGTGAAACGTCGGCGATATGCACACCCAGCTTGTAGCCACCCTCGGGCGTGCGCTCCAGCGAAATGGCATCGTCAAAGTCGCGCGCGTCGACCGGGTCGATCGTGATGACAAAGCGGTCGCGCAGATCGCGGCGGAGCGGGTCCTTAAGCGCCGCGGACACATCGAGCGAAAGCCCCTCGGCCTCGTCCAGCGCGGCCTCGGGATAGCTATCGGTATAGCCATAACGCGCCATCACATATTGAACGCCCAAATCGGGCGCGTCATCTCCGCCAATGCGGCGTTCGATCGTCACGGTGCCCGATTCCAGGCGCGTCGGGTAGGTCAAAATGCGCGCGACAACGGCATCACCCGGGTGGACGCCCAGACGATCCGCCGAGGTATCCTCGGGCAGAATGAAGAAGTCGGCCTTCAGGCGCGAATCGAGCGGCTCGATCACACCGAGCGGACCGGCGGTCTGGTACGTACCCACCACGCTTATGGCTGCGCGCTCAACCACGCCTTCGATCACGGCGCGCCGCTCGCCATGCGGGCTGTTCTTAATGCTCACGGCAACGGTATCGCCGTCCATGATCTCGCGCTTGCTGCGGCCCATGACCTTGTAGTCGCCGCTCTCGGTTATGACATAGGCGCCATGCTCATGGAGCTGCACGCGCCCGGTCAGGCTCGGACGGCGTTCGCTGCGCACCGGCCCACGCTTATTGCGGGCACCGCGCTTATGCTTGTTATTGCGCCCCATGGCGCCTCCTTGCTATCGATTGCCGTTTACATCCCAAGAGTCTACCCAAATGATCCCTAGGGAACGGCAGGATTGCGGGTCACATAGATAGACCAGCGCCACAATGACCCGTTTTCTTCCGTCCCCTTGGGATCAAAAAACGGGCCGCCCCATAAGAGACGACCCGTTGGAAGGGTGAATTCCAGGCATGCCTACACGCGCAGGTAGCGACGCATGGCGATGGCAGAACCAAAGAGACCGATAATCACACCGACCAGAATCAGCGCAGCATAGGTCACCAGGTAGTACTGCATCGGCAGGGCAAACGACATCCAGCCGATGCTCTCCTGCAGACGCGGAATCATCAGATTGCGCAGCAGCTCCAGAACGCCGATGGAAAGCAGCGAGCCCAAAATGGCCTGCAGTACGCCCTCGGTGATAAACGGGCCGCGAATGAAGCCGTTGCTGGCGCCGACCAGACGCATAATCGCAATCTCACGACGACGCGCCGTGATGGACAGGCGAATCGTGTTGTTGATGAAGATGAATGCGATAAAGGTCAGAAGGCCAACGAGCACCACGGCGGCGATGCGGATGTAGTTGGTCACCTGGAACAGGCGGCTCACTTCCTCCTGGCCGTACAGCACGCTCGCGTTGACGTCGCCGTCATCCGCGATCTTCTGGAAGTCGGCGTTCTTCTTGAGCTTCTGGGCCGTGCTTTCGACCTTGGACGGATCGTCCATCTCAATTGCAAACGAAGCCGGCAGCGGGTTCTGGCCATCGAGCGCGCTCATGGTGGCGTCGGCGTTGCCCGACATCTTACTCGTATACTCGGCCAGCGCGTCGTCCTTGTCCTTATAGGTCACGGACTTTACGTTATTCCACGTCTTAAGCTCGGCCTCAAAAGCCTGAACATCGGCCTGATCGGCGTCATCGCTAATGAACGCGTTGATGACAACCTGATCCTCGACGGTGCCGATCACGGAGTTCAGCATCGCGGAGCCCATGATGAACAGGCCGATGATAAACAGCGAAAGGAAGATCGTGATGACGGCGCCGAGCGAGGTAGTCCAGTTACGGAAGAAGTGGCTGATTGCCTCTTTGAAGGAGTAGCCCACGTTAGTTGGTGCCATAGTTGCCGTAACCTCCCCTCTCCTGGTCGCGGATAACGTGGCCGCCCTCGAGGGCGATCACGCGACGGTGCATGCTATCGACCATCTCGCGGTCGTGCGTGGCGACGATCACGGTGGTGCCCGTGCGGTTAATACGCTCGAGCAGCTTCATGATGCCCAGCGAGATCGCCGGGTCGAGGTTACCCGTGGGCTCGTCGCAGATCAGCAGCGGCGGACGGTTGACCATAGCGCGGGCGACGGCAACGCGCTGCTGCTCGCCACCGGAAAGCTGGTCGGGCAGCGAGTCCATCTGATCGGCCAGACCGACCAGACGCAGCACCTCGGGCACCTGGCTGCGAATGACGCCCTTGGGCTTGCCGATGCACTGCAGGGCAAACGCCACGTTTTCGTAGGCGGTTTTTTGCGGCAGAAGCTTAAAGTCCTGGAACACGGCGCCAATCTGGCGGCGCAGGAACGGAACCTTGCGGTTCTTGATCTTCATGAGGTCCTGACCGGCAACCAGGATGCGGCCGCTCGTCGGCTTGACGTCGCGGTTGAGCGTCGACAGCAGCGTGGTCTTACCCGAGCCGGAGTGACCGACCAGGAAGACGAACTCGCCCGGATAGATTTCGATGTTGATGTCGTCGAGTGCAGGCTTGTTGGGCTGTGCCGGATAGATCTTGGTGACATGCTCCATAAGGATGACGGGCTCGACACCGGCCTGCTTGGCCATCTTCTTGCGGCTGGCCTGCGGATCGATGGGCGCAAACACCGACGTAAAATCGGGGTTGTTGAGCGCGTTATCGAGGCTTGCGACCTCGGCTGCCTGATCGCTCTCGACCACCGGGGCAGCAGGCTGCGTGGGATCGGGAATAGCGGCAAAGAGACCGGACTGCGCAGGCTGAGGAACCGGCGTCGCAGGGGCCATGGGGTCGGGAATGCCGGCCATGGTAGGCTGCGGCGTGGCAGCGCCAGCCTGAGGCTGCTCCGAGCGAGCGGTCACGGCCTGAACGGGCTCAAAACCCGCCGTGCCGGAAAGCGCGACATCGCTGGTGGGATTGTAGGCAAAGGGATCGGATGCCGGCTGTGCCTGATCTGCCGGCTGAGCGGGGGCCTGAGCAACAGGCTGGCCCTCTGAATCCGGAGTGGCGAAACGACTGCCCCGGACGCCTGCCTGCGTCTTGGGGGCATCATCGCCCGCACCGGAGGTACGGAAGTGGTTACCCACTGGTGCTCCTTATCGTCGTGCGTTTAAACTACATGAGCGCCTTGTATTTTAGCAGCATTAGCTTTGCTGCACATAAGAAGCATGGCGGGCTTTGGGATCCCACCGGCCGGGCGCAGGGTTACTCTCCAAATCGTCCTCGGACATGTCGGAGCCTCCGCTGCGCACTACGTGCGGCGGGGGCTCCTCCGTCCTGCGGAAAGATTTGGAGAGTAACCCTGTGTCCGGCCTGCAATAACTAAGGGGTCGCTGCGTTTTACTTGGGTGCAGCAGCGCCGTGCTTGGGGGCTGAATTGCACTTTGTTGGGATGGGCCCGTTTCCCGGAGGAAGCCCTCACTTGGCGCGGGCCTAATTTGTTTGTTGCCGACAAAAAACAGGGGCGTCCTCTTTGAGGACGCCCCTGTTATGGATTGCATACGGTTGCTGAAGCGATACTTTGCCTCGCCTTGTCCTAAGCCAAGAACTCCTTGGTGGTTGCCACGATGTTGGCGGCGTCCAGACCGTACTTGTGCAGGAGCTCGGCACCCGGGCCAGACTCACCGAAGGTGTCGTTGACGCCGATCTTCTTGAGCGGCGTCGGGCACTGCTCACACAGGACGTCGGCAACGGCGCTGCCCAGGCCACCGATCACGGAGTGCTCCTCGACGGTCACGACGTGGCCGGTCTTGGTGGCGCTCTTGACGATCAGGTCGGCGTCGATGGGCTTGATGGTGTGCATGTTGATGACCTCGGCATCGATGCCCTCGGCAGCAAGCTGCTCAGCGGCCTCGAGGGCCTCGCCGACCATCAGGCCGCAGGCGATGATGGTCACGTCGGTGCCCTCGCGCATGACAATGCCCTTGCCCATCTCGAACTTGTAAGTCTCGGGGTCGTTGATGACCGGCGAGGCCAGACGGGCAAAGCGCATGTACACGGGGCCGTCGCACTCGTAGGCGGCGCGCGTCACGGCACGGGCCTCGACGTCGTCGGCGGGAACGATCACGGTCATGCCGGGGATAACGCGCATCAGGGCGATATCCTCGCAGCACTGGTGCGTGGCGCCATCCTCGCCCACCGAGATACCGGCGTGCGTGGCACCGATCTTGACGTTAAGGTGCGGGTAGCCGATGGAATTGCGGACCTGTTCAAAGGCGCGGCCGGCGGCGAACATGGCAAAGGTGCTCGCGAAGGCGACGCGGCCGGTGGTCGCGATACCGGCGGCAACACCCATCAGGTTGCTCTCGGCAATGCCCACATCGAAGAAGCGGTCGGGGCAGGCGGCCTTGAACTTGCCGGTCTGCGTGGCGGCGGCCAGGTCGGCGTCGAGGACCACAAAGTCATCGTGCTCGTTGGCGAGCTCGACGAGGGCCTCGCCGTAGCTTACGCGCGTGGCGATTTTCTTGACGTCTGCCATCCTAGAGCTCCTCTCCGGCGGCCGTGAGCTCTGCCATGGCCTGCTCAAACTGTTCATCGTTGGGGGCCTTGCCGTGCCAACCCACCTGGTTCTCCATAAAGGAAACGCCCTTGCCCTTGGTGGTCTCGGCGATAATGGCGGTCGGCTGACCCTTGGTGGCGCGGGCCTCGGCAAAGGCGGCGCGGATCTGATCGAAATCGTTGCCGTCGGCAAGCTCCACCACGTGGAACTTGAAGGCGCGGAACTTGTCGGCGAGCGGCATGGGGTCGTTGACTTCCTCGACGGGGCCGTCGATCTGCAGACCGTTGTGGTCGACGATCACGCAGAGGTTATCGAGCTGCTGGTTGCCGGCGAACATGGCGGCCTCCCAGACCTGGCCCTCCTCGCTCTCGCCATCGCCCAGCAGGGCGTAGGTGCGATAGTCGTCGCCCCAGTGCTTGGCGGCAACGGCCATGCCCACGGCGGCGGAGATGCCCTGGCCGAGCGAACCGGTGGACATGTCAACGCCCGGGGTGTCGTTCATGTTGGGGTGACCCTGCAGGTGGCTGCCGATGTGACGCAGCGTCTCGAGATCCTCCTTGGGGAAGAATCCGCGCTCGGCGAGCACGGCGTAAAGACCAGGCGCGCAGTGACCCTTGGAAAGCACGAAGCGATCACGGTCGGCCTTGCGGGGGTCGGCCGGGTCGACGTTCATTTCCTCAAAGTACAGATAGGTCATGATGTCGGCAGCGCCGAGCGAACCGCCCGGATGGCCGGACTTGGCAGCATGCACGCCGGTGACGATGCCCTTCCTTACCTCGTTGGCAACCTTTTTGAGCTCTTTGTCGCTCATTGTGCCTTCCTTTCATCCTCTTTAGACAAGATGCGCACGGCACAGAAGGTCGTCCCAACACAGCCGCAATGCACGTACGTCATTCATTATGCTGGAAACTGATGGCTTTACCAGACTTTTTATCATTATTTGAGCAATTGAGCAGGCAGAACCGCTGATGAAACGGTTTATCAATGTGAACGTCTTTTGGATGGAACGCAGTCGGCCCTACGCGTTAATGTCCTTGAAGCCCTCACCGAAGGTCTCCGTGACATCGGCCACCGTCACGATAGCATGCGGGTCGCGCTCACGCACGATGGTTTTGAGCGTGTTGAGCTCGCGACGACTCACGATTACCATGATCACCGGCTTCTCGGCACCCGAGTACATGCCGGTCGCCTTAAACTTGGTGCAGCCGCGGCCCAGGCCATACATGATGTCGGCCGCGATATCGGGAAACTTGTCCGAGATGATGAGCACCATACGGCGCCTGTTGCCGCCGTCGACCACGGCATCGATCACGTAGCCGCTAATGACCATCGAAAGGCCCGCATACAGCGCGTTTTCGACCGAAAAGACCGGGGCCGACAGCGCGCACACGGCAACATCGATCGCCATGACGGTGGAGCCCACCGGTAGTGACGTATTGCGCGAGATGATCTGGCCGATCGTGTCAGAGCCGCCAGTGTTGGCACCGGCGCGCAACACCATGCCATAGCCGATGCCCGTGATGATGCCGCCCCACATAGCGGGCAGCATCAGATCGGCATGTGCCAGCGGCGCCACAAACGGAGCGAACAGGTCGGTGAAAAAGCCCAGCAGCACAAAGCCCGTCGCCGTCTGTACCACGTAGAACATGCCACCCTCGCGCATAACGACCAGCAGCAGCAGGGCATTCATCACGATGGTCTGGATGCCAACGGGAAGCGATATGCCATGCGAGGCGCTGACCGCCTGAATAATGGTGGCGAGGCCCGTCACGCCGCCGGCGGCAAGGCCGTTGGGGATCAAAAACAAGTCCGTCGCGATAGCTGCCAGGGCGCAGCCAAACATGATCTTGGGCAAGTCATGAAAGAAGTTCATCGAAAGAATGCGCTTGATGTCCAGACGATATGCCATGCAGCCTCCCTCAAAAAAGCGCACCCAAACGAGTGCGCTTTGAACTTCTTGCTGTATTCGATTCTACCGATTCACCGAGCAAATACCACCCCTGCGAAGTGTTTGCATCGACCCGAAGCCAACCATGTGCCTAGGCGTCCGAGCCTTCCGCATCGGCGTTGCCGGTTGCCCAACGATGGTAGCCGATCACAAACGGATCCAGATCGCCATCGTCGAGAACGGCCTCGACGTTGCTGGTCTCCACGCCCGTCCGCAGGTCCTTGACCATCTGATACGGATAGAGCACGTAGCTGCGAATCTGGTTGCCAAAACCGATCGTGGTCTTGGGTCCGCGAATCTCATCCAGGGCCTCGGCGCGCTTCTCGAGCTCGATCTCGTACAGACGGGCCTTGAGAATCTGCATGCACGCGGCCTTGTTTTGAATCTGGCTGCGCTCGTTTTGGCAAGTGACAACGATGCCGCTGGGAAAATGCGTCACGCGTACGGCGGAGTCGGTGGTGTTGACGCCCTGGCCGCCCGGGCCGCTCGCGTGATACACGTCCACGCGGATATCGTCGGGACTGATCTCGATGTCGATATCGTCAGGCAGCACGGGGATGACCTCGACGCCGGCAAACGTGGTCTGGCGGCGCTTCTTGTCGTCGGTAGGGCTAATGCGCACCAGACGGTGGACGCCGGCCTCGGCGCGCAGCATGCCAAACGCGTCCTTGCCCTCGACGGTAAAGGTCGCACGGTCGATACCGATGACCTCAGCCGCGGGGCAGTCGTTAATGGTGACCTTCCAGCCGCGACGCTGGCAGTACTTCATGTACATCTTAAAGAGCATGAAGGTCCAGTCCTGCGCCTCCAGGCCACCCTGTCCGGGCTTGATGGTCACAATCGCGTCGCCGTGATCGAACTCACCGGTAAACCAGCTCGAAAGCTCGAGCTCGTCGATAGCGCGGGCCAGGCGTTCTGCCGTAGCGGCAGCCTCCTCGCGCAATGCGGCGGCATCGGGGTCGTCGCCCATCTCCTCGGCAAGCTCAAGCGCCGCGCGGGCGTCAGATAGCTCGCCGCGCGCGGTATCCATGGCAGCGATATCTTCCTTGGCGCGAGCGATCTCCTCCATGGTTGCGCGAGCGGCGTCGGCGTCATCCCAAAAGCCGGGGGCCACGCTTTTTGCCTCGAGCTCGGTCACGCGCGTGCGCTTCTCGTCCAAATGAAGATACGACTCGACCTCGCCGAGCCGGTCCGCAAACGCGTCCAGCTCGGCGGGCGTTACCTCTAAAGCCTCGGCCATTAACGATTCCTGCCGTGGCAGTACTTGAACTTCTTGCCGCTGCCGCAGGGGCAAAGGTCGTTGCGGCCCACGTTGACATAAGGGTCATCGCTCTCGGACTTGCGGTAGGTGGTCACCTTGCCGCCGTTGTTGACAGCAGCCGGGCCTCCCTGGACGGCCGTACGAGCCTGAACCTGTGCCTGCTTGCGCAGCACCGAGCTGCCGTTGTCGCCATCGACGTCGGCGGGGCCGGAGAAGCGCGCACCCTCGAGCGCGGGGTCCTCCTTGTGCTCCACGGCCCGCGGGGCGGCCTTGATCTCGATGCGCAGAACGGTGCGCAGGTAATCCTCGTACATGGTGTCAACGAGCATCTGGAAGGCACCATAAGCCTCAGTCTTGTACTCGACCAGCGGGTCGCGCTGACCAAAGCCGCGCAGTCCGATACCGGTCTTGAGGTAGTCCATCTCCTGCAGGTAGTTCATCCAGCGGGTATCGATGACGCGCAGCATGACCTGGGTGTTGAGCTCGCGCATGAGGTCCTCACCCAGGCGCTCGGCCTTCATGTTGTAGCACTTCTCAACGTAGGCCAGGACATCGGCAGCCAGGGCCTCAAAGTCCTCGTCGGGGAACTTGGGCGTATCGATATGCCCGGTGAGCTCCACGACCCACTTGCGCAGGCCCTCGAGATCGCGCTCGCCATCGTGGCTGTCCTTGGTGCAGAACTCCTGCACGCAGCGGTACACGGTGTCGTGCATGACCTCGGTGATGTGGTCGGTCAGATCCTTGCCGTCCAGAATCTTGTTGCGCTCGGCGTAGATGACCTGGCGCTGCTTGTTCATGACGTCATCGTACTCGAGGACGCTCTTGCGCATGGAGAAGTTGATGCTCTCGACCTTGTGCTGGGCGCTCTCGACGGCCTTGGAGATGATCTTGTGCTGGATGGGCATGTCGTCGCCCATGTCGGCGGAGACCATCATCTTGGAGACGCGGTCCATCTTGTCGCCGCCGAACAGGCGCATGAGGTCGTCCTCGAGCGACAGGTAGAACTGAGTCTCGCCCGGATCGCCCTGACGACCGGAGCGGCCGCGCAGCTGGTTGTCGATACGACGGGACTCATGGCGCTCGGTGCCGATGACGGTCAGGCCGCCGGCGGCAAGCACGCGCTCGCGCTCGGCCTTGCAGGTCTCCTTGGCCTCGGCGTTAAACTGCTCGAGCTGCTCGGGCGTCACGTCCTCCATGGTCAGGCCCTCGTACTCAAGGCGCTCGCGCACCAGCTCGTCGGGGTTGCCGCCCAGCAGGATGTCGGTACCACGACCGGCCATGTTAGTAGCGATGGTCACGGCGCCGTAGCGTCCGGCCTGGGCAACGATATGGGCCTCGCGCTCGTGGTGCTTGGCGTTGAGGACCTCGTGCGCGATACCGCGCTTGGTAAGGGCGGCCGACAGCTTCTCGGAGCTTTCGATGGAGACGGTGCCCACCAGGACCGGCTGGCCCTTGGCGTGACGTCGCTCGACGTCGTCGGCAACGGCGTTGTACTTGGCCTGGATGGTGCGGTAGACCAAGTCCTCGTGGTCAACACGTTGCACGGGCTTGTTGGGGGGAATGACCTCGACGGGCAGCTTGTAGATCTCGCGGAACTCGGCGTCCTCGGTGAGCGCCGTACCGGTCATGCCGGAGAGCTTGTCATACAGACGGAAGTAGTTCTGCAGGGTGATGGTTGCCAGCGTCTGGTTCTCCTCGCGCACGAGCACGCCCTCTTTAGCCTCGATGGCCTGATGCAGGCCCTCGGAGTAGCGGCGGCCCTCCATGATGCGGCCGGTGAACTCGTCGACGATTTTGACCTCGCCGTTGGTGACCACGTACTGCTTGTCGCGATGGAACATGTACTGGGCCTTCAGCGCCTGCTGCAGGTGGTTGACAAGCTGGCCGGAGAGATCGGCATAGATGTCATCGATACCCAGGCGGCGCTCGATCTTCTTAAGGCCGCGCTCGGTGGCGGCGATGGTGTGCTTGGCCTCGTCCATGACGTAGTCGCCCGTGGGCTCGACGTCCTCGGTGGCGGTGAGCATGTCGTGCGACACGTCCTCGCCGCACTCAAGGCCACGCACGGCACGCGCGAAGTCCTTGTAGGTGCTGGCGGACTTAGTGCCGGCGCCCGAGATAATGAGCGGCGTCCTGGCCTCATCGATCAGGATGGAGTCGACCTCGTCGACGATGGCGTAGTTGTGACCGCGCTGCACGCGCTGCTCGGGACGGGTGACCATGTTGTCGCGCAGGTAATCAAAGCCGAACTCGGAGTTGGTGCCGTAGGTGACGTCGGCCTGGTAGGCCGGGCGCTTGAGCTCAAGCGGCATGTTGTTCTGGAGCAGACCGACGGTCATGCCCAGGTACTTATAGATGCGGCCCATCCACTCGGAGTCGCGCTTGGCAAGGTAATCATTGACAGTAACGACGTGCACGCCCTTGCCGGCAATAGCGTTGAGATAGCCGGCCAACGTGGAGACGAGGGTCTTACCTTCGCCGGTCTTCATCTCGGCGATGTGGCCCTCGTGCAGTGCCATGGCGCCAATGAGCTGCACGTCAAAGTGACGCATACCCATGGTGCGCTTGGAAGCCTCACGCACGGTGGCAAAGGCCTCGGGGAGCATGTCGTCGAGCGACTCACCGTTGGCGTAACGCTCGCGGAACTTATCGGTCTGGCCGCGGAGTTCCTCCTCGGTCATCTTCTCAAACTGGGGCTCAAGACCGTTGATCTGGTCGACGATCTTGTAGTAGCGCTTAAGGTCCTTATCGGATCCAAAGGACAGCAGCTTTGACATGAATCCCATGTGGTTTTCCTTTTTGGCCATCGCCCACGCCGTGCAGCTGCGGGCGAGTTAAACACAGATGATTGTACTTTAGCCAAACAAGGCGCGGCCTATACGGTCGACCTCGACCGCCACGTAATAACTATGACCAACCTGCCGCAATGGAACAGGTTTATTTTGGCAGGTTTTATCTGAGCAAACGCCGTCTCTCTGCCATTTGGTGCCACGGGGACAGGTTAGCTTGCGCCAATAAAAAGAAAAGGGCCGCGCACCCAAACGGATGCACGACCCTTATGCCATGAATGCGAGCGATTCCGCGGCGAGCTATTTACTCAGCAGCCTCGGTGGTCTCGGCCTCGGCAGCGGCCTCCTCGACGGGAGCCTCTGCGGGAGCCTCGGCGGCCTGCTTGGCAGCCTCCTCGGCAAACTTAGCAGCACGCTTAGCCTTCTCGGCGGCCTTAGCCTCAGCGGCGGCCTTGCGAGCGGCCTCGGCCTCAGCAGCCTTGGCGGCCTTGGCGGCCTTGGCCTCCTCGGCCTTCTTGAGCTGGGCGGCAGCGGCGCCACCGAACTTGTCGGCGAAGCGCTGGACGCGTCCACCGGTGTCGACGAACTTCTGCTGGCCGGTGTAGAACGGGTGGCACTCGTTGCAAAGCTCGACCTTCATCTCGGACACGGTAGCGTGCGTCTTGAAGGTGTTGCCGCAGGAGCACGTCACCGTGCACTCGACATACTGGGGATGGATACCCTGCTTCATGGTAGGACTCCTTATTGGTCAGGCGCTGGTTACCGATCAGCGCATAAGGCGTCTTGGTTTCCGACCAAGACAACAAACTCGGCTATGGTACCACGGCGCCGCGTGTCCCACAAAAGGTTCACGGTCTTTTCGGAACGACACGAATCTGACCCATCGAAACACATCTCCACCGTTCCTTCAACTGGGAAAATGCCGTCCCCGGGGCCTGAGAAGGGCCCCGGGGACGTTCGACTGACTGCGGGAACGGCCTTTCCGCCCAATGTGTTCGGCTGAGATCGGAAATCAACCAAACTGAACTAGGTTCAGTTGACATGGTTAAAAACGAGGGGCGACGCTTTTGCGTCGCCCCTCGTCCCGGCCGGGTTGCTTTAGTTGTACACACGGTAGTTACACTTGAACTGGGTTATGTGTCCATAGCTGGAGCGGTACCAACCCGATGTATAGCTGATTACTTCTGGGCCTAGATATTCGTATCTCTTGTTGTAGCGAAGCTGACGGTAGGTCGTGTCGTACTCTGCTACGTAAAACGTGTCTCCAGAGAAGGCTTTGTACCGGTCCTTAACCGTCGAAGCCATGTACGCGGGTTCGACATCGCCTTTCTCCCCGTTGAGCGCATAGACGGGTGCCGCGATTCCGCATAAAGCCGTTGCCACGAGGATGGCGTAGACAGCCATGCGCGACGCATTGGACTTCAGCTGTTCAAATAGTTTCATGTCATTCACCTCCCTCGTATGTATCGAGGTATTCCTGCTTGAGCGTCTGCGAGGACGACTCGGTCTTTTCCACGAGCGTGCCGGACTCGATGAAGTAGAACGAGTCGGTGAGGTCTGCCAGGTCGTCGAGTAGATGGCCTGAAATGAGCACGCTGCGTCCCCGCGCCACTTCGCTGCGCATCGCGTCGCAGGAGGTTTTCCGCTTTCCCGGATCGAGGCCGTTCAGCGGCTCATCGAGGATGAGGTACGGGCAATCGGTCGCTATCGCCATGGCAAGCTTTACCTGCTGCTTCATTCCCGTCGAGAGTTTACGGGTCGGCTTGTCGAGATATGGGGAGATTCCGAGGGAGTTGCAGAGCGAGTCGACGTCGGTGGCTGGTTTCCACTCCTCCCTAACGAAGGCAAGGTGCTCGAGGGCCGATAGCGTGGGATAGAGATCCGCGCTGCCCGAAGAGCTCAGGTAGACGAGTTCTGCAAATTCGGCTGATCGACGTTGGCAGATTCCGTCTGCCGCCAGGCTTCCCGATCGGATACGGGTGGGAAATTGGCCCGACAGCGCTTCCAGAAGGGTGGTTTTCCCCGAGCCGTTGGGAGCAACGAGGCCCGCCGCCGTTCCCGGGCTCAGGAAAAGCGACCCGATTGAAAGTATCGTCGTGCTTCCGTATCCCACGCTCACGTCCAGAAGCTCGAGCCCATGGTGCTTTTTAGCGGGTCCAGCCTGTTTGGGGGAACGTGTCGCAACGGCGCCGACCGTAAAAAGGACCGCGACGTATGCCAGGGCCACGGCAAGCATCGATGCGCCGCCCGAACCGGAGCCAATGAATTCTGTCGGGAAGCATCCTACGTAACCCGTTGCCTCGATAGGCGAGAACACGGCCAGCGGCAGGAGCCCGAGCACGGCATTATGCCCCAGTGCCGAATCGGACAATAACGGGAATGCCGGGGCCGCGACAAGCAGCGCGGAGGCAAGGGGGCCCGCGAGGACGCGCCTCGTTGCGGTCGATAGGACGGCGGAGCAAACGGATATCAAGGTTCCGCCCGCGAGCAGCGCGAGAAGTATGGTCGTGAAGACGTTTCCCGCGGTCGTGGTGGTGAGCGCGCCGTCATGGAAGAAGGCGATCGGGTACCCGATCTGCCCGAAGCCGTTTAGGGCCAAGGCGTAAATGCCCCCGGGTGCGAGGCCGGCGAGGAGCATCGCGGTCCCCGCGACGATTATCGAAAACACGATCTGGATAAGGCGCCGGAATTTGGGTGCGGGCGCCTTTGCCGCCAGGGTACCGGGCCTTGTGGCGCCGAGCAGGAGTATCGACGAGAGAAGGAAGGGGATGAAGGGAAGGAAAGACGGCGCCTGGGCAATGGCGTAAGGCAGGAAGGAAAGGAATGGCAGGTCGTTTGCGGAGGCCGGGATATCCGTGATGCCGGAGCTGCTCAGGGCGCGGCAATACGCGAGGTCTGCGTCATTGGTCTCTCGGTCTCCCACGATGGACCCGGATTGGAAGCCCTCGCCCATGAGCGCGTAGTAGCTCTCGGCAGAATCGAGAAAGGCGGCGTCGGTTTGAGCGGCGAGGGCGGCGTTCGCGTATCTTGCAAGCTCCGCGTCATCTTGCTGCTCTGGAGATAGGTCTGTGCCGCTGGCCTGGGGCGCGCGCGTATTGAATGCGTCGACAAAGCCCTGCATGCCCTGTTTCATAAAGAAGGGCCCGTAGATGGGTGAATTGAACGCAATGGGGACGGAGAAGGCTGCAGCGAGAACGAGCGTACAAACCCATACGGCCTTGTCTCTTAGGATTAGTTTGAGAAGAAGTCGACAGTACATTCAGAAGCACCTACGTTCCTCAAAGAATTGTTAGATTAAAAGTAACAGACCGGATGAAGATACGTGCGACGGGGGCGAGGCGAATGGCTGAGCGGTATCGATATGCGGGTTCAACGGTATCACATTGGCCACATAGATTTTTAACTTGCATTTCTACCCGCCCTTTTCGTAGAGTCGCCGATACGTGCTTAGCGCACCCTCGGCGCGTCCGGCAGGCTTTGCGAAATGAGATCCAGGAGACTTCGGCGCAGCATCATCTTGCGGAATGCTTCTAATGAGCCTCCCATCCTTCAAAAACAGAATCTCATCGCACAGCCTATCGACCGAATCCAAGATGTGGGATGACATGATGATGCACGTACCAGAATCGGCCAGCTTCCTGAGAATCTCGGAATGCAAGTCCACCCTGCTGGGGTCGAGCGCGTTCATGGGCTCATCTAATAGAAGGTACCGCGCGCCCGTCGCATACGCGATCGCCAGGGTAAGCTGCTGCTTCATGCCCTGGCTCAGAGTGCGGATCCTCATCTTCGCGAACTCGCCTATCTGCGTTTGTTCCACTATCTCTTCGATATCGCGAGCATGCGGCCACATATCGCAAACCATCTTGAGGTGATCTTCCGCACGCAATCCGGGATACAGCAACGTCCCCTCACCAGGTGCATAGAAGATCATAGAACGGACCTCTCTCGCACCCGTACCCTGCACCTCATCCAGAACGATGCTCCCGTCCACGCGAGGACCCGGCAAACCTGCCATCGCACGCAGCAACGTCGTCTTTCCATGCCCGTTCGGAGCGACGAGACCGTAGACCGTACCCGGGGCAAACTCAGCGTTCACCGAATCTACGAGCACCTTCTTTCCATAAGAGATCGTCAGCGTTTGAAGGTCAATCATCGAGATCATCCCCTTTCGATCTTTGGAACACTCAGGCGCACCATCAACGGAGATACGGCGCCCAAGACCACCAGCAGAGCGCCCGATGCGCCGACGACCTCTCCAAAAGGCATCGCGTTCGTCCCTCGCCCAAGGAACCCAATCGTCCCCACCTGGGAAGCGGGATCAAACGAGGCGAATGGAGCCAGCAGCGCGACGCCCATGCCCACGCTTTCAACATGAGCGCTCAACGAACCCAACACCAAGAGAACCGCGCAAACCATTCCGGTGACAACGGGGTTGCGGCTAATCGCTGCTGTCAACGCAGCGACGACGGAAATCACGCCGTATGCCATGACCAGCAACGGAATACTGCACAACACCGCCTCCCCCACCGTGGACGTTGTCGAAGCTCCCGCCCGAATGAGAGCGACGGGATACTCCGATCCACCCGCACCGTTCTTAATCACGGACACAACGACAGCGGGAACCATCGACACCAAAAGCAGCACCAAGCCAAGCAGGAGAGCCAGCGCAACAGCCGTCAGAAAACGCACATGCGCTGTTGCGGGGATCTGGAGAACCAGAAGGGAACGACACTGCAGGTGGGTGCACGCGAGCGATGTGACAACCACGGGCAACAGCAAAAATAAGGAGGGAAGCGCTGCCTGGAGATACGAAAGGAGGATTAATGGGGGCATCTTCGTACTTAACTCGTAAACCTTGGGGTCCGGCAAGCTCGCGATCGACTCAAGCAGAAGGGCGCGCGCCTCCGCACGAGAAGGAGTCTCCGGCTCGATTCCGATCGATTGCAGGAGAGTCGCATCTGCCGCGCCCAGCTCACCTCGAGCGCGCTCGTACGTCGCAAGGCTTCGAAACCCCTCCGCAGGCATAGGCGCGTACACGAAACCCGAAAGAGCATCCCGCATGTCTTCCAGGGCCGCTTTGCCCTCGACGTCCATATTCGCAGCGTTCTGCTCTAGATACCGATCTATTGAACGGAGCTCCCCATCCCTATACCGAACAGCGGAAACGTTATCAGCGTCAGGAAACATCTCGACCAGAGCCGGGGCCAGCATCGTCGTCGACATTGCAATCGCGCATACGGCGAGGGTAGGAGAACGCAGGAGCAGTTTCCCCATCGTTCTTACGTATGTAACGGCGGAGGCACAAGCGCTCGAACGAGTTGCCGTTCTCGATGCAGTGAAGGAACCTCTCTCAAGACAAATCGGGGATATCGGGCACGCGCAGCCGCTCTTTCCAGCAACGCAAAGCAGGCTAATTGCCAGCACCTCGATCCCGATTGCGCATACGAGGGCAATCGCGCCACGCTCGAAGCAAAGTCCAGGCAGATTCACTATCTGCGTTGTCGGGTACGGGCTATAGGCGCCGACGGTCAACTCAGTGTTCGCATACGTAAGGGGATTCAACAGGGCGAACTCACGTAAAGCGATGGATCTTCCGTAATACCCGGGAACCATCGTCACCCCCATCAGGGCACATACGAACACGATTCCAAGCGTAGGGTTATTGGCAATCTTCACGGCAAGGTGAACGACAAGCGAGATGAACGCTGCCACCAAGAATTGCAAGATGGCCGTCTGCGCGAACACCAGCCAAGCCGGTTTGATAACCGGAGTCGCATATTGAATGTAGCCTATCGGATAGAACGGCGAGCCCGGGCCATTCTTCACAAGCGCGGCGATTATCCCTGGAAGATTGATGGCGAGGACGGCAAGCATTGCAAAAACACTCGCCCATACGCTCGATGCAACAAGTCTACCCAGCTCGCCCATCGGTGCCTGGATGATGAGCTTTTCACGTTTGTTAAGACGCGCGGCAAGGAACGAGACGGCAACGGCCGTTGCGACCCATAGCAAGTACTCCTTCGATCCGTCATAATAGGTGTACTCTCCATCCGATATCTGCAGAAACGGAAGTAGGGGAGAGAGCGGTGCCAAGATAAGACGTCCCGCGGCAAGAGGGTACAGAAGCGCGGGCATGCTTGATGAAGAGGTATAGACACCGTCCTCCCCCGCATTCACAAGCGCATCCGCATAGGATGCTGACAATTCCTGCTCAACACGGGTTATTCCCGACTCGAGGTATTCGACCCGTCCGTCGATGCCAGCCGCGCTCCTGAAGACGGGCAGAGCACAAAGAACCATCAACGCAACAACGACAACACAGAGCGACCTGGAGGAGAGAAGCGACCTAAAGATCGCCTTCGAGATTTTGAGCATATTCATCGCCAACCTTAACCTCATCCAGTCGGAACAGAGGGGCCGAACAAAATGCTCGGCCCTTCCTCGCATCTAGTAGGTGCTATAGACAAATTGCCATTTATCAGTTGTGCCAAGAACACCACAGGAGCACATTGCAGCGAGGCGGGATTCCCTATGATGCGCGGATCGGCGATAGCCATTTCGGTAGGAGATCGTCTTGTAAGAGATGTTGAACATCGAGATGCTGTGCCCGCTTACGCCGCGAGGACAGCTGTAGCTCCAGTAGGTATCGACGACGTCGTCCGTATACCCGAGGGGCTCAACGAGGGCACACTGGCTGCTCTCCTGGGAAGGAGGCATCGGGGTATCCGCAAAAGCGGGGGCTCCCGGCAGCAACAGACAAAGAGCGAGGCCGAGGAAAACCAAGAGCTTACACGACTTAACAGTACTGAACATAATCCTCTCCAATCTAGAGGGGTTTCGGTTGCAGCATGCTGTGATTACTTGCCGGTAAAGTCAATTTAACATAAACTATTAAAAAGTAACCTGAATTTTTTAAATTCTCCGGAGGTTATTATGAGTTCCGACAATCGCACTCCCCGGCTTCATTCCTTCCGCATCGCATGTGCGATAGCCTCTGCGACCCTTTGCGCCACCGCCATCGCACAAGTGGCGTTCTCCTTAAAGCCAGCAATCGAAGTGCTCGACAACCCTGTAATTGCAGACTCCCCCGCGTATCCAGCCCTTGCGATCTCGACATTGGTCCCTGCCGTCATCGGTATCGCTACGACCATCCTCAGCGCCGTTCTCGTGTGGACGATCAAGAGCGGAGACCCCTTCAAGAAAGGGTCTGCGACATGCTTGAAGGTGCTCGGCATTCTCTTCGTTGTTCAAGCTGCCACCAGCCTCTACGCCGGCTCACTCAAAACCTCCGTTTCGATGTTTGGCGGCGAGGGGGCCGTCGGCGCCCAAGAGATCGCTTCATCATTCGAGTGGACCTCTCTGGTTCTCGGCATCGTCCTGTTCATGCTTTCCCAGCTCTTCTTGTACGCCCGAGAGCTGTACCTCGACTCCGACGAGATTGCGTAAGGAAACGCCATGCCCGTAATTGTTCGCCTCGACAAGATCATGGCCGAGCGAAAGATTTCCTCGAACGAACTTGCCGAAAGGATTGGAACCACGCCCGTGAACCTGTCCCGTATTAAAAAAGGGCATATTCGCGGCATTCGCTTCAACACACTCGAGCAGCTATGCCTCGCCCTTCGTTGCCAACCCGGAGACCTTCTCGAAGTCATGAGCGAAGAGGATGCCCGAAAGGAGTTCGGACTCGATTGGTCCGCCGAGGATTAGAGGGCGGTCGTACTCGCCCTGCACACGGGGATGCGAATCGGCGAGGTCTGCGGCCTTCGGTGGTGCGATGTGGATTTCGAGACGGGCCTAATCTCGATCAGACACTCGGTGGCGTACGCGAAGGGAATGGGTTCGTTCATCAAGGACACCAAGACCCATGACGCCAGGGGTCCCCATCGACCCGGTCGGCCTACTCCCCTTCCTGAAGGAGACCCACGAGATCGACTGCGGAAAGCTGCGCTTGCGCGACCTTACCGGGGCGGTCGAGATCGGGGACTGCTACATCCTGTCGGAGCCGGGCGCGACCTTCGCGACGACAAGCTATATCCGCAGGGCGTTCAAGACGTTCTCGGAGACCAACGGCCTCATGGGCACCAACGACGAGCTGATCACGTTCCACGGCCTTCGCCACACGTTCGCAACGCAGTGGATCCGCCAAGGCGGCGATATCAAGGCGCTCCAATCGATCCTCGGCCACAAGGACGCCATGGCGACGCTCAACGTCTACGCCGACATCGAGCCCATCTCCAAAATCCATAACATGCTGCGCGCCACGCCGTGCCTTTGGCGCGGGCACCTCGGGCCGAGGGTCGATCCGGGTCCCATGTTCCAACAGAGGATCCAGGAGTCCATCGAGACGCTCCAGGCGTTCGGCTACGGCATCACCGAGCCGGACGACCGAAATATCGCCATACGCGACGTGAAGACGAACAGTTGGCTCTAGCTCACCGAGTACGCGGCAGTGCTGGGCCCATCCCAACTGAGGTCACGGTGGTCCGATAGGGGCGCCGCCCGCGGCATGCGCCGCGGAGCGGTATCCCCTAACGAAGGGCGGGGATGCCCTCCGCTTCCAGTTCGGAATCAGCCGTCGGAGGCGTTCGGCTGACTGCGGGAACGGCCTGTCCGCTCAATGTGTTCGGCCGAGATCGGAAATCAACCCAACACGAGCCGGACACGCGCCAGACGGCTCTTCCCCGTGCGGCCTTCCCCCTTACGCTCATGTTGCAGGCATGTAACGCCGCAGCGAGCGCGCCTTTTTTGCGCCAGACAGGTACAATGATGAACACTGTACCGTAGCGGAGCGCCCCGCGCGCGCCGCAATCACGCGAAAGGGTTTCCCATGGCCGAGATCTCGTCCTCCCGTATCGTCATCACCGTCCTTGGCAAGAACCGCCCCGGCATCGTCGCCGGCGTCACCCGTGTCCTAGGCGAGGCCAACGTCGACATCCGCGACATCACGCAGTCCATTATCGAGGACATCTTCACCATGACCATGCTGGCCGATACCGCCGAGTCCAAGCTCGACTTCGCCGAGCTGCAGAAGGCGCTGGCCGAGGCCGGCGAGCTTTCGGGCGTCAACGTGTCCATCCAGCGCGAGGACGTCTTCAACTTTATGTACCGCCTGTAGCGAGCAAGCCGCTGGGGATAGCCTGACGCGCGCATGCCCATGCAAATCACCCCGATGCGGCCCGGAGAGGAGCGCGCATGGCCTACGACGCCAAGAAAATCTATTACCGCTTCGATGACCACTTGAGCCGCCTGGTTCTGGATTACGAAGCAAGCCGCCAGATTTCGCCCGAGAGCGAAAGCCTCTACCACGGCCTGCCGACCGACCCTTATGACGAGGGCTTGTTTGTCGAGCACAATGTCAAGCGCGGCCTGCGCAATGCCGACGGCTCGGGCGTGGTCGCGGGCCTCACTCGCATCTCGGATGTGCACGGCTACAACAAGGTCGACGGAAAGGTCGTGCCCGATCAGGGCAAGCTCACGCTTCGCGGCTACAGCATCGAGGATCTGGTCAACAATGCCCAGGCCGAGAATCGCTACGGCTACGAGGAAGTCGCCTATCTGCTTATCACGGGTTCGCTGCCCAACAAGGAAGAGCTCGACGGCTTCTGCGAGCGCCTGGGCGCCTTTAGACATCTGAGCGACGAGTACGTCAAAGAGTTCCCTATGACCACGGTGTCGTCGAGCATCATGAACGTGCTCCAGCGCGCCGTGCTGCTGCTCTACGCCTTCGATGCCGAGCCAGACGTGATCACGCCCGAGCACGAAATCGACGTCGCCATCTCCATGCTCGCCCGTCTCCCCCGCATCGCCGCCTTCGCGCATATGGCCTCGGTCGCCAAGCGCCGCGGCTCCGAGGTTCATGTACCGCACCCCACACCCGGTCTCTCCACCGCCGAGACCATCCTGCAGGTGTTGCGCGGCGGCATGGCATTCACCCGCGACGAGGCCATGCTGCTCGACGTGATGCTCATGCTGCATGCCGAGCACGGCGGCGGCAACAACTCCACGTTTGCCTGCCGCGTGCTGTCCTCCTCGGCCACCGACCCGTATTCCGCCTACGCCGCGGCTATCGGCTCGCTCAAGGGTCCGCGCCACGGCGGCGCCAACGCCAAGGTCGTGTCCATGCACGAGGACATCCGTGCGCATGTCTCCAACTGGGAGGACGAGGACGAGGTCGCAGCCTACCTGGGCAAGATCCTCGACAAGCAGGCCTTCGACGGCACGGGCCTCATCTACGGCATGGGCCACGCCGTCTACACGCTGAGCGACCCGCGCGCCGAGGTGTGCCGCCGTTACGCGCGCTCGCTGGCAGCCAAGAAGGACTTGGGCGAAGAGTTCGCACTCATCGAGCGCATCGAGCGTCTGGCCCCGCAGGTGATGCGCGATCACGGCATGACCAAGCCCATCTGCGCCAACATCGACCTGTACACGGGCTTTATCTACAAGATGCTCGGCGTGCCCGAGACGCTCTTTACGCCGCTGTTCGCCGTCGCCCGCATGGCCGGCTGGTCGGCGCACCGCATGGAAGAGCTCTTCTGCGCGCATCGCATCATCCGCCCGGCATACCGTCCGGTGATCGATCCGCTGGAGTACAAGCCGCTCGCCGATCGCTAGGACGCGGACCGTTATAGAACCCGAGCGTGGCCAGGGCATCACCGCCCTCGGCCACGCTTTTTATGCCAGTAGAAAGGGCTGCATCGAATGATTGTGTTTTCCGATATGGATGGAACGCTGCTGACGAGTGACAAGCAGATGAGCGACGCCACCTGGGCGATGCTCGACGAGCTTGCGCGCCGCGGTGTTGAGTTTGTGCCCTGCACGGGGCGCCCGCTGTCAGGCATCTTTGAGCCCATCCTCGCTCACCCCGCCGTACACTACGCGGTCTGCGCCAACGGTGCCAGCGTCTGGCAGCTCGACGCCGGTACGCCCACCGACGTCTCGCGCGCCACGTGCATCTTGAGCCGTCCGCTCGACCGTGGCATTGCCCACCGCATCCATCGCATTGCCGCCGGCCACGATGTGACCTTCGATATCTTCGCGGATGGGCAGTGCTTCCTCCCCCGCTCGCTATACGGGCGTCTGGATGAGTTCTGTGGCGGCGACCCCCACATCGCGGCTTCGCTCAAGCGCACACGAACACCGATCGACATGGATATCGACAGCAAGATCGACGAGGTCGAGACGCTCGAACGCATCGCCATGTACTGGCACGACCCGGCCGATCGCGACGCCATCGCGGCGGCGCTCGACACGCTCGAAGGCATTGAGGTCACGCGTTCGTACGCCATGAATATCGAGGTCATGGGCGAGGGCGCCACCAAGGGGACGGCCCTCACGTGGTTATGCGAGCACCTGGGCGAGCGTCTCGCCGACGCCTGGGCGTTCGGCGACAACATCAACGACATCCCCATGCTACAGGCAGCGGGCCACGGCATGGCCATGATCAACGCCGAGTCCGAAGACCGCGAGGCCGCCGACGCCATCACCGAATACGACAACGACCACGACGGCGTCGCCCGCACCATCATGGCCGCCCTCGCTTAGTCGTTGGGTAGTCATTGGGGACGTTCTTAAACGACTAGTCGTTGGGGACAGTCTTCGCAAAAAAGCTGCAAGGACTGTCCCCCCACTGCCGGCAGAAAAGGAACGTCCCCATCTGCCGGATTAAGCGAGACTCTCCAGCACGCGACGGAGCTCCTGCTGGACGGCGTGGTCGCGATTACAACCCACCACGCGATCGGCCACCGCCTTGAGCGCGGGACGCGCGTTTTCCATCGCGCAGCCCGTGCCGACAAAGCGAATGATCTCGTAGTCGTTCATCGAGTCGCCAAACGCCATGACCTCGTCGCGTTCGACGCCATAGTGCTCCATGAGCTGCTCGATTCCCGAGGCTTTCGACACACCGGGCTGCATGGCATCGATCCATGCGTTTCCAGAAGGCGCAAAGGTAAAGAGCTGGCCAAGCTCGCGCTGCAGTACGTAGGCACTGTCCATAACGGCACAGTCATCGCAAAAGATACTCGCCTTGATGATATTTACGCTGGGATCGGGCAGCTCCCAAATGCGCTCGGCATTGGGAAGGTCCTTATCGACCTCACGCACGAACTTGCACTCGTCATCGAGCAGGAAGGACTTGGTTCGGTCAAAGAGCGCAAGATGCAGATTGGGAAACGTCCTGACGGCTTGGGCGAGCCTTCGAATCGCCAGGTGGGAATACACCTCACGGTCTACCATCTTACCGTCGGCGTAGACCTGGGCGCCGTTGGCGGCGACAAAGTCCATCTTGTCGAGAACGGGTGCAAAGAACTCGCACAGGCGATCGTAGCGGCGGCCTGACGATACGGCAAAATGCACGCCATGCTCGCGTAGCGCCAAAATCAGTTTGTAGGTCTCGGGAGGCACCTGGCTGTTTTCGTCAAGCAACGTGCCGTCCATATCGGATGCAATCAGTTTAAACATAGAAAAGCTCCCTTCGGGCTTGTTGGAATCGGGCATCTATCCGAACCCACCGTACCCAAAGGGAGCACGAATAAGACCCCGCAGACATAAACGTTACAAGGACCTGGCAAATAGCTCACGCGCGCCAGAGGTCCCACGGTCGCAGCGTCAGGCGACACGCCAAAGAGCGTCGCAGGCGACTAGTCGTTTAAGAACGTCCCCGATGACTAGTCGGCGTAGGTGAAGGTGGTGACGTCGAACATGCCCTCGGGGCGGATGCGGAGCGTCGGGATCACCGGCAGGGGCAGGAAGATGATGCCCATGATGGGATCGAGCGGCGGCTCGATACCCATGGCGCGCGCCTTGACCATAAAGTCGTCGTGCTGCGCGGCGACATCCTCGGCCGTGCCCTCGCTCATCAGGCCACCGAGCGCCAGCGGAATACGCGCCACGACCTCGCCGTTGCGCACCAGCACGTGGCCGCCCTGCCCCACGGCTTCAACAGCCGCCATCATATCGGCAGCGTTATCGCCCACGACGCATACGTTGTGCGAATCGTGGCCAATCGTCGAGGCGATGGCACCACCCGTGATGGTAAAGCCGCGCACCCAACCACGGCCGATATGCTTGCCGACCAGGCCCAGACCCGCGGGGCCGTCACCGTCGGTGCCCTCGGCCTGCAGTGACACGCCGCGGCCATGGCGCTCAATCAGCATAATGCGGCGCAGGCCCTCGGCACTCTCGGGGCGAGCCATACCCGTGATGGCCTTACCCGGCACCACGTCGATCACGGCCTCGCCCGGCTTAAAGGCATAGTCGAACACGTCGAGCGAAAGCTTCGGCAGCTTAACGGAGGCGCGCAGCTCATCGGCAAGGGCCGCAACCTCGGCCATCTCGGGCGCGATCTCGCCCACAAAGGTGCCGTCCTGCGCCACCAGAGCACCAGCGGCATATACGCGATGCGGAGCCGTGGCAAACGTCAGGTCGTTGAGCACCAGCAGGTCGGCACGCTTGCCCGGGGCGATGGCGCCACGCAGCTCGTGCGGGTCGCGGCAACCGTGGTCCAGGCCAAACGCCTCGGCCGTGGAGAGGGACGCCATGGAGATCGCGACCACGGGGTCGATGCCGGCCTCGATGGCCACGCGGCAGGCATTGTCGATCATGCCGGTCGCAAGTGCATCGGAAGGGGCGCGGTCGTCAGTCGCAAAGCAGCAGCGGCGGGCGCGGACAGGGTTCTCCAGCAGCATCGGGGACAAATTGGCCAGGTCGTGGCTGCACGTGCCCTCACGCAGCATCACATACATGCCGCGGGACAGCTTGTCGAGTGCCTCCTCGGGAATCGTCGACTCGTGGTCGGCGATAATGCCCGCTGCGGCATAGGCGTTGAGGTCCTTGCCGGCAACGAGCGGCGCATGGCCGTCGACCTGCTTGGACGGCGTCTGGTTGGCAGCATCGATGCGGGCGCAGGTCTCGGGATCGGCCATAAAGACGCCCGGCAGGTTCATCATCTCGCCCAGACCAAAGACATCGCCCGGATGCTCGGCAAAAAACGCCTGCATATCGGCAGCCGAAATGACGGCGCCGGCCTGCTCGTCGGGCAGCGCGGGCACGCACGAAGGCATCATGTACTTGATGGAGATGGGCGCACGGCGGCCGTCCTCGATCATAAAGCGCAAGCCGTCCAGGCCGGCAACGTTGGCGATCTCGTGGCTGTCGGCAATGGCAGTGGTGGTGCCGCGCGTCGCCGCCATGCGCGCATACTCGGCGGGACGGATGTTCGAGGACTCGATATGCAAATGTCCGTCGATAAAGCCGGGGGCAAGATAGCGACCCTGGCAGTCGATGACCTCAGTTGCCTCGTAGGTGCCGGCGGCATCGTCGCGACCATCGTAGAGCACGCCGACGATCACACCGTCCTTGACGGCAACGCTACCGGGCGCCACGCGCTGGCCATATACGTCGACAATCTGCGCATTGGTAAACAGCGTGTCGACGGGCACACGACCCTCGGCGGCCTCGATCACAGACCTCATGACCTCAACGGACATACATACTCCTTCTACTGTAGAAAAAAGCTGCGGAGCGGACAGACCTTCACCGCAGCAAACTAATAGCCATTGTATGCCCAAACGATGGGCCAACAATACGCCCCTCCGCTTAACGACATACGCCGCTTGGCGCAATGGAGACAGGCCGCTTTGCACCAATGACAAGGAGCGTCCCCAAGTGCCACCCCCAAGCGCCAGCCACGGCAGCGCCGATATTTTGGCAACGACAGCGAAAACCCGCCAGAGCGAGCAAGGTGCCTTGAAACGAGGCGGCATTGACCTTATGGTCATGCCGCCGAAGTTGAAAGGCAGATTGCCGCTCTGGCGGGTTTGCAGCGTCGACCGGTTACGCGGTTTGGTAAAACCGCGTAACTAAATAAGCTTGAAGCCCTTGCGCTTGCCCACGGAAAGGGTGTCGCCCAGCTTGAGGGCACTGGGGTCGATGTTATAGCTCTTGGGAGCCACGGCCTCGCCGTTGATCTTGACGCCGCCGCCGTCGATGTCGCGACGGGCCTGGCCGGCGCTCGCTGAAAGGCCCAGGTCCTTAAGCAGGCCTGCGAGGTAGATCTGGCCCTCGTCGTTAACGGTCAGCTCGACGTGCTTCTCGGGGAAGTCGGCAAGCTGGCCTTCCTTGAACACACGGTCGAACTCGGCCTGGGCCTCGTCACCGGCGCCGGCGCCGTGGTAGGTATCGCACAGGTCGCGGCCCAGAGCGCGCTTGAGCTCGTAGGGGTCGGCGGAACCATCGGCCAGGGCGGCGTCGATCTTGTCGACCTCGGCCGGGGTGAGCGAGCTGGCCAGACGATAGTACTTGCCGATCATCTCGTCGGGGATGGACATGGTCTTGCCGAACATATCCTTGGGAGCATCGGTCAGGCCGATGTAGTTGCCGTAGGACTTGGACATCTTGCGCACGCCATCGGTGCCCTCGAGCAGCGGCATGGTGAGCGCGATCTGCGGCTCCATGCCCATCTTCTCCATGAGCTCGCGGCCAGCGAGCAGGTTGAAAAGCTGGTCGGTGCCGCCCATCTCCACGTCGGCCTTGATCTGAACGGAGTCGAAGGCCTGCATCACGGGGTACAGGAACTCGTGCAGGGCGATCGGCGTCTGGGACTGGTAGCGCTTGGTAAAGTCATCGCGCTCGAGGATGCGGGCGACGGTGAACTTGGAGCACACCTGCAGCAGTCCGGCCAGATCCATCGACAGGATCCAGTCGCCATTGTGCACGATGGTGGTCTTCTCGGGATCCAGGATCTTCATGGCCTGGCTGACATAGGTCTCGGCGTTGGCCTCGATCTGCTCCTGCGAAAGCTGCGGGCGGGTGGAGTTCTTGCCCGAGGGGTCGCCGATCAGTGCGGTACCGTTACCGATGATGAGGGTGACGTTGTGGCCCAGGTCCTGGAACTGACGCATCTTGCGCAGGGGCACGGCATGGCCCAGGTGCAGGTCGGGGCTGGTAGGATCGACGCCGAGCTTGATGTTGAGGGGCTCGCCCTTCTCAAGCTTCTTGCGAAGGTCGGCCTCGGGGACGATCTGCGCTGCGCCCGAGGTGATGATACGCATTTGCTCGTCGACAGACAGCATTGGGTATCCTCCTTTTGCTATAGCACCCTCACCGGATACGGCGGTGCTCGAAGTTCATAAACCCACTCATAATAACCAAAACGGCGCGGCCGAACACCTACGACAGGAAAATCCTCGTCCTGCCGCACGCGTCGATAACGACCGGCAAACGCGTACCGTCACGTTCGACCAAAAAGCGCCCCTGCTGACGGCGCGAGCAGTCACGGCAACGGACCTGCCCCGTCGCATCCGTGGCGCAGGTGCCCTCGGCAGTCAGCAAGCAGTGCTCGCACACCATGAGCTCGGGACGGCCGGCATCGACAGGCCCCAAGACACCGGGGCAAGCGGAAAGCTCGGCAACACGCTCCGCGTCGTGGGCGACAAGCTCGGCAGGCACATACACACAGCCCGCGCCGAGCCCGCGTAGCCAGGCAAGCGTAACCCGGTTTGCGCAAAACACCGGTGCCGCAACGTCAAACGCCACGCCCAGCTCACGCGCCATCGCCACCTGTCCCAGATTACGACAGACGACGCGCCCGGCACGCCGCATAAGCGAGCGGGTACGCGAGGCATCGGCTGCACGACAGACCTCGTCAAGCACCACAACGACGTCGGACAAATCGAGTTCTCCGCGCGGGTCGGCATCCATCAGCCGCCAGGCAAAGACCATGCGATCGGAAGCCCCCTTTTCCGTCGGCTCCGTCAACGCCGCCTCGGGCACGTCGCCAACAGTCATGGCGGCCTCAAAGGGCAGTATCTCAACGGCTCGTGCAACGGGTACGACCGCGTCCGCCTCGACCCGCATGTGCCCCAGCGCCGTCGCCGTCTGCTCCAACACGCCGGCGCTACGAATCAGGTACACCTCGCATCCCGCATCCACCTTGCGCTTGCAGTGCACGACAACGCGCTCCCCCGCCGCAGCATCCACCGGACAGGGCACCTGGGGCCAGCGCTTGGGCACATCGGGGCGTGCATCGGCACCCGGATAGAACCGGATCTCGAGCGTGTCGCCCGCGGCCACGGCGGCATCGAGTTCGACGGTCACCTCTTCGTGACCCACCGTCACCAAGTGGCCCACGCGCACGCCCTGGTTAATCGCACGCTCAAAGCTCATGAGCTCAGCACCCGATCGCCCCCGCAGATACGCATCGGTAAACCCGCGGTTGAACGACCTGCCCAGCTCGCGCTCGAGCGCCGACACGGCAGCGGCATCCCACGCGCCATCGCGCAGCATATCGAGTGCACGACGCCACACCCGCACCACGTTGAACACGTAGTCGGGGTTTTTCATGCGCCCCTCGATCTTGAGCGACGCCACCCCGGCCCCAACAAGCTCGGGCAGGTGCGCAATGCCCAGATAATCGCGCGGGCACAGCAGACGATCGCCCTCCACGGAAACGACGCTCTCCCCCGCCTCGTCCACCAGGTCGTACGCCAAGCGACACGGTTGCGTACAGTCGCCGCGCATCGCCGATCGTCCACGCCGCAGGGCCGAAAACTCACAGGCGCCCGAATATCCAATGCAAATCGCACCGTGGCAGAACACCTCGATAGGCACGCCGGTAGCACACAAGGCGGCAATCTCGTCGACTGCCAGCTCGCGGGCGGTCGTCACGCGCTCGACCCCGAGCTCATCGGCAGCCAGGCGCACGGCGCCTTCGCTATGAACGCCCGCCTGCGTGGACAGGTGAATCTCGACCCCGGGAATCGCCGCGCGCAACGCGCATACCAATCCGGCGTCGGCAACAATCAGGGCGTCGGCACCCAACTCTTGCGCGTGTGCCCCCAGTGCCACCGCGTCGGCCAACTCGTCGTCGAACACAAATACGTTAAGCGTCGCATACACGCGCACACCATACGCACGCGCCACGGCACAGCCGCGGGCGAACTCGTCGTCGGTAAAGCCGTGTGCGCTCACGCGGGCGTTGAACCCGCCCAGGCCCGCATAGATGGCATCGGCACCCGCTGCAATCGCCGCGAGCATCTGATCGAGTCCGCCGGCAGGCGCCAGCAGCTCGGGCAGCGCCGCCTCGGCAGCCCCCGGCTCGTTATCGCATTGTCCACTCGGCCCCGTCGCCCGAATCGCCATCGGCAAACTCCTTACCAACAAGGTATGCATTCACTCTGAAAAATACCGTCATCCAGCATACACGAGGCCTCGCGCGCCTCGTTTGGTTTATCGTGTAATAACTTATGTCCATCCTGCCCCAGCGGCGCACCCGCCGCCCGGCACGACATACCTGGAGGTCAATATATGGGTCCTCGCCAACGACAGGGGCGCAGTCGTTCCAAGACGCATGCCCTGCCCATGATCCTGCTCTCGTTCTTGGGCCTTTTGCTCATCGCGGGCGTAGCGTTTGGGATTGGCATGATCGGCAACGTCAATCGTTGGCTGTCCGATCTGCCCGACTATACCGACGCCAACGCCTATCTGGTGAGTGAACCCACCGAGATCGTCGATTGCAACGGCAACAAGATCGCGAGCTTCTACACGCAAAACCGCAAGTCCATCACCAAGGACCAGGTTTCCCCGTACGTGCTGCAGGGCACCGTCGACGTCGAGGACGAGCGCTTCTACGAGCATGGCGGCATCGACCTGTGGGGCATTGCTCGCGCAGCGGTGGCGACCCTTTCCGGTGGCCACGAGGGCGCCTCGACCATCACTCAACAGCTGGTGCGTAACACCATCCTGCAAGAGGAGCAGTTCGACTCGACCATCGAGCGTAAGGTCCGCGAGGCCTACATCGCCATCAAGATGGAGGAAATGTACTCCAAGGACGAGATCCTCATGATGTACCTCAACACCATCTATTACGGCCACGGTGCCTACGGCATCGAGGCCGCAGCCGAAACCTATCTGTCCAAGAGCGCCGCCGACCTCACCCTGAGCGAGGCCGCGCTGCTCATCGGCCTTCCCAACTCGCCTTCGCAGTACGACCCCACGGTCAATCCCGATCTGGCACTGTCTCGCCGCAACAAGGTTCTCGATAACATGCTGCGCCTGGGCCACATCACCCAGAAGGAGCACGACGCCGCGCAGGCAGAGCCCATCACCCTCAACGTAACCGAGATTTCGGGCAGTGGCGTCGACGTGTATTCGCAGCCCTACTTTGTCGCCTATGTTAAGCAGCTGCTGGAGCAGGAGTTCTCCACCGACGTGCTGTTTAAGGGCGGCCTAACCGTCAAAACCACCATCGACCCGACCATGCAGCAGACTGCCGAGGAGGCCGTGCGCGCCCAGCTCGACACGCTTTCGCTCGACGGCCTGGACATGGGCATGGTCGTCGTCGACCCCAAGACCGGCTACATCAAGTGCATGGTGGGCGGCTACGACTATAACGCCGACGAGAACCACGTGAACCACGCCACGGCCAAGCGTCCCGTAGGCTCCACGTTTAAGGCCTTTACGCTGGCCACTGCCATCCAAAACGGCATGAACCCCAACGTCACCCTCAATTGCAACTCGCCTCTTACAGCCAAGGGCACCACGACCAAGGTGCAAAACTATGCCAACCAGAGCTACGGCACCATCACGCTCAAGCAGGCGACGGCATACTCCTCCAACACCGGCTATATCCAGGTTGCAGAGGCTATCGGCAATAACAAGATCATGTCCCTCGTCAAAAAGCTCGGCATCGATCCATCTAAGGACAATATCGAGGACGTTCCCGTCATGACGCTCGGCACCGGCTCCATCTCGCCGCTCGAGATGGCCGCCGCCTACGCGACGTTTGCCAACGGCGGCTACTATCGCCAGCCGATCGCCATCACCGAGATTGACTCTCGTACCGGTTCGGTGCTGTACCAGCACACGGACAATCCCTCACAGGTGCTTACCGAGGGCGAGGCCGCCGCGGTCACCGATGTTCTGTCCGGCGTCATGCAGGGCAGCGGTACGGGTGCTGCCGGCGCCTTGAGCGTCAACCAGCCCTATGCCGGCAAAACGGGCACCACCGACAACACCACCAACCTGTGGTTCTGCGGCTATACCCCGCAGCTGGCGTGCGCCCTGTGGACCGGCTATTCCGCAGGTGAGATCCCCATCCAAAAATACGGCACGGACCTGCTGGGCGACAGCACCAACCTGCCTGTCTTTAAGCGGTTTATGAACACCGTTCTGACCGGTACCGAGCGCGAGGAGTTTGCGACCGGAACGGCGCCCACCTACAAGAACAACAGCGTCTGGAAGTTCTACGGCACCAACAACGCCAAGAAGACGGAGAACGACGACAAGGACGAGAACGAGGACGAAGAGGAAACTACCACAACGACTACCACGACGACCACGACCACCGAGACCACGGGTGGCGACACCACCGGCGGCACCGGTACGACCGGTGGCTCGACGGGCGGCTCAACTGGTGGTTCGACCGGCGGCGATGGCGGCACGCCTACGCCTACGCCTACGCCTACGCCTACGCCTACGCCTACGCCTACTCCCGACCCCTCGCCCACGCCTGACGATACGGTCGGCTAGAAATCATCCGGCCATAAGCAACAAGGCCCCCGAGCAGCTTATTAAACTGCTCGGGGGCCTTTTAGTTTAAAGCGACCTGGTGGGCGGTCTTTATACCGGCAAACAAAAAAAGGGGGTACCGACCAACGTCGATACCCCTTACAAGCCACTATGTCACGCACACAGTGCCGAGCGCACGACCCGCACGCCTACTTGCGAGAATTGCTCAGCTTATTGATCAGCGCCTCAAGACGCTCGCCGTCCTCGGCCGTCTGGGCAATAACCAAAATCGTATCGTTGCCGGCAAGCGAGCCAAGCACATCGGGCAGCTCTGCCGCATCAACGGCGGCGGCGATGCCGGAAGCCGTGCCAGGCTGAGCCTTGATCATAACCAGATTATCGGTGCGCAGAACGCCCGTTACGAGCTCGGAAACCATACGCTGCAGGTGCAGGTCCTCTGCCAGAACATAGATGCCCTCAGGGAGCTTACGCAGCCCCATATCGGCAATATCGCGAGAGACAGTCGCCTGCGTGCAATCAAAGCCCATAGCGCGGAGCTCATCGACCAGCACGCGCTGCGTGCGGACGTCCTTATTGCGCACAATATCTCTAATGGCATCCTGGCGCCCATTGCGTTTTTTAGCCATACAAACCCTCTCTCCAAAAGATGGCGGAGACAATCAATCAGTGATTGAATAGTTTAACGCTATTTGAAGGCTTTTGTGTATAAGAACGCATTTCGAAACAATTCTATGCAAATTTGTTTCGAGATGAGCCGTTTAGGCGGTTTTTGCGCCCGTCCGGTTAAGAAAAGCTGCCAGATGCGTACACATCACGCAGCGCGCGGGCTTGGCGCTGGCGATCGGCCCAAACAACAGACCGAGCCCCCGATGGTTATCCTTGAGCGCGGCGACCATCTGACGGGTTCGAGGCGCCTCGAGCATATCACGCATACGGGCGGAACGCTCGATTGACGACACCCCATGCGGGCTCAGACACAAATTCTCGATGCAGGCGACCAGTCCGGCAAAGTAGAACTTTTGGGTTGCCAGCTTGAGCCGACCACCGCTATCTGCTTCCGAGAGTGAGTCCGTAAGCTCGTCGAGCGCCCGGGTGTCATCGGATACCTTGGCATACATGGTGGGATCAAAGGCATCTGTAAGCTTAGGTGCCGCCGCGTGGAAACAAGCGTCGCCGCATCCGGAGACGCGCTGCGCCCGCGAGAGCGAGCACGCCATAAACCCAACTGTGCGAAACGCCTTGTCGTACAAAAGGCATGCCTCAAACAGCGGACGGCTATACATCACGCCAGAGGTCTGAACGACTAGGCCGCCTAAAATCAACTGGGACAGCCCGGTCACCATCGAAGATTTGCTATCAATGGAAATATGAGCAGCATCCAAGACGCGCGAATGGCGCTCTCGATGTGCATCATAGCGGTCGAGCGACACCGTGGGGAGCACTATGTCTGCCGTAGTATCGCACGCGATATCGACCATCTTGGAAAGAGACTGCGGAGCAAACCACTCATCGGCGTTCATGGCGATGATTTGAGAGCCGCGCGAGGCAGCAAAACCGGCACGAAGACAAGCGCCGCGCTTCGCGTCCTCGACGTCAATCAAATCAATATGGATGTCCCTGTCGGCAGCAACTTGAAGCGAATGGCGCACACCGGGCGCAGCATCGCGGCAGACAACGACAATCTGCAAATCGTAGAGGTCTTGGTTCTGGATACTCTCGAGCGCACGCATCGCATAGCTGGGCGAACCTTCTACCACAAGGATCACCGAAAGTCGCGGATGCGAGCCACGTCGAACCAAGTTATCCGTCCTCTCGACAGCAGTGAATCAAACTGTCGTTCATGGTACACCCCGGCAATAAAAGCAATGAGACACCGGTTGTATTGCACGCCAAGAACAGATGTTGCACACGCGCAGCCCACAGATGACAGGTGCCGACGCACGACGCGCCGAGCCCTCCCCTAGTCGAGCACGACAAGCTCGGCGGGATCGTAATCCACGCCCATAAACGTAAGGCCGCAGGCAGGAGCCGTGGGGCCCGCAGCGGTACGGTCGCAAGCATCGATGACCTCGCGCATCCACTCGGGTTCACGGCGATGCATGCCAATCTCGACAAGCGTGCCCACGATCGTGCGGACCATCGAATGCAGAAACGCATTGCCCTCGATGGTAAACGTCAGGATGTCCTCGCCAAACGCAACCTCATGGCCAAACTCGGCACGCATCACGCAGCGGTGCGTGGGCTTGCCCACGGCAGACGCCACCTTGCAAAAGCTCTTGAAGTCCTGCTCGCCCAGCAGCGCGGGACAGGCCGCAGACATCGCCTCAACATCCAATGGGTAGCGATGCCACCACACCGCACCGCGCGAAAGCACAGGGCGCGCGTCGCGATCGGCAATACGGTACGTATACGTACGGGAACGCGCATCAAAGCGTGCAGAAAAGCCTTTACGGGCCTTGTAGACCTCGTTTATGGCGATATCTTTGGGCAGGAGGGCATCCATAGCCCTCAGCCACCTACGGCGCGTCAAAGCCAACTCAGCGTCCGTTACGGGCACGCTGATAAACTGTGCCACCGCATGCACGCCGGCATCGGTACGTCCCGCACACGTCAGGTCGATCGGACGGCGCAGGAGCGTCTCAATAGCTCGACGTAGCTCACCCGCAACCGTCGTCTGTCCCGGCTGCACGGCAAATCCGCTATACGACGAACCATCATAGGCCACGCGAAATACGAGCGTGGCGTCAAGCTCGGAAATCGAATTGAAATCAGACGGCGCAGTCATGGGCGCTCCCAACAAACAAGCAACGGTATCGCGACAAAAAAGAGGGGTACGCGAACGTACCCCTCGAATATAGCCTATGCAGACGGATTGTCTACTCAGCGGTCTCCTCAGCAGGAGCCTCCTCGGCAGCCTCGACCTTCTTGGGAGCAGCGGCCTTCTTGGGGGCCGGAGCAGCCTTCTTAGCCTTAGGCGTGCAAGGCTCGGTGACGAGCTCCATGATAACGATGGGAGCGTTGTCGCCCTTGCGGTTACCGAGCTTCATGATGCGGGTGTAACCGCCGTTGCGGTCCTGCCACATGCCCTGAGCAGCCTTGTCGAAGATCTCGGCAACGAGCTGCTTATCGCCGAGCTTGGCGATAGCCAGACGACGAGAGTGCAGGTCGCCCTTCTTGGCCCAGGTGATGATCGGATCGACGACCGAACGCAGCGCCTTAGCGCGGGTCTCGGTGGTCTTGATGCGGTCGTTCTCGAAGAGGGCCTTAGCAAGGCTCTTCTTCATGGCCTTGGTGTGGCTCGCATCGGTGCCGAGCTTCAGGCCCTTCTTAACGTTATGACGCATGGTCTAGTTTCTCCTCAAATATGCGAAGCATTAAGCCTTCAGGCTCAGGCCCATGGACTCAAGCTTGTCCTTCACTTCCTCGATCGACTTAACACCGAAGTTACGGATGTTGAGCAGATCGTTCTCCGAGAACTCAACGAGCTGACGGACCGAGTGAATGCTGGCGCGCTTAAGGCAGTTGTAAGAACGGACGGAAAGGTCCAGATCCTCGATCTGCTTGTCCAGCTCAGCGTTGTCGTTGGTGACCTCGGGAGCGAAGATCGAAGCCTCCTCCTCGACCTCGGGGGTCTCGGCAAGGTTCATAAAGGCAGCCATATGCTGGTTAATGATATTGGCAGCCTGGACCACGGCGTCGCGCGGGGCGATGGAGCCGTTGGTCTCGATCTCGAGGACAAGGCGGTCGTAGTCGGTGTGCTGACCGACACGGCAAGCCTCAACGAGCTTGGCGCAACGGGAAACCGGCGAGTACAGCGAGTCGACGTGGATCACACCGATGGGATCGTTGTCGCGTTTGTTGGCCTCGCCAGAAACATAGCCGCGGCCATAGCCGATGCGCATGCTCATGGTGAGATGGCCACCCTCGGTGAGCGTAGCGATGTGCTGCTCGGGGTTGACCAGCTCAAACTCGGACGGAATAAAGAAGTCCGCACCGGTGACCTCGCAGGGGCCGTCAACCGAAATGGTGGCGGTCGCCTCGTCGGTCGTGCCGAGAGCCCTGAAGACAAGACCCTTGACATTCAGGACGATGTCGGTGACATCCTCGACCATGTTAGGGATGGTCATGAACTCGTGCTGCGCGCCATCGATCTGAATAGCCTCGACGGCGGCACCCTCGAGCGAGGACAGAAGAACGCGACGAAGGGAGTTACCCAGCGTATCGCCGTAGCCACGCTCGAGCGGCTCGACGGAGACACGAGCAGACGTCTCGTTGATCTCTTCGACCTGAACCTGAGGCCTAATGAATTCTGACATGTATTACCTCCAGCCTCAGCAGCCCGGATGGACTACTTAGAGTAGAGCTCGACGATGAGCTGCTCGTTGATATCACCGCTGATCTGCTCACGCGTCGGCAGAGCGAGCACGTTACCAGACAGCTTCTCGATATCGACCTCGAGCCAGCCAGGGACCTCAAAGCGCTCGGAGGAAATCAGAGCCTCCTTGATGGGGAGGAGGTCACGGAACTTCTCGCCGACAGCGACGACGTCGCCGGCCTTGACGCGGTAGGACGGGATGTCCACGCGCTTGCCGTTCACGGTGAAGTGACCGTGACGGACGGACTGACGAGCCTCTTTGCGGGTGCGGGCGAAGCCAAGACGGAAGACGACGTTGTCGAGGCGAGACTCAAGAATGATCATGAGGTTCTCACCGGTGACGCCGTTCATCTTACGGGCCTTGTTGAAGTAGCCGTGGAACTGCTTCTCCAGAACGCCATAGATGAACTTGACCTTCTGCTTCTCGCGCAGCTGCATGCCGTACTCAGATTCCTTGCGACGGCGCTTGGGCTGACGGATAGATTCCTTCTTGCTGCTGTAACCGAGCTCAGCGGGATCGATCCCGAGCTGACGGCAGCGCTTAAGAACAGGAGTCCTGTCGATTGCCATATTGATACGATCCTTTCAGTTACACGCGGCGACGCTTCTTGGGGCGGCAGCCGTTGTGCGGAATGGGGGTCTTGTCCTGGATGCTCGAGACCTCGAGGCCAGCAGCCTGGAGGGAGCGGATGGCGGTCTCACGACCGGAGCCGGGGCCCTTGACGAAGACGGAAACCTTCTTCATACCGTGCTCCATGGCCTGCTTGGCAGCAGCCTCGGCAGCCATCTGGGCAGCGAACGGCGTGGACTTACGGGAGCCCTTGAAGCCCACCTGGCCAGCCGACTTCCAGGAAATGACGTTGCCCTGGGGATCGGTGATCGAAACGATAGTGTTGTTGAACGTAGAACGAATGTGAGCCTGGCCCACGGAAATGTTCTTACGGTCCGCGCGCTTCAGACGGGCAGCGCGAACGTTCTTCTTAGCAGTAGCCATCTATCTAGCGCTCCTTATTTCTTCTTCTTAGCACCGATCTGACGCTTCGGGCCCTTGCGGGTACGAGCGTTAGTGTGGGTGCGCTGGCCGCGGACCGGGAGGCCCTTGCGGTGACGAAGGCCGCGGTTGCAGCCGATGTCCATAAGGCGCTTGACGTTCTGGTTGCGCTCACGGCGGAGGTCGCCCTCAACCATGATCTGGTTCTTATCGATATAATCACGGATGGCGTTAACCTCATCCTCGGTGAGGTCCTTAACGCGCGTATCCACGTTAACGTTGCACTCGACGCAAATCTTCGTCGCAGTGGTGCGGCCGATGCCGTAAATGTAGGTCAGACCGATCTCAACGCGCTTCTCACGCGGGAGGTCGACACCATTAATACGGGCCAACGTAGTCTCCTCTCTTAACCCTGACGCTGCTTATGACGGGGATTCTCGCAAATGACGAGGACCTTGCCATGGCGCCTAATGATTTTGCACTTATCGCACATCTTCTTGACCGAAGGACGTACCTTCATCGTTCTTCCTTTCGGTAGCGCTCAAACTACTTCCCTACTATCTACTCGCCCAGCCGCAGGCGTTTAAAACTATGGCTGGTCTTCACACGCAAACCGACCGTAGGTTGAGCTAAGCCTGCAGTCGGAAAAGAGCGTGTATGCGTGCCGCTATTTATAGCGATAGGTGATGCGGCCGCGGGTCAGGTCGTACGGGGAAAGCTCCACGACAACCCTGTCACCGGGGAGAATGCGGATGTAATTCATTCGGATCTTGCCAGAAATGTTGCACAGAACCGAATGACCGTTCTCGAGCTCGACCTTAAACATGGCGTTGGGCAGCGGCTCTTTTACCGTACCCTCGAGCTCAATTGCGTCTTCCTTCTTCACAAGCAATCATCTTTCTCTAGAAAACGACAGCGATTGAGTATTCTACAACACGTATGCACGCATCGTAATAACTTCGTAATGGCTCCACAACTAAGTGGAACTTGTTACATTTCTCCGCCTTGGAGCGAACACCAAGCACCTTGGGCATCCGTGGTCAGAATCACCGGACCGTCATTGGTAATGGCGACGGTGTTCTCGTAGTGCGCGGCGGGCAGGTGGTCGTTGGTCGTGACGATCCAACCGTCGGAGCCCGTGCTCACATGGTTGGAACCCATCGTAACCATCGGCTCGATGGCAATGACCATGCCGGCCTGGAGGCGAACGCCCCTCCCCTTCTTTCCATAGTTAGGAACGTTGGGGTCCTCGTGCATCACGCGGCCAATGCCATGGCCCACATAATCGCGAAGCACGCCGTAACCGTGAGACTCGGCGAGGGACTGAACGGCATAACCGACGTCCCCGATATGGTTACCGGGAACAGCCTGCTCGATGGCAGCCTTAAGGCAATCGCGCGTGATCTCGCACAAAGCCTTGGCTTCGGGCGTGGGGGTGCCGACGAAAAACGTCCAAGCGTTATCGCCGACCCAACCGTCGACAACGGCTCCCGTATCGATGGAGATGATATCGCCATCGCGCAGGATCATGTCGGGGTTGGGAATACCGTGTACCACGGCATCGTTAATCGATGCGCAAATGGTTCCGGGAAACCCGCCGTAACCCTTAAAGGCTGGGGTGCCACCAAGCATGCGGATAATCTGCTCCGCGAGCTGATCGAGCTCAAAAGTCGAAACGCCGGGGCGCACCATGGCTCCAACGTGGCGGAGCGCCATCTTAGATAGCGCTCCTGCCTTCTTCATCTGCTCGATTTGCGTTGCAGACTTAATCTTGATCATAGACCGAGAGCCTCTTTGACATCCCCGTACACGGTCTCGCGAGCCTGGTCACCGTTGACCGACTTGAGCAGACCCTGGCCACGATAGTAGTCGACGAGCGGGCTCGTGGACTTCTCGTAGACGTCGAGACGGTTCTTGATGGTCTCGGGCTTGTCGTCGTCGCGCTGATACATCTCACCGCCACACTTGGGGCAGGTAGCATCGGCAGCGGTGCCGGTGTAACCGCAGGCGCGGCAGGTGCGACGCGAAGACAGACGATCGATAATGACCTCGGGGGCCACATCGACCAGAAGGGCGCAGTCGATCTCGCGACCCATGGCGGAGAGCTCGGAATCGAGCGTCACGGCCTGGGCGGTGTTGCGCGGGAAGCCGTCGAGGATGAAGCCCTGCTGGGCGTCATCGGCGGCAAGGCGCTCCTTGACAAGGTCGATCACGAGCTGATCGGGAACGAGCTCGCCAGCGTCCATGTACTTCTTAGCCTGAATACCAAGCTCGGTGCCACCCTTGACGGCAGCACGCAGCAGGTCGCCCGTGGAAATGTGAGCGACGCCAAACTCGGCGACGAGCTCCTGTGCGACGGTACCCTTACCGGCACCCGGAGCTCCGAGCAATACGAGGTTCATGAGCAATCCTCCTCTAGCCTATTTAAAGAATCCATCGTAATCATACATCTTGATCTGGCCTTCGAGCTTATCGACCGTGTCGAGCACGACGCCGACCATGATGAGGATGGACGTGCCGCCAAATGCCTGGATTAGCTGGTTACCCGTAAAGGAGAAGATGATCGAAGGCACGATGGCGATGAGCGCCAAAAAGACAGCGCTGGGAAGCGTAATCTTGTTGAGCGCGTTCTTGATGTAGGCCGCGGTAGCCCTACCCGGACGCACGCCCGGAATAAAGCCGCCCTGCTTCTTAAGGTTGTCGGCCGTGTCATCGGGGTTGAACACCATGGACGTGTAGAAGTACGCGAAAAACACGATGAGGACAACGTTAAGCACCCAGTTGAGCCAGCCGCGCGAAAGCGCAGAGGCAACTGCCTGGATCCAGCCGATGCCGGGGAAGAACACGGCAATCTGAGCCGGGAAGTACAGCAGCGCCGAAGCGAAGATGATCGGCACGACACCCGCGGTGTTGACCTTGATGGGCAGGTAGGTGGTCTGGCCACCCATCATGCGACGGCCCACGACGCGCTTAGCGTAGGAGACCGGGATGCGGCGCTGGCCGCGCTCAAGGAAAACAATCAACGGGATAACCAGCAGGATGATGGCGCAGATGATCACCATGGTGATGATGCCACCGGCATTGCCCTCGGTGCTGGAGAAGATAGCCTGCGGCAGACCGGCCATGATGTTCGCAAAGATGATCAGCGACATGCCATTGCCGATACCGCGCTGGGTGATGAGCTCACCAATCCACATGATCAGCATGGCGCCCGCAGTGAGCGTGCCGACGATCATGAGGTCGAAGATGATCTCGGGAGCGCCAGCGCCATTGAAGCTGATGCCGAAGCTCTTAAAGAGGAAGAGGTAACCAACGGAGTTGAGGATTGCCAGAGCCAGGGTGAGGTAACGCGAATACTGCGTAATCTTGGTCTGACCGACCTCGCCCTCGCGAGCAAGCTCATGCAGGGAAGGCACGACGGCCTGGAGCATCTGGAGGATGATCGAGCTGGTGATGTAAGGCATGATGCCCAGCGAAAACACCGACACATAGCTCAACGCGCCGCCAGAGAAAAGATTCAGGAGGGCCATAGCACCTGCGGCGACCGAATTGTTATCGGTCGAGAAAAGGCCCAGCATCCCCTGGAAGGGAATGCCGGGCACAGGAACGTGCGCACCAATGCGGTACACGACGAGCATAGCTATGGTAAAAAGAATCTTTTCGCGCAATTCTTTGATGCGGAAAGCATTCTTAAGACCATTTAGCACGGCAGCTCGACCTTTCCGCCGGCGGCCTCGATCTTGGCCTGCGCAGAAGCGCTGACCTTGTCGACCTTGACCGTGAACTTCTTGGTGAGCTCACCATTGCCGAGCACCTTGACGGGCTCGAACTCGCTCTTGGTGATGCGAGCGGCCTTAAGAGCGGCACCGTCGATCACAGCGCCGTCCTCGAACTTACGCTCGAGACGCTCAACGTTAACAGCGGTGTACTCGATACGACGGGGGTTACGGAAGCCCGGAAGCTTGGGCAGGCGCATAGCCAGCGGAGTCTGGCCACCCTCGAAGCCGGCACCCTTGGTGCCACCAGAGCGGGAACCCTGGCCCTTCTGACCGCGGCCAGAAGTGGTGCCGTGACCCGAAGAATTGCCACGGCCGACGCGCTTGCGGTTCTTGGTGGAACCGGGCGCGGGAGTAAGATCGTGAAGCTGCATTTGCTACTCCTCTACAATCTCGACAAGGTGCTTGACCTTGAAGATCATGCCGCGGACGGACTCGTTGTCAGCAATCTCGCGAACCTCGCGGATCCTGTGGAGACCGAGGGCACGGACAGTACGGACCTGGTCCTGCTTGCAACCGTTGGTGCTGCGGACCTGCTTGATCTTGATGGTGTCAGCCATGCTTAGTTCTCCTTACCGACGAACATCTCGGAGACCGTCAGGCCACGGCGAGCCGCGACGTCCTCAGGGCTGGAGAGCTCCTTGAGGCCCTCGACGGCAGCCTTGATGATGTTGAGGCCGTTGTCGGTACCGAGGGACTTGGACAGGACGTTCTTGATGCCAGCAAGCTCAAAGAGGGGACGCACAGCGCCGCCGGCGATAACGCCGGTACCCTCGACAGCGGGCTTGATGATGATGCGGCCGGCACCAAAGTGGCCGAGAACCTCGTGCGGGATGGTGCCCTGCTCGGTCACCGGCACGTGGAACATGTTCTTCTTGGCATCGAGAGATGCCTTGGAGATGGCCATGGGCACCTCAGCGGACTTGCCCATGCCAACGCCGACGTTGCCCTTGCCGTCGCCAACGACGACGAGAGCGACGAGGCTCATGCGACGACCACCCTTGACGGTCTTCGACACGCGGTTGATGTAAACGACGCGCTCCTCGAACTCGGAGGCCTCGCGCTGCTGCTTCTGATTACGAGCCATGTGCTACATACCTCCTAGAACTCGAGACCGGCGGCACGAGCACCGTCGGCGAGGGCCTTGACGCGGCCATGGTAGATACGGCCACCACGATCGAAGGCGACCTTGGTGATGCCGGCCTCGATGGCGCGCTTGCCAACGAGCTGACCGACCTTCTCCGCAGCCTCCTTGTTCGAGGTGTGGGTGCCCTTGAACTCGGCCTCGAGGGTCGAGGCCGAGACGAGCGTCAGGCTGGAGCCCTTGCTGTCGTCGATGATCTGGGCATAGATGTTGGCGTTAGTACGGGTCACGCGAAGACGCGGACGCTCGGCGGTACCCGAGACCTTGCCGCGAACACGACGCTGACGACGCTTGAGGCCTTCCAGCTTCGCCTTATGCTTGTTCATACGTAAACTCCTAAAAAGGTTGATCTTGCCAGCACCTGACGGGGTGCTGGTCTTATGCGAGTGAGTCGGTTACGACTACTTGGCGGCCTTACCCAGCTTGCGGCGGATGTGCTCGCCAACATAGTGGATACCCTTGCCCTTGTAAGGCTCGGGAGGACGATGACCGCGGATCTCAGCGGCGATCTGACCGACCTGCTGCTTGTTGATACCCTTGACGTTCACGTGGGTGTTGTCGGGAACCTCGAAGGTAATGCCCTCGGGAGCCTCGACGATCACGGGGTGCGAGAAGCCCAGGGAGAACTCGAGGTTCTTACCCTTCTGCTGCACGCGGTAACCGACGCCGGCGAGCTCGAGCTTCTTCTCGAAGCCCTCGGAAACGCCGACAACCATGTTGTGGATGAGGGCGCGGGTGAGGCCGTGGCGGGCACGGGTCTCACGCTCGTCGTCGGGACGGGAAACGGTGAGGACGTTGTCCTCGACGTTGATAGCGAGCTTCTCAAAGACATCGAGCTCGAGCTGGCCCTTGGGGCCCTTGACGACAACGTTGTTGCCGTTGACTGCCACTTCGACTCCGGCGGGAATCTGGACAGGCTTATTACCGATACGAGACACGGTGATCTCCTTTCCTTCTACCTACCGAGCGAATTACCAGACGTAAGCGATGATCTCGCCGCCGACGTTGTGCTTGCGAGCATCGCGGTCGGTCATGACGCCATGGCTGGTGGAAATAATGGCGGTACCAAGGCCACCGCGGACGCGGGGCATGTCGGCAACGCCGGTGTACTTACGCAGGCCCGGCTTGGAAATGCGGCGGATGCCGTTGATGACCTTAGCCTTCTTGGGACCATACTTAAGCGTGATGTGCAGAGTCTTCTGGGGAACGGTGTCCTCGACATCGTAGCCCTCGATGTAGCCCTCCTCGTGCAGAACACGAGCGATCTCGACGAGCTTCTTGCTGCTCGGCATGGAGACCGTGGCCTTGTTCACAGAGTTAGCGTTACGGATGCGCGTAAGCATATCTGCGATCGGGTCTGTAAGGTTCATACAGATTCTCCTTCGTTCTTGATGAACACGTGCTCTTGGTTCTTCGCCGCCCTTAACGGCAAAGCCTAACTAGCGCGTTTTCCCTGTTCCAAACGGATGCTTGAAACGCTGGTAGTGACTTACCAGCTGGCCTTCTTAACGCCGGGAAGCTCGCCCTTGAGTGCAAGCTCACGGAAGCAGACACGGCACAGGCCGAACTTGCGGTACACAGAGTGCGGACGGCCGCAGCGCTGGCAGCGCGTGTACTCACGAGTAGAGAACTTCTGCTTGCGATTGCACTTGACGATCATCGATGTCTTAGCCACTTATATCCTCCTCACATAGAGTATTGTTCGCCCCAAGCGCCGCTCCCTTGTGGAAACGGCGCTTTTAGGGCAGGTGAACCTATTTCTTGAACGGGAAACCGAAGGCGTCCAGAAGGGCCTTGGCCTCCTCATCGGTGTTGGCGGTGGTCACGAAAGTGATGTCCATACCACGCTGGTGATCGACGGAGTCGAAGTCAATCTCGGGGAAGATGAGCTGCTCGGTGACGCCCATGGAGAAGTTACCACGGCCGTCGAAGCTCTTGGCGGAGATGCCGCGGAAGTCGCGGATACGGGGGATCGCGACGGAGGTCAGACGATCGAAGAACTCCCACATACGGTCGCCACGCAGGGTAACCTTGCAGCCGATCGGCATACCAGCGCGCAGGCGGAAGGTAGCGATGGACTTACGGGCACGGGTGATCATCGGCTGCTGGCCGGTGATGGCGCGCAGGTCGCGCACGGCACCGTCGATGGCCTTGGAATCGGTAGCGGCCTCGCCGACACCCATGTTCACGACGATCTTCTCAAACTTGGGGATCATCATGACGTTCTCGTACTGGAACTTGTCCTGAAGCTGCTGCTTGACCTCGTTGTTGTACTTGGTCTTCAGACGCGGCACATACTTCTCTTCTGCCATTGTTCACTCCTTCTTGGGGTTTTAAGCACGGGGCGTGGCCACGGTGGGTTGTCCTCGTGCCTCCTGACTGCATCCGCACCGCTCATGGCATTTTGCGGTTTGGACTCGACGCAGCAGGAGCCGACAAAACAATCGGTACTATACGCGCATCGGGAGCGTATTTCCAGAAAAACCTCGTCTGCCTGCACAACTCCACAACTCCCCCGCACAAATGGATCCCAAAAAGCAGTTGCGGTGAAATAGGGATTGTTTTGGCTAGAACGTGCCGCTTACTTGAGCGTGATGCACGAGGCGAGGATGTTGGCGTAGTCTTCCGCCGGCATGCCAAAGGCGTCGTCTGCTTCCACTCCGCTTTCGGTGTATTTATTCGGATGTATCGACCCGCCATGAAGCCAGACGACATGCCCGTTTGATGTCTTGCCAAGATCTTTGGCGAAAGCGCCATCACAGATCGCATTTCCAACACTTGTACCGCTGATGATGCGGAAATTAGCGGGGTAATCTAAATTATTGGTACCTGCTCGAGAGACATTTACGAACAAGCAGTCGAGGTAGCCAGTAGTTGTGGTGATTTTAAACTCATCAATCGGGAACCAGTCTGGCAAAACCATCGTATAATCGTCAGTTTCGATGGTTCTTGCTTGCTTTGCTTCTTCCGCCTGGCGCTTGGCTTCTTCCTCGGCTTGCTTGGCGGCTACGGCGTCATCGCGGCGCTTGGTTGCCGCTTGGGCCAATGCGTCGGCATCAAAAGAAAAGCCCGCCTTCTTGGCGTCTGCGTCTTCCTCGGCGTACTTCTTGGCGGCGGTAACCTCGTCGTCGGTCACCTCGGTTGCCTCGATCGGGGCGAGCGAAACGTTGCCGGCATCGATGCTCTTTTTGCCCTCCGCCTTCTTGCCAACCTTGACGTCGACCTTTTCGCCCGGCACGGCGTAGATGGTGCCATCGGCCGCAATGGGCGAGGCCGCGACCTCGGCCTTATAGCTGCCGCGACGGAGCTCGACGCCCGCTCCCGTGCTGTCGACATAGCGAACGACGTCGACCTTCTTGCCGCGCGCCTCCTTACCGGTGATGTGCAGCGGCAGCCTGCTCGCGCCGGCCGATGTGTCCCACCCCTCGGCCGAGACCGCAAACCGCACGGCGTGCTTTGCGGCAAGGGCCTCTTGTTCGGCAGCCTCGCGCGCCTGCTCGGGTGCATAGATACCAAAGTAATAACCGACTCCGCCACCCACGGCGAGCAGCGCCACCACGACGGCAGCGATGATGAACGGCTTCTTGGAACGTTTGGGGCTGGACGCGACCGCCTCTGCCGCCATATCGACTTGCTGCGACCCAGTGCATACCGCAGCGTCAATAGGCGAAGAGCTCGCCCCTCCCGTTTGCGTCTGATTCTCGGGCAAGACGGATGCGCCGCATACGGCGCAGAACTGGGCTCCGTCCTCGATTTTCGACCCACAGTTTCGGCAGAACATCCAAGCTCCCCCTCGTTCGACGCCCGTTCAAGACGGGCATGTTTGAGCGCCCGCACATAGAGCGGAGCACAATCTCTTCAAAGCGTATGCTAGGAGCGAACTGCCAAACGTTGTTGCGCAACATTGCCGGGTAAAGCCTCAGCATCCAGCCATCCCCAAATAAGTTGCGGTGAAATAGGGACTGTTTGACGGCTTAACAGGCTTAAACAGTCCGTATTTCACCGCAACTTATTGATGGGAACGCGATTAGCGCTTGCGGGGGACGAGTTTGGTGCGGCGCAGGTGGATCATCTCGGCGGCGATGGAGATGGCGATCTCTTCGGGATCCTCCGCCTCGATGGCAACGCCGATCGGAAGGTGCAGCCCATCGATCTGTTCCTGCGTAAAGCCCTCCTGCTCCAGGCGGGCGCGCACAAAGGCCGTCTTGCGGCGCGAGCCCAAGCAGCCCAGATAGGCAGGTTTGGCGCGCATGGCCTGAATCACCACGTCGATATCGGACTTGTGGCCCGCTGTGGCCACGACCACCAAGTCGCGCGGGCCGATGGGACACAGCTCGCTCAGGTTCTTGTAATCGACCAGGCGACGATCGTAGACACCGGGCACCCAATCGGGGGTCAGCGTGCCGGGGCGGTCGTCGCACGCCACGACGGCAAAGCCCGCCGCCGTGAGCACGCGCGCCGTCGCAGCGCCCACATGTCCGCAGCCAAAGATGTAGGTCAGGCCCTCGGGGCAGAGCGTCTCAATGTGCGCCGCGGGAATCTCGGAGGCCGCGTTGGTGTAGGTGACCTTACTCCCCTCCTCCACCAGCGAAAGCCCGGGGCAGCCGGCAATGGTATGGCGCGATGCCTCGCCATGGTACTCGGCCACATCGCCCTCGAGGGCCTGGATGACAAACGGCTCAAAGTCGATGACGAAGTCGCCGATGCGCCGATAGGCCAAGACGTCGGCGATTTCCTGGAACAACGGCGCCTGAGTCGCATCCAGATGCAGGTAGCACAGGCAGATGGCTCCGCCGCAGATCATGCCGGTATCGGAGTTCTCGCCACCCATGGTGTAGCGGACCAGACGCGACTGTCCCGCGCTCAGGAGCTCGCGCGCCTCATCCAGCGCAAAGAGCTCAATCTTGCCGCCGCCGATGGTGCCCGCCTGGCTGCCGTCGGCAAAGACAGTCATCCATGCGCCCACACCGCGCGGTGACGACCCTGCCGTGCCGGCAACTACCACCAACTCGCACGTCTTACCAGCCTTCAGAGCGCCAAGCGCAGCATTCACCACATCGAGCTTTTCCATTGCAATTTCCTATCCCTGGAATACACCGGTGAGCATGGCGAGCGCCTCGAGTACGCCGCCGCCGACCGACGTCGCCTTGTCCGAAATATAGTTGATATAGCTGGCATCGCCGCGCGGGTCGACGTCGGCGCACTTAAAGCCCTCGGTCACCTGAACGCCGTCGGCCAAAAGGCCGCGCAAGCAGCCGTCAATCTGCGTGCACATGGGAGTATCACCCGCATAGCCGATCACGTCTCCGGCGCTCACGATGTCGCCGATTGCGCGGCCGGACCGAAACACACCGGCGGCGGGGCTGTGGATAACGCGCTCTTTGCCATAGCCGGCGATGATGCCCGGCACGCCCGTATTGGGTTGGGGCGAGCCCTGGGTGATGACGCGGCCGAGGAAATGACCGCGCATGGTCTCGACCACGGCGTCGCAGTCAACCGGCGCGGTAAAGCCCGGCCCCACGGCGATGACGGCAGGCGCCATGTCGCGCGTGGTACCCAAGTTGCGCTTGGCCAGAATCGCGTCGACCACAGCCGCGGGTTTCAGCTCGCCGAGCATCTTGGCCTGGGGGTCTACCACGACGGCGACGTCTCCAGCCTCGGTAATCGCAAGCGCCTCTGCCGGCGTCTGTGCCAAGCGAGCGCGAATGCCTTCGACCTGGACATCGCCCAGGCGAATGGCCTCGCAAAAACTGATTGTGCGGCGGATGCACGTGGGAACCGCGATATCGGCCATAACGACCGACACGCCGGAGCGCACCAAGCGAGCGGCGACGCCCGTGGCGATATCGCCGGCGCCGCGAACATAAACGAGCATTCCCGGGGCACCTCCCTGTGCTACGGTTTGAGCAGAGCAAAAGCGGTTCGACCGCTACTCTGATGATTATTTATTATCACAGTATTATACGGCGGTGAACAGATGGAAACGACGAGCGGAAACCTTGCCTCCGCGCTCAAGATCGAGCCGGGCATTACCGCGATTATCGGCAGTGGCGGCAAGTCGACGCTGCTGAAGACGCTAGGGCTCGAACTCATGCGCGCTGGCGGCCGCGTGCTCCTCTGCACCACCACGCACATGTTTCCCGTCGCCGGCGTGCCATGGGACGGGTCGAGCCGTCGCCTGGACGCCGCACCTTGGAAGCCGGGGGCCCTGCATGTTCCCGGCTGCACCTGCGAGGCCTGCGCGGGCATGAGCCGCGGAAGTATCTGCCAGGCGGGTGTTTTGGACCCCGAGACGGGCAAGCTCTCCGCCCCCGCCGAGCCGCTCAACGAGCTGGCGCAGCGCTTTGACTATGTGTTGGCCGAGGCAGATGGCAGCAAGCGACTCCCGCTCAAGGCGCATGCCGCCTGGGAGCCGGTAATTCCCGCCGCCGCGGCAAACGTTGTCTGGGTCGTCGGCGCCTCGGGGCTGGGCAAGCCCGTCACCGAGGTTGTCCACCGCCCCGAGCTCTTCTGCGAGCGCTGCGGCTGCGAGCCCACCGACATTGCCACCCCAGAGCGCGTCGCCATGGCGCTCAATGCCGAGCTGCGGATGCTGAACCTCAACAATGCCCGCGTCATGCTCAACCAAGTCGACACGCTTGCCGACCCAACGATGGCAGATCGCCTCGAGACAGCCCTCGGCCGCTCCGTCGTCGCCACCAGCCTCAAATAGCCGGCGCTGCCCCAGCAGACCTATAAGTTGCGGTGAAATAGTTCCTGAAACGGCCTATTTGGCGGCTAAACAGGAACTATTCCACCGCAACTGCGGAGGGGAATCCGGTGACCTTCCTGCTAGCGGGGGACGTAGCGGCCGGGTTGGGCTCCGGTGGGCTCGCCGTCGCGCGCAGCCAGCACGCCATTCACAAACACGGCCTTGGCGCGGCCATGTGCCTCAAAGCCCTCGAGCGGCGTGTAGTCCACGGCCTGATGCTGCGTCGCCGCGCGAATGGTCCAGCGTGCCTGGGGATCCCACACGCACACGTCGGCATCGGCGCCCTCGGCAAGACATCCCTTGCGCGGATACATGCCAAAGACGCGTGCCGGGTTCTCGCTCATCAAGCGGCAGAGATCCTCGGGGCCCAGCTGCCCCTCAAAGCTCGTGGCAATCGCGACGGGACGATGCTCCACGCCGGGCCCGCCGTTGGGAATCGCGCGGAAGTCGTCGCGCCCGCGGTCCTTTTGCCCATGCAGGTTAAAGCTGCAGTGGTCGGTCGCAATCGTATCGATCTCGCCGGCCACAAGCGCCTCGCGCAGTGCCGCACGGTCACCCGCATGGCGCAGCGGCGGGCTCATCACATACTTGGCACCCGCAAAGCCGTCCTCGCCCTGCTCCAAGTAGCAAGTATCGTCGAGCATCAGATATTGAGGGCAGGTCTCGACATAGATATTCTTCTGCCCGCGCGCCTTGGCGGCACGGATGGCCTCGAGCCCCAGCTTGGTCGAAAGGTGCACCACGTTGACCGGTGCGTCGCCGGCCAAGTGCGCCAGATACAGCAGACGGCTCACCGCCTCAGCCTCGCACACGTCCGGACGGCTGAGCGCGTGGCCCTCGGGCCCGTGGATACCCTGCTCAAACACGCGCTTCTGCAGCTCATTCACCAGCGTGCCGTTCTCGCAATGCACGCACAGTATGCTGCCCAGGCGCTTGAGTTCCTCGAGCACCTCGAGCGTCTCGGCATCGTCCAGGCGCAGGTGGTCATAGGCAAAGTAGGTCTTGAACGACGATACGCCCGCCTCGCACATGGCCGAAAGATCGGCGCGGTTGCGCTCGTTCCACTCGGCGAGTGCCATATGAAAGGCGTAGTTGGCCGTGCAGGTTCCGTCGGCGCGGCGATGCCACTCGGCCAAGGCATCGGGCATGGTCACGCCGCGATCGGCCGTCGCGTAGTCCACGATGGTCGTCGTGCCGCCGCAGGCAGCCGCGCGCGTGCCGGTCTCAAAGCTATCGGCTGTCCAATCCATGCCGGTCCAGCACTGCATGTGCGTGTGGCCGTCGATAAAGCCGGGAAACACCCAGCAGCCCGCGGCGTCCTCGACGGTATCGCCCTCGGCCGGCTCAATCGCCGCGGCAATCCGCACGATCTTATCGCCATCCATGGCAAGATCGGCGCGGCGAAGCCCCTGTGGCGTCACGAGCGCGCCGTTTTTTATGATGATCATAATTGCTCCTTATTGATTGATGCTGTTGGCCACGCGATCAAAATACGAGCAGGCGGCGATATGCTCCGTTATGCGTCGCTGTCCCTTGGCGGTATCGACGTCCCACAGCTCGTAGGCACGCGCCTCGACCAGCACCACGTCAATACTGTCCTTGAGGATCGAACCGCCGCCGTCCTTGCCCTCAAGACGCATGAGCGCATCGAACAGTTCCGCCGGAAAGAGCACCGGACTCGAAGGCTCACCGTTGCACGCCAAGCGCACCGGATGTTTGCGGCCACGCTCGTCAAATGCACGAACCATAGCCTCAAAAGAATCCGAACTCACGAGCGGCTGGTCGCCCGGCAAAAAGAGGCAACCTTTCCAGTTGCGTTCGACTCCCCACGAAAGGCCCGCACGGACGCTTTCGCTGCGCAGCTCGCCATCGTGCAGCACACACGGGCAATGCTTGTCCTCGCAAATCTGGGCGACCTCGGGCCAACGCGTCGAAACCACAACGTCAAAGCCCCGGGGAACCGAATCGATGGTCCGGGCAATCAGCGGCTCGCCATAGATATCGGCAAGCATCTTGTTGGAGCCAAACCGCTTGCCCTCGCCCGAAGCCATAATGACGCAACCGAGTTTCATCTCCGCAAACCTCCCCTGGCTGCTTTGGACACCATAGTTGCTATACCCACCATACCAAGCTCACACTCCGTCGGAACAGGCACGCACTCGTTTTCCAGCGAACGACCCTTGGCTCTCCATAGCACAAAGGAGGGCACCCCGCGACGCAGGGCACCCTCCTCAATGGTGCAGATATGCCTACTCAGCGTCGCCGGTAAACGTGGTACCGGTCTTGCCGGCAAGACCGTCACGTGCCTTCTCGAGCAGCGTGATGAGCGCCGTGCGGCCCGGCTTGCTCTCGGCAAACGTCGAGGCGGCCTGGACCTTGGGCAGCATGGAGCCGCGACCGAACTCGTTGGCCTCGGACAGACGCTTTACGTCAGCCGCGGTCAGCGTGTCGAGCCACTGCTCGTGGTCGGTGCCAAAGCCAATGGCAACCTTCTCCACGGCCGTCAGGATAATCAGGGCATCGGCATCGAGCTGCTCGGCGAGCTTCTCGGCCGCAAAGTCCTTATCGATGACGGCGGCAGCGCCCTTAAGGTGGTTGCCTTGGGCCTTGGTGACGGGAATGCCGCCACCGCCGCAGGAGATCACCACGTGGTTGGAATCGACGAGCGACTTGATGGTGTCGAGCTCGACGATGTTCACGGGCTTGGGCGAGGCAACCACGCGACGGAAGCCCTGCTTCTCGTCATGGATGAACTGATAGCCGCGGTCGGCCTCCAGCTCCTTGGCCTCGGCCTCGCTCATCCACGGACCAATCGGCTTGACCGGGTCGGCAAAGGCCGGGTCGTCTGCCGCAACCTCGACCTGGGTGAGCACGGTGGCGACACCCTTGTCGATATTGCGGTCGAGCATCTCCTCGCGCAGGGCGTTTTGCAGGTCATAGCCAATGTAGCCTTGGCTCATGGCGCCGCAAACGGACAGCGGGCAGGGAATGTACTTCTGAGGGTTAGAGCGCGTGAGCTCGGCCATCGCGTTGGCGATCATGCCCACCTGGGGGCCGTTGCCATGCACGACGACGACCTCGTTGCCCTCCTCGATCAGGTCGACAATGGCCTTGGAAGTCGTCTTGACGGCCTCCATCTGCTCGGGAAGGTTGGCGCCGAGGGCGTTTCCGCCCAGGGCGACAACGATACGCTTAGCCATTTCTCAGCCCAGCTTTAGGCCTGGAACCAACGGGCGGTGTTGCGCTCGTCGAGGGCCTTGAGGGTAGTGGCGGGATCGGCAACCTTCTGCAGGAACATCATGGCAGCGATGGCGTACGGCTTGTAGCTGGCCTCCTTGTACATGCCCACGCGGTGCATGTCGAAGACGTCGGCGTTGACCTCGCCGTGCTCGCAGGAGACACCGGAGATGTCGGCGGGCAGCGGGTGCATAAAGATGGTGTCCTGGCCGTTGGCAGTCTTCTCCATGAGCTCGGTCGTGGAGCACCAATCCTGATGGGTGGCGTTCTGGGCAAGCAGCTCTTTCTCGAGCGCTGCGATGCCGGCGTCGTCGCCCTCGGCGTACAGGTTGGTACGCTTCTCCATGGCGGCAAACGGAGCCCAGCTCTTGGGGATCACGATGTCGGCGCCCTCGAAGGCCTCGGCCATGGTGCTGACCTGCTTAAAGGTGGTGCCGGACTCGGCGGCGTAGCCCTTAGCGCGCTCGACGACCTCGGGCATGAGGTCGTAGCCCTCGGGGTGAGCAAGGGTGACGTCCATGCCAAAGCGGGGCAGCAGGCTAATCAGCGACTGCGGGCAGGACAGCGGCTTGCCGTAAGAGGGCGAATAGGCCCAGGTGACGGCAACCTTCTTGCCCTTGAGGTTCTCGAGGCCGCCAAACTCGTTGATGAGGTAGAGCATGTCGGCAGAGGACTGCGTGGGGTGATCGGAGTCGGACTGCAGGGAGATGAGCGTGGGACGGTGATCCAGAACGCCGTCCTCGTAGGCCTGCTGCACGGACTCAGAGACCTCGGCCATGTAGGCGTCGCCCTTGCCGATGTACATGTCATCGCGGATGCCGATGACGTCGGCCATGAAGGAGATCATGGTAGCGGTCTCGCGGACGGTCTCGCCGTGAGCGATCTGGGACTTCTTCTCGTCCAGGTCCTGCAGCTCAAGGCCGAGCAGGTTGGCGGCCTTAGAGAAGGAGAAGCGCGTACGGGTGGAGTTGTCGCGGAACAGGGAGACGGCCAGGCCCGAGTCGAAGATCTTGGACGAGACGTTGTTCTCGCGCAGCTCGCGCAGGGCGTCGGCGACGATGTAGAGAGCCTTGAGCTCATCGGTAGTCTTGTCCCAGGTGTGCAGGAAGTCGCTGCCGTACATACCCTTAAAATCGAGGCCGTTCAGCTGCTCGACGAGCTCGGTAAACTTAGCGTCCATGGAAATGTCCTTTCTAAAGATGAAACGATCGCAGTGAGTAGATGTGCTCCGGCATGCGCGTGTGGCTAGAACATGCAGAGCACCATGACGAGGACCCGCCACCGTTGAGGAAGCATGGGAGATAACGACCGCGGGCCCCAAGTCAACAGGGGGTGCCGGGGACACGAGCGGCCCCCGGCTCAACAAAATCGAGGAATGGGACTAATCGATCTTGTTGTTGGTCAGACCGGCGCGGAACACGGTGGCGTCGCCATCGGCCTGGCTCGGATCGTAGAGGTTCAGGGCAGCCACGTACATGGCGGCAGCGGTGACCAGGTCGTCCTTGTAGGTGACCTCGTTGGGAGCATGAGCCTGAGACTCGGCACCCGGGCCAAAGCCCACGCAGGGGATGCCGTAGCGGCCCTGGATGGAGACGCAGTTCGTGGAGAAAGTCCACTTGTCGCACAGCGGGCGACCGGTACGCTTGTCCATGCTGGGCTCACAGCCGATGCGCTCGTCACCAAACATGGCCTTGTGGGCGTCGACGAGGGCCTTGACGTGCGGAGCGGTCTCCTTGTTGATCCACGTGGGGAAGTAAGCCTCGGTCTCGTAGACCTCGCCGGTCCAGGACGGACGGTCGTACATGTACATGGAGACCTTCACGTCGTCGCCGTACTTCTTGGCGGCCGGCAGGTTGCGGATCTCGTCCAGGCAGGACTCCCAGGTCTCGCCGGCGGTCATGCGACGGTCGATGGAGATGGCGCAGGAATCGGCCACGGCGCAGCGGCTGGGGCTGGTGTAGAAGATCTGGCTGACGGTGCAGGTGCCGCGGCCCAGGAAGCGGGCGTCCTCGAAGTGCTCGGGATTGTACTTGGGGTCGAGCATCTTGACGAGACCCTTGATGTCGGTCGACTCGTCGCAGCCGTTGTTGTTGAGGGCGCGGACGTCGGCGATGATGTCGGCCATCTTGTAGATGGCGTTGTCGCCGCGGTCGGGAGCGGAGCCGTGGCAGGAGGTACCGTGAACGTCGACGCGGATCTCCATGCGGCCGCGGTGACCGCGATAGATGCCGCCGTCGGTGGGCTCGGTGGAAATGACGAACTCGGGCTTAATGCCGTCCTTGTTGTAGATGTACTGCCAGCACATGCCGTCGCAGTCCTCTTCCTGGACGGTGCCGACGACCATGATCTTGTAGCCCTCGGGGATGAGGCCCATGTCCTTCATCATCTTGGCTGCGTAGGTAGCGGAAGCCATGCCACCCTCCTGGTCGGAGCCGCCGCGGCCGTAGATGATCTCGTCGGTCTCGTAGCCCTCATAGGGATCGGCGTCCCAGTTCTCGATGTTGCCGATGCCGACGGTGTCGATGTGAGAGTCGATGGCGATGATCTTGTCGCCCTCGCCCATAAAGCCCATGACGTTGCCCAGGCCGTCGACCTTGACCTCGTCATAACCAAGGCTCTCCATCTCGGCCTTGATGCAGGCAACAACCTCACCCTCCTCGCAAGACTCAGAGGGATGGGAGATCATAGCGCGCAGGAAGCGAGTCATATCAGCACGATGGGACTCAGCAGCAGCCTTGATAGCGTCGAAATCGAGTTCTTTAGCCATTGTTCATAACCTTTCAAACGAAGGAATCTACCTGTGAGGTGGCGGAGCGATACCTATTTACTCCGCCCCAACGATTAGCAAGTGGGATATTCGCCTTCCCAAACAATGCGGCGATACTGGTCGGGATCGGTGTCGCCCTCGGTGGAGAAGCAGAGCACGGAGCTCGTCTTGTCCAGGCCGATGAGTTCCTTGAGCTCGGCGTACTCGGGATCGAGCATGAGGGTCTCGACCAGGCCGGTGGTCACAGCGCCGGACTCGCCGGAGATGACGCGCGGGTCGCCCTTCTCGGGAGCGCCCAGGGTGCGCATGCCGCGAGCGGTGACCCAGTCGGGGCAGGACACGAAGGCGGTGACGTGGTTGCGCAGGATATCCCAGCCCAGAATGTTGGGCTCGCCGCAGCACAGACCGGCCATGATGGAGGGCATGTCGCCGTCCACGATGCGCGGATCGCCGTCGCCGGCGGCAGCGCCCTTGTACAGACAGGCGGCAGGCGCGCACTCAGCCACGACGAAGGTGGGCGGGTTATCGGGATACAGGTTGGTGAAGTAGCCCACCACGGCGCCGGCGAGCGAACCCACGCCAGCCTGGACAAACACGTGCGTCGGGCGGTTGATGGCCATCTCGCGCAGCTGCTCGGCAGCCTCGGAAGCCATGGTGCCGTAACCCTCCATGATCCAGGACGGGATCTTCTCGTAGCCCTCCCAGGCGGTGTCCTGAACGATGACGCCGCGCTCGCAGGCGTCGGCCTCGGCAGCGGCCATGCGCACGCACTCGTCGTAGTTGACCTCTTCGATGGTCACCGTTGCGCCCTCGGCGGCGATGTTATCAAAGCGGGGCTTGGTGGAACCCTTGGGCATGTGCACGACGGCCTTCTGGCCCAGCTTGTTGGCAGCCCATGCCACACCGCGGCCATGGTTGCCGTCGGTGGCGGTAAAGAAGGTAGCCTGGCCAAAGTCCTTGACCAGCTGATCGGAAGTCAGGTAATCGAAGGTGCACTCGGCAACGTCCTTGCCGGTCTCGTCGGCAATGTAGTTGGCCATGGCAAACGAACCGCCCAGAACCTTAAAGGCGTTGAGGCCAAAGCGATAGCTCTCGTCCTTAACGCACAGGTTGGACAGACCCAGGCGCGCAGCCTGGCCGTCCAGGCGGGCAAGCGGAGTGACGGTGTACTGGGGGAACGACTGGTGGAAGGCGCGGGCCTTCTTCACGTGGTCGAGACTCATGATTCCCAAGTGCTTGTCATCGCTCTTGGGCATCGTGTTGCCCGCCCACTGGATCTTATCGGCCATACGGTGAACTCCTTAAGTCCTCTCTTGCCGGCTCCCGCATACGCGTTTCAGCCCATTCCCATTCATGCGACTGAACTTTTATGTGGATGCCAAACAAAAAGTTTGTTAGCACTGTTCTATCACACTTTTTGATTGGCAAACCTAACAAATTGTTTGTTGCCGTAATCGGTACTTTTTCGCCGCCGAACGGTCATGAATTGCCTTGTTGATGGATTTGTTTGCGAACAGATGTGGTTTATGGCAAAGTGTGCCCAAACTAATTTTTAGGAAGGCACCCATGACCCCCGCACAGATTGAGTTTTACAAGCGCCTCGCACACGGCCTGGCGCTCCAATTTGGCCCCAACTGCGAAGTCGTCGTCCACGATCTGGAGACCGAGGACGTGGACCACTCCATCGTAGTGATTGAAAACGGCCACGTCAGCGGGCGCAAACTGGGTGACGGCCCCAGCCATATTGTGTTTGAGTCCATGCACGAGGGCAGCACCGACGTACACGACCGCGAGCCGTACCTCACTAAAACCACCGATGGCAAGCTGCTCAAGTCCTCGACCATCTTTATCCGCAACGACGAAGGCAAGCCCGTCGGCATTTTGGGCATCAACTTTGACATTACGCTTATGAAGGCTTTTGAGCGTTCGCTCGACGCCTTTACCGGCACCGGCGGCACGGGCTATACCGAGCCCGAGCCCATTACCAAGAACATCGGCGACCTGCTCGAGGACCTGCTGCACGAGTGCGAGCAGTTTGTGGGCAAGCCCGCGGCACTCATGACCAAAGACGAGCGCATTCGTGCCATTGGCTACCTCGACCGTCGCGGCGCCTTCCTCATTTCCAAGTCGAGCGAGCGCGCCTGCGAGTTCTTTGGCATCTCCAAGTACAGCTTCTATAGCTACCTCAATGAGGCCAAGGCGGCGGCCGGCGACAAGTAGGCACTCGCCTGGATTGCCCCTCCCCTTTTGGGTGCGAGTTCTGGAAAGCACGAATCCAAGACCGGGCCGCTTGGGAAGTTCCATATAATCGATGTCATTAGTATTTCGAAAGGATGGAACAGAATGGCGTTGAGCAAGGCATCATGCACCGGTCGCGGATTGATTCCGGCAATTGGTGGACATGTGCACCGCATGTTCGATGAGGGTGAAGACGACCTGTTTTCGCTAAGCCTTGACGACGTGATGGATGATCGCCCGTGGACCGCCGACGAACTCATGGGCGGCGGGGCTCGCCCGTCAAACCCCAATCCCGCACTTGCGCCTAAGCCCGCATCTGCGCCGACTCCTGCGCAGTCGCCCGTTTCGACGCCCGCGCCTACGCCCGCACCCACTTCGGCGCCCACGCCCGCTCCCCGCCCCGCAAGCGACCCGTCCGAGACGGCGGCATTTCTCGCTGCAGCGACGCAGGGCAAATCGGCCGACAGCACCGTTATGTACAACGCCCAGCAGTTACCTGTTCCTGCGGCACGCAAGCTTCCGGTCACAAGGCTCGATGAGCCCGTTGCCCATCAGGTTGCCCACGATTCCTGGGCTGCAGCCGATCTGGATGAGACCTCTACCGGCATGCCGGCGCTCGATGTTCCAGTTAACCCGCTTTTTGCCGCCAACACGGGCGCCGCGGACTATGAGGGCGGTGCGGCATATTCCGATTATTCCGATGACTATGCTGGCAACGGTCGCATCGAGACAGAGGATTATGGCACCGCATCGAGCGATTATCTCAACGATCCGTACGCTGCCACGCCTGCACCGGAATATGACCCGGAGGCCGCGTCCGCACCGGCGTATACCAAAAGCACGGGCGAAGAGCGCTTCGCCGATTATTACGCCAAGGAAAAGGCGCTGCGTTTCTCGGAATTTCCGCAGGCAGTCAAGGTTGCCTTTATCGCCATTGTCATTGCCCTGCTCGGCGTCATTGCGTTTGAGGGATTCCAGCTGTTCCGCGGCCCCACCCAAGCGGAGTCGGAGACCCAGCAAAAAGAGGACGATAACCAGTACCTGGACATCAACACCCTCAAGGGCGACCCCAACGACGGAGACGACGAGTAGCGAGAGCTGAAGGCGGCCGCAGGATCCCGCATCCAGCACCGGCTTCTAAGTGCTGTTTTGTCATCCAGCTACACTTTTCCGGATAATTTGCCTATTGAATTTGACACTTTTCCGAAGTTTTAAGGTGCCTATTTCAACACTTTTCCGGATGAAAGCCGAATAATCACTTGGGAACCAACGCCGTTCACGCGTCATTTCGCAGGCGGCGCTTGATTTCTGTCCGTACACGTTGATAGACTTTCTCTTGCCCGCAAGGAGCGGGCGCGTTTTATCCAGAGTCGGGGTAGAGAGTTGGCTCCACGATCCCGACGCCAACCGGCCAAGAGGCACGGTGGCCCTGCCAACATCGATGAAAGGAGTCCGTATGGACAATTTCTCCGTGCGCAGTGAGCGCAACTTCCACAACCTGGCAACCAAGCCAAAACGAATGCATCTTCTGGACGAGCCGAGCGGCTATGCCTCGGCCATGGTCAAGAGCAGCCTCTCCCACCAGATGCGCTTTACGGTGCAGGTGCTCGAGGAAGAGCTCTGTGCTGCTGGCGGCCCGCACGTACTACAGATTAAGCTGCCCAGAAACGACTCGCGTGAGCCGTCCAGCTGGAAACTCTTCGCCGACGGCGTGTGCGTTGCGGACGGATCCGGCACCTTTGTTATGGATGCTATCGACCAGGGCATGATACAAGCCTGTAAGACATGGGGAGATCACGACGTATTTGCCGACATCGCAGAGGCAATCGTTCTAAGCAAAGCTGCATTTGATATCAAGGAGCGCGCTTGTCAGACGCTTTCATAAATCGCATGGACAGTTGGTCGGTTCCACGCCCAGCACCTGATCGAGGGCATGGTCGCCGCCGGGGTAGACCCGATGCTGGAAGATCTTCTCAGCGCTCCCGCGTAGATTAATCGAGCGCTCTATCGACAAAGATGCATCTACCATAACGGCATGGGGCGTGCTCGCCTTGTACCGACCCCAACCAATCCCGTCGGCGCGACTGCAGTCTCAAACAACCACCGGCACCATCCATCCGCACACGAGAGGCGATGGGCACAGGCGAACCCCTCAACCTCGCTATTCGTAAACTTCATCAGTGTTTCCACATCCCCATCAAAAGAATCCGAAAGACATCCCCCGCTAAGAAAACGCTTCTGAACATCTCGCTTTGCAGGCAAAGCCGCACCGGAGTGATGCAGAGGCCTGCGCAGGGTTTCACGGGTCCCCTTGACGCTGCCTAGCGGAAGTGCCACCCGGCATCCCTTCCATAACGCACGGGTAAACAAAGGGAAATAGCGCCACCCACCGCGCAAGGAAGGACGCCACCATGGATCTCACGAAAACGGCTAGAGAAATTACCCGCCTCATGCTCCCCTACCTGACCACGCAGCAGAACCGCCAGCTCAAAAAGGTTTTATCGCACTGCCTTTTCGATGAAAACCAGTTAGCTGAGAACAGCGGCGACAGTGACAACAAATCATTCCTCGATCTTTTTCTGTCCGCGAAACGCCTCGAAGGTTGCTCGGATAGGACTGTCGCCTACTACGAAGCAACCATTAATAAACTGCTTGAATCGTTCGACACGCCAGCCTGCGACCTGGGAACCGAAGAGATTAGGTCCTATCTTTCCGACTATCAGCAAAAAGCCGGCGTCAGTCGCGTCACCGTCGACAATGTCCGAAGAATCATCTCAAGCTTCTACTCATGGCTCGAAGATGAAGACCATATCATCAAGAGTCCGGTTAGACGCATTAAAAGGGTCAAGGCCCCACAACCCATTAAGGAAACGTATAGCGATGAAGTCGTTGAGATTCTTTGTGATAACTGCGGGTCGCCCCGAAACCTTGCCCTGATCGACCTGTTGCGCTCCACGGGCATGCGTGTGGGCGAACTTGTCTCGTTGGACAGGAGCTCTGTCGACACCATCAATCGTGAGTGCATCGTACACGGCAAGGGAAATAAGGACCGCATCGTCTATTTTGACGCAAAGACTAAAGTCCATATCGAGAATTACCTGTCAACCCGAATGGACAGCTCGGAAGCACTCTTCGTGTCGAGCAAGGCGCCACACGAGAGGCTACAAATTGGCGGCGTCGAGGCGCTGCTTAGAAAACTGGGGCGCGAGCTTGATTTAGGAAGGGTCCACCCTCATAAGTTCAGAAGAACGCTTGCCACAAAGGCAATCGACAAAGGAATGCCCATCGAACAAGTCCAGGTGCTCCTTGGCCATAAAAAAATAGACACCACATTAAGGTACGCAATGGTCGACCAGCGCAATGTCAAAGCATCCCACCGCAGGTACCTAACTTAAATTTCGATTTGTCGATCGAAGTGGCGAAGTCAGCGAATTCTCTCTGGAGGGAAAACGGAGGCACAGGAATCTCAATTGATCGAATTTTCCTGGTACTTAAGGTGTGTAAACCTGAGGTATTGACCGCTTTAGCCATGATTTGTCTCCTTCCTTCGGAGGACGACAAGAAAGTTTGAACATAAAGCGGGAGGGCCTCGTCTCTTAGGCGAACTCGGATTAGGTGATTCTGATGGACGCAAGGATCAATTTGACCATTCCAAATTGCCGATCTTCCTATTTGTGTATCGCTGCCATTACCCTCAACAATTAACAAGTCGCCGGATATTAGCCTAACGGCTTCATACTCCTGTTCCGTCAGTCCAATGGTCTTCACTTCCGTTAGGTCAAGTTCATTGGGGAGAATATTGGCGACACGAAGGTATGGAAGCTGCAACTTCATGGCTTCTCGTTTTTTGTTCTTTGTAATCCCGCCCTGAATATCAGCTATGTCTTCAAGATGTTTTATCGGAATGCCAGGCTTATCGAACATCTCGACAAATTGTGATTTACAGACGCAGGATGTCTGAATGGGCGGCGATGCTCAGCTCATTTATCTCGGCAAATATGACGGTATAATCACAAGGGCTGTAATTTGTATTTTTGAGCTCATAGGTACCTGAATGACTGAAGAACCGATAAGTAAATCCGAGCTGGGAAACCACTTACTCGGAGCCTGCGATATCCTGCGTGGCCCCATCAACCAGGACGAGTACAAGAGCTACATCACACCGTTGCTCTTCTTCAAGCGCATCTCCGACGTCTACGACGAGGAGACCACCGAAGCTCTAGAGATGTCGGACGGAGACGAAGACTACGCCGCCCTGCCCGAAAACCACAGCTTCGCGGTGCCGGACGGCTGCCATTGGCAGGACGTGCGCAACACCGGCGCAAACGTCGGCAAGGCAATCGTAGACGCCATGGTAGGAATCGAACGAGCCAACCCCGATACCCTCAGCGGCCTCTTCAGTAGCTTCGACGATGCGAGCTGGACAGACAAAGGCAAGCTCTCCGACGAGCGCCTGAAGGACCTCGTCGAGCACTTCTCAGCAAAGAAGTTCGGCAACAGAAACTACAGCGCCGACATGATGGGCGACGCCTACGAATACCTGATCAAGAAGTTCGCCGACATGCAGAAGAAGAACGCCGGCGAGTTCTACACCCCGCGCGAAATCGTCAAGATGATGGTCTCCCTGCTTGAGCCGAAACCTGGCGAGACCGTCTATGACCCCGCCTGCGGCACGGGCGGTATGCTCATCGAAGCCGTGCGGCAGATGGACAACTCCAAGCTAGCTTACGGAAAGCTCTATGGCCAAGAGAAGAACCTCAGCACGTCCGCCATAGCGCGAATGAACCTGTATCTCCACGGCGCGAAGGACTTCCGCATCGCCCAGGGCGACACCCTGCGCGAGCCCGCCTTCCTTGCCGGGAACACCCTCAGGTCGTTCGACTGCGTCCTCGCCAATCCACCCTTCTCCCTTAAGAACTGGGGATCCGCAGAGTTCTCCTCGGACCCATGGGGCCGCAACATCTGGGGTGTCCCCACCGACAAGTCGGCGGACTTCGCATGGGTGCAGCATATGGTCTGCTCCATGGACGAGAAGAGCGGTCGCTGCGCCGTAGTGCTGCCCCAGGGCGCACTGTTCCACGGCGGCAAGGAGGGTGCCATCCGCAAGGAGTTGCTCAAGTCAGACAAGGTCGAGGCAGTGATCTCGCTCGCGAGCGGCGTCTTCTACAGCACCGGCGTCTCCGCCTGCGTGCTGTTCCTCCGGAATGACAAGCCTCCGGCGCATCGGGGCCGCGTCTGCATCATCGACGGTACCGAGATCTTCACCGCCCAGCGCGCGCAGAACATGATCACGGAGGAGAACGCTCAGGAGATGCTCTCCCTCTATCAATCCTACGAACCCGTCGTAGAGAAGTGCGCCATCGCGACGCTCGATGATATAGAGCGCGAGGGTTACGTGCTCTCGGCGAACAATTACGTCGAAAGAAGGCGCGAGGAGATCGAGCCGCCGGCGGAAACCAGGAAACGTTTCTACGACCTCCTTCGCCAGACGAGGAAGTCCGAGGAGAAGCTCCTTGAGCTGCTCTCAAAGGGAGGCTATGTCGATGGAGAGTAGAATCCCCCAGGAAGAGCTGAACAACCATCTATGGAACGCGGCGGTTCTGCTGCGCACCTACATCGATGCCGGCTCGTACAAGCAGTACATATTCCCGCTGCTATTCTTCAAGCGCCTCTCAGATGTTTACGACGAGGAGACCGCCGAGGCATTGGAAGCCTCTGACGGAGATGCGGAGTTCGCCGCCCTTCCCGAGAATCACAGCTTCGCAATCCCGGACGGCGCCCACTGGTGCGATGTCCGCGAGGCCACGGAAAACATCGGTAAGGCCATCGTGGGCGCCTTCCGCGCCATCGAGACGGCCAACGGTTCCAAGCTGCGTGGTATCTTCGGCGACGCCGCCTGGACTAACAAGAAACGACTTCCCGACCGCCTGCTCAAGGACCTCATCGAGCACTTCAGCGCTATAACGCTCTCCATCGCCAATTGCCCCGAGGACGAGCTCGGCCAGGGCTACGAGTACCTCATCAAGAAGTTTGCGGACGATTCTGGACACACCGCTCAAGAGTTCTACACCAATCGCACGGTCGTCCACCTAATGACCGAAATCCTCCAGCCCAGGCCCGGCGAGTCCATCTACGACCCCACCTGCGGCAGCGCCGGCATGCTCATCTCCTCCATTGCCCACCTCAAACAGCACGGAGAGGAATGGCGCAATGTTCACGCCTACGGACAGGAGATCAACCAGCTATCCTCCGCCATCGGACGCATGAACCTATTCCTGCACGGCGTCGAGGACTTCGAAATCGCAAACGACGACACGCTACGGCACCCAGCCTTCCTCGAGGCGGGAAAGCTGCGCACCTTCGATATGGTACTCGCTAACCCTCCCTACTCGATCAAACAATGGGACCGCGAGGCGTTCGCGTCGGACCCCTACGGCCGCAACTTCCTCGGCACCCCGCCGCAGGGACGAGCAGACTACGCCTTCATACAGCACATCCTCAAGAGTATGGACCCACACACAGGCAGGTGCTCCATTCTCCTCCCCCATGGCGTACTCTTCCGCAACGAGGAATCGGAGATGCGCGAAAGGCTCGTGAGAAGCGATCTCGTTGAGGCGGTCATCGGACTCGGCGCAAACCTCTTCTTCAACTCGCCCATGGAGGCCTGCATCCTCATCTGCCGCAGCGAGAAAGCGCCGAATCGAAGCAAGAAAATACTGTTCGTAGATGCCTCTGCCGAGGTAACCCGCAAGAACGCGCAAAGCTACCTTGAGCCTCAACACATCAAGAGAATCGTCGATGCCTACCGATCTGACGAGGACATCGAAGGGTTCTCATCCCACGCATCGTTTAGTGAGCTCGAGGGCAACGCCTTCTCGCTCTCCATCCCTCTGTACGTGAAGCCCTCCAATGATGAAAATGCTGACGACAGAAGCATCGAGGAGACGGTAGAAAGCTGGAGAGCCGCCTCCACAGAGGCCGCGTCCCTGCTCGATATTATTGCTGCGAAATTGCATGAAAACGATGGTGAGTAACATGACCCACGTTTGCCTGGGCGATGTGGCCCGCGAAATCAAACAGAAGGTCCCTGTAGACCAAGAACTGCCGACGGTCGGCCTTGAGCATCTGGACCCCGGCGAAGTCGAACTCGCCCATTGGGACGAAGGTGTCGAGACCACCTTCACTAAGGCTTTCTCAAAGGGGCAGGTGCTGTTCGGGCGTCGCAGGGCCTACCTGCGCAAAGCGGCCGTCGCCCCATTCGACGGAATCTGCTCTGGAGACATCACCGTCATCGCCCCCAAGGACAACCTCTCTCCGAGGCTGCTCCCGTTCATCATCCAGAACGACGCCCTATTCGAGCACGCCGTCACCAATTCGGCAGGCTCCCTCTCGCCAAGAGTCAAGTGGCAGAGCCTTTCGCAATTTGAATTCGAGCTTCCCAGCATCGCTAAGCAAGAAGATCTTGCCGACATACTCTGGACCGCACAAGAAACGAGGTCTCACTACAGGCAGCTGCTTACAGCCTGCGATGACGTCGTCAAATCACAATTTGTCGAAATGTTTGGGGATGAGAAATGGGGTTTCAAGCCCCTATCGGAGTGCGTTGATTCCATTGATACCGGTAAAAGTATGAATTGCGGAGAAGGCCCACGAGGAGTTGGTGGTTTTGGGGTCCTTAAGCTGAGCGCGCTATCTTCAGGTACTTTTGTCGCCTCCGAAAACAAAGTGATTTCTAAAGACAACTTCATGTCTATAAAAGAGGTCGAAAAGGGTGACCTCTTGTTTGCACGCAAAAATACGCCTGAGCTAGTTGGCACAACCGTTTATGTTCCAAACGAAGTGAGGGGCCTTATGTTTCCCGATCTCGTCTTTCGTATGAAACCGAAGGATGTCAACGCGCTGTATTTACTTGCGTACATGAGAAGTGACCGTGGCCTCGATTTAATTCAAGGCATGGCCCACGGATCGGCAAAATCCATGGTCAACATCCCTAAAACTCAGCTGGCAAGGCTGCCGGTTCCGGTTCCTCCGCTCGAGCTCCAACAGGAGTTCGCCGACTTCGTCGCCCAGGTCGACAAATCGAAATTTGCCGTACAAAAGGCCCTCGATGAGCTAAACGCCACGACGAAGAAAATCTTGAACCAGGAGTTAGGGCTCGGAAATGTTTAACGAGGACAACACCATCGAGCAAATGAGCGTCGAGGCGCTTGCCAGCCTTGGCTGGAGATACGTGGCTGCCGAAGACCTCCCACGCCGCCATGCCGACGTCATGGTCGAGCCCATGGTCAAGGACGCCCTCATCAGGCTTAACCCGGAGATTGCAGAAGACCCCGATCGCGCCGACGAGATCATCTACCGACTCAGGGCCCTCATTCAGTCCACAAGTCCGCAGAACCTGGTCTCCACCAACGAGCGGTTCAAAAAGCTCGTCATCGAGGAGAACTCATTCCCCTACGGCAAAGACGGCCGCATGGTCCCCATCCGCTTCTTTGGCACGGCGGCGGACGGCGATCTTGACAAAAACGAGTACATCGTCACCAACCAGTGGGTCTACCCCCAGGAACAGGGCGGCAAGCGCCTCGACCTCGTCCTTCTTGTCAATGGATTTCCGCTCGTCATCGGCGAGCTCAAGACGCCGGTGCGCGATTCGATAACCTGGCTCGACGGCGCTGGCGACATCGCTAAATATGAGAAGAGCATCCCGCAGATGTTCGTCTGTAGCGCCATCAACTTCGCCAGCGAAGGAAAATGCTATCGCTACGGGTCGGTGAACATGCCTCCCGAGATGTGGGGACCCTGGCATGAGGGCGACAAGAAGAGCGAGGGCACACTTGCCGACGTCAAGAGAAGCATGGCATCCATGCTCACCCCCTCGAACGTCATGGACATCTTCCAGTTCTTCACGCTCTTCGCCACCGACAAGAAGCATCGACGCATCAAGCTGATCTGTCGCTACCAACAGTTCGAGGGCGCGAACCTCATCGTGGACCGCGTCCGCGCAGGATACCCGAAGTGTGGCCTCATTTGGCATTTCCAGGGCTCAGGAAAGTCACTGCTCATGGTATTCGCCGCCCAGAAGCTGCGCATGGTCCCCGAACTCAAGAACCCGACCGTCGTCATCGTGGATGACCGAATCGACCTCGAGACCCAGATCACAGGGACCTTCAACGCATCCGATATCCCCAACCTCGCAAGCGCCGGCAGCAAGGAGGAGCTTGAGTCCTTCTTCAAGCAGGACATGAGAAAGGTCCTCATCACCACCATCTTCAAATTCGGCGAGGTTGCGGGGACGCTCAACGAGCGCGAGAACATCATCCTCATGGTCGACGAGGCGCACCGCACCCAAGAGGGCGACCTCGTCGAGAAGATGCGACTCGCCTTGCCAAACGCCTTCTTCTTCGGCTTGACCGGCACGCCCATCAACCGAACCGACAAGAACACGTTCCACACCTTCGGTGCCAAAGAGGACAAGTCCGGCTACATGAGCCGCTATTCCTTCGCCGACTCCATCCGCGACCACGCCACATTGCCGCTCCATTTTGAAACCGTTCCCGTCGAGCTCCACGTCAACCAAGAGGTCGTGAACGCCGCCTTTGACGAAATGACCCGAGACCTCAGCAAAGAGGACAAGGCGGAACTCACCAGGCGCGTCAAGATCGAAGCCGTCATGAAGGCCCCCGACCGCATTCACAAGGTGTGTGAACACATTGCCAAACACTTCAAATCGAAGGTTGAGCCCGACGGCTTCAAGGCGCAGGTAGTCTGCTACGACCGAGAGTGCTGCCTGCTGTATAAGGAGGAGCTCGACAAGCTCTTGGGCGCTGATGCAGTCACCATCGTCATGGACACGAACAACGACAAGGAGGACCGGTACAAGGCATATCGTCGCGATCGCGATGCCGAAGAAAAGCTCCTTGACCGTTTCCGCGACCCGGACGATCCACTCAAGATTCTCATCGTCACTGCAAAGCTGCTCACGGGGTTCGATGCGCCCATCCTGCAAACTCAGTACCTTGACAAGCCCTTGCGCGACCACACGCTGTTGCAGGCAATCTGTCGAACCAACCGCGTCTACAACGACAAGAAGACATTCGGTCTCATTGTCGACTATATCGGCCTCTTCGACAACGTCGCCAAGTCTCTGCACTTCGACGAGGCCGAGGTGCAGAAGGTTATAACCAACATCGACGAGGTAAAGGCCGAGCTACCCGGGCTTATGCATTGCTGTCTTGAGTACTTCTCAACGGTCAGAGACCGCCGCAGCGCGGATTGGGAGTCCCTTCTCGAAGCTCAACAATGCCTGCCAACGACAAAGGTGAAAGACCAGTTTGGGGCCGACTTCTCGGTCTTGAACAGAGCGTGGGAAGCCCTTTCGCCCGACGCATGTCTCAATCCCTACAAGCCCGATTTCATCTGGCTCTCGCAGGTCTACGATTCCGTGAGACCGGTAGACAATCGCGGGAAGCTCATCTGGGCAGCGCTCGGGCCCAAGACAATCGAGCTCGTGCACGAGAACATCACCGTCGAGAGAGTCCGAGACGATGACGACATCCTTGAGCTCGACGAGGACATGATCGAGCACTTCATCAACGACAAGAGCAATACCGAGAAGATCACGCGTAAGCTGGAGATAGATCTCGTCGCCCGAATCCGCAGGCACGATAAGAATGGCAAGTTCCAGAAGCTCGGCGAGCGCCTGGAGGACCTGAGGGAACGTCACGAGCAAGGTCTCATCAACAGCGTCGAGTTCCTCAAGATGCTCATCGACCTCGCCAAAGAAGCACGAGCCGCCGAAAAGGAAGTCGTGCCCGAGGAAGAGGGGGACAAGGGAAAGGCTGCTCTCACTGAGCTCTTTAACGGCATCAAGAACGGCGACACGCCTATCATCGTCGAGAACATCGTCAATGACATTGACGAGATCGTTAAGATAACTCGCTTCGACGGCTGGCAAGCTACCACGGCTGGCGTGAAAGAGGTTAAAAAACAGCTCCGTGCCATTCTGTGGATGCGCTATAAGCTCAAAGACCAGGCTCTTTTTGATAAGGCGTATTCGTATATCGAACTCTACTATTAGGTAACAGAAGACAGAGTTCTAGGGACGCTCCGCATTAACCATTTCATAGGATGTGGAGCGTCCCAATTTGAACGAGTAACGTCTTGCGATGGGCGAATGCTGCAGTCCCAATGGCTCGATAACCTTTTCTTAGTCTGGTGTTTAAGTCTTCACTAGAAGCCATCCACACTTTGTAGTTAATTGGTTCCTTCTTCACAGGCGAAACGACAATATTGTCTGCCCCGCCTACCTCCCCTCCGCCTTCAGCCTCAGCAGCAGGTCTCTCAGCTCGGGGCACTTGCTGGAAAGGCGCGTCTGGGGTCGCTCGCCCATCCCCCAACGCTGGCGGACTTCCTGCGCGTGCGGACTCACGCGGTAGTCCCCATCCATCATCTGCTTGAGCAGCTTGGCGGTCACGCGCGCATCGGCTAGGGCGCTGTGGGCGTGGCCCGTCGACTCGTCGAACTCGATACCAAACCACGTCGCCGCGTCACTCAAAGAGACGCACCCGTGGCTGCCCACGTCCATGATCGAGGTGTAAAACGCCTGCAGGTCGGCCCAGTCCGTAGGAAATGCGGCAAGGTCGATGTGTTTTGCCTGGCACTCGGTCAAAAGCTGTCGACGATCCGCCCCGCTCCAACGACCACCTGGGCGGAGTAGCGACCGATCCAATCGCTGAGCCTTTTGATCACCGCATAGAGCGGGTCGGCCATCGCGGTGTCCACGGCCGATATCCCCGTGAGCTCGCGGACGGGAAACGCAACGCCTTCGGTAAATTCTGTCTGCACAAACTGCGAGAACTCGCCTATAACGTTGCCGCGGTTATCGAGCTTGACGGCGCCGACCTCGATAATCTCATTGCGCAGTCCACGGCGCTGGCGCTGCTTTGGCACCGGCGCAAACTCAAAGTCCAGCACAATCTGGCGCGCAAAGTTCGTCGTATCGATAGCCGAGATACGCGGCGTCTTTTCAGCTGACACGGTTATGGCCTTTCTCCGTCAAATGCCGCTTACTACATAGGCGGCTACATTGCCGTAAGGACAGGCGCCCGTGCGGACATGAAATCGCACAGCATGGCTTTCCGGCATCCTTGCGTAAAGCCACACTTTGAGAGAATCACGTCACTGTTATTATCGAACATATATTCGTATTTATAGCAGTACTTTGATAGAGTTGCAGTTGTTGACGGCAGTTCCATGTGCCGGGCAGCGCCCTCCATGCGACGGGAGGTGATGCCCATGACCGATCTGACTGATTTCGTGAAGCTCCTGACCGCTTTGGTCTCGCTCCTCACGGCGCTTATCGGACTTACCGAGGCACTCAAGCAGCGTACGAAGCAGAAAAAGAGGGGTCGACGCCACTAAGGCATTGACCCCTTAATCGAAGTAACGGCGCTGCCCAGCTATCACCCTTGGGCTGCCGTCGACCTTATTCTACCCACGGCTGCCAGGTTTACCAAATGGATTTTCGGTAACGGAAGCACGGCACGCCCGCAAAACCACTACGCCCCAAGTGCCGCCATGGGGATCACCGCCACGCCGTCGTCGCGTGTGTAGGCAATGCTCCCCTTTCCAACCACGACTGCCAAAAACGCCGGCGCGGCATTCTGGGCGGCAGGATTGGAGAGCACTTTCCTCTCCAGCGCCTTGAGATTTCTCGCTCCATCGTCTGCTTTCGCATCACTCAGCTTGACCTCGATGGCTCCCCAGCGCCCGTCGTGCTCAACGTTCAGATCGACCTCAAGGCCCTTCTCATCTCGGAAATAATGGACACTGTTGTCGACACCGCCGTAGGTGGAAAGGAACACGCGCACGTCGCGCAGAACGAGGTTCTCAAAGAGCATCCCCAACGTTTGCATATCGCCAAGCAGCCGCTCAGGGATAGCCCCCAGCAACGCCGCCGCAAGTGACGGGTCGCAGAAGTAGCGCCTGGGGCGCACGCGAACGCGGGCCTTCGAGCGCATGAGCGGCTCCCATCCGCACAGGTCCTCGGTCAGCTTGAGCCTGTTGAAGAGATCCAGGTGCGCAGCGATGGTCCTCTCGTCGGGGCCCGCCTCACCGTACGAGGCGTCCTTTATAAGCGTCTTGTACGTGACAGCCTGGCTCTCGTTCATGGCAAGACCTCGCAAAAGGCCGTGTGCAAGCTCGGGCGATCATGCGATATGCGAAATTACGCCATTCCCAATGCTGTTTTTACGCTTCTTTCAATGTAGTTTTTACGCCAAGCATGCCATCCGGAAAGCGCGCCCCGTTCTGAGCCTGAATTCTGGGATGCACTTTCCGCTGAAGCTTCTACCGGAAAGCGAATCCCATTCTGAGCGGGGATTCTGGGACGTAGTTTCCGCATGCAGCCTCGTTGGGAAAGTTCATCCCGGTTTGGAGCCATAATCTGGGACACTGCTTCCGCCAGAGGTCCCAATCGGAAACGGCATCCCACTCTGGGGCCGAAATCTGGGACGCAGTTTCCGGTTGAGGGCTGTTCCGGAAAATGTATCCCATTCCGAGCGGCAATTCCAGGACGCAGTTTTCGCAGATACAAGATGACGATCCGCAGCCCTTATCGCATGCCTTCAAATATGCGATCCAGAACCACAAAACAGCAGATAGAATGCTCTTTTTCAAAAAAGTACACGTCCCGAAACTTACCAAGGCTTCATAACTAGCTACCGTTCACGGGCGCCGATTACCGCCCACCGATTCAAACAAGAAATACGTCGCCAAAAGCAGGCCATCTACCTGCATGGTTAGATTTTGATCAGCTTTTGGTCAGTTGAGCGGCAAGTTCCGGCTGATACGTTTTTGCTACCAAAAAGGAGGCGGTAGCTCATGACCCATCGCAATGACCAACTCATCGATCAGCTGCTAACCCAAGCCGAACAAGAGGGGCGCTGTCTGATTCCCCCGAGCACGGCGATCCGAAAAGCGCTCCTTCGGCGCACCGGCAGCACGGTCGTCTCGCCCATGCAGGGACTGTTCGCGCGCAAAATGCGCTGGAATGAACTCGACCGGGCGCAGCGTCATTGCGAGATTATTCGCGCCCTTGCGATCATCCACCCCGATTGGACGTTCTGCTCGTTTTCGGCAGCTTGCCTGCTGGGGCTCGAGGTCTCGTGGCGGCATCTGAACGTTGTACATGTCTGCAGCTCGACAAAGCCGTCGGCTCGTCCGGGCACGCATATTCAGCGGCACCAGGTCGAGCCGGCCGGAGCAACAAATCAAGCTGGCATATCGATAACGCCGCCCATCCAAACGGTCACAGATTGCCTGCTGCAAACTGGTTTTGCCGATGGTATGCCCATTGCCGATTCGGCGATCTCAAAGCTTGGTCTAACGCGAGAGCAGCTGATGGGAGCAGTCGAAAAACGAGCGGGCACTCGCAACGGTCGCGCGGTGCGCACTGCGCTCACCACGCTCCAATATGCTGACGCGCGTGCCGAGAGCGGTGGGGAATCGGTCGCTCGAGCCGTCATGATCGAAACGGGCTTTGCACCCGACCAGCTCCAATATAAGCTGACGGACCCCTTCGATTCGACCGAGACCATGCGAACGGACTTTGCCTGGGAGCGCCAGGCGCGGGAGCTCACATTGGGAGAACTCGACGGGTTCGTCAAGTATACCGACCAGGCCATGCTAGCCGGGCGCACCACCGCCGAGGCACTCGTTGCCGAACGACAGCGCGAGGCGCATCTATCGCTCTACGGTCACCCTCTGCTGCGCTTTACCATGAACGAGGTCCGCTCGGCAGGAATGCTCGCCAAAAAGCTGCAGACGGCAGGCATCCGGCAGACCGCGCTGCCGACATGGCTCAACGAGGTTGACCTGTAGGGACTGCTGAACTTATGCCCGCCTGCCCACCAAACTGGAACGCACTTTCCAGTTGGCAGCACCCGCGGAAACCATGTCCCAGATTGAGCGCTCAAAACGGGATGCGCTTTCCAGATGGCATGCCTAGCGGAAACTGCGTCCCAGATTGAACGCTCAGAATGGGACACGGCTTCCGCTTGAGAGCCGTTCCGGAAAGCGTGTCCCACTCTGGAGCCGAATTCCGGGATGCAGTTTCCGCTGAGGTTCCATCCGGAAACCGTGTCCCACTCCGAGCGTCAATTCTGGGATGGACTTTCCGCCAGAGGGTTCAGCCGGAAACGGCATCCCACTCTGAAGCGAAATTCTGGGACGCAGTTTCCGGTTGAGGGCCGTTCCGGAAAGTGTGCCCCATTCCAGGCGCGGATTCCGGGATGCACTTTCCGCTAGAGGCTCAAAAGGAAAGCGCATCCCATTTTGAGCGCCAATTCCGGGATGCTGCCTCCGCTCCAAACAAAAGGCCCCAGCTCGCGATGGAGCTGGGGCCAAAGGTGCAGCATATACAGTTGGTGTTGTGCGCGAACAGCCCATCAGCAATGCCGTCTGTGCCCTACCCTACCCGCGGTGACGGGCGCGGCTGTACGGCGTATCCACCATGGGCAGATCTGGACGCAGTTTGCCGTCAAACGCGCGATAGGCGTTCTGTACGGCGGGCGCCGTGGGGATCGTTGCAATCTCGCCGATGCCCTTGCCGCCGTATGCCACGGGCAGCAGCTCGTCCTTCTCCACGTAGATGGCGTGGATATCCGGGATCTCGGGCGCACGGAACAGTCCGAGCGTGCCGTACCTTGCCTGGGGCACGCAGTCCTTGAGCGGCCAATCCTCGGTAAGCGCATAGCCCATACCCATGAGCACGCCGCCTTCGATCTGACCCTGGATGGAGATGGGGTTGACCACCTTGCCGGAATCGTGCGCGGCATAGACCTCGCTCACGCGGCCGTCGTCGTCCAAAATGACCACATGCGTGGCAAAGCCGTAGCAGATGTGACTCTTGGGGTTGGGAACGTCGGCGCCCAGCTTGTCGGTCGGCTCCAGGTACACGTAGCCAAACTCGCATCCCTCGAGCGCCTTGATGGCAGCCGCGGGATCCTGAGGATGCATACCCTGGCCGGCGACGAGCTCCTGCGTGCGCAGCTGATAGGCGCGACCGTCGTCGTACTCGATCTTGACGCCGTCACCATGGGCGCTCACCGGGGCGGTAGGCGCAGGCTTGCCAGCCTCGATGTCAAGCATGGCATCGCGCAGCAGGAAGGCGGCACCGCGCACGGCCTCGCCGGTCACGACCGTCTGACGCGAGCCAGACGTGGTGCCGGAGTCGGGTGCGTTCTCGGTGGAGCACTCCCCGTTGGCGATGCAGCGAAGCGGCAGGCCGCATGCCTCGGCAACGTCCTGCAAAAAGACGGTGTTGCAGCCCTGGCCGATGTCGGACGTGGCGGCATAGACCGTGGCCACGCCGTTCTCGACGCGAATCTTGCAGCGGCCGGCATCGGGCAGACCCACGCCCACGCCGGCGTTCTTCATGGCGCAGGCGATACCGGCGTGTCCGGGATGTGCGTAGTAGGCGTCCTTGACCTCGAGCAGCGTCTCCTTAAGCGCCGTGGAGCAATCGGCAATCTGGCCGTTGGGCAGAACCTCACCCGGCTCGATAGCGTTTCTGTAACGAATCTCCCACGGATCCAGGCCGACCTTCTCGGCCAGCAGGTCGATCAGGCTCTCGAGCGCAAACTCGGACTGGCACACGCCAAAGCCGCGGTACGCGCCGGCGGGCGGGTTGTTGGTGTAGTAGCCAAAGCCGCGGATGTCGGTGTTCTGGTACTTGTAGGGGCCGACGGCATGCGTGCAGGCGCGCTCGAGCACCGGACCGCACAGCGACGCGTAGGCGCCGGTGTCAAAGTTGATCTCGCAGTCCAGACCGGTAAAGTTGCCCTCGGCGTCGCAACCCAACGTAAAGGTGCCGTCCATGGCATGGCGCTTGGGATGGAAGGCAAGCGACTCGGCACGCGTGAGCTTGCACTTCACAGGACGCTGGAACTTATATGCGGCGAGCGCGGCCAGGTGCTGGATCGAAACGTCCTCCTTACCGCCAAAGCCGCCGCCCACGAGCATGGTCTCGACGACCACACGCTCGGGTTCGTTATCCCAGCCAAACATGTGGGCACACTCTTTGCGCGTGTCGTAGGCACCCTGGTCGGTCGACTGCACCTTGACGCCGTTCTTGTACGGGAAGGCAACGGCGCACTCGGGCTCCAAGAAGGCATGCTCGGTAAAGGGCGTGGTAAAGCGCTGCGTCACGGTAAACGCGCTCTCTGCCAGCGCCTTGGCGGCGTCGCCGCGCGTCACGTGGCGGCTCTGGCACACGTTGTCCTTGAGCTCCACCGTGTTGCCAAAGGCAAAGAAGCTGTCGTGCAGACGCGGTGCGTCGGCGGCCTTGGCCTCGGCGATGTTGCGCACAGGCTCCAGAGGCTCGTAATCGATCTTTACGAGCTTCTTGGCCTTCTCGAGCGTCGCCTCGTCCTCGGCGACCACCAGCACGATGGCGTCACCCACGCAGCGGGTGATATCACCTTGGGCGATCATGACGTCCCAGTCCTGGATAAGGTGGCCGACCTGGTTGACTGGCACGTCCTCGGCGCGCAGAATGCCCACCACGCCGGGCAGGGCCTCGGCCTTGGAGGTATCGATGGAGAGCACACGGGCGCGCGGATACTTGGAGCGAACGGCGCTGGCATAGGTCAGGCCCGGCTGATCGAGCTCGTCGATGTCGTCGGGATACTTGCCCTCGCCGAGCACCTTCTTGCGCACGTCGATGCGGAAGGCGCGCTTGCCCACGCCGTAGTCGTCGCCGCGCTCCAAGTCCTCGTCGATCTGCTTTTCGCCGCGGAGCACCGCGGCCGCCAGCGAAATGCCCTCGATGATCTTTTTGTAGCCGGTGCAACGGCAGACGTTGCCGCGTATGGCGTACTTGATCTGCTCCTCGGTAGGCTCGGGATCCTCGGCGATGAGCGCTGCACCCGCCATGACCATGCCGGGGATGCAAAAACCGCACTGCACGGCGCCCACGGCGCCAAAGGCGTACACAAAGGCCTCGCGCACGTCCTCGGGCAGGCCCTCGACAGTCACGATATTGCGGCCGGCGGCAAGCGCGGTGGTCAGTACGCAGGCTTTGACGGCCGCACCGTCCACATGGATGGTGCAGGTGCCGCAGGCGCCCTCGGAGCAGCCATCCTTGGCGGAATGGATGTGTAGGTCATCGCGCAGATAGCGCAGCAGCGGTTTATTTTGGGTCGTCGTGCGCTCGACGCCGTTAACGGTAAAGGTGAATTCCTGTGCCATGGTGATTCCCTTCTACACGCCGGCGGCGATGCCGGTGCGGTCGTGAATGGCGCCATGCGGGCAGACGACGGCGCACATGCCGCACGACAGGCAGTCCGCGCCGTCGATATGGGCGCAGTTGTCCTCGATGCGAATAGCGCCGGCAGGGCACTTTTTAGCGCACATGCCGCAACCGATGCAGCTGGTGTCGCATATCTTGCGGGCGATGGCGCCCTTATCGGTGTTGTTGCAGCGCACCAGGATATTCTGGTAGCCGGGGACGAAGGCAATCACGCGCTGCGGGCACGCCATGCCGCACAGGCCACAGCCCGTGCACTTTGAGCGATCCACGCGGGCGATGCCATCGACCAGCGCAATGGCGCCGTGGGGGCAGGCCGTGACGCAGGCGCCACAGCCAATGCAGCCTTCGCTGCAGCGGGCGTCGCCGCCTGCGGAGGCACAACCGCTTCCGCAGGCAACGTAGGCCACGTTATGTTGAATGGATTTGGCCATAAGAGACTCGCCTATTTCTTAAGAAGGTACGGATAGTTGTCGCGCACGGCCTTGATGGTCAGGCGGACGGCCTCGGGAAGGCCGGTGTTGACGGCATCGACCGAGACGGTGCGGACCGTGCCGGCGACGCGGACCTTAAAGTGGTCCTCGTCCACGGCCAGGAAGCCCTCGTTCTCGGAGTTCTCCATGTCCTGCTCGCTCCAGAACAGGGTGAGCTTGTCCTTGTAGGGACGGCCCTCCTGGTAGGGGCAGAACACGGCGCAGTTGCCGCACTCGTTGCACATACCGTCGACGTGGACGACCTGATGCTTGGCCAGGCCCGGCACCTTAATGGCCACGTTGGCGCGGTTGGGGCACACGTCGCAGCAGACCTCGCACACCGAGCCGCAGCCCAGGCAGCGGGTCTTGGTGCAGTTGCGCTTGTCGCGGCACAGCGACCCCTTGCGCTCGTAGCAGGTGTCCTCGCGGCCAGCCTGCTCGTTGCAATCGGCGTACTTGTTAAAGTCAACGCCGGCGATGGCACGGGCGACCTCGGCGGCGTCGGCGATAGCCTCGACCACGGTGGCAGGACCGCGACGGCAGTCACCTGCAGCCCAGACGCCCTCGACGCCGGTGGAGGTGGCGGCAAGGCGGCCGCGACGGTCGTGCTCGACGCCCGCGGCATCGTACAGGCTGGCATCGATGCCCTCGCCCACGGCGCAGATCACCGTGGTGGCGGGAAGCTCAACGGTCTCGCCCGTGGCGACAGGGCTGCGACGGCCGCTTGCATCCGGCTCGCCAAGCTCCATAACATCGCAGGTCAGCACGGCGCCGTTAAGTGCCTTGGGCGCCAGCAGCTCGCAGAACTCAACGCCATCGGCAAGAGCAAGATCGAGCTCTTCCTCGTCGGCGGGCATCTGCTTCTTGGTGCGGCGATACACCAGGCGCACGTTCTTCACACCAGCCAGGCGCTTGGCCACGCGGGCCGCATCCATGGCGGTGTTGCCGGCGCCAATGACTACGACGTCCTCGCCCAGCTCGAGCTTCTCGCCCTTCTTGGCGGTCTCGAGGAACTCCAGCACATCGAGCTCGGCACCCTCGCCCAGGCCCGCAGAGCCGGGCATCCAGGCACCGGTGGCCACGACCACGTCGGTAAAGCCCTGGGCCTTGAGCTCGTCGATGGACTCCACGCGGGCGTTGAGCTGAACCTTGGCGCCAAAGGCCAGGCAGAGCTCGGCATCGTGCGAGATATCGTCGCTGGCGATACGGAACTCGGGGATCACGTGACGGACCACGCCGCCGAGCGAATCGCGGGCCTCAAAGATGGTAACGGGCACGCCGGCGCGCGTCAGGAAGAACGCCGTCGCCAGACCGGCAGGGCCGCCGCCGATAACGGCAACGTTGCGCTCGCCGTCGTTGGCGGTGGCCTGGGCGCGCAGCTTGGGCAGCACGGCGGTCATGGCCTCGCGGGCGGCCTTGAGCTTGCTGGCGCGGATCTGGGCGCCCTCGGGCTCGTAGAACGCGCGCTCGCAGGCACGGCCGCAGGGATGCGGGCAGATGGTGCCGGTAATGAACGGCAGGGCGTTGCGCTCGATGATGATGTTGAGTGCGTCCTCGAAGCGGCCCTCGTCAACGGCCGCCAGGTAGGCGGGAATATCCTGCTGGATGGGGCAGCTCGTGCGGCACGGCGTGGTAAAGCAGTCGGAAAGCGGGCTCTTGCCGGCGACCTTGCGATCGGGCAGCGGGCGCAGCGGCTTCTTGTAGAGCGGGTTGGTGAGCGAGTCGGTCTGGATCGCGGTCACGGCGTCGAGAGAGACACCCGCGAACGGCTTGCCGTCCAGGTCGGTAAACTCGCCGGCCATCTGGCCAAAGCGCTCGTAGCCACCGGGCTTGAGCACGTCGGTCGCCAGGGTGACGGGCCAAATGCCGGCGTCATACAGGGCGCGGATGTTGTAGACCGTGGCGCCACCGGAGTAGCTGATGCGCAGTTTGCCATCGAACTGCTCGGTAATGCGGCGGGCAGCCTCAATGGTCAGTGAGAACAGCGAACGGCCGGACATGTACATCTCGGTGGAGGGCAGCTCGTTCCTCGTCACGTCGACGGGGAACGTGTTGGTCAGCTTGACGCCAAACTCCAGGCCGCGCTCGGCGCACAGGGCGATGAGGCGCTCGAACATAGGCACGGCGTCGACCCACTGCAGGTCCTCGCGGAAGTGCGTGTCATCGAAGACGATGTAGTCGAAGCCCAGCTCGTTGAGGCGCTGGCGGGCAAACTCATAGCCCAGCAGCGTGGGGTTGCACTTGATGTAGGTGTTGAGGCCCTTCTCGGTGATGAGGTAGGTCGCGATGCGCTCGATCTCGGCGGGCGGGCAGCCATGCAGCGTGGACTCGGTGATGGAGTTGGAGACGCGCGCCGGGATGGACTCGACAAACGCGGCGTCGACATGCTCAAACTTGTCCAAGTTGGCGAGCGCCCACGTGCGGCACTCGTTCCAGACGTCGGAGCCGCTGGCGTCCTTCATGCCCTCGATATAGGCGTCGACCTTGGGGCTCTTGATGCCCTCTAGGTCATAGCCCACGGACATGTTGAAGACAAAGCCGTCCGGGCTGCCCAGGCCGTACTCGCGAGCGATCAGGTGGCAGGCAAACCATGCCTTCACGTACTCGGCAAAAGCCTGCGGAACCTCGAGCTCGGTCGACCACTCGCAGTTGTAGCACTCGTCCTGTGCCACAATGCAGGGCTTGTTCACACACTTGGAGAGTTCCTCGCCGTCCATAACCTGAACGGTCTTGAGCTCAAAGAAGCGAGAACCGGCCACGTAGGATGCCACGATGTTCTGGGCAAGCTGCGTGTTGGGACCGGCGGCCGGGCCAAACGGGGTCTCGATGCGCTCGTCAAAAATGGGAAGCGCGCCCTCCTGGTTGGCCGTGACCATCTTGCGCACGCCAAAGACGGCGCCCTGAGTCTTGTGCTCCTCGATGATCCAGTTCATCAGCTGCGAAAACGGGATCGGCCTCATGATGTCGCTCATAATGAGCTCCTCTCTGTAACGCCCGGCGAGACCGCGCGGCGGGCGCAAATACGGTGTAGCGCTAGCACAGCGCCGGCGACCCCGCGGAGGCCGCCTATACGCGCGTCGGATGCGGCGAAACATCCGACGCGCGTGAATCTACTTGTAATTAGTAGGCGCGATCGTTGAGCGTGCTCCAGAGCTTCTTGGACTCAGCCATGGTCCACGCGTTGATCTTGTCCTCATCAATACCGACAAACTCGCGATCCTTGTACAGGACGCGGCCGTTGATGATGGTGGTGCGGCAGTTTTTGCCCATCATGCCAAAGAGCATGTGGCCGTCGATATTCTCCTCGCTCAGCGGCGTAAAGGGCTTGTAGTCCATGACGATGACGTCGGCGGCAGCGCCGGCCTCGAGCACACCGAGCTTGCGATCGAAGTACTTGCTCGCCATCTTGGCGTTGTTCTCGAACAGCATGGTCATGGCCTCGCACCAGCCCACGTTGGGCATGGCGGCGTTGTGACGCTGAATGATCAGGAAGACCTTAAGGCTCTCGAGCATATCGTGGGTGTAGGCGTCGGTGCCCATGCACACGGGGATGCCGCGGCGGAAGAACTCGAGCACGGGGGCGCAGCCCACGGCGTTGCCCATATTGGATTCGGGGTTGTTGACGAGCCAGGTGCCGGACTCCTTGACGATATCCATCTCGGCAGGCGTCACGTGGATGCAGTGGCCCAGCATGGTGTCGGGACCCAGCAGGTTGTGCTGCAGCAGGCGCTCGACCGGGCTGATGCCACCGCGGTTGAGGCGGGAATCCCACACGTCGTTCATGCCCTCGCACACATGGATGTGGAAGCCGGTCAGGCCGTTGTTGGCCTCGGCCATCTTGTCCATGGTCTCGTCCGAAAGCGTAAAGGTGGCATGTCCGCCAAACATGGCGGCGATCATGTGGTTGTCGTTATCGCGACGCTCCTTGGCGGCCCACTGGGCAAATTCGGCGTTCTCGGCAATGGCCTGGTCGCATTTTTGCTGGCCGCGGCGATCAGAGACCTCGTAGCACAGGCACGAACGCATACCCAGCTCCTGAGCTGCGTCCTTAATGGTGAAGAGGCTTCCCGGGATCTCGCAGAAGCTCGCATGGTGATCGAAGATCGTGGTGACGCCATCGCGGATGGAGTCAAGAATCGTGGCGTAGGCGCTGGCCTTGGTGCCGTCGAGCGTCAGGTTGTCGTCAATCTTCCACCACTGCTGCTCAAGATTCTCCAGGAAGTTGGTGGGGTTGCAGCCCTTAATGGCAAGGCCGCGGGCCAGACCCGAGTAGATGTGGGTGTGGCAGTTGATGAGTCCGGGCATGATGAGGTTGCCCTGGGCGTCGACGTACTCGGCATCCGGGTACTTGGCCTTGAGCTCGCACTCGGGGCCCACTTCGACGATCGTATCTCCGTCAATGGCGACCGCACCGTTTGGAATGAACGGGGTCTGAGCGTTGCGGGTAAAGACGGAACCGTTAGCGACCAGAAGCATGGATGCTCCCTTCGACATCAGGGGCGGGGTTTGACACCTCTGACATGGCGGAGTGCGAAGCGCCGGCCTACACCGGAAACGGGCCCTCTCCCGTCAACGCTTCACCAAAGGGACAAACCCTTTGAAGTGCGGCTTGGCGCCGCATGACGTCGGCGGACGAGGCGATGCGTCCGCCGACGAATAGCACCGAATTGGTTACTTCTTGCTCTCGGGCAAGACCAGATCCACGGCAGCGTCCTTGGCAGCATCGATGTGCTGAGCCACGACCGGCGTCTGCGGAAGGATCAGGTTAAGGACAATGGCCATGATGGCGGTGGGGGTTACGGCATTGGAGCCGATGACGGTGGACACCCAGGCGGGCATACCCTCGCCGGCAAGGCAGCCGCTGGCCATCCAGATACCCAGGCCGAAGACGACGGAGGTACCGACGATGGTGGTAGTGCGCTGCGTGAGGCCCTCGCGGGTGAACATGCGCACGCCGTTCATGGTGATGGTGCCAAAGACGCCGACGGTCGCGCCACCGATGACGGGCTGCGGGATAGCGGAAAGGACGGCAGAGAGCTGCGGGAACAGACCGGCGATGGCAAAGACGGCCGCGATGATCACAAAGACCCACTTGTTGACGACCTTGTTGGAGCAGATGATGCCCACGTTCTGGCCAAGGGCGCTGGTGGGAAGACCGCCCAGCAGGCCGCCGACCATAGAGGTGAGGCCCTGGGACACGATAGCGCCGGAGAGCTCGCGCTCGGTGGGCATACGGTCGATGGAGCCCAGGCAGGCGGCGGAGACGTCACCGATAACCTGAATAGCAACCATGGGGAACACGACGGCGAGGGTAATGCAGACCTCGGGATCAAACTCGAGCGCGTAGGGCATGAGCTTGGGAAGGGCGAAGACCTGAGCGGTGGCGACGCTGGAGAAGTCGATCATGCCAAAGGGGATGGAGACGATCATGCCGACGATCATGCCAAAGAACACGGATCCCAGCTTGAGCGTGCCCTTGCCAAAGTTGGCGAGCGCAAAGACCACGGCGAAGGTGATAAGAGCGACACACCAGGCCTGCGGGGTGCCCCACAGCGGCGTACCCATACCGCCGGCCATATACTTGACGGCCGTGGGATACAGCGAAACGCCGATGGAGAAGATGACCGTACCGGTCACGACGGGCGGGAACAGCCACTTGATCTTGCTGTAGGCCAGACCAAAGAGGACTGCGACGGCGCCGCCGACGATCTCGCCGCCCAGCAGCGCACCAAAGCTAAAGCCCGAGGCACCCATGGCCTGCAGGGCCGGCAGGAACGCGAACGAAACGCCCATGACGATGGGCAGGCCGCCGCCGATGCGACGGAAGGGAGCGAAGGCCTGAAGGGCCGTATCGATCGCCGAAAGAATGAGCGCGACCTGGATGATGTCGGTGCTCTGCTGGCTATTAAAGCCGTAGACGCCGGCCATGATGACCGCCGGGGTAATGATGCCGGCAAACGATGCCAGTACGTGCTGAAGGGCACACGGGATCATTTCCTTAACGGGAGGCATGCCTTCGCGAGTGAACAGGGCTTCAGTGCCGTTCGTAACCGTCTCCTGGGTCATTTGACCACCAATCCTCGAAGTAGTTGTTTTCGCATCTAACGCTCTATTGTGACGCAGCGCGGGGTTGAGGTTGTGCCTTCATTGCATATCGTATTAAAGATGATTCTCATTCTCAATAATAATTTTTTGTTATCAGACTATTCTTCAGCTGAAATAACGCATTTCCGCAGGTCAGGAAAGTGTCTGGTCAAAATAACATCTAACTTTTCTTTTGGTCAACCGTTTACCGCCAAATATCTACCGCTCATCTGTATTACGCAATGTACCTGCGGATATACGAGATGATGGGCAGCGTGTTACCATGAGAAAAAATTGTTATGAACATTTCCGATTTCACCCAAAGGAGTTGCCCGTGAACGAGACCGTACGCCGCTTTTTGCCGATGGTCGATTTTCTGGAGCAGATACTCGGCAAAAACAGCGAAATCGTGCTGCACGATTTCTCGGATCCCGACCACGCCATCGTCGATATTCGCAACGGCATCGTGAGCGGCCGCAAGGTCGGCGGCCCCGCCACCGATCTGGCGCTCAAGATCATGCACGACCCCAAGTATCGCGACCTGCCGTTTATTACGGGCTACGAGGGGCGCGGTGCCGGCGGCAAGACGTTGGAGTCAGCGACGTACTTTATCCGCGAGCATGACGAGATCGTCGGTATGCTCTGCGTCAACACCGATCTCTCGACCGTGCGTTCCATCAACGCCATGGCGCAGCAGCTCATGGCGTGCTTCGACGCAGCGCCGACGCGCACGGAGCCCGCCCCTATCGAGGTCGAAAGCCTTTCGGAGTCCACACAGGAGCTCATCGACCGCAGCATTGCCGAGTTGCTGAGCGCGCGCGGGCTGGACGTAGCGTCACTTGGTCAGAGCGACCGCGTGGACGTCATTCGCCACCTCAACGGCAACGGGGTGTTCATGCTCAAGGGTGCCGTGGCCTGCGCCGCCACCGCGCTGGGCATCTCGGAGCCCAGCGTCTACCGCTACCTGCAAAAAGTTCGCAAGGAGGGCTAACGAGCAAAATGGAGCGCGGCTCCACAAGCGACCCGTCACTTGACAAAAGACCCTGCAGCTCGCACGCGCTGCAGGGTCTTTTTGCATGTCATGTTTAGTTGTTGCCAACGCCTTAGAGAGCGGCGACGACCTCAATCTCAACCAGACCGCCAGCCGGAAGGGCGGCAACCTGGAAAGCGCTGCGCGCGGGGAACGGAGCCTCGAACTTGGAGGCATAGATCTCGTTCACGGCAGCGAAGTCGGCAATGTCGGCCAGGTAGACCGTGGTCTTGACGACATCGGCAAAGGTGGCGCCGGCAGCGGTCAGCAGGGCCTCGACGTTGGCGAGGGACTGCTTGGCCTGGGCCTCGACGCCCTCGGGCATCTTGCCGGTTGCAGGGTCGATGCCCAGCTGGCCGGACAGGAACACCATGTTGCCGGTCTGGATACCAGGGGAATACGGGCCGATGGCTGCGGGTGCGTTATCGGAAGACACGACGGTCTTGCTCATGTTTATCTCCTTACGATCAGTTGAGAAAGCGTGAGCGCGGCGTTCACACCGGGAGGCACAGTTCGGTCTGAACACCGCGCTTGATTGGGATGGTACTCAAGGTTTCTGTTTGATGCAAGAATATTATCAGCTTGCGAGAATATTTTATCGCCCAACGGTCTCCCCGAACCGCTGAACGGTTCTCATGTGGAGCAGCCAGTCCAAGCTGCTGAAGACTTTATCCCGCTTGGAGCACGGGCATCGCCTGCCGCAACGGCGCCACTATACTTTTGAATATCTGAGCATTTTGAAAGGCAGGATATGACCGCAACCGCCAGTCGAACCACCAACCGCAGACCCGAGCTTTTAGCGCCCGCCGGAGGGCCCGAGCCCTTTGCCGCCGCACTCGCCGCGGGGGCAGACGCCATCTATTGCGGCATGGGCAGCTTCAACGCCCGCCGCAAGGCCACCAACTTTACCGACGAGGCCTTTGAGCAGGCCTGCCGCGCCGCGCATCTAGCCGGGTCGCGCGTCTACGTCACGGTCAACATCGTCATCAAGCAGTCCGAGATGGGCGATGCGCTGCAACTCATCCACCGCTGCTCCACGCTGGGCGCCGATGCCTTCATCATCCAGGACTGGGGTCTGTTCTTTGAGGTCAAGCGCACCATGCCCGGCATCGAAACCCATATCTCGACCCAGGCGAACATCCATGACGACCGCGGAACGCTTTGGTGCCGCGAACAGGGCGCCGACCGCGTGACTCTCTCGCGCGAGCTCTCCATCGACGAGATCGCCGCCATCCACGACGCCGCGCCCGATGTCGACCTTGAGGTCTTTAGCCACGGCGCCATCTGCTTTTGCTACTCGGGCCTGTGCCTGCTGTCGAGCTTTGCCATGGCAGGCCGCTCGGCCAACCGCGGCATGTGCGCTCAGCCCTGTCGCCTGCCTTACGAGCTGATCGACGAGAACGGCCGCTCGCTCTCCCCTGCCGGTCGCGAGCGCGCGCTGTGCCCGCGCGACACCAACACGTCGCAGCTTATTCGCCGTCTGTATGACGCCGGCGCCGCATCGCTCAAGCTTGAGGGCCGCATGAAGGCCCCCGATTACGTGTATTCCATCGTCGACGTGTATCGTCATCAGATTGATGACATGCTTGCCGATGTTTCGACCTCTAAGGATGAGGACGCCGCTCGCCAGCGCCAACTCAAGCGCTGTTTTAACCGCGACTTTACGCACGCCTATCAAGACGGCACCTCGGGCGACGAGATGATGAGCTACGAGCGCTCCAACAACCGCGGCCAGATTGTGGGCACGGTGCTGGGCAGCCGTCTGGCCAACCGCGATGTACGCGGACTCAAGCCCGACGACCGCCGTCGCCGCGCCGCCATCGCCCGCATTGAGCTGTTTGAGCCCGTGGGCAAGGGCGACCTGCTGGAGCTTCGCCACGATAACGAGTTTGACCAGTTCCTGACCACCATTGCCGCCGATGATGCCGCTGCCGGCGATGTCATCGAGTGTCGCGTGCCCCGTAGCATGCCCGAGGGCTGCCGCGTGCGCGTGATTCGAAGCCAGCGCGCCATTGACGCCGCCGGCGCCGCGCTCAAGCGCGATGTGCTGCGCCGCCGCGCCGTAGACGTGTCCGTTGTGGCGCGTCTGGGCGAGCCGTTTGCCGTTACGCTCACCTGTTGCGACGATCCTTCGCTTACGGCCACGGCCACGGGCTTTACCGTCGAGGCTGCCAAGACCCGCGCCGTCGAGGCATCCGATCTGGTTGAGCACGTCGGGCGCATGGGCTCCTCTCCCTTTGAGGCCGCAAGCTTTGACGTTTCGCTCGACGCCGGCTGCGGTATGGGCTTTTCCGCCGTGCACAAGGTGCGCGCCGCCGCTTGTAAGGCGCTGGAAGAGGCCATTCTGGCACCGTACGAGGAGCGCGCGAAAACGCTCGAGCTGCCGGCGATTGTAACCAGTGATTCCCGCCCCGCGCTCGAGCACTACCGCGATGAGCCGCAGATCTGCGCCACCGTCACCTCGCTCGAGGCCGCCGAGGCCGCTCGCGCCGAGGGTGTAACGCGCATCTACATGACCACCGATGCACTCGATGCGACCGAGCTCTCCCCCGCCGATGCATTTGAGCAGGGCATCGTACCCGTGCTCGACGAGGTCTGCCGCGCCGTTGACCACGTACGCGTCGACCCGTGGGTTGTTGCCGGCGCCACGGTCGCTATTGGCAACATCTCTGAGCTTGCCCTGGCCGCCCAGGTTGGCGCCACGGCCGAGATTCGCTCTTGCCTGCCGGTGCACAACACGCCCTGCATGGAGGCGCTTGCCGAGCGCGGAGCCGGTGCGCTTTGGCTCTCGCCCGAGATCACACTCGACGAGATTGTCTCGCTCGGCGCCGCCGCGCCCGCGGCTCTGGGCATCACCGTCTTTGGCCGCCCGCGCGTTATGACGAGCGAGCACTGCATCCTGCAGGTTGCCAACGGCTGTATCCACGATTGTGCCAACTGCCGCCTGCGTGCCCGCAAGCTCTCGCTCAAGAATATCGACGGCAAGATCATGCCGGTGCGTACCGACATCCACGGCCGCTCACGCCTGTACGACGCCTACCCCATCGACCTCACGCCGCAGGTACCGCAGTTGCTCGACGCCGGCGTCCGTCATCTTATGGTCGACGGAACCCTGCTCGAGGCCGATGAGATTGGCCGTGCCGTCGCTCGCGTCCGTCGCGCCGTCGAGGCGGCTCAAGCCGGCCGTAAGCCCGCCGCCCGCCTGCGCGGCGCCACCTCGGGCTGCATGTTTGTGGGAATTAGCTAACCGAAAGGCTTACACGTGAACGAAGAACCTCAAGTCCTCTACTGCGACGCCTGGCTTATGGCCATCGACAAGCCCGCCGGCATGATTGTCCACGGCGACGGCACCGGCGAGCGCACGCTCACCGACTACGCCAGCGACCTGCTGCTGGCGATGGGCGACGGCTTTGCCGCGACCGACATGCAGCCGCTCAATCGCCTGGACCGTGACACCACCGGCGTGGTGCTGTTCTCGCTCGACAAGCAGACGCAGCCCGCCTTTGACCAGATGATTATCGACCACGCGTTCGAAAAGCACTATCTGGCGCTCGCCGAGGGCAAGATCGACTGGAACGAGAAGCTCATCGACAAGCCCATCGCCCGCGACCGCCACGATAGCCGCAAGATGCGCGTTGGCGCCAGCGGCAAGCCGTCTCAGACGCGCGTGAAGGTGCTCAAGCGCCTTAAGAGCCGCCGAGGCCTTCCCGCGCGTTCGTATATCGATGTCGAGTTGCTCACCGGCCGTAAGCACCAAATCCGTGTGCATCTGGCGAGCGAGCATCATCCCCTGGTTGGCGACGACCTGTACGGAACGCCGCGCCCCTGCGGCCTGATGCTCCACGCCCACAGCGTGTCCTTCACGCATCCCGTAACCGGCGAGCACATCCACATAGAAGCCCCCTGCCCCTGGGAGCCCTAAAACCTGCCGAAAAGGGACAGGTTTATTTTGGCAGGTTTTATCTGGACAAACGTCAAAACCACCACATAGGTTCCTACCCCTTCGCGGTGGTTTTGGCGCTTGCCCGTCCCCTGCTGTTAGACCGTGATGACGTTGTCCATTGCCCGGTACTTGGCGGGGACATCGCCTGCGGTAATAATCGTTGCGTCGCGGAAGTCCGCGAACTTGACGGGCGCCACCATGCCAAATTTACTGGCGTCCGAGATTACGAAGCGCTTGGCCGTATGGCGCATCGAGATACGCTTTACTTGCGCCTCCTCGATATCGGGCGCTGTGAAGCCCTGCTCGGCGGCAATGCCGTTAGAGCCCCAAAAGCCACAGTTGAAGTTGTAGCGGTCTAAGGTTGCCAGGGCATCGGGGCCAACGAGCGCCTCGGTCTCGGGTTTGAGCTCGCCGCCCAGCACCACGGTACGCATGCCGCGCAAAGCAAGGCGTTGAGCATGGAGCACGGAATCGGTCACATAGGTGACATCTTCAAGGTGTGGAAGATGCTCGATGAGCCTGAGCGTCGTCGAGCCCGAGTCGATGTATACAAAGCTCTCAGGCTCCACAAGCGCCGCCGCACGGGCGCAGATACGCTCCTTGTCATCGTTATGGAGGTCGCTGCGCTCATTAAGCGTTAGGTCGCGCGTCACGTGCGCGCGCTCAAGACTCGTCGCCCCACCGTGGACCTTGGCGATGCGGTGCGCTCGATCGAGCGTCTGCAGGTCGCGCCGAATGGTAGACGCCGTCACGCCCAGGGCCTCAGCAAGCTCCGGCACGGTAACCGAGCCGGCCTGCTGAACCATCGACACGATCGCGTTGAGCCTATCTTCCGCAAGCATCGCTTACTCCTCCTCGGGGTACACGACTCCCCAGTCGGCGCGAAGCTTGGTCATAAGCTTCATAACATCAGAAGCATAATCCAGCAGCTCGCGCTTAGAGTCGTCGCCGGCAACGGCCTTCTCAAGATCGGCCATCTCATAGCAAAGGGCGTAAGCCTCGGTGCCGGCGTGGACCTCCTCGCGGTGGCCGTCCGCAGTCCACACGATGGTCGCGTGATCGGCGCGCGGATACTCGTTGACCTCGATATAACACTTATCGAAGCTAATAATCGAGCGCTTGGGTTGCTTGGAGTGGAGCGTGAGGCTCACAACACCCAGCTGCTGCTCGGCATTACGGCAGACGATGCCGCCCGCAACGTCAACGCCGGTCTCGCAGGTGTTGCCCAGCGAAATGACCTCAGCGGGCTGGCTTGCCATAAAGAAGCGCATAACGGACAGGGCATAGACGCCAATATCGAGCATGGCACCGCCAGCAAGGTTGCGATTGTAGAAGCGGTTGGTCAGGTCGCCGTACTCCTTATAGCTACCAAAGTTGAGCTGAGCAAGATTCATGCGGCCAAACTCGCCGGCATCCATGCGGCGGCGCAGCTCCTGATACAAGGGCATGTGGAGCACCGTAGTGGCATCCATGAGGACCACGTTGTGCTCGTCGGCGATGGCACGCGCCTCGTCGAGCTCAGCGGAATTGAGGGTAATGGCCTTCTCGCAGAGTACGTGCTTACCAGCTGCCAGAGCGGCGCGCAGGTAGGTGATATGCGTGTTATGCGGGGTGGTGATATAGATCGCGTCGATGTTCGGATCGGCATAGAGGTCCTCGACCGATTCATAGACCTTCTCGATGCCATACTGCTCAGCAAAAGCCTGAGCCTTGGACAGCGTACGGTTGGCGACGCCCGCAAGCTTGCGGCCGGCAAGAGCGAGAGACTGGGCCATCTGATTGGCGATAACACCGCAACCGATCACAGCCCAGCGGAGCTCGGGGGCCGTAAAGATATCATCGGGGAATGGCCTGTCCTGGACCGAAGCGAACGCCGCCTTAGCGGCTGCTTCGGCGTCGAGCGGAGCCTGTTTGGAATCTGCCATTATGTGCCTCCTGAGTTATCGGAAGTCCTTCATTTCTAACAACCCTATACTCGCACAATTGCGCGCGTATCTGCTCGTGTTTGCGTGCTTATTTGCTTATCGGTCATTATTTAGCCATAGTTGGCAGATGTTTGCGCGGTTATGCGCATTATCGCGCAAGCCTATGCGCGTAAATGCGCATGCAACGATCCTTGTGAAACATAAAGGAGCGGAACACCAAAGCCCTAAAAGACAGAGTAGGCTGTATTACTCCACCCCTCTGGGGGGCGCAGCCATCAAAGGGCTGTCCCAAACTGCCGGCAGATAGGGACTTACCTAGCTGCCGGCACATAGGGAACGTCCCCAGCTACCGGCGTTTCAACGGCACTTATTTAAGTCTGTCCCCAATGAATGCCAAGCGACTTCCACTCATTTAAGTCTGTTCCCAATGAGTAGGGATAGAAAAAGGCCCGGGTGCCGTGGGGCATCCGGGCCTTTGCTAGCAACTTGAAGTTGCGGGCAGCTTAGAACTTGTGGCCGCACTTCTTGCAGACGCGCAGCTTGTTCTTGCCGTCCTTCTCGTGACCGACGCGGGTAACCTTACCGCACTCGGGGCAAACGAGATTGACGTTGGAGGCATCGATGGGAGCCTCCTGCGAAACGATGCCGCCCTGCTGGTTGGCAGCGTTGGGCTTGACGGCCTTCTTGACGACCGAAACGCCCTCGACAACGACCTTGTTCTCGGCGGGGAGAGCACGCAGGATAACGCCCTGCTTGCCGCGATCCTTACCAGAGAGAACCTGGACCTTATCGCCCTTCTTGATATACATATATCTCCCCTAACTACAGGGTCTCGGGAGCGAGCGAGACGATCTTCATGTACTTCTTGTCACGAAGCTCGCGAGCGACGGGCCCGAAGATACGGGTGCCGACGGGCGAACCATCGTTGTTGATGACAACGCAGGCGTTCTCATCAAAGCGAATGTAGGAGCCATCCTTGCGGCGGATCTCCTTAACGGTGCGAACGACGACGCAACGGACAACGTCCTTCTTCTTGACGTTGGCGCCAGGGGTAGCCTCCTGGACAGCACCGATGAACACATCGCCGATGCCTGCATAACGACGCTTGGAACCGCCAAGCACCTTGATGCAGCGAATCTTGCGAGCGCCGGAGTTGTCGGCGACGTTCAGCATGGTTTGCATCTGAATCATGGTAGATGTTCCTCCGAACTAAGAACCGAAGAGAGGTGCGCAGCCTTTATACGGCCCGTGGTATGCAAGCCAGGCATACGCACATCTTCGGAAACGTACAAGTCGTAAGAGCGACTGCTTATTTAGCGCGCTCGACGACCTCGATGAGGCGCCAACGCTTCATCTTGGACATAGGACGGGTCTCCATAACGCGGACGGTGTCGCCCACGCCAGCCGTGCACTCCTCGTCGTGAGCGTGCAGCTTCTTGGAGCTGGTCATCATCTTGCCGTACTTGGGGTGACGCTTGCGCTCGGTGATGGTGACAACAATGGTCTTGGCACCGGAGACGGAGGTAACGACACCCGTACGGACCTTACGCGAGTTACGCGAATCAGTCATGTTCTCTCCTTAGGTCCTACTCGGCGACAGCGGACTTCTCCGCTGCGATCTCGCGGGCGCGCTGCTCCGTGAGGACGCGAGCGATGTCCTTCTTCACGGTGTTGACGCGAGCGGTGTTGTCCAGCTGGCTGGTGGCCATCTGGAAACGAAGGTTAAAGAGCTCGGCGCGCATTTCCTTCAGCTTCTCAACGAGCTGAGCGTCCGAGAGCTCACGAATCTCTGCGGGCTTCATTAGTTCTCCTCCTTGGCGGCGGCGGCGTCCTCAGCAGCCCACTTGGCCTCGAGAGCGGCCTCCTCAGCCATCTCCTTCTCGATGCGCTGCTCAGCGTTCTTAGCAGCAACAATCTTGGTCTTGATGGGAAGCTTGTGCTGAGCAAGACGCAGGGCCTCGCGAGCGACCTCCTCGGGCACGCCCTTGACCTCGAACATGATGCGGCCGGGCTTGACGACGGCCACCCACTCCTCGGGGTTACCCTTACCAGAACCCATGCGAGTCTCGGCAGGCTTCTTGGTGATGGGCTTATCGGGGAAGATCGTGATGTAGACACGACCGCCACGCTTCATGTAGCGGGTCATGGCAATACGAGCGGCCTCGATCTGACGGTTGGTGATCCAATGGGCCTCGAGAGCCTGGATACCAAACTCGCCGAAATGCAGCTCGGTATTACCCTTGGCCTGGCCCTTCATGGAGCCACGCTGCACCTTGCGGTGAAGAATACGCTTAGGGGCAAGCACTACTGACCCCTCCTCTCGGAGTTACGACGACGAGGACGGGAAGAGCCCTCGAGTGCAGGGTTGGGAACAGGCTGGCCCGGGAGCTTCTCGCCCAGGTAGATCCAGACCTTCACGCCGCAAGCGCCCATGGTGGTGCTGGCGACAGCCGTGCCGTAGTCGATCTTGGCACGGAGGGTGTGCAGAGGCACGCGACCCTCGCGGTACCACTCACGACGGCCCATCTCGGCACCGCCGAGACGACCGGAGCACTGGATACGGATGCCCTTAGCGCCGGCCTTGCGGGCGGACTGGACAGCCTTGCGCATAGCGCGACGGAAGGCAACGCGGCCCTCGAGCTGCTCGGCGATAGACTGAGCAACGAGGTTGGCGTCGAGCTCGGGGCGCTTGATCTCGACAACGTCGACGGAGAGCTGGCCCTTGGAGACGCCAGCGACCTTCTCGAGCTCGGTGCGGAGGGTATCGATCTCGGCACCCTTCTTACCGATGACAACGCCGGGGCGAGCGGTGAGGATGATGACCTTCACCTTGTCGCCAGCGCGCTCGATCTCGACGCGGGAGACAGCTGCGCGGGAAAGACGCTTCTCGAGGTACTTGCGGATCTCGAGATCGTTACCGAGGGTCTTAGCGTAATCCTTCTCTGCGAACCAGCGGGAGCGCCAGTTCTCGGTGATGCCAAGACGGAAGCCGGTGGGGTAGACTTTCTGACCCATACAGCTTTACGCCTCCTTTCGAGGAGCAACGACGACGGTGATGTGGGAAGTACGCTTCAGAATGCGAGAAGCGGAACCCTTGGCGCGGGGACGGATGCGCTTAAGCGTCGGACCCTCGTCAACATAGGCAGCGGCGACAACCAGGTTGTCGGCACGCAGACCGTTGTTGTTCTCGGCGTTCGCAACGGCGGAACGGAGAACCTTCTCGACATCCACGGCGACGGCACGGTCGCAGAAGTGGAGGATGTCGAAGGCCTGAGCAACAGGCTTGCGGCGGATCAGATCGACCACCAGGCGGGCCTTGCTGGGGGAAACACGCACGTACTTAGCGACGGCGCGAACCTCGGTGGCCTCAGTTTCAATAGACTTAGTTGCCATTTACGGTTAACCCCCTATTTGGCCTTGTGGCCACGGAACGTACGAGTCGGCGCGAACTCGCCGAGCTTGTGACCAACCATGGACTCGGTAACATACACGGGCACATGCTTGCGGCCGTCGTGGACGGCGATGGTGTGACCAACCATCTCGGGGAAGATGGTGGACGCGCGGGACCAGGTCTTCACGACGTCCTTCTTGCCAGCCTCGTTCATCGCGGTGATACGCGAGAGAAGGCGAGTCTCCACGAACGGGCCCTTTTTGAGACTTCTGCTCATAAGTGCTTTCTCCTAAAACTCGGTATCCGAAATTACTTCTTACGGCGACGAATGATGTGCTGGTTCGAGACCTTCTTCTTCTTGCGCGTACGAAGGCCCTTCGTCGGCTTACCCCAGGGGGTAACAGAGGGACGACCAGAGGTGTGGTTCTTGCCCTCGCCACCGCCGTGCGGGTGGTCGACAGGGTTCATGACGGTACCGCGGACGGTCGGGCGCACGTTCATGTGACGCTTACGGCCGGCCTTGCCGATGACGATGTTGGAGTGATCGGCGTTGCCGACCTCACCGACGGTGGCGCGGCAGGTAACGAGGATGCGGCGCATCTCGGAGGAAGGCATACGGACGATAGCGTACTTGCCCTCCTTACCCATCAGCTGGCAGGAGTTACCGGCGGAACGGGCGATAGCAGCGCCCTTGCCCGGCTGGAACTCGACGGCGTGGATGAGCGTACCGACGGGGATGTCGGCGAGGGGCAGAGCGTTGCCCGGCTTGATGTCGGCGTCAGAACCGGACATGATGGTCTGACCGACCTCGAGGCCCTTGGGGGCCAGGATGTAGCGCTTCTCACCGTCAGCGTAGTGCAGCAGAGCGATGCGAGCGGAACGGTTCGGATCGTACTCGATCGTGGCAACCTTGGCGGGCACGCCGTCCTTGTTGCGCTTGAAGTCGATCACGCGGTAACGACGCTTCACGCCGCCGCCCTGGTGGCGGGTGGTGATGCGGCCGTTGTTGTTACGACCGGCCTTCTTAGGCAGGGGCTCGAGAAGAGACTTCTCGGGCTTGGTGCAGGTGATCTCGGAGAAGTCGGAGATCGTCTGCCAACGCCTACCAGCGGAGGTCGGCTTAAGGTGCTTTACAGCCATTACAATCCCTTTCAATAGGAATCCGTTAGCCATCGCAGACAGGGATTCGAGGTTCTGCCTCGGGTGCGATGACACCGGACGTATACACGGTTCCGGGCGTGTCCATTATATACGCCCAAAACCTTGAGCTCCCGCCTCCCCTATTTGGGAGGCATGAGCTCACTCAACAGCAGCGAGTCTTAGGCCTGGTTGCCAAAGACCTCGATGGTGTCGCCCTCGGCCAGCGTGACGATGGCCTTCTTCCAAGAACGGGTCTTGCCGGCGACATAGCGCACGCGCTTGGTCTTGGGCTTGACCGTCAGGGTGTTCACGCGAACGACCTTGACGCCGAAGATCTCCTCGACAGCGTCCTTGATCTGATACTTGTTAGCATCCTTGGCGACCTCGAACGTGTACTTGTTCAGCTCCATGCCGGAGAAGGAACGCTCGGACACGATCGGACGGATGATGATCTCGTGGGCGGTCATTTATGCAAGCACCTCCCCGAAGTGAGCGGCGATGTCGGCGGGCATCAGCACAGCGTTGTTGTTGACGAGATCGTAGGTGTTGGCCTCGTCAGCGGTGATGATGAACGTCTTGGGAATGTTGCGGAACGACAGGTAGGCGTTGACGTCCTCATCGCGAACGATGATGGTCAGACGCTTGCCCTCAAGGCCGAGAGCCTTGAGCATGGCGACAGCAGCCTTGGTGGAAGGCTTCTCGAAGCCGTAGTCGTCGACGAGCACGAGCTCGCCATCGGCCAGCTTGGCGGACAGCGCGGAGCGCATAGCCAGCTTGACCTCCTTGTTGTTCATACGCTTAGCGTAGGAACGGGGCTTGGGGGCGAAGACAACGCCACCGTGACGCCACTGGGCAGCACGGATGGAACCCTGGCGGGCACGGCCGGTGCCCTTCTGACGCCAAGGCTTCTTGCCGCCACCGGAAACCTCAGAGCGACCCTTAGCAGACTGGGTGCCCTGACGCCAAGAGGCCATCTGGCACTTGACGATGTGGTGCATAACGTGGATGTTCGGCTCGATGCCGTACACCTCAGCGGCGAGCTCGGCCTCGGCGACCTTCTTGCCCTCGCTGTTCTTTACTTCAAACTTTGCCATTTAAGTGTTCTCCTTGGTATGACGCTGGGCTAAATGGGCTGGGCCCTTAGGCCATACGGATGGCGACGAGACCATTCTTGGCACCCGGGACAGCGCCCTTGACCAAGATGAGGTTCTGCTCGGCATCGATGCGGACAACGGAAAGGTTCTTGACGGTAACGCGCTCGTTACCCATGTGACCGGCCATCTTGACGCCCTTGAGGACGCGCGCAGGATAGGCGCACTGACCGATAGAACCGGGGTGACGCTGGAAGTGAGAACCATGCGTCATAGGACCGCGGCGCTGACCCCAGCGCTTGATGCGACCCTGGAAGCCCTTACCCTTGGAGGTACCGATGACGTCGACCTTCTCGACATCAGCGAAATCAGCGACGGTGACGACCTCGCCGACCTTGTGCTCCTCGCCGTTCTCGACGCGGACCTCACGAAGGAAGCGGACAGGCTCGACGCCAGCCTTGGCGAAGTGACCAGCCATGGGCTTGTTCACGTTCTTGGCCTTGATGTCGCCGAAACCGATCTGGACGGCGTCATAGCCGTCGGTTGCCTGAGTTTTAACCTGCGAGACAGCGCAGGGGCCAGCCTGGATGACCGTGACGGGAACGACGTTGTCGTCCTCGTCCCAAACCTGGGTCATGCCAATCTTGCGGCCGAGAATCATGCTGATCAAGATATGATCCCAACTCTCGCGTGGTCTTGGGACAATGCGTACACCACCGAGCGTACGCCCCTAGAGGACCACTACTTACACGACGTGCTCCCCAGCCTTGTATTTCGCCCCGACTACCTGACAACCCTATTAAGCAGGCATTTTGTCCAGCCAGAATACTCCCCTGGTTACACACAGCTGATTAGTATACACGGCTGCGGGCGTATCCATCGAGATTCATATTTCACTCACATTGTTTACGCAGGTAAAGTGCGTGGCACGTTCCCAGTGTGCGGCGGAGGGGGCGGGCCTGAGACATATTAAGGTTGCTGCTCTACAGTCCTGCTCACGACGGAGAGCACATTAAGTGCTCTCCTGTTCGTGCGGAACTCGCGACAACCTTAATATGTCTCAGGCCCGCCCCCTCCGCCGCACACTGGGAACGCCACGTTGATGTCTGCTAAACCTTGCTCGCTCAGGCTAATGACTTTGTTGGGGGTCCACTATTTGCTGGAGGGTGAACTTACATTGATGAGGCTCGCCTTCTGCTTGTGGCTTTGCCTCGTCAAAATCGAAGATCATGATGGCGCAGTTGGGGAGTTTTGCTGGGAGCTCGAAGCCCTCTGGGGCTGCAGCCTTGATGAATTGGCGGCTGGCGCTGCCGTGGCTTACTGCTAGAAGGGTTTCGATACCCTCGGAGCCCATGATATTGGTGAGGGTGTCTACCATGCGCTCTTGCAGTGCCTGGCTTCCTTCTCCTCCGAATGGAATTAAGTCCTCGCCCGGATCCCAGACGTCGGTGGGTAGCGCGTCGTGCGGACCTTCTTCGAAGGTGCCGTAGCAGCGCTCGATGATGCCTTCGCAGGACTCGACTACTGCGTCCGGGCCAAGGAGTTCGGTTGCGACGAGCTGAGCTGTGTCCATGGCTCGGCCTAAGGGCGAAGAGACCACTTTGTCGGGAACGACGTTGTGGGCTTTGAGCCACGCGGCTGCCATCCCGGCTTGCTGACGGCCCAGGTCGGTGAGCGGTGAATCGCAGCGGCCCTGGACCAGCTTTTTGACGTTGAACTCCGTCTGCCCGTGGCGGAGTAGATACAGTTTCTTCATGCTCTCCCCTTCTGCATAACCTGCTTTGCCGGCACAGCCTTACTCGTGGGTATGTCCTACGTAGTCTTCGTCGATCGTAATCTTGGCAATCGACCTGGGGTATTCCGATTCGACCCGTTGTGCCAGCGCGTGCTTTAAGTCTTCGGCACTCATTTGCAGATCCGAGGGACGCACGCAGTCAAAAATCACGTTGGTGTGCGTGGGGCCCGGCACGCAGCGCAAATCATGAATCGAAAGGCGGCTATCGATCTCTTGAGCCATAGCGTTGATGCGCAAGCGCATGCTCGCCACCTTTGGATCGTCGGTCACGATGGGGTCGTAGTGAAGTGTGACAATCATGCCGTCTTCGTTCCTAAACGACTGCTCGATGTTATCGAGCGTGTCGTGACTTTCCAGCGGGCTGGCTTCGGCCGCCATCTCGGCGTGAGCGCTTGCGAACTTCCTGCCCGGGCCGTAGTCGTGAACCATCAGATCGTGAACGCCCAAAACGCCGGGATAGCTCATGATCTTGTCTCGAATGTGCTTGACCAGCTTAGGATCGGGCGACTGGCCCAAAAGCGGGCTCACCGTATCCTGGATGAGTTCAAAACCGCTCCAGCCAATATAGGCGCCAACGGCAAGGCCGACCCATGCGTCAAGATTGATGTGCGTCACCTGCGAAACAATTGCGCACGCTAACACGGCGCCCGTAGCAAGAACATCGTTCTTGGAATCCTGCGCGGTCGCATGCAGCGTCTCGGACTCAATGCGATCGCCGAGCTTTTGGTTGAGGGCCGCCATCCAGAGCTTTACGACCATCGAAAGCACTAGAACTGCCACCAGGGCAAGCGAGAACTCGACAGGTTCGGGGTGGATGACGCGCTCGACCGAGGACTTCACCAGCTCAAGGCCGATCAGCAGCACGAGTGCAGCCACGACCAGACCCGAGAGATACTCGTAGCGACCGTGGCCGTAAGGATGCTCGGGGTCGGCCGGCTTGCTCGCCAGCTTAAAGCCCAGCACGCTCACGATATTCGAGCTGGCATCGGACAGGTTGTTCATGGCATCCGCCACGATCGAAACCGATCCCGACAGCACGCCAATTACGCCCTTCGCAGCGCATAGTGCCACATTGGCGAGAATACACACCACGCCCGTCAACGTGCCCACGCGCGCACGGTCGCCCTGCGCACGCTTAACAATCCACTCGACCATCTACATCCGCCCCCACGGTACTACCTATATATCTATTGCTCAAACGGATTGTAGTGTAGCCACTTTGCCCCACAGATACAAAAAGGCCGCAACCCACACGGGCCACGACCTTGGAATGTGACATGCGGACTGTCCCTTTGTCACATCGTGCGGTACCGACCGATTGCGCGGTACTTTTCGTAGCGGAGGTTTGTGAGGGTCGCGTCGTCGAGCTGCCCAAGCGTATCGAAGGCATCAAATGCCGAGGACATGACGGCACCGGCGATCTCCTCATGCGACAGGCCCCTATCGTCAACAATGCCGTCGATGATGCCGAGCGCCAACAGATCGGGGGCCGTGAGCTTAAGCGCCTCGGCGGCCTCATTCGCGCGCTCGGTATCCTTCCACAGGATCGACGCACAGGCCTCGGGGCTCACGACCGAATAGGCCGAGCTCGAGAGCATCAGGATGCGGTCGGCCACGGACAGCGCCAGCGCGCCACCAGAGCCGCCCTCGCCTGTCACCACCGAGACAATCGGCGTCTTAAGGCCGCTCATCTCCATGAGATTCTGGGCAATCGCCTCGCCCTGGCCGCGCTCCTCGGCACCGATACCGCAAAACGCGCCCGAAGTATCAACCAGGCACAGAACCGGTCGACCAAATTTCTCGGCTTGGCGCATAAGGCGACGCGCTTTGCGGTAACCCTCGGGATGCGCCATGCCAAAGTTGCGACGCATGCGCTCTTTGGTCGTGGTACCGCGCTCGATGGCGATAACCGTCACGGGTCGCCCGTCTTTCCAGCCGATGCCGCCCACCACGGCAGCATCGTCGCCAAAGTAGCGGTCGCCGTGCAGCTCTACGAATCCGTCGAGACCCAACGAGATCATCTCGCCTGCCGTGGCGCGGTTCGCCGAGCGAGTCTGTTTGACGATTTCGAGCGCGCTTTTTGGTGCGGCCGAGCGCTTAAACAAGTGTCCCAGCTTTTTGTCGCGACGACCCGTATGCACGATCTCATGCGGTGCCCCCAGGCCGGGCGCGTGCCCTTCGTGCAGCGCCAGCAGCTCGCCTACCGTGAGCGCAATCTCACCACGCGGAACAACGGCATCGCAAAAGCCGTGCTCCAGCAAAAACTCGGAACGCTGGAATCCCTTGGGCAGACGCTTGTGCATGTTCTGCTCGATCACGCGCGGGCCGGCAAATGCCGTCAGGGCATCGGGCTCGGCCAGGATAATGTCGCCCTCCATGGCAAAGCTCGCGGTTACACCTCCGGTCGTGGGATCGGTGAGCACCGTGATATACAGGCCGCCCGCCTCGCTGTGGCGCCTAACCGCCGCAGAAATCTTGGCCATCTGCATGAGCGAGGTCACGCCCTCCTGCATGCGGGCGCCGCCCGATACGGTAAAGCCAACGACCGGCAGCCCCAACTCGGCCGCGCGCTCAAAGACACGACAGATCTTCTCGCCCACCACGGAGCCCATTGAGCCCATCATAAAGTTGGCATCCATAAAGAAGAGCGCGGTATCGCAGCCGCAGATTTTGCCCCTGCCGCACACAACGGCATCGCGCTCGCCCGAACGCTCGCTCACGCTCTTAAGCTTGTCGGCATAACCGGGAAACGAGAGGAAGTCCTTCGACGCCAGATTGGCATCCCATTCCTCAAAGGTACCCGCGTCGACCGTCATGCGCATGCGCGCGCGACCGCTCACGCGAAAGTGTTTGCCGCAACGAGGGCAGACCTCGAGGTTGTCGTGCAGGCGCGCCTCATCGATCACACGGCGGCACTCCGGGCATTTGACAAACACGTGGCGCGCGGGGAACTCGGCGCACGACTCGGTTATCGGCCCCTCAAGGACATTGACCGTCTTCGCTTTTCTATTCATCAGCATAGAGATGCCCCATCAGATCGGTGTGATACATGCCCGACAAAAACTCGTCGTTTGCCAGCACGTCGAGCTGAAGCTCGCTATTTTCGCTCACGCCCTCAATCACGAGCTCGCCCAGGGCCGAGCGCATCTTGCGAATGGCACCGTCACGCGTGGGCGCGCACACGATGAGCTTGCCGAGCATGGAGTCGTAGTACGGCGGAACTTTCGCTCCGGTAAACATGGCGGAATCCCAGCGCACGCGCGGACCACCCGGCACACGCAACGCGGTGACCGTTCCACATGACGGTAGAAAGTCCGGCGTTTCGGCATTGATGCGGCACTCCATGGCGTGGTTGCGGACCGGTACGTCCTCCTGCTCAAAGGGCAGAGGCTGGCCGGCAGCCACGCGCAGCTGCCACTTGACCAGGTCGGTATCGGTCACAAACTCCGTAACCGGATGCTCCACCTGCAAGCGCGTGTTCATTTCCATAAAGTAGAAATTGCCGTCATCTGAGTACAAAAACTCGATGGTGCCAGCGCCCTCATAGCCAACGGCACGAGCCAGGTCGCGCGCGGCCTTGTGCATGCGCGCGCGAATATCATCGCGTCCGTCGAGGCACGGCGCGGGGCTCTCCTCGATCAGCTTTTGGTTGCGGCGCTGCACCGAGCACTCGCGCTCGCCGAGCGAAAACACATGGCCCTGCTTATCGGCCATAATCTGTACCTCAACGTGATGCGCCGGCGCAACGAACTTCTCCATGTAGCACTCGCCGTCGCCAAAAACGGCCTCACCCTCGGCACGCGCCTCGATGAACGCCTTTGCCGCATCTTCCACGCGCTCGACCTTGCGAATACCGCGACCGCCGCCGCCCGCGCGCGCCTTAATAAGCACGGGGCAGCCGATGCGCTCGGCCTCGGCCGTTGCTTCCTCGGGGCTTTTGAGCAAATCGCAGCCCGGCACGATGGGCACGCCCGCAGCAGCGGCCGTTCGGCGTGCGGCGTCCTTGTCGCCCATGCTGTCGATCACCTCGGCCGAAGGACCGACAAACGCCAGACCGAACTTGTCGCAGTCGCGCACGAAGCTCGCCTTCTCGGAAAAGAAGCCATAGCCGGGATGAATTGCCTTAGCTCCCGACTTTACGGCACAGGTGAGCACGGCATCGTCGTTGAGGTAGCTCTCGGCAAGACGCGGGCCGCCGATGCAATACGCCTCGTCGGCAAGCTGCACGTGTAGCGCGTCCGCATCGGCCGTGGAATAAACGGCGACGGTCTTGATGCCCATATCGCGGCACGCGCGGATAACACGGACCGCGACTTCGCCGCGGTTGGCGATGAGCACTTTGTCGAACATGGAGCCTTCCTTAACTTTCGTGCATGAGTGCAAAAGACATATCGGCGCGGCAGCAAACCTCACCGTTGACGCTCGCAGTACCCGTCGCAAAGCGGAACGGCCCGCGCGCACGCGTGATGGAGCACACTAGATCCACCGTGTCGCCCGGGCGCACCGGACGCTTAAAGCGCACCTTGTCCAGACTCGTGTAGAACGGCGTCGCGCCGCGCGCCTCCTCATCGCCCATCAGCAGCACGCAGCAGTTCTGGGCGAGCATCTCGCACTGAATCACGCCGGGAACGACCGGGTTTCCCGGAAAATGTCCCTGCAAAAAGTACTCGTCGCCTGTAATCGTGATCTTGCCGTGGGCCTCGTCGCCCACCAGCTCGGCTTCGTCGAGCAAAAGCATCGGCTCGCGATGCGGTAACAGCTTCTTGAGCTCTTCTTTGTTCATGGATATCACCTATCCGATCCTCATGAGGCAGCTGCCAAACTCCACGAGGTCGCCGTCGGCCACGCAGATCTCGAGCACCTCACCGTCTGCCTCGGCCGTCACCTCGTTGAGAACCTTCATGGCCTCGATGATGCAGAGGGTCTCGCCGGCCTTGACCTTGGAGCCCACGCGCACAAATGGCTCGTCGCCCGGCGCAGGGGCAGCATAGAAGACGCCCACCATGGGAGCAGTCACCTCGGTGCCCTTGGGCTCCGGCGCGGCGGCAGGTGTCTGCGTGGCGGGTTCCGGTGCGGCAGGCGCGACTGTGGGAGCTGCAACTTGAGCGGCCACGGCACCCGGCATAGGCATGGGCACGGCAACCGGCTGCGCCACACTCGCGCGCTCGAGTTCGACCGCGGTGCCATCGGGCTCCTCAACGCGTACGCGCGTGAGGCCGCGGTCCTCCATCACATCGGCTATCTCGGCAAGTCTTTTGGAATCCATGCTCTAGCTCCTCGTATATCTACGCAGCGCGATGGCGGCGTTGTGCCCGCCAAAGCCTAGGTTGGTCGAAAGCGCCCAGGTAAGGTCGGCGCGAACCGCGCGATTGGGCGTGTAATCAAGATCGCAGGCGGAATCGGGCGTGTGGTAGTTAATGGTCGGCGGCACCACGCCCTGCTCGAGTGCCATGGCGCAGGCCATGACCTCAATGGCCCCCGTGGCACCGATCATGTGCCCCGTCATCGACTTGGTCGACGAGACATGTGCGGCGCGCGCCGCGTCCTCGCCGAGCGCTCGCTTAATGCCCGCCGTCTCGGACGAATCATTAAGCTTGGTCGAGGTGCCGTGGGCATTGATGTAGAGGCCCTCGGAAGGCTTGACGTCGCCCTCGGCCACCGCCAGCGATATCGCGCGGGCAATGCCGGCAGCCTCGGGATCGGGACTCGTGATGTGATAAGCATCATCGGTGTTGCCGTAGCCCACGACCTCGGCATAAATGTGCGCACCGCGCGCCTGCGCATGTTCCATGCTCTCGAGTACCAGCACGCAAGCGCCCTCGCCCATCACAAAGCCGTCGCGGTCTGCATCGAACGGGCGGCAAGCCGTCGCAGGATCGGGGTTGGTGGTCAATGCGCGGCAGGACGTAAAGCCTGCAACGGCATCGGGGATAATGGCCGCCTCGGCGCCGCCCGCGAGGATCGCGTCGGCATAGCCGTGCTTGATGGCGCGGAACGCCTCGCCCACCGCATGGGCCGAGGTCGCGCAAGCAGTCACGACTGGCAGGGTCGGTCCCTTTGCCTTGTGGCGGATCGCGATATTGCCCGAAGCCATGTTGGGGATCATCATCGCAATCATATAGGGCGATGCGCGGCGAGGTCCACGATCGGCGATCGTGTGGACGTTGTCGACGAGCGTCGTCATGCCGCCCACGCCCGAGCCCACGTAGACGCCCAGGCGCTCACGATCGATGGCGCCTTCGACATCAAAGCCCGCATCGTGCATTGCCTCGTCCGAAGCCGCCATCGCAAACTGAACGCAGGGGTCCAGATGCTTGGCGTCACGCTTGCCAAAGTACTCGTTGCCGTCAAAGCCCTTGACTTCGGCCGCCACCTTGACGGTAAACGCATCGGTATCGAAGTGCGTGATCGGGCCGATGCCACAGGTCCCGGCGCACATGGCCGCCCAGGTGGCAAGCGCGGTGTTGCCGAGCGGCGATACGGCACCGATGCCGGTGATTGCAACTCTCTGTTCCATCATGGTCTCCTCATCCAAGCCGTTCTTCGGCCCTGGTTTCTACATCGCCATTCCGCCGTCGACGCGCACGACCTCGCCCGTAATGTAAGCAGCCGCATCGCTCGCTAAAAAGCGCACCACGCCGGCCACTTCCTCGGGACGTGCCATGCGCTTAAGGGGAATCTGTTCCTCGGTTGCCGTACGCACCTTCTCCGAGAGCTTTGCCGTCATATCTGTCTCGACAAACCCGGGGGCGACCGCGTTCGCTCGTACGCCACGAGGCGCAAGCTCGCGCGCCACCGCCTTGGTAAGCCCTATCACGCCTGCCTTGGAAGCAGCGTAGTTGGCTTGCCCGGCATTGCCCATCAGGCCCACGACCGAGCTCATGTTGACGACGCAACCGCCGCGCTGGCGCATAAAGGTCTTGGTGAGCGCGCGCGTCATATTGAATGTTCCCTTGAGATTGACATCGAGCACGCGATCGAATGCGTCATCGCCCATGCGTATGAGCAGGCCATCGCGGGTGATGCCGGCGTTGTTGACGAGCGCCCAAATGGAACCAAAGTCGTTGAGGACCGCTTCCACGCACGCGTTGACGGCAGCGGGATCGGTCACGTCGCATTGATATGCGCGTGCCGTGGCGCCAACCGCCTCACAGGCTTCGCACGTCTTGCGCGCCGCATCGACGCTGCCGGCATAGACGACGGCGATATCAAAGCCGTCCTCCGCCAGACCGACAGCGCAGGCGCGGCCGATACCCCGCGAGCCGCCCGTGACCAGTGCCACGCGACGTGAGTCGTTGCGCTCGAGCGCGCCGTTGTTCAAGTTGCCCATGTCATTCCTTTCGGGTTACAGCCCTGTGGACTATGCGAGCTCGTCGGCAATAGCTGCGACCTGCTCGGCCGTTTCGCACGAATACACGCGAACGTCGCTCAGCGTACGCTTGACCAGGCCCGACAGCGTTTTGCCAGGGCCGACCTCAATAAACGTGTCGATGCCCTGATTCTGCAGAGTATGCAGCGTGTCGACCCAACGAACGGCATGACTCACCTGATTGGCCAAGACATCCGATGCCGCTCGCGGGTCCGCCGGATAGGGCGCCGCCGTCATGTTTGCCATGACCGGAATCAGCAGCGGTGACGGCGCGTGGCCGGCTTGGATATACGTCGCCAGCCCCTCAGTCGCCTCGGCCATATAGGGGCTATGAAATGCGCCCGACACCGCGACTTTCATAGCGCGGCCACCAGCCTCTTTTACTAGGACGTCGAGCTCCTGCAGCGCCTCGGGCGCTCCGGCAGCAACCGTCTGCTGCGGACTGTTGTAGTTGACCGGCCAGCAGTCCTCGCCGGCCTGTTTTGCCAGGTTCTCGACTTGCGCCGCATCGAGCTTGATGACGGCGCGCATGCCGCCCGGATGGCGCTCGGCAGCCGCGGCCATCAGCGCCGCGCGCTCGCACACGAGCTCAAAGCCCGCTCGCGTATCGAACGCCCCCGCAAAGGTGAGCGCGGCGACCTCGCCAAGCGAAAAACCCGCACAGGCGGTAGGTACCACGCCGCGCTCACGCAGGGCGGCAGCCGCTGCCAGATCGTGAACGAACACGCACGGCTGCGTGTTCTCGGTCTGCGAGAGTTCCTCCTTGGAGGCGCTTCGGCACTGCTCACTGGTCCCCGGGCGCACCTCGTCGGCAATGGCGAACACCTCGGCGGCCGCCGGCGATGCCTCGATCAGGTCGACGCCCATCGCGGGGTGCTGGGCGCCCTGGCCGGCAAACAGAAACGCTACGCCACCCATGCGCACGCACCCTTCAGGACGTGCTCGGCGCCATCGACCAGGTCGTCAACGATTTCACGTGCACTTTGGCGCTCGTTGACCATGCCGGCAATCTGTCCACACAAAAACGAGCCCTCTTCGTAATTGCCGTCCTTGGCGGCCTTGCGAAGGGCGCCCGTGCCCATGGCCCCGAGCTCCTCGACGCTTACGCCCGCCGCCTCGCTCTTTGCGTAGGCGTTGGTGAAGGGGCTCTTGAGGGCACGCACCGGGTGTCCCGTCGAGCGGCCGGTCGCACGCGTCGAGGTGTCGTTGGCCTTCAGGACCATCTCCTTGTACTGTTCCGATACGGTGCACTCATCTGCGATCAGAAAGCGCGTACCCACCTGCACGCCGGCGGCGCCCAGCATAAAGGCGGCCGCCACGCCGCGGCCATCGGCGATACCGCCAGCCGCAACCACGGGAATATCGACCGCATCGACAACCTGTGGCACCAGTGCCATCGTCGAGGTCTCGCCAATATGGCCGCCTGATTCGGTACCCTCGGCAACCACGGCAGTGGCTCCACGACGCGCCACGAGACGCGCCAGCGCCACCGAGGCAACGACCGGGATGACCTTGATGCCCGCCTCGTTCCACGCCTTCATGTACTTGGTGGGATTGCCGGCACCCGTCACGACGACCGGCACTCGCTTGTCAATCACGACCCGCGCGACCTCGTCGGCAAACGGGCTCATGAGCATGACGTTGACGCCAAAGGGCTTATCCGTCCTGGCGCGCAGCTCATGAATCTGGTCGCGCAGCCAGTTGGCGTCGGCGTTCATGGCCGCGATAATCCCTAAGCCGCCCGCCTCGGACACTGCGGACGCCAGCGAGGCGTCGGCAATCCAGGCCATACCGCCCTGGAACACGGGCTTTTCGATGCCGAGCAGATCGCAGAGAGGAGTCTTGAGCATCTCTACTTCTCCAATGCCGCCTCGACCGTATCGGCGAACTCGCCGACCGTCTTGGGGTTCTCCTCGGTATCGAGCTGGATGCCAAACTCGTCCTCGACGGCGACGAGGATCTCGACGGTGCCCAGACTGTCGAGACCAATCTCCTCGAGCGTGGACTCGGGCTTCATCTCGACGTCGTCAAGGCCAGCGGTCTCGCGGATAACGTTGCAAACGCGCTCGAAGGTCTTCTGATCTGCCATGGTAGTTCTCCTTTGTTTGTGCCCCAGGGGCGTTTTCATTTCCTATGTGCGACTACTTCCAACGAAGCAGATAGCCACCTATATCCAGACCGGCGCCAAATCCAACGAGGGCGATGGTGTCGCCCGTATTCAGTGCGTCGGTGCGTGCCAGCCGGTCAAGCGCAAAGGGAATGCAGGCGCTCGAAATGTTGCCGGTCTCGCGTAGCGTTCGAACCACGCGCTCGTCTGGCACACCGAGGCGCTTGACCGCCTGACTCAGGATTCGTTCGTTAGCCTGATGGAATACAAAATGGTCGATGTCCTCGACCGAAATGCCCGCATCGCTCGCAAGCTTATGGACCGTGTCGCAGATGGCGTTGACGCCGAACTTGAACACGCGGCGGCCATTCATGGACAGCACGCTCTCGCTATCTGCGGAGGCCTTAAACGGCGAGGTGCCGACCAGACCGGGAACGCGCAACGTCTCGACGTCGGGCGCCGTCGAAAGCTCAACGGCAAGGGGGCTGTCTCCCCCAGCCTCAATCACCGCGGCGCCCGCCCCATCGCCAAAGAGCACGCAGGTGGCGCGGTCGGTCCAGTCGAGCGCGCGCGTCATCTGCTCGGCAGCAACGATAAGCACGCGCTTGGCACGACCCCGGGCGATATAGCCCTCGGCAACATCGAGCGCAAATACGAAGCCGGCACAGGCCGCCGAGACATCGAAGGCAGGGCACGTCGCGCCTAGTCGCTCAGTGACGGCACATGCCTCAGCGGGAACAAGATGGTCACCCGTCGTCGTCGAGCAGACGATCAAATCCAACTGGCTCGCGTCGATTCCGGACACCTGGAGTGCCCGCTCGCTCGCCGCTACGGCAAGGTCATCAAGTGACTCGGTGGTGCAGACGTGGCGGCTCTTGATACCCGTGCGGGTAAAAATCCACTCATCCGAGGTATCGAGGAACTCGGACAGCTCGTCATTGGAAACACTGCGCTTAGGAAGCGCCGAGCCCGTTCCAAGAATCGTGAAACCCATCACTAACCTCCTTTGAGTTGTTGACGTGTTTACATCGACCAAGAGAGGATAGCGCATTTCAGTCGTTGTTGACGTGTTAACATTAAATTGCCCAAATGCGACAAAGGCTTCACATTGTGTTTATCTCTCGACACCATTGCGTTATTCACTTATTCATTAAGGAGGTAGCAGCCGTTATGGATGCCAAATTAACGATAGTCGACGTAACCGGATCGACCAACGATGACCTGCTCGAAGCAGGAAAACAGGGAGCGCCACACGGCACGGGACTTGCCGCCCGGGCTCAGACAGCAGGACGCGGCCGACGCGGCCACAAGTGGGATTCAACCGCCGGCAACCTGTTGCTCTCGATTGTCCTACGTCCACGTGTTGATCCCACCAAGTACTCTGGTCTTGCCGCCGTCAGCGGCTTAGCGGTGCTCGAGGCGCTCGAAAAGCAAGGTCTTGCTAACGAGATCGGCCTCAAATGGCCCAACGACCTCGTCGCGCGAGGGCGCAAACTCGGCGGCATCCTGGTCGAGGCGGCTCGTGACAACGAGGGCAAGCCCTTTGCCGTCTGCGGCATTGGCGTCAATGTGAACTATGTGCCCTCGGAGGTTCCCGATGGCGGCCTGCCGGCAATCGGTCTCTCGGACCTTAACGAGAACGTTCCTGCTGTCGACATGCTCCTCGATGAGGTCTATCACGCAGTTATAGACGCTGTAGATGCCTGGGCAGAACGCCTCAACGCCATGGAAGAAAACACCGGACCGCTCGCGCCCGTCCACGGCGAATATGTCGCTCACCTCAATTGGATTGGAAAGCACGTTATCGCCCGCTTCCCTGCCGGTGACGAGCTGGCGCGAGGCATCTTTATAACGGTCGATGGCTTTGGTCGTGCGTGCATCGAAACAGAAGACGGCTTGCGATCCTTCCATTTTGAGGAGGCGTCATTGCGCCCCTTGAGTGAGTAGGTCGCCACAGCCAGCCGCTCGGCAGCCTTACCCGGCGATCCAAACCCATCATGCAAAACAAAAGAGCCCCGCTACCGTAATGGCAGCGGGGCCCTTTAAGCTATGAGGAATATCGCTTAGAGCTTGATGTCGATGTCGACGCCAGCGGGGAGGTCGAGACGCATAAGCGAATCAACGGTGCCCGAGGTGGGGTCGAGGATGTCGATGAGGCGCTTGTGGGTGCGCATCTCGAACTGCTCACGGGAGTCCTTGTTCACGTGCGGCGAGCGGATAACCGTGTACAGGTTGCGCTCGGTGGGCAGGGGGACAGGACCGGAAACGCGAGCACCGGTCTTCTGAGCGGTCTCGACGATGAGCTTCGCGGACTGATCGACGACCTCGTGATCATAGCCCTTGAGGCGAATGCGGATCTTCTGGGTAGCCAACTTAAACCTCCAAAGAGTGCGAGAGATGTTCTCGCGGATTACGTAACAGGGAGCTCGAACTTAGGCGTTCTTGCTCATGACCTCGTCCACGATGGACTTGGGCGCGGGCTCATAAGAGTCGAACTGCATCGTGTAGGATGCACGGCCCTGGGTCTGGGAGCGAAGGTCGGTAGCGTAACCGAACATCTCGCCCAGCGGCACCTTGGCACGGATGAGCTTGCTGTTCTTGCGATCCTCCATGCCCTCGATCTTGCCGCGACGACCGGAGAGGTTGCCCATAACGTCGCCCATGTACTGCTCGGGGGTCTCGACCTCGACAGCCATGATCGGCTCGAGCAGCTGCGGATCGGACTTCTTGAGAGCGTCCTTGATAGCCATGGAACCGGCGATCTTGAAGGCGGCCTCGGAGGAGTCGACCTCGTGGTAAGAACCGTCGAACAGGGTGACCTTAACGTCGAGGACCGGGAAGCCGGCGATAACACCGGTGTTCAGGGCCTCCTGGATGCCCTTGTCGATGGACGGGATGTACTCCTTGGGCACGACGCCGCCGACGATAGCGTTGACGAACTCGTAGCCGAAGCCCTCCTCCATCTTCTCGAGCTTGATGACGGCGTGGCCGTACTGACCGCGACCGCCGGACTGACGGACGAACTTGCCCTCAGCCTTCTCGACGTCGTGACCGGCGGTCTCGCGGTAGGCAACCTGGGGCTTACCGACGTTAGCGTCAACCTTGAACTCGCGGAGCAGACGGTCGACGATGATCTCGAGGTGCAGCTCGCCCATGCCGGCGATGATGGTCTGGCCGGTCTCGTGGTTGGTGGACACCTGGAAGGTCGGGTCCTCCTCGGCGAGCTTGGTCAGAGCCAGGGACATCTTGTCCTGCTCGGCCTTGGTCTTGGGCTCGATGGCAACGTCAATAACGGGCTTAGCGAACTCAATCTTCTCGAGGACGATCTCCTTGCCCTCGGCGCACAGGGTGTCACCGGTGGTGGAGTTCTTGAAGCCGACGCAAGCGACGATGTCGCCGGCGGCAGCGTCGTCACGGTCGATACGCTCGGCGGCATTCATCTCGAGGATGCGGCCGAGGCGCTCGCGCTGACCGTTGGAAGCGTTGACAACGTAGGAGCCGGACTCGGCGCGGCCGGAGTAAACGCGGACGTAGGTGAGCTTACCGACGAACGGGTCGGTCATGATCTTGAAGACCAGGCCGGAGAAGGGCTCGTCGAAGGAAGGATGACGCTGAATCTCCTCGCCGGTGTCCGGATCGGTACCGGTGACGGCCTCAACGTCGAGCGGGCTGGGCAGGTAGTCGACGACAGCGTCGAGCAGCTCCTGAACGCCCTTGTTCTTGTAGGCGGAACCCACGAAGACGAGGTTGAGCTCGTTGGCCAGAACGCCCTTGCGCAGAGCAGCCTTGAGCTCCTCGACGGTGAAGTCCTCCTCCATGAGGATCTTCTCCATGAGCTCGTCGTCAAAGCTGGCAGCAGCGTCAAGGAGCTCCTCGCGCTTGGTGGCAGCGATGTCGGCAAACTCAGCCGGGATCTCGTCCATCGGCTCGGGGTAGGTCATACCCTTCTCGTCGGCCTTGAAGTCCCATGCAGTCATGGTGACCAGGTCGATGACGCCCCAGAAGTTGTCCTCGGCGCCCATCGGGACCTGAGCGGCCACGGCGTTAGCGTCGAGACGATCCTTCATGGTCTCGATAGCGTTGAAGAAGTCAGCGCCCACGCGGTCATACTTGTTGATGAAGGCGATGCGGGGGACGTTGAAGGTGGAAGCCTGACGCCAAACGGTCTCAGACTGGGGCTGAACGCCGGCAACGGCGTCGAAGACGGCGACAGCGCCATCGAGGACGCGCAGGCAGCGCTCGACCTCGGCGGTGAAGTCAACGTGGCCCGGGGTGTCGATGATCTGGATGCGGTAGTCGGTACCGTCCTTCTTCCAGAAGCACGTGGTAGCAGCGGAGGTAATGGTTACGCCGCGCTCCTGCTCCTGAACCATCCAGTCCATGGTGGCAGCGCCCTCATGGACCTCACCGATCTTGTGGGTCTTACCGGTGTAGTAAAGAATACGCTCGGTCGTGGTGGTCTTACCGGCATCGATGTGGGCCATGATGCCGATGTTACGGGTATCGGAAAGCTTGTACTTAGGCTTAGCCATGTTAGTTCCTTACCTTAACTTACCAACGATAGTGAGAGAACGCGCGGTTGGCCTCGGCCATCTTGAAGACGTCCTCACGCTTCTTGACGGAAGCGCCAAGACCGTTGGAGGCGTCGAGGATCTCGTTAGCGAGACGCTCGGCCATGGTCTTCTCCTTGCGAGCGCGGGAGAAGTTGACGATCCAGCGGATACCCAGAGCGGTGGAACGACGGGAGTTGACCTCCATCGGGACCTGATAGGTAGCGCCACCGACACGCTTGGGCTTAACCTCGAGCGTGGGCTTGACGTTGTCCATAGCCTTCTTGAAGGTAGCGAGAGCGTCGCCACCCTCGGACTTCTCGGCAACGATCTCGAAAGCGGTGTAAACGATGCGCTCAGCGGTGGCCTTCTTGCCGTCAAGAAGGACCTTGTTGATGAGCTGAGTCACCAGGCGGTTGTTGTAAACGGCGTCAGGCTGAACCTCACGACGATTAGCTGCTGCACGACGCGGCATGTGAAATCTCCTTAAGTGTCTACCGTGCGGCGCTTAGGCGGCACACGGCGAAAGTATCAAAACGTTATCTGGCTTATTTAGCCTTGGGGCGCTTAGCACCGTACTTGGAACGGGCCTGCATACGGTTCTGGACCGGAGCAGCGTCGTAGGCGCCACGGATGACGTGATAACGGACACCAGGGAGGTCACGGACACGACCGCCGCGGACGAGCACGATGGAGTGCTCCTGCAGGTTGTGGCCCTCACCCGGGATGTAAGCAGTAACTTCGATGCCGTTGACGAGGCGAACACGGGCAACCTTACGAAGAGCCGAGTTCGGCTTCTTGGGGCTCGTGGTGAAGACGCGGGTGCACACGCCGCGCTTCTGGGAGTTGTGCTGCAGGGCAGCGTTCTTGGACTTCTTGGGCACGGAACGACGGCCCTGGCGAACCAGCTGGTTAATAGTAGGCAAAGCGTACTCCTTCTCGAATGATTCCAGCTTTCTGTAAAGTGCAACGGCTTGAATCGAGGGGTCAGCATCCCCCTACGAAACACGCAGTTCGATAGGATACGTGGCGTTAGCTGTGCCGTCAACAGACCACGCCGCCGGGCGTATCCCAAAATTGGCACATTTCCGCAAAGCCTACACAAAAGGAATCCCCTCCTGTGCGCGGGGGGCGGATTCCCGGGCCGGGCGGCGCAGGGGTTAAGTTTGCTGCTCTACAGTCCTGGCTCGCACGGAGGCCACATTAAGTGGCCTCCGGCTCGTGCGGAACTCGCGACAAACTTAACCCCTGCGCCGCCCGGCCCGGGAATCCGACGTGCTCGTCGGGGCAACGTTACCTGCCAAAAAGGGACAGGTTTATTTTGGTCGGTTTTATCTGGGGAAACGTCGCGCTCCAACGGTGATCTGCTCTCACCTGTCGCATGGAAATCGGCGGCGCTTTCGGAAGTATGCGGCAAATTCTGGACCCGCCGAGCGCACCGGGGTTTTGCGATAATAAACCCGCAGGTAGAGCGCTTGAGCATATACGGTGTGGTCGACCCATCAAGATTTTGCCGCATACTTCAGGAATGCAGGCGAATATCGTGCGGTCTAACCGCCCATTTACCGCAAAGAAGGCCGCTTCCCCTAGTAGAAAGCGGCCCCAAATCTTACGAATAGACGATGGTAAAGGGTTCCGACGTTTCGGCGCCCCCTGTTGAAGTGCAGCGTGTGCCTTCGAGCGTTACTGAAACCACTTGGTCGACATCAATCAACTTCGTTGGCACCCAAATGTTCTCTCCGCTATTGCGTCCCATCGAAACATAGAAATTGTACGCCCCTGCGTCGTCATCTTCGATAATCTGCTCTGACCCATCCTTGTAGGTGACGGTCAGTTTATGATCAACTGCTTCATAGCCCAGATCATCGATGTGCGTCTGGATGGAAAACGGACTGATCTCGAGAGGCGAGTCATCGGAGCGGAGTTCTTTTGTATCGACGTGCGCTCCGACGTTAAACTCTGGCGTCGATACCTCGATCACCTTCGCATCCTCACCTTTGCCCTCCGTCCAACTGATATTCCAGGTGACCGCATGTCGTAAATCTCGATCGCGATTCCAAGATGCAAAGTACATCGTGCCGTTAATGACCGTGTCGCTTGTTGTGTCTTTATCAATGGTGCAGCGTGTATCAGCCCATTCCTCGCCGAAGTTCATGCTGGGTGTACTGACGCCCCCTTCTTCTTCACCATAGAGAACAAGTTCGCCAAGCTCTGCCGCCGGCTTGTAGTAGTTAACGCCATTTGGATTGGACAGCGTAAACGTCACAGCACCGCAGCCGTTTTGGTCGATAGCCATATCATGAATGTCGAGTGTATAGCCGTTGCCCTCGGCGGACAGATTGACCTTCTGGACTGCACCCTCCAGGCTTTGGGGCGCGATGCCATCACCAAACTCTCTGGTGTAGGTGTATTTAGTCCCCGATGAGCCACCGTTGGTCCAGGTAATGGAATCCCCATTGCCGTGGTTTCCCCAGGCTGAGGCAAAATAGCCGGAATTGACAACGGCGTAGGCGACCCCTCCGGTCGCCAGCACTCCGGCAAGGCATCCGATCACGGCAACATACAGAGGCTTCGCGTGACCCTTTCGGCGAAGCGGCTCACCAGCAGCGGCATAAAGAACACGGTCAGCAAGATCGCTATCGGCTTGGACGGACTCGAAGGCCTGCTTGATTTGATTGGATTTCACGGTCGCCCTCCTCTAGGATGAACTTGAGTTTCGATCTGCCGCGAGCTAAACGCGTTCGAACGGTCGCGGCTGGTACATGCAACAACTCGGCAATCTCTGAGGTCGAAAAGCCCAGATAGTAATAGAGCACGATGGGGACACGGAATCGCTCCGGAAGTCGCATAACGTCTGACAGGACCGCCTTGGTCTCATCCTGCGCCGCCGAAAGCGAATCGGCCAGGTTCTCAATATCCTCCACACGCCTCCATGGCTTTCGAAAGAGAGATTTGCATTCATTGATCGTGACCCGGATAAGCCAGCGGCGAAGATGTTCCCAACTTTCAAAGTGTCCATCGCTTTTAAGCAACTTTAGAAAGACATCTTGGGCAATGTCGTCGGCATCGGCACGATCGCGCAGGTACGTCAACGCGATTCGAAACACGACATCCCGGTGATCTTCGACCGCCTGTCTAAAAGCTTGTTCTTCCATAATCACCTCCCGGTGACGCTGATGGTTCTTGATGAGGTCCTCACCATAGATACGCTTTGACCGAACAGAATGTTTCAAATTCAAGCAGGAAAAAACCTACCAAAATAAACCCGTCCCTTTTTGGCAAAAGGAATCCCCTTCTGTGCGCGGGGGCGGATTCCCGGAACGGGCCGCCCGCTGTTTAAGTTTGCTGCTCTGCAGTCCTGCGCAAGACGGAAAGCACATTAAGTGCTTTCCTTTGCGTGCGGAACTCGCGACAAACTTAAACAGCGGGCGGCCCGTTCCGGGAATCCGACGTGCTCGTCGGGGCAACGTTCCTCACCAAAAAAGACCCGCTTCCCTGTTGGGAAACGGGTCTTTGGAAGGGCGGTTAACGTACTAGGAAATTACTCCTCGTCGTTGTCCTTGGCCTCTTCGGCGTCGTCGGTGTCCACGAGCTGGTTGAGCAGCTCGTCGAGGGAAGCCATGTCCTCGTTGATCGCGCCGTTGGCGGGAGCCTTCTTGTCGTCGATCGGGGCGCCCAGGAGCTCCTCGTCGGCGTCGGCGTGATGCGTCGGAGCGGAGGTACCCAGCAGGATATCGTCCGGACCGTCGGGGCTAAAGACCATCTGCAGCAGCTGCGAGAGGTCTTCCTCGTCGGCAACGTCGTCGTTGTTCTCGAGGATGTAGAGCAGATCGTGGGCCTCCAGGCCGTCACGGAGCTCCTCGATCGCCTTGGCACCGATGCCATCGATGCGCAGCAGATCCTCCTCGGACTTGCCAACCAGGTCGCCGACCGTCTCGATGCCGACCTCGCTGAACTTGTTGGTCCAGCGCTGCGACACGCCCAGGTCGTCGAACAGGTACAGACGAGCCTTCTCGGCGGAGATGGTGTGGCCGTTGCGGGTGAACGAACCGTCAGCACCACCGAACTCGTCGTAGCCGGCCCAGTCGAGCTGCTGCGGGAGCTGCTCGTCCAGGTCCTTGAGCTCCACAGGAGCCCACTCGGGCAGCGACTTGGCGTTGGGCGAAGCCGGGCCGTCGATGTCCACGTAGCCGTCGGCCGTGCGATACGTCATCTTGGCGTTGGCGTACGGCTTGAGGCCGGTACCAGCAGGGATCTTCTTACCGACGATGACGTTGGACTTAAGATCGAGCAGGTGATCGACCTTGCCCTCGATGGCAGCCTCGGTAAGGACGCCGGCGGTACGGATGAACGAAGCGCTCGACAGCCAGGAGTCGATGTTGGACGCGACCTTGAGCGTACCCAGGATGACGGGCTCGGCCACGGGAGCCTGACCGCCCAGACGGGCAACGCGCTCGACCTCGTCGGCGAACTCGTAGCGGTCGACGTACTGACCAAGCAGGTACTTGGAGTCGCCGGGGTTGGTGATCTGAACGCGACGCAGCATCTGACGTGCGAGCACCTCGATGTGCTTGTCGTTCAGGTCGACGCCCTGGCTGGTGTAAACGTCCTTGACGCTCTCGACGAAGGTGTGCATCGTCGACTCGATGTCGGTCAGCTTGCGCAGGTTGCGGAAGTTGACGAAGCCCTTGGTGATCTGGTCGCCGGCGCGAACCTCGCAGCCGTCCTCGATCTCGGGCATAAAGCGCACCGAAGCGGGGACGCGACGCTCGTCGAGGACACGGGTGTGATCCTCGGAGTCGGTGAGCGTCAGCACGTACTCGGACTTCTCGGGCTTAATCGAGAGGTGGCCGGAGTACGGAGCCAGCTCGGCCTCGCGGCCCAGGATCTTCTCGTTGACGTTGCCGACGATATCGAACATACGGCTGACCGTAGGCAGACCCTGCGTAATATCGTCGACGCCAGCGACGCCGCCGGAGTGAATGGTACGCATCGTAAGCTGCGTACCGGGCTCGCCGATGGACTGGGCGGCAATAATGCCGACGGCAGTACCGATGGCGACCGGACGACGGGTGGAAAGATCCCAGCCGTAGCACTTCTGGCACACGCCGTACTTGGAGCGGCAGGTGAGCAGCGCGCGAAGCTTGACCTTCTTAAGGCCGGCATCGACCATCTTCTGGATGTCGGCGACCTTCTCGATGTAGCCGTCCTGCTCAAAGAGCACGGTGCCATCGGGAGCCACGACGTCCTCAATGAAGCAACGGCCGACGAGGTCGGTGTTGAGGTCGGTGGTGCCGGGGATGACGAGGTTGTAGGTGACGCCCTCGTGCGTACCGCAGTCCTCCTCGCGGACGATGACGTCCTGGGCCACGTCGACCAGACGACGGGTCAGGTAACCAGAGTCCGAGGTGTGGGATGCGGTATCGACCAGGCCCTTACGGGCGCCGTAGGTCGAAATGAAGTACTCGAGCGGCAGCAGGCCCTCGCGGAAGTTCGCCTTAATGGGAAGGTCGATCGTCTCGCCGGACATGTCTGCCATCAGGCCACGCATGCCGCCGAGCTGACGCAGCTGGGTCTTAGAACCACGGGCGCCGGAGTCGGCCATCATGTAGAGCGGGTTCTCCTCGTCGAACAAGTCGAGCATGAGCGCTGCGACCTTGTCGGTACAAGCGGTCCACTCGTTAACGACTTCGATGTGGCGCTCCGTCTCGTTGATGAAGCCCTCCTCGAAGTACTCGTTGATCTGGTCGACGTTGGCCTGGGCGCGGTCGAGCAGCTCCTGCTTCTCGGCAGGGATGAGAGCGTCCCACACCGAGATGGTGAGGCCGGCGCGGGTAGCGTAGTGGAAGCCGGAATACTTGATGGCGTCGAGGATCGGGCCGACCTTGGCCTCGGGGTAGCGATCGCAGCAGTCCGCAACCAGCTTGGCCACGTCGCCCTTGACCATCTTGTAGTTCATGAACTCATAGTCTTCGGGCAGGCACTGGCGGTTGAAGATGATGCGGCCGATGGAGGTCTCGAAGCGCGCGGTCTTGTTGCCGGTGACGTCGTAGTCGACGAACTCGTTCTTGCCGTTCTTGACGCGGAAGATACGGGTGCCGTCCTCGTTGATGACATTGGCGTCGGCAGCGGACACACGGACCTGAATCTTGGCCTGCATGTCGACCTCGGAGCGGCAGTCATAGGCGTGCAGCGCATCGTCGAAGCTTGCGAACACGTGGTTCTCGCCCGGCAGACCGTCGCGGACCTGGGTCAGGTAGTACACACCGATGATCATGTCCTGCGAAGGGATGTTGACCGGCTTGCCGGATGCCGGCGAGCGCAGGTTGTTCGCAGAGAGCATGAGCACGCGGGCCTCGGCCTGAGCCTGGCTGGACAGCGGCACATGGACAGACATCTGGTCGCCGTCGAAGTCGGCGTTGAAGGGCGAGCAGACCAGCGGATGCAGGTGGATAGCCTTGCCCTCGACCAGCACCGGCTCAAAGGCCTGGATGGACAGACGGTGCAGGGTCGGTGCACGGTTGAGCAGCACGACGCGGCCGTCGATGACCTCTTCGAGGATATCCCACACAAAGGTGGCACCGCGGTCGATAGCGCGCTTGGCGCCCTTGATGTTCTCGACCTTGCCAAGCTCGACCAGGCGCTTCATGACGAAGGGCTTGAAGAGCTCCAGCGCCATGGTCTTGGGCAGACCGCACTGGTGCAGCAGCAGCTTGGGGTCAGTAACGATTACCGAACGGCCGGAGTAGTCGACACGCTTACCCAGCAGGTTCTGACGGAAACGACCCTGCTTGCCCTTGAGGGCCTCGGCGAGCGACTTGAGCGGGCGACCGCCACGGCCAGAGACCGGGCGACCACGACGGCCGTTGTCGAACAGGGCGTCCACGGACTCCTGGAGCATGCGCTTCTCGTTGTTCACGATGATCGCAGGGGCGTCCAGGTCGAGCAGGCGCTTGAGTCGGTTGTTACGGTTGATCACGCGACGGTACAGGTCGTTGAGGTCGGACGCGGCAAAGCGACCGCCGTCGAGCTGGACCATCGGGCGCAGATCGGGCGGAATGACCGGGATGACGTCCAGGATCATGTTCGCGGGGCTGTTGCCACCCTTCAGGAAGGCGTCAACGACCTCGAGGCGCTTGACGGCCTTCTCACGCTTCTGCTTCTGGGAGTCCTCGTCGGCGATGATGGCCTTGAGCTTCTCGGCCTCGGAAGGAAGGTCGATGGCAGCGAGCAGGTCGCGGACGGCCTCGGCACCCATACCACCCTTGAAGTACATGGAGTAGTAGCGGGTCATCTCGCGGAACAGCGGCTCATCGGAGATGAGGTCGCGCTCGGTGAGCTTCATGAAGGCGTTGAAGGCGTCCGTGCGGAGCTGCTTCTCGTCCTTGCACTCTTCCTCGATGTCGACGATGCCGGAGGCGATCTCCTCGGGGGTCAGCGGCTCCTCGTCGGAGAACTCGTCAAAGTTCTCGGGGTCGCCCTGCTCCTTGAGGGACTCGATCTGGCGGGCGCACTCGGCATCGATCTCTTCCAGATCGGCGGCGAGCTCCTCGCGCAGGTCGTCGGCGTCGGCCTCGCGAGCCTCGTAGTCAACCTCGGTGATGATGTAGCTGGCAAAGTACAGAACCTTCTCGAGGTCCTTGGACTTGATGTCGAGCATACGGCTCATCGGGAAGCTCGTGGGGCTCTTGAAGTACCAGATGTGGGACACGGGAGCGGCGAGCTCGATGTGGCCCATGCGGTCGCGACGCACCTTGGCCGAGGTGACCTCGACGCCGCAACGCTCGCAGACGATGCCCTTAAAGCGGATGCCCTTGTACTTGCCGCAGGAGCACTCCCAGTCCTTGGCGGGACCGAAGATCTTCTCGCAGAACAGGCCGTCCTTCTCGGGCTTGAGGGTACGGTAATTGATGGTCTCCGGCTTCTTGACCTCACCGTGCGACCAGGAACGGATCTGGTCGGCGGAGGCAAGGGAGATCTTTACCGAGTCAAAATCAGTAGCTTCGAAATCTGCCACAGTCAACTACTCCTTATCAGTGGTCGTGGCGGCGACAGCCTCGGGTGCCTCGGCGGTCTCGGCATCCTCGGCCTCGACGTCGGCGTCAACGCCGGCGAGCGCAGCCAGGTCGTCGAGAGCAGAGGTCTCCTCGGCGGTCACAGGGGCGGAGGCGTCCTCGTCGGCATCGTGCATGGGCTCGATGTCCAGTGCGAGGGAGCGAATCTCCTTGACGAGAACCTTGAAGGACTCGGGGATACCCGGGACAGGAACGTTCTCGCCCTTGACGATGGACTCGTAGGTCTTGACGCGGCCCACGGTATCGTCGGACTTGACGGTCAGGATCTCCTGCAGGACGTTGGAAGCACCGTAAGCGTACAGTGCCCAAACTTCCATCTCGCCGAAGCGCTGGCCGCCGAACTGAGCCTTGCCGCCCAGGGGCTGCTGGGTAACCAGGCTGTAAGGGCCGGTCGAACGGGCGTGGATCTTGTCGTCGACCATGTGGCCGAGCTTGAGGATGTAGGACGTACCCACGGTAATGGGCTCGCGGAACTCCTCGCCGGTGCGGCCGTCGAACAGACGGGTCTTGCCGCGCTCGTCAAGCTGGGTGACGAACTCGGGACGCATGTGATCGCCAAAGGCAGCGGTGGCCTTGTTGAGCATGTTCTTGTTGGCACGACGGATGACCTCGGCGATCTCGTCCTCCTTGGCGCCGTCGAAGACAGGCGTGGCGGTGAAGAACGGACCGGGGACGTACTTGTCGGAGTCGGCCTGCTCGGTATCCCAACCGCAGGCAGCAGCCCAGCCAAGGTGGCACTCGAGCAGCTGGCCGACGTTCATACGCGAAGGAACGCCCAGCGGGTTGAGGATAACGTCGATCGGGGTACCGTCAGCCATGTAGGGCATGTCCTCGACCGGCAGAACGTTACAGATAACACCCTTGTTGCCGTGGCGGCCGGCGATCTTATCGCCCTGCTGGATCTTACGACGCTGGGCGACGTAGACGCGCACCTGCTCGTTGACGCCGGGGGCCAGGTCGTCGCCGTTCTCGCGGCTAAAGCGGACGACGTCGATGACGCGGCCGTAAGCGCCGTGAGGCATCTTAAGGGAGGTATCGCGGACGTCGTGGGCCTTGGCACCGAAGATGGCGCGCAGCAGGCGCTCCTCGGCGGTCAGAGCGCTCTCGCCCTTAGGCGTGACCTTACCGACCAGGATGTCGCCAGGGCCGACCTCGGCGCCGATACGGATGATGCCGTCCTCGTCGAGGTTGGCAAGCATATCCTCGGAGAGGTTCGGGATCTCGCGGGTGATCTCCTCGGGGCCGAGCTTGGTGTCGCGGGCGTCGATCTCGTGACGGGTGATGTTGATGGTCGTCAGCAGGTCCTCGGCCACCAGGCGCTCGGACACGACGATACCGTCCTCGTAGTTGAAGCCTTCCCACGGCATGTATGCCACGGTGAGGTTCTGACCCAGTGCAAGCTCGCCATGATCGGTCGAAGGACCGTCAGCCAGGGGCTCGCCCTGCTCAACGGTGTCACCGACGCGCACGAGCGGACGGTGGTTGATGCAGGTGGACTGGTTGGAGCGCTGGTACTTGGCCAGGTGATACTCGTCCATGCCGCCGGCATGCTTGACGATAATCTTGGCGGCGTCGGCAAAGATGACCTCGCCGGCGTTCTTGGCCAGGGTGACCTCGCCGGAGTCCAGAGCGGCGCGGCGCTCCATGCCGGTACCGACATAGGGAGCGGCGGGGTGAACCAGCGGCACGGCCTGACGCTGCATGTTAGCGCCCATGAGCGTACGCTTGGCGTCGTCGTGCTCGAGGAACGGGATCAGCGTGGCTGCGACGGAGAGCATCTGACGCGGCGAGACGTCCATGTAGTCGACGTCCTCGACAGGCACGTCGGCGGGAGCGCCGAAGGAGCCGTCGAAGTCGCGGGTACGGGCGATCACGGTGTGCGGACGGACGATCTTGCCCTCGGCATCGGTCGTGATGAACTCGTTGGTCTTGGGGTCGAGCGGCGTGTTGGCCGGCGCGATGACGTGCTTCTCTTCCTCGTCAGCGGTCATCCAGTCGATCTGGTCGGTGGCAACGCCGTTCTCGACGCGACGGAACGGGGCCTCGATGAAGCCATACTCGTTGACGCGGGCGTAGAGGGCGAGCGAGCCGATCAGGCCGATGTTGGGGCCTTCGGGGGTCTCGATCGGGCACATGCGGCTGTAGTGCGAGTTGTGAACGTCGCGGACGGCCGTCGGCACGTTGGTGCGGCGGCTGGAGCCGGACTTGTGGCCGGCAAGACCACCAGGGCCGAGTGCGGACAGACGGCGCTTGTGGGTCAGACCGGTCAGGGGGTTCGCCTGGTCCATGAACTGCGAGAGCTGCGAGGAACCGAAGAACTCCTTGATGGAGGCCACGATCGGGCGGATGTTGATGAGCGACTGCGGGGTGATCTCGTCGATGTCCTGGGAGCTCATGCGCTCACGGACGACGCGCTCCATACGGCTCATGCCGATACGGAACTGGTTGGCAACGAGCTCGCCGACGGTACGGATGCGGCGGTTGCCGAAGTGGTCGATGTCGTCGACCTTGAAACCCTGCTCGCCGGCAGCGAGGGACAGCAGGTAGCGCAGCGTCGCGACGATATCCTCGTCGGTGAGCACCGTGACCTCTTCCTCGGTGGTGAGGTTGAGCTTCTTGTTGACCTTGTAACGACCGACGCGGGCCAGGTCGTAGCGCTGCGGGTTAAAGAGCAGACCCTCGAGCAGGCTGCGGGAAGCGTCCACGGTGGGAGGCTCGCCCGGGCGCAGACGACGGTAGATCTCGATGAGGGCGTCCTCGCGAGTGAGAGCGGTGTCGCGCTCCAGGGTACGTTTGATCACATCGGAGTTACCGAGCAGTTCGATGATGTCGTCGTTGGTGACGGCGATGCCAAGGGCGCGCAGGAACATCGTGGCGCTCTGCTTGCGCTTACGGTCGATGGAGACCATGAGCTGGTCGCGCTTGTCGACCTCAAACTCAAGCCAGGCACCGCGGGACGGGATGATCTGGGCCTTGTAGATCTGCTTGCCCGAATCCATCTCGGAGCTGTAGTACACGCCCGGGGAACGGACGAGCTGCGAGACGACGATACGCTCGGTACCGTTGATGATGAAGGTGCCCTGATCGGTCATCATGGGGAAGTCGCCCATGAAGACGAGCTGCTCCTTGATCTCGCCGGTCTCCTTGTTGGTGAGACGGACGTCGGTCAGAAGCGGGGCCTGATAGGTCATGTCCTTCTCGCGGCACTCCTCGACGGTGTGCGCGGGGTCGCCGAACTGATGCTCGCCGAAGGTAACCTCGAGAACATGGTTCTGGCTCTGGATGGGGCTGGATTCCTTGAACGCCTCACGAAGACCCTCGTCCTTAAAACGCTCAAAGGATTCCCTTTGAACAGAGATAAGGTTGGGGAGCTCCATGGCCTCCGGGATTTTCCCGAAGCTGACGCGCTTGCGCTCAGTGGCAGTGTATGCGTAGGTCACCAGGTTTTTCCTCCTTCACGGAAATGCTCGGTGGGTTGGCGAGGCATAGCTTCGCCAGTTATCGCAACCTAATAGTTTATCAGGTACCGACCGTTGGGCAAGAAAAGCCTTGACGCGATTGAGTTTTTGGAGTAGTAAAGTTTTTTGACAGAAAACACGCAGGTAGATGTATGTGTATCGAACATCTGTTCATATATTTTCTGTGAACAGAGGGCCAGCAATCGCAGCTCTTATAAAAAACGGGCGCGAACCGAGGTCCGCGCCCGTAAATGTCGATGACCGAAGGCTTACTTGCGCATCAAGCCGCCGCGCTCGTCGATGGCGTCCCAGAAGGCATCGGCAAAGCGGGGGTCGCTTGCAGCCATGAGGGCGTTGGTGGCCATCCAGCCAGAGGGAGTGCCGGTGTCGTAGCCCGACAGCGGGTCGATGACGACGGCGTACATGGCTTCGCGGTCGAGCGAACGGGCCATGGCGTCGGTGAGTTGGATCTCGCCGCCCTTGCCGGCCTGCTGATCTGCCAGCAAGTCCATGACCAGCGGGCTCAGCAGGTAGCGACCGACGATGTACAGGTTGGACGGAGCCGCCTCGGGAGCGGGCTTCTCGACCAGACCGCCGATGCGCCAGACAGCGCCCGGCTCGGCATCGGCAACGTCCTCGGCACCCTCGAGCGAACCGACGCGCTCACCGGCGATAACACCGTAGCGGCTGACTTCCTCGGGCGAGCAAGCAGCGACGGCGATAACCGAAGCGCCACCGTGCTCCTTGGAAACGGCGAGCATCTTGTCGCAGATGTCGCGGTTAGGTACAACGTAGTCGCCCAGAAGAACCAGGAAGTTCTCCCCTGCCACGGCGTCGGCAGCAGAGCGAATAGCATGGCCGAGGCCCTTGGGCTCGTACTGATAACGGAAGTCGACCGGCATACCGCCAGCGTGGGCGACGGCATCGGCATAGGCGTTCTTGCCGCGCTCGCGCAGCAGGTTCTCGAGCGAACGGTCGGGCTGGAAGTAGTTCAGCAGCTCGGGCTTGCCGGGCGAAGTAACGATGATGGCGTCGTCGACCTCCTCGGGATCGAGTGCCTCCTCGACGACATACTGGATGACCGGCTTGTCGAGAACCGGCAGCATCTCTTTGGGCGTGCACTTGGTGCCAGGCAGAAAACGCGTGCCAAGACCGGCGGCGGGGATGATTGCCTTCATGTTATTCAAAGATCCTTTCGCAGGCGCAAAAGCGCCCCGTGCGTGCGGCACACAGCCGCAGACCAAATTGCGATACCCAAGCATCTTACCGCTGGAACTATATGTCGCTACAAGGCAGAGACAATTCTTCAGCAGGTCAACGCAAATTATTGCTCGAATGGTGCAATTTTATTGCCCAACGGCAGGGCACCCGATACGACGCAAATCACAGAACATGGCAGTTTGAGCAACCGATGCCGAGGGACCGAAAAACAAAAAAGACGGGGCTCGCAATGCGAACCCCGTCTGCAAAGAAATCTGGCGAGAAAGCCTGATTACTTGAGGGTGACAGCAGCGCCAGCAGCCTCGAGCTTCTCCTTGGCAGCCTCGGCGTCCTCCTTCTTGGCACCCTCGAGAACAGCCTTGGGAGCGCCCTCGACGACCTCCTTGGCCTCCTTCAGGCCAAGGTTGGTGAGCTCACGGACGGCCTTGATGACCTGGATCTTGTTGTCGCCGAAGCCCTCGAGCACGACGTCAAACTCGGTCTTCTCCTCGGCCTCAGCAGCGCCAGCAGCGGGAGCGGCGACAACAGCGGCAGGAGCAGCGGCGGAAACGCCGAAGGTGTCCTCGATAGCCTTGACGAGCTCGGAAGCCTCGAGAAGGGTCATTTCCTTAAGAGCATCGATGATCTCATCGGTGGTAAGCTTAGCCATTTCTAAGTCCTTTCGGTTTCCGTGTCTGTGCACGGAGATCAGTTAAAACACGGCGCGAATGCGCCAGGGGTGCGGCGTTGCCGCCGCGGGTGAAAACAGCGACTAGGCTGCCTTCTGCTCGGAGACCTGCTGGATCGAACGAGCGAGACCAGAGGAAACGCCGTTGACGCAGACAGCGATGTCGCGAGCGAAACCGGAGATGAGACCGGCGATCTGGCCGAGAAGCTGATCCTTGGTGGGCAGCTCGGCGATAGCCTTAACATCATCAGCGGAAACGGCCTTGCCGTCGGAGATACCGCCCTTGATCTCAAGGACGCCCTTGGACTTAGCAGAGAAGTCCTTAAGGGCCTTAGCGGCCTCGACCGGCTCGGACTCGTAGAACACATAAGCGACGGGGCCGGCGAGGATCTCGTCGAGCTCGGGCTGCTCCTGGTTCTTGAGAGCGATCTTGACCAGGTTGTTCTTGTAGACCTTCATCTCGGCGCCGCACTCGCGAAGCTGATGACGCAGCTCCTGAGCCTGCTTAACCGTCAGACCGTTGTAGTTGACGACGAACAGACCGGCGTTCTCGGCGATACGGGACTCGATCTCTGCAACCTTGTCGATTTTGTACTGCTGGGGCATGAATTACACCTCCTCGAATTCTTTCCGGGCACGGTCCGCCACAAGGACGTGACGGGGGCATGTCCAAAAAGAAAGCCCCCGCGCTGCATGAGCGACGGGGGCGAGAAGACATATCTACTCGACCACCTCGGCTGGCGGGATATCCCATTAAGCTCGCGGGCGATGCCCGTTTGCACCGGCTGTCTCTGGCAGCGGATTCGTGCGTGAACCGAAAGTATTATGGCGGGGACCCCGGCGTCGGTCAACGGAAAACCGGGCTGCACACAATTCCACCATCCGGCCGTGCCGCCAAACGCCAGGCGCAAGGTTTTCGCTCGGTCAAGTCCTGGCTCGCACGAAGAGCACATTAAGTGCTCTTCGGCTCGTGCGGAATCTACGAAAACCTTGCGCCTGGCCTTTGGCGGCGCGGCCTGCGTTGACTTTGGGCAGCCCGGGTTTTCGTTGGCTGCCGCCCCCACTCATAATGCTTGGGTCGGTGGGCTGATGTGTTGCGTCCCGTTGGGCTATAAGGTTGAAATGAAGGTGGACAGGCGATTTAGGCCTTCGTCCAAATCTTGGTCGGAAACGCAATAGCTGAGGCGAATGTGGCCTTCGGTTCCGAAGCAGTTTCCGGGAACTAGGGCTACGTTGGCCTCTTTGATGGCTTTGATGCAGAAGTCTTCGCTGGTTAGACCAAACTTTTTGATGCACGGGAAAGTGTAGAAGGCTCCTGCGGGCTCTACTACGTCGAGGCCCATGGCGTCTAAGGCTGCGAGTACGCGCTCACGGCGGGCTCGGTAGACTTTGAGCATGGGGGTTGGGTCGACGGTCAGGGCTCGCGCTGCGGCGTCCATCTCGAAGGAGACGGCGCTCGATACTAGGTATTGGTGAGCTTTTGCGATCTCGGCGATGACGGGTGCCGCTGCTGCGAGCCAGCCCAGGCGCCAGCCGGTCATAGCCCAGGGCTTGGAGAAGCTCTCGATGACGACCGTCTGCTCACGCAGCCCTGAGTGCCGCTGGGCAAAGCGCTCGTAGCCATCCACATAAACCAGGCGGTTGTATACGTCGTCGCAGACCACGTAGATGCCCGCCTGCTCCGCCACGTGCGCCACGGCGTCGAGCGAAGCCGCGTTGAGGATACAGCCCGTAGGATTGTTGGGCGAGCAGATGACGATGGCCTTGGTCGCCGGGGTCACACAGGCGCGAAGCGCATCCTCGTCAATCTGAAATTGCGCAGGCTCCGTATCCAAAAAGACCGCTTTGGCGTGATTGGCTACGACGATGCTCTCGTACAGGCCAAAGGCCGGCGTGGGGATAATAACCTCGTCGCCGGGGTTGAGCATAGCCATGAATGTTGCCGACAGGGCCTCGGTCGCGCCGTCGGTCAGGATGACCTCGTCGGCCGAAAACGCAAGGCCCGCATCCCCCATGTAGGCAGATAACGCCTCACGCAGGGCGGGGCGACCGTTGTTGGGCGGATAGTGCGTGTCGCCGCGGTCCAACGAAGCAGTCACCTCGGCGCTAATCACATCGGGCGTGGGAAAATCGGGCTCGCCGAGCGCAAGCGCGATACATCCCGGATGCTGAGCGGCGAGCGCGTTGATTCGGCGGATGCCGGAGGGCTTGAGCGTGGCAAGCGAGGTATTCATAGGCAGGCGCATGGCGTTCCTTTCGTAAGGGTTGCACTAGGATAGCGCGGCGAGACACCGCCGGGCGGTGTAACCTAAACGGAAATGAACCGGAAAGGAGGCGGCATGGAGACGACCGCACGCGGCAATGTACCAAAAACACTGCATAACATCGCGTTTGTCAGTATTCCCGAGAGTGCCGATCTTGAGTTTTTGCTCTGGGACCTGCAGGATGCCATCGCGGCCTATGCACAGCTTTCCGGCACTGTACTCCCCCATCCAGTCGACTTGAAGGCAAATAGCGCCGATGCTGCCGATGGCATCGTGCTCGCCGTTGAGGATATGACCGATGACGAGGCAATGGCAGACATCGCCAAAGCGCTCGATCGCTTTGGCGATACGGGGACGCGCGTCTATGTTGTCGTCCGGGCCGCCTGTGAGCGCAGCGAAGGGGCACGCATGCTCATCGAGCGTCTACGCCAAGCTTGCGAACTCCGCAGGCTAACGTGGTGCGGCGGCGTTATCGCCTGCACCGGCAGCGGCATCGCAAAGCTTCGCCATTCACCACGCATGGGCATCTTGCGCCGACCATTTTCCGAAGCGATGGATAAGCTGGTGGGCGCCGTGCGCATGGGCTGCTCGGTTGAGCACGCACAACTGCTTGGCGGTGGCGGCGTCTCGAATTTTGACCCGGACGGCGTCATCACCGCCAAGCCGGCAATCCCCACCTGGCTTTGGCGCTTAGCCACAAGGCACTGCGGTTAGCGAGCCGTTAATCCTCTGCGAGAAACGTCGATGAGTACCTCAGCGACAAGAATAGTATTGCCCGCGGCGGTACCCGGATGGTTAAGTCCGCCCTCTTTGCCGATGGCGACTTTAGCCAGGTCGAGCAAATCGCGCCAGGCAACAATATGGCCCCTAGCGATTCAGGTCAAAGCCAAAATAGCTGCGCGCATTGTTGTAAGAGATATCCTCCACCAACTTGCCCAGGCACTCCTCGTCATCCGGAACGCGACCCTGCTCCGCCCACTCGGCAAGCAGGCCACAGAGCACGCGACGAAAATACTCGTGTCGTGGATAGCTCAAAAAGCTACGCGAGTCAGTCAACATGCCAGTGAAATTGCCAAGCAGGCTCTCCTGCGCAAACACGCTCAGTTGCTTCCTGATGCCATCGAACGCATCGTGGAACCACCATGCGCACCCCAACTGCAGCTTTTGGCGACACCCTCCCTGGAAGGACTGCATCAGCGTCGCCAGGCCCATCCATTGGCTCTCGTCCAGCGAATAGAGAATGGTTTTTGGAAGCGCTCCTTCCCCATTAGCCGCATCGAGCAAGCTTGCAAGCTCGGAAACAAACCCCGCCTGATCACCGCATGAGTCAAATCCCGCATCCGCGCCTACGGACATATATCCGGCAGAGTTTGCGTTACGCAGGCAATTCATATGCAATTGGAGCGCCCATCCACGACGTTCATACTCCCCCATCAGATGAAGCGTCAACGCCGTCTGGTACGCATCAACGTCTTCATGCGACAACGTCTTTCCGCACAATGCGTTGTCAACGATTCTCTGGAGCCCGCTATCGTCCGCCCAAGCAAACCTAAAGGAGTTCATGCCGTGATCGGCCAGACGACAACCCTGGGCATGGAAGTATCCTACGCGCCCCGAAGCGGCCTCCTTGATCGCATCCCAAGTTGCAACCTCCAGTCCCGCGGCACTGGATAGTTGCTCAAGATACTCGGAAAACGTTGGCTTATCGATTCCCATCAGGCCGTCGGGCCTAAACGTCGGAAGCACCACAGCAGCACCTGCAGACTGGCGCATCTTCCGATGCCAGGAAAGGTCACTCACGGGATCATCCGTAGTGCAAACACAGTGCACGTCAAATAAGCGCATCAGGCCCCGAGCTGAAAAATCGGGTTCTGCGATTCTCGCGTTTGCGCGCTCCCAAATCTCGGCGGCATTCTTTCCGCAAATTGTGAGATCGATCCCAAATGCTCGTCTCAGTTCCAAATGGCTCCACTCGTAGAGTGGATTACCGTATGCGCGCTCCATAGTATGAACGTAGGCAAGAAACTTGTCATACGGCTCTCCATCCCCCGTGATCAGACGCTCCGGCACGCCATTTGCACGCATGAGACGCCACTTGTAGTGGTCGCCCGCCCCCTCATCGCAAATCCAAAGCCGAGTGAGGTCATCGAAACGCTTGTCCTCGCAAATCTGCTGGGGATCCAAATGGCAATGGTAATCGATAATGGGCATGTGCTCGGCATGGTCGTGATAGAGCTTGCGGGCCAATGGCGTAGCGAGTAAAAAGTCATCATTTAAAAGCATGATCTATACCTTTTCAAAAACGGGTACAGAGCAAAGCTCCGTACCCATAAGCAATCAAATGCGGTGGACTATATCTGTCCTTTGTCGACAAAACCAGCCTTCTCAAGCGCTTCCCACATGCCGTTAATGTAGGCAATGCCTAAGGCACGATCATAGAGACCGTAGCCTGGACGCCCGGTTTCACCCCAGATCATGCGACCGTGGTCGGGGCGAATGTAGCCCTCAAAACCGTTGTCATGGAGAGCTTTCATCATGCGATACATGTCGAGCGAGCCGCATTCACTCGGGTGAGGCGCCTCGTAGAAATCCTTGTTAGCGGAGTTCTCGGGCGCGATGTACTTGATATTGCGCATATGCACAAAGTGAATACGCCCACGCTGCGTAAACTCGGAAAGAATGGAATAGACATCGTTTCCAGGCTCCTCGGCAATCGAACCGCAGCAGAGCGTGATGCCGTTATAGGGCATATCGACAGTACAACAGAGCCAGTCGAGGTCCTCGCGGTTCTTGATGATTCGCGGAAGGCCAAACATGGAGTAGGGCGGGTCATCAGGATGAATAGCCATCTTGACGTCGCATTCCTCGCAGGTGGGCATAATAGCCTCGAGGAAGTAGACGAGGTTCTCGCGTAGCTTATCCTCATCGATATCTCGATAGGCCTCAAACAGACCCTTTACCTGCGCCAAGCGCTCGAGCTCCCAGCCGGGCAGCGTAAAATCGCCGGAACCGTGAGCAACCGTGTCGATAATCTCCTGCGGGTCATCGGGGATATTCTTCTTGATAAAGGCCAGCGTTGACGACCCGTCGGGCAAGCGATAGTCCAAGTCACTCTTGACCCAGTCAAACACCGGCATGAAGTTATAGCAGATGACCTTGACGCCCTCGGCAGCGAGGTTGCGAATCGTTTCCTTGTAGTTCTCGATGTATCGATCGCGCGTGGGCAAGCCGATCTTGATGTCGTCATGAATGTTGACGGATTCGATCACTTTAAGCGTCAGGCCGTTGTGTTCAATCATCTTGCGAAGCGCGTGAATGCGCCCGCGAGGCCAAACCTCACCCGCGGGGATGTCGAACAGCGTACCGACGATGCCGCGCACACCCGGAATCTGGCGCACTTGCTCCAATGTGATTTTCTCTTCTTTGGGACCGTACCAGCGAAACGTGAGTTCCATAGTTCTGCCTCCTTACTTGCAATATATATCTATGGTTGCGGCAACAGCGCCCGGGCCAGCGAGCATCTCTGCCAAAAAATGCTCAACTTTGCGGCCCAAGCCCACCTCGTAAAGATCAAGCCCAAAAATCTCGGCGTTGGAAAGGATGGGCGATACGGCATCATGAATGGCCGACGCATCGCACACGCCCAGAGCGAGTGAGCTGACGCATTCGGTAAGCTCGGGCAGCAAAGGATCGGGGCTCAGCTCAAAATCGTTACCCGCATCGTCGACGCCCAGGAGATAGCGCAGCCATCCGGCGATTGCCAATGGAATATAGGTAAGGTTTGCGACATCGAAACCCCGGTCTCGATAGGAGCAGATGGTGTGTCCAAAGCGAATACCGACCTTCTGGGATGTATCCGTTGCAATGCGCTGCGGCGCATCGGGAAGGCTGCGATTAGGAAGGCGTTGTCCCACGAGCTCATCGATAAAGGCACGTGGGTCAATCACGCCCGGATCGACCACTACGGGCAAGTCCTCGTCGTAGCCTAGATGTTTTACAAGCGCGACCAGACGCGAGTCCTCCATCTCCTTCCAGATGCGGTCATAGCCCATGAGGCATCCAAAGACCGCAAGACACGTATGCAGCGGGTTGAGACAGGCCGTGACCTTCATGGTATCGGCCCGCTCAGCTGTCTCGCGATCGCACATGATGACACCCGCTGCCTCGAGTTCAGGGCGCCCGTTGGGGAAGGAGTCCTCGATAACCAGGTAGTGCGCCGCCTCGGTGTTGGCAAAGCCCGCAAACGCAGGACCGTCCGTGGGCATGAGCGACAAGTCCTCCCAACCCTGCTCGGCAAGCGCCGCAGCCGTCTCGGGTGATGGGTTGGGCGTGATGCGGTCGATCATGGACCAGGGAAAACTCACACGCGCCTCATCGTCGAGGTAATCGATAAAGCCTTGGTCGACATGGCCGCAATCGAACCAACCACGCGCAACCGTGAGCACTGCCTCCTTAAACCGCCGCCCATTTTGCGAGAAATTGTCGGTCGAAACCATAGCGATCGGCGCTGCACCGGCGCGATAGCGCGCCCAAAGCAGACGGCAGACAATACCCATCGTGCTCGCAGCGCCCTCCGGACCGGCCTCGAGCTCGGCGGCAACATAGGGCAACAATTCGCCGCGCGCATCGCGTAGCCCATAACCCTTCTCGGTGATGGTAAACGTTGCCATCTCAAGCTCGGGGCTCTCAAAGTAGCGCTCGGCGCGAGCCAAGTCCTCAGGACACTGAGGGTTTGCAAATACGCCGCCCGCATTGACAGCGATCACGCGCTCGTCAAGAGTCCCATCGGCATTCATGATTACCTGCAGGCCGTCATTCCCGTAAGGCGCAAAAACTTCAACGAGCGTAAAGGGGCTAAAGGTCTCTGCCACCACGACGCCGCGGTCGAGCTTTCCTTGGTCGGCAAGCTCCTGGGCTATTGCGGCATGAAAGGCTCGGTAGAGGTTGCCGGCGCCAAAATGGATCCACCTGGGCTGCTCCCAACCCGTAGCCTTGATTGTGTCAGTATCGCATTGGGGTAGCTTCACGCCCATGCGCCGGAGCTCTTCTGTCTGGTTTTTCCAATCGGATAGCTTTGCCATGCTCTCTCCTATCGCATCGCGCGCGGATCAAAGCCGTCCACGTAATCTGCCTTGTTGCACCAGCGCTCGCGCAGCAAAAACGCGACGGCCTTGGGCTGACGATCACGGGTGAACGCACCCTTTTTGTTGCCGTCGACGCGCATCTTGCCCTCGACCGTCTGGAAGTCGCACAGGTTCCAGGGCTGCTCGCCCACCACCCACTCGAACATGTCAAAGATCTCGTGCTGCATCTTGAAATACTCGACCTGGTACTCCTCGCTCCACATCACGCTCGGCAGCTTGTGAACGCCGGCCATGGTGTCGCATCCGTACTCGGTAAAGAAGAACGGCTTGTTGGGCTCAAGCTTCTCCCACTTATGCATCTCCTCGATCAGAATCTCGCGTGCATCCTCGATCTCGGGGCCGGGAGACACGTACCAGCCGTCATAACGGTTGAGCATCATAAAGTCGGCCAAATGCGTGCACTTGTCGATACCGGCACGACAACGCGTGACATTGGTGTAGGAACGGGGACGCTTCTGCGGGTCAAGCTTGCGAGCAAGGTCGAAAATCTCCGTCGCGTACGGAAGGCTCCCCTCGGTCGAGAAATCCGGCTCGTTGAAAAGACTCCAAGCGCAAACGCACGCATGGTTTTTATCGCGCTCGATAAGCTCGCGTACTGCCTGTTTATGGACCTCAAGCGTCTTCTCGATGCCGGGAAGATCAAAGAGCGTCTTAGAAACAGAAGTCTTGGTGGCATCGTCGAAATTCTGCGTCGAAACCAAAAAGCCTACGGCCGCGACCTCATCGATCACCAGGAAGCCCTCGCGATCTGCCTCTTGAAGCTCTTCCTCCGCATACGGGTAATGGCTCGTGCGGAAGGAATTGCAGCCCATCCACTTCATGAGCTCAAAGTCGCGGCGGGCAACCACGGGGTCAAACCCTCTGCCGTGAATCGGGCTATCCTCGTGGCGACCAAAGCCCTTGAGATAGACGGGATGTCCATTAAGCAGAAAATCGCGGCCATCGATCGAAACCGTACGCAAGCCAATCTGCTCATAGTATTCGTCGACAACTTTGTCGCCGTCCACAATTCGCACCGTAAAGGTGTAGAGGTAGGCAGCGCGCAGATTCCAAAGATGCGCGTCTTCAATCTCGATGCCGCCGGAAGTGCCGCGCTTTTGTGCGACCACGTTCCCGTCTTCATCGGCGACCGTCAGCTCAACCTCGTGCGACCCATTGGTAGTGACCTCGTAGTGCACGTATGCCGTACCATCGATAACCGACTCGGTCACCACGGTCATGTCCTCGATGCGCTCAGCCGGGGTATAGACCATGCGCACGTTGCGCTGAAGACCGGAATAGTTGAAGAAATCAAAGTAAGGTTGGTTGATGCGCGTGCCGTCACGCAGCTCTTTGACGCGGCCGAGGGGCAGCGATTCATGACTCAACTCGTTGTTAACCTTGACAACGAGCAGGTTCCAGTCGTTCCAGTGCACGGCATCGTTGGCATGGGCGCAAAACGGCGTAAACCCGCCCTCGTGCTCCGCCAGCTCCGTGCCATTGAGGTAGACCGTCGCTCGATGCGTGGCGGCGTCAAAGCGTATATCGACATTGCCGTCGCGCCACTCGCCCGGAACAAAAATGCGACGTGCATACCACACGTCACCGCAGAACTCGCGGCTCTCCTTATCGGTGAAGATATCGGCAAAGCTCGCCGGAACCGGCATGTCGACAGCATCAACAAGGCCCTTAGCAGGCCAGTCCAGTTCCTCGCCCACCTTTTCGCGGTCAAAGGCAAAATCCCACGTACCGTCGAGTACCTGGATACGGCGGGTTACCGTGGTGCGCGGGTAGAGCGAATCGAATGGCATGGATCATCCTTTCGGTTGATTGGAAAACAGAAAGAGGCGACCGGCCGCGGCGCCCCTGCACCGCGGCCCGCGCCGCCTACCTACCGATCGTTTGGGGCGCGTCGGCTACGCCGCATCAAGTTCGGCCTGCTGGGCCTTCTTATCGGCTTCGGACAGCATCTTGTCGTTAAAGCCAAAGAAGTACGTGAGCGCAACGGAGAGGACAAAGCTCAACACGACGCAGACCGGGACACTCCAGCCGCCAGGGAACATAGCCAGGGCCGGGATGGTAAAGAGGTTGAGACCAACCTGGGCCAGACGTTGGAATCCAGCGATGGAGATGATCACGCCGCCAACGCCGGCAGAGAGGCAGGCGCACACAAACGGACGCTTGTACTTGAGAAGAACACCGTAGATGGCGGGCTCGGTAATGCCGGCAAAGACGGCAACGACGGCATTGGTGCCAGCGAGCTCCTTGAGGGGCTTGAATTTGGTCTTGAGCATGACGCCCAGGGTGGCGCCAGCAATAGCGTACGTGCAGCCAAAACCGAGCGGCATGAGCCAGTCATAGCCGAGCACGGCATAGTTGTTCATGGCGATGGGAACGAGCGCCCAGTGGGCACCAAAGATGATCAGACAGGGATACAGGCAGCCGTAGATAAAGGCAGCGACCTGCGGCGCCAGGTTGTAGACAACCATGAAGGCGTCGGCAAAGACGTTACCGATGACCATGGAGACCGGGCCGATCGCGATAAGCTCGACAGGGACCATGACGGCGACGCAGATGGTGGGCACAAGCATAAAACGCAGTGACTTAGGCATGAACTTACTCACCACATGCTCAAGCTTGGAGAGCACCCAGACGGTGAGGAGCGCCGGCAGCACGGACTGACCATAGTTCATAAGGTTGACCGGCAGACCGAAGAAGTCGAGCGCCGCGCCGTCCGAATAGGCCTTGGTAATCGCGGGATACAAGAGCGCACCGACTACGGCAAACGCCGTAAACTTATTGGTCTTGAAGCGATCGGCCGCCGTGATGGCAAGCGCGAGCGGCAGGAAATACATAAAGGCATCGGAAGCCGCGTACAGGATCTGATACGCACCGGAGTCCGCGCTCATGAGACCAGTGTTGGTAAAGACGACCAGCAGAGCGCGCAGCAAACCGACACCCGCCATGCCGCCCAGGCAAGGCATGAAGATGCTCGAAACCAGGTCGGCAGCGCGTTCAACGATGCTGCCTTTTTTGCCCTCGTCCTCGGACTCGGCGGCAACTGCGCCGCCATCAAAGCCGGCGCCGAGCAGCTTGATGACCTCGTCAAAGGCATCCTCAACATCGGGGCCGATAACAACCTGATACTGACCGTTGCCAATAACAACGTCCACGACGCCCGAAACGGCCTTGATATCGTCAGTCTTGGCCTTGTCCTGGTCCTTAAGCACAAAGCGCAGGCGGGTAATGCAGTGCTTGACAGAAGAAATGTTGTCTTTGCCGCCTACAAGCTCGACAACTGACGACGCAATCGCCGGATAGTCTTTTTTAGCCATGAATGCTCCCTTCGGAATATCGCAGGTGGTTTGCACGGCGCCCTATGAACGGTCCGGGCGCAAGAACTCCACGCTGTTATGAGGCCTCATGTCCCCCTTGGACATTGGCTTAAAACTAACAGCTCAGAAACTGATGCAACATAACCAAAATATGTTGAAGATTGACCAAATCAGACTGTTAATAGTTTTCGCAGTTAATCCGCTATGTTTGATTAAAATGAGCTTAGTAACCACCTTCAGTTTTGCCAGTTCATCGGCAAACGGTAGCTACATTCGGATAAACGGTATAACCACATCAACTGATTGATATATCCATTTCCGACACTATGATCAATATCATCGAATGCCGTTTGGAGAAAGGTCGGCGATGACGCCCAAGCAGATGGATGCCCAGCTGAGGCAACTCAGCGCACACGAGGAGCTCTATAAGCGGGGCATAGACCCCAACCAAGTAACGCCGTACCCATCGGTTGCGGAGGCCGATGGCATCCCCCGTTCCGCTGCAGTTGCGCCCCAGCAAGTAGTTGCAGGCTTCTACATCAAGCGTCACTCGCGTTTTAGGGAATATCCCCTGCATCGCCAAAATGAAATTGAACTTGCCTATATGTATGACGGCTCTGCGACCGAAATCGTTAACGGTTCAACTTTCAAACTCAAACGGGGGCAAATGCTCATTGTGGACTCGGACACCGTGCACACGACGCTTCCCTTGGGCGAAAACGACATCTTGATCGTTATCAAGCTCACTAAGGGCGGCATAACTCCGAGCTTCTTCTCTCAGCTCGAATGCGGAAGTATCGTGGGATCGTTTTTTGCCAATTCCATTTCAAAGGACCGCGCACATGACGGCTACGTTCTATTCCATTCCGATCAAAGCCGGCGGCTATCGCTTTTTATGAAGGAATTTCTCTGTGAGTGGATGGAGCCGAGCCGGTACAGCAAGAACATGCTTCAAGCTCTTTTTGGAACCATCGTGGCCGAGCTTGCCAACGTCTACGAAAGCGACATCACCAACGCGTCACACGGGCAAAATCCCGCACTCGAAGTACTCACATATATAGAAAAAGAATATTCATGCTGCACCCTTAAAGGAGCCGCAGAACATTTTGGCATGGCGCCCGACAGCCTCTCACGCATGCTCAAGCGCGAAACGGGAGACAGCTTCAACAAGTTACTACAGAGGCAAAGAATCTCCATTGCCAAGGCGCTGCTCGCAAATACCGACCTTGCCGTGACGGCAATAGGAAAGCAGGTCGGATACGACAACATGTCATTCTTCTATCGCAAGTTCAAAGAAGACACGGGGCTGACGCCAGCTGACTATCGGACGGCTCTCGGCATATCCCGAGAGACAAATCTGACAAGATAGCTTGCAACATAGAGCAAATCGAGTCCCGAAGGTGAATTGCAATTTAACTAATTCCGCCATTGCTTAATCTCGATATACAATTGCAAAACTCTGTGTAGCCTTGGTTCGTAGAAAATGGCATCTTCAACCGTCCGATAGGGCAATTTGACGTTGGCAGCGTACGCAACTATCAGCCGGAAACCATTACGCACAAAAAGGCCGGGGGTGCGCCTCGCACCCCCCCCGTTCTCACCGCAATAAAACCGAACCTCGAACCTGCCCCGGGAAAGGAAAAATCTCGCGAAACGAGCCCATCCCCATGGGAGGAAGTCAGAGGGCCCAGGTCGTGGCGCTACCCCAGCGCTCAACAAGGCGCTCCAGGCGCCATGCCGCGTTGGCGGGACTTGTTGACGGCAATACGACAGCGGGCAGGCCCGTCCGCTCCTGCAGATAGCGCTTGTAGAGGCGCCCCGCCGTACCGCCGTTGCATATCACTTGCTCAATGGACGCGTTGCTCGTGATGAGCTCGATGCGCGCCGGCACGACGTTACGGATGCTGGCGTCACTCGAGCCCTTAATGTCGCAGCTCTCAATCACATCCCACAGGGCTACGCCACCGCACAGCAGCATGGATCGCTTGGCGGCAATCGAGGCGCCGAGCGTCGCGGGCTCGCCGCTCGCCAAAGCGTCTCCCTCGTTGGGCGGCACGGGCACACCGAGGCACGCGGCCATCACGCGCCAAAAGCGGTTCTGGGGATTACCGTAATAGAAGGTGTTGGCGCGCGAGAGCACCGAGGGAAACGACCCCAGCACCAAAACGCGCGAGCGCCGGTCGAACACGGGCTCAAACCCATGCTCAATATGTTGATAGCCCTCGTCAGACACAGGCATGGGCTAGGCTCTCAGCAGATAACGCACCTCATAGGGCGCAAGTTCAAGGGAGCCCGGCAGCTCGACCGTGGGTGCATCGTCGGCAAGCAGGTCGACGAAGGAGCCGTTGAGTTCGCCGGCTCCAAAGGTATAGGGCTCGTTCACGGCATTGACCGCCACGAGCACCGTCGCATCGTCGTAGGCGCGCTCGAACAGCAGCTGCTTGTTCTGGATCACCACGTTGCGATAGGCACCATAGTTGAGGGCACGGGCCGCCGCGTCGTCTGCCGAGCGCAGGTGCGCGAGCTGCTTGATGAAGGCCGTCAGCTCGTTGGGCGCAGGCTCATCGAGCGCAGGTCGCAGCGCCCAGTCACCATCGGGGCCGCCCTTTTCGCCAGGAATCCCCCACTCGCTGCCATAGTAGACGCACGGAATGCCCGGCATGCCAAAGAGCATGCCATAAGCGGGGCGCAGACAGGACTTGTCGGTAAGGATGCTCGCCAGGCGCGGCACATCGTGGTTGTCGACAAACGACAGCAGATGCTTGCCGCGATAAATGCACCACGGGTCACCGCCAAACTGGCGATGCAGCGAGTGGGCGATCTCGAACATGTTGACCGAGTTAAAGCTGGAGTACAGGCCCTTGTAGCACTCGTAGTTGGTGCAGGAGTCAAGCATCTCGTCATTGACGATCTGGTTGTAGTCGCCGTGGAGCGTCTCACCAATCAGCACAAAGTCGGGCTTGAGCTCACGGGTAAAAGTATGCAGGCGGCGCATAAAATCGCGATCGAGCATATAGGCGACGTCCAAGCGCAGGCCGTCGATGCCAAAGCCCTCGGCCCAGCGACGCACGGACTCAAGCAGGTAATCGACCACAGCGGGGTTTTGCAAGTTGAGCTTCACAAGCTCAAAATGGCCTTCCCAGCCCTCGTACCAAAAGCCGTCGCCATAGCAGGAGTCGCCGTCAAAGCTAATGTGAAACCAGTCCTTGTAGGGCGAGTCCCACTTGCGCTCCTGAACATCGCGGAAGGCCCAAAAACCGCGACCGACATGGTTGAAGACGGCATCAAGCACCACACGGATGCCATGGGCATGCAGTGTCTCGCACACGGCGGCAAAGTCGGCATCCCCACCCAGGCGACGGTCGATATGGCGCAGGCTGCGCGTGTCGTAACCGTGACTGTCGGATTCGAGCGGCGGGTTAATGAGCACAGCACCGATGCCGAGTTCCTGCAGGTAGCCGGCCCATTGGGCGATTTTCATAATGGGAGCATCGGGGTTAGGCGCGGCGTTGGCAGCCTGGGCGAGTTCATCCTCGGCAACGGGCGCGGCGTTTTCGCGCGGAGCTCCGCAAAAGCCCAGCGGATAGACCTGATAGAACGTCGTCTCGTATGCCCACATAGCAGCCTCCCGGTAAGCTCAACACAACGCCATCCATTGTATGCCTGCCGTGCATCCCCTCCCCCAAAATAAGTTGCGGTGAAATAGGGACTGTTGAGACCAATAAACCGGGCAAACAGTCTCTATTCCACCGCAACTGATGAGGGAACGTGATTAGGCGACGGGCTTTGCGCGGCGTATGGCCGGAAACAGCACCGTAATGGCGAGGATGACGCCCACGACGGTAATCGCCCCGCCCGCGAAGCCAATCCAGGAGATACCGGGGCCCGAAACCACGGCGCCGCCGATCGCGGTGCCCGTGCCGATGCCGAGGTTAAACAGGCCCGAGAAGATCGACATGGCGACGGCCGACGAATCCGCCGGCGTGTACTTGATGAGCTCGGCCTGAAACGCCACGTTAAAAGCCGTGGAGCAGCAGCCCCATAGCGCGCAAACAGCGAGAACGGCGACGAGCGACGGTGCAACCGGACCCATGAGCAGCAGAGCCACAGGCACGCCGGAGAGTGTGATAGCCAAGAACGGAAAGCGATGGCCATCGAACAGTCGGCCGAACAGCCAGCTTCCGAGCAGACCGGAGCAGCCAAACGCCGTCAGCGTCATGGTGATGGCGCTTGCGTCGACATGGGCGACCTGCGCCAGGAAGGGCTCGATATAGCTGTAACCCGCGTAGTAGCCGGTCGCCATAAAGACCGTGACCGCATAAAGCGCGATGAGGAACGGATTCTTGAGCAGCTCGGGCAGCTGCTTAACGGTAAAGCGCTCGCCCACCGGCATGGCCGGGAACACCGCGGCCTGGTAGACGACCGCGACGGCAGAAAAAGCTCCGACCACGGCAAACGTCATACGCCAGCCCACGGCCAGCCCGATGGCGCGGCCGATCGGCAGGCCAAAGATCTGCGCGATGGACGAGCCCGTGGCGATCATGCTAATGGCGAGCGCCCCGTGGCGACTGTCAACCAGGCGCGAGGCCATGATTGAGGCGACCGACCAGAACACGGCATGCGCGCAGGCGACCACCAGACGCGCGCAAACCAAAATAGGATAGGTAGGCGCCACGGCCGACAGAAACTGCCCGAGCGAGAACACGGCGAGCACGCCCAGCAGCATACGCTTGAACTCGAAGCGCGAGGCAAACACCATAAGCGGCAACGACAGCAACATGACGCCCCAGGCGTAGACCGAGATCATGATGCCTGCCTGGGCCTCGGTGAGCGAGAACGACGCGGCGATATCGGTCAGAAGGCCGATGGGCATGAACTCCGACGTGTTGAACACGAATGCGCAGCAGGCGAGCCCGATAAGCGGGAGCCACTGCCTGAGTGAGATGCCATCTTGTCTTGCCTGACTCATATATAACGTCTCCAATCATTTTGAGCGGAGGCGATTATATAGCAACGGTCCCGCATCCGTCAGCAACAGATGCGGGACCGCAATCAACTCAATACACAGGGGTTGCGCCGTCAATAAATAGCTAAGCCAACCCCAACAATATGCCCGCCGAATGCACGACAAACGCCACGATCCAGGCGACCGTCACCTGAAACGCGAACACGGCCACGGCATAGCGCGCGCCCAACTCGCTCTTAACGGCGCCGATTGCCGCTACGCAGGGCGGGTACAGCAGCGTAAAGACCAGGAACACGTAAGCGGTAAACGGCGAAAACATGGTTGACAGCACCGCGGGCGACGTTGCGCCCAAAAGCACCGTGAGGGTCGAAATGACGCTCTCCTTGGCGATAAGTCCGGTGACGAGCGCCGTCGAGGCGCGCCAGTCGCCGAAGCCGAGCGGCGCCAGCAGCGGAGCGATAATGCTGCCCAGACCGGCAAGCAGACTCTGCGACTGATCGGCGACCACATTAAAGCGGATGTCGAACGTCTGAAGGAACCAAATGACCACCGTAGCGGCAAAGATAATGGTGAAGGCCTTGGTGATGAAGTCCTTGGCCTTATCCCATGCCAGCATCACCGTCGTCTTGATGCTCGGCAGGCGGTAGTTGGGAAGCTCCATGATAAACGGCACCGGGTCGCCCTTAAATGCCGTGCGGTTGAGTACCAAAGCCGCGATGCAACCGACCGCAATGCCAATCAGATAGAGCGAGACCATGGCGGGAACCGTCGCCTGCGGGAAAAACGCCCCACACAGCAGACCGTAGACCGGCAACTTGGCCGAACAGCTCATGAACGGCGTGAGCATGACCGTCATCTTGCGGTCGTGCTCGGATGGGAGCGTACGGGTCGACATGATAGCCGGCACGGTGCAGCCAAAACCGACGAGCATAGGCACGAAGCTGCGGCCCGACAGGCCAAAGCGACGCAGCACTTTATCCATGACAAAGGCCACGCGCGCCATGTAGCCGGAGTCTTCCAGAATGGAGAGGAACAAAAAGAGCACGACGATAATCGGCAGGAAGGTCAGCACGCTGCCCACGCCCGTAAGCACACCGTCGACAGCCAGCGAGCGCACCACGTCGTTGGTGCCGAACGCCTTGAGGCCCGCATCGGCCGAGGCGATGATGGCAGCGATGCCGTCCTCCATAAGTCCCTGCAACGCCGCGCCGATCACGCCAAACGTCAGCCAAAAGACGAGACCCATGATCACCAGGAACGCCGGAATGGCCGTGTAGCGACCCGTCAGGATGCGGTCGATCTTGACGGAACGCACGTGCTCGCGGCTCTCGTGCGGCTTGACGACGCAGCGCCCACACACGTCGCCGATAAAGCCGAAGCGCATGTCGGCCAGCGCAGATAGACGGTCGGTGCCGGCCTCGCCTTCCATCTGGGTAATGATGTGCTCGATGGCGTCAAGCTCGTTACGGTCCAGGTGAAGCGCCTCGGTTACCAGCTCGTCGCCCTCAACCAGCTTGGTCGCCGCAAAACGCACGGGAATGTGCGCCGTCGCGGCATGGTCCTCGATAAGGTTGGCGATGCCGTGAATGCAGCGATGCAGCGCGCCGCCGTCTGGGCCATCGGGCGCGTAGAAGTCCAGGCGGCCGGGGCGCTCACGGAACCGTGCCACGTGCAAGGCGTGATCCACCAGCTCGCCGATACCCTCGTTACGGGCAGCGCTAATGGGGACAACCGGCACGCCCAACAGGCTCTCGAGAAGGTTGACGTCCACGGCGCCGCCGTTGGCCGTCACCTCGTCCATCATGTTGAGCGCGATGACCATGGGGCGGTCGAGCTCCATAAGCTGCAGCGTCAGGTACAGGTTACGCTCGATGTTGGTGGCGTCGATGATATCGATGATGGCGTCGGGGTTTTCGTCCAAGATGAATTGGCGGCTGACGATCTCTTCGCCCGTGTACGGTGACAGCGAATAGATGCCAGGCAGGTCGGTAACGCTCGCCTCGGGGTGGTTACGAATAGTGCCGTCCTTGCGGTCGACCGTCACACCGGGAAAGTTACCGACGTGCTGGTTGGAGCCCGTCAGCTGGTTGAACAACGTAGTCTTGCCGCAGTTTTGGTTGCCGGCGAGGGCAAAGTGCAGCGGCGCGCCCTCGGGCACGGCCGTCTTTGCCGCACGGGGCGAATACGTCCCCTCGCCCAGGGCCGGATGCTCCGTCGTGCCGATTGCGGCGTTAACGCGCGGGCCGGCATCGGTGTCGTGAATACCCACGAGCTCGATGCGAGCGGCATCGTCCTTGCGCAGTGTCAGCTCGTAGCCACGCAGGCGGATCTCGAGCGGGTCGCCCATGGGGGCGTACTTCATCATGGTGACTTCGGTGCCCGGCGTTAGACCCATGTCCAAAATATGCTGTCGGAGTGCCTGATCGTCCGATGCCACCGATGCGACAACGGCGTCCTTTCCGATCTCGAGTGTATCGAGCTTCACGTCCGCGTTCCTCCCCCGGCGCCCACTGGGCGTTGCATTTTGTTTATCTTGGCTAACCGTTTGCCATGGCTAACCAATTGTAACCATGCATGATAGCGCGAACACACAGCGACGTTCAATCAACAGATCGGTGCAAGGACCGTCCCCAAGTACCGGCACAAAAGGAACGTCCCCAAGTGCCGCATCTGGGCCATGGCAACGCCGATGTTTTGGCGCGGACAGCGAAAACCCGCCAGAGCGAGCAAGGTGACGCGAAGCGAGGCGGCATTGACCTTCTGGTCATGCCGCCGAAGCTGAACGTCAGATTGCCGCTCTGGCGGGCTTGCAGCGTCGACCGGTCCGCCGTTCGTTAGAACGGCGGAACCAAAGGCGCAGCGTCGAGCTGTTACGCGGTTTGGTAAAACCGCGTAACTAGAAGCCGTGGCGCTCCAGGAAGCGGAAGGCCAAGCGAATCCATGGACGGACCGCCACCTGCTTGTCCTCGTTGTCGACCGCGGTGTTGGCGTTGCCGAGCGAAAGGCCGTGACCGCCCTGGTCAAAGACGTGCATCTCGCAAGCGACGCCCTCCTCGGCCATGCGCTGCGCAAACGGATAGACCTGTGCGATCGGCGCTGTCTTGTCGTCGGACACGCCCCACACAAAGGTCGGCGGCATCTGGCGCGAAACATGCGTGGTAGGGCAAATGTCGGTCAGGTGCTCATCGGTCGCCTCGCCGCCCGTCACCATCGACAGATAGTCGTTGAGCAAATCGCGCCCTGTCTTGCCACCCGTCTTGGGCACGCGCAGGTCGATGCGCGGGTCACGCGTCTGCATATCGCGCACATAGGCAAGGTCGAGCAACGGATAGCCCAGCACCACGGCGTCGGGACGAATGTCGTCCGGACGCGCCCCGGCAAGTGCCGCGAAGGGGCCGGTCTTCCACTGCGTTGCCAGCGAGGCGCAAATCATGCCGCCAGCAGAAAAGCCTACGACGCACACGCGCTTGGGATCGACATGCCACTCGTCGGCATTCGCACGCACCGTGGCGACCATCTTGGCAAGATCTGCCTGGGGGTGCGGAAAGCTCACGTCACCCGTAGAACTTGTGACATAGTTGAGCACAAAGGCCTGGTAACCGTGATCCAAAAACGCAAACGCCACGGGATCCTGCTCATGCGGAGCGATATGCGTAAACGCACCTCCGCCGCAGATAATCACGGCAGGGCGGCGACCATTCGGTTTATCGGGCAGCGGTTCGGCACCCAAATACGTAAACGTCGCCGGATATTCCTCGGTCGGCTCCTCGCCCCACAGCGCATGGTTCTCGACAATCATATGTGCTCCCTTCGCGCAAATTAAGCGCCATTGTTTTTCGCCTTCAAGCGTACCCCACTTGAACCCGTGACGCAGAAACACGCCAGCAATAAGTTTCCCTTCAACTGATATATCACATAATCCCAGCTCAGAGGTATCGCTGAGCAGCGTAGAATAGGGGGTGTTGACCAAGCCGCGAAACAGATATGAAACGTTTCCGGCAAACCAAACGCGCGATATGCGCCTATTTAAGTTGGAGGCAACTATGGGTCTGCTCGATTCGCTTAAGTCCACCTTCACCTCGACCGGCGAGGCGTCCGTTCCGCCCGCAGCAAGCTTCGCCACCCGCGAAGGCGTCATCTATGCCCCCGTCAACGGCGTGCTCGTCAGCCTGGACGAGGTTCCCGACGAGACGATCGCCTCGGGCATGCTTGGCCAGGGCTATGGCATCGAGCCCATTACCGGCACCATCTATGCGCCCGCCAACGGCCGCATCGGCGCCACCACTGTCACCAACCACTCCATCGGCATGATTACCGAGGACGGTCTGCGCGTATTCATCCATGTTGGCCTGGGCACCGTGGAAATGAACGGCAAGGGTTTTGCCCGCTTTGTCGAGATGGGCGATGTGGTCAAGGCCGGCCAGCCGCTCATCAGCTTCGATCGCGAGGCCATCAAGGCCGCCGGCCACGAGGACATCGTGACCGTCATCGTCTCCGAGCTCGATCGTCTTAAGAGCATCGACCATGTCGGCGAGTCTGGAACGCTTATCGGCGGCAACCCGCTCGTCAAGCTTGGCGACCCGCTGCTGGTTGCCAAGACCAAGTAGCCAGGCCCCGCGCCACACAACCAAAAGGCACCTCGTCAAGCGCCCGCGACCATTTGGCCGCGGGCACTTTTCGTTTGAAAAACCATCCCGCCAATGCCTTATCTGTATAGCCCAAATGAGCCGAGCTGCTAGAATATCGAACTGTATGGATAACTATCATTCAACCGTTATGGGAGGATACGTGAACCGCACCAAAATCGCGCAGCTCTATGCCGATGCCGAGTCGCTCGGCGGCCAGACCGTCACCGTCGCCGGCTGGGTCAAGTCCATCCGCGACATGAAGAACTTTGGCTTCGTTACGCTCAACGACGGCAGCTGCTTCCGCGACCTGCAGGTCGTCATGAACCGCGAGGCACTCGACAACTACGACGAGATCGCCCATCAAAACGTCTCGGCCGCACTCATTTGCACCGGCACCGTCAAGCTGACCCCCGATGCGCCCCAACCTTTCGAGCTTTCTGCCACCTCCATCGAGGTCGAGGGCGTCAGCGCCCCGGATTACCCGCTGCAGAAGAAGCGCGCAACCGTCGAGTTCCTGCGCACCCAGCAGCACCTGCGCCCGCGCACTAACCTGTTCCGCGCCGTGTTCCGCATCCGCTCTGTCGCGGCTGCCGCCATCCACCGCTTCTTCCAGGAGCAAGGCTTTGTCTACGTCAACACCCCCATCATCACCACGAGTGACTGCGAGGGTGCCGGCGAGATGTTCCGCGTGACCACGCTTGACCCCAAAAACCCGCCCCTCACCGAGTCCGGCGAGGTCGACTGGAGCCAGGACTTCTTTGGCAAGCACGCGAGCCTTACCGTGTCCGGCCAGCTCAATGCCGAGAACTTTGCCATGGCCTTTGGCGACGTGTACACCTTTGGCCCCACCTTCCGCGCCGAAAACTCCAACACCACGCGCCACGCCGCCGAGTTTTGGATGATCGAGCCCGAGATGGCCTTTGCTGACCTGAACGACTACATGGATAACGCCGAGGCCATGCTCAAGTACGTCCTTAAGGACGTTATGGCCACCTGCCCCGACGAGCTCAATATGCTCAACAAGTTTGTGGACAAGGGCCTGATCGAGCGCCTGGACCATGTGGCAAACTCCGACTTTGCCCGCGTTACCTACACCGAGGCTGTCGAAATCCTGGAGCAGGCAGTCGCTGCTGGCCACCAGTTTGATTACCCCGTCAGCTGGGGCATCGACCTGCAGACCGAGCACGAGCGTTTCCTGACCGAGGAGCACTTTAAGCGACCGACCTTCGTAACCGACTACCCGGCCGAGATCAAGGCGTTCTACATGCGCATGAACGAGGACGGCAAGACCGTCGCCGCCGCCGACTGCCTGGTGCCGGGTATCGGCGAGATTATCGGCGGCTCCCAGCGCGAGGAGCGCCTGGATCTGCTCGAGGCCCGCATCAAGGACCTGGGCATGAATCCCGAGCAGTACAAGTACTACCTTGACCTGCGCCGCTACGGTTCCTGCAAGCACGCCGGCTACGGCTTGGGCTTCGAGCGCTTGGTCATGTATCTGACCGGCGTGGGCAACATCCGCGACGTCCTGCCGCACCCGCGCACCGTGGGCAACGCCGACTTCTAATCGCCACAGCGCCACCGAACGCGTTCCAGCGCATCACGCCAGCGCCTCTCGGCAAGCCGAGGGGCGCTTTTTTCAACAGTATCCGTCAAGCTTTTGGCAAGATTTTGGTCAGTTGAGCAGGGCTGTTGAAAACTCGACCCGCCGCTTGCCGACGACTACCGACCGCCCGGAGTGTCCTGCACCCCTGGGAAAGCCCCGCGCCCTAGGCTCCATACCGTCGCCACCCAAAACGGAAAGGACGTGGACGCCATGACCGAAACCGCTGTTGAAACTTACGAGACCACGACGAGAGGCGCCGCCTCGATGGCAGCCTATCGCGCCGTTCGCATCCTGCAACTATTAAGCGAAAACACCGGCGAGGACAAGGCCATGCTTTCCGATGAGTTGATCCGGCGTCTCGCCCATCCCGACGACCCCGCCCGCATGCCCATCTCGGCGGCGCGGCGCAGCATCTACACCGCCATCTCCGCACTTCGCCATGCCGGATACGAAATTGAATACAAGCGCGGCGTGGGGTATCGGCTCTTGACCCGTCCGCTCACCGACGAAGAGATCATCCGACTCCACGGCATGGTCATGCGCAACCGCTCTACGCCCATCGCCATTCGAAAAAGCATGGCGCAGCACTTGGTCGCCATGGCGAGCGCCGACGTTCGCGGCTACCTCGATGCACCCGAACCCGCTCCAAGCGTGGGCGGCAAATCCACCAAGACCACGCACACGCCTGTCAAGCGCATCGATGCCTGCGAGCTCATCGAGCAGGCCATCGACCACGGAACCACGGTGAGTTTTGATATTTCGAGTGTCACGGCACGCGGAGAGGTCGAAGTGGCACGGATGACACTCCGGCCCTTTGCCATCAAGCAACGAGACGGCATCTCGTATTTGCTGGGAACGGTCTATGACGCGCGAGGCGCCGATGACACGTTGCGTACCGTAGAGATCGGCCGAATGAGAAACGTCACCACACGTCTCCTCGACGGCAAGAAGCTCTTCGCCGCCCTGGACGAGGACGATGCCTCCTCCGCCGCATAAGACCCTCCGCCGCCCATTCGACTACCCGTACCGCCCATCCGATTCTGTATTAAAAAACCCGCCAGGCTGTTGTAAAAATGGACATCAGCGCTACTATAGTTCCACTTGCACTTTGTCCCAGTGCAGTGTTTCCAGCCATTTTTATACTGGGGGTAATGATATGAAGGACATCACCATCAGCCGCAGGAGCCTTCTGGTCTCCGCCGGTCTGCTCGCGCTCGCCCCGCTCGCCGGATGCGGCGGCAACTCTGGTTCCGGCTCCGCTGCCGCCGGTTCCGACTACGCCATCGGCGTTCTGCAACTCACCGAGCACTCCGCACTCGATGCCGCCAACGACGGCTTCGTCAAGGCCATCAAGGAGAGCGGCCTTAAGGTCAAGATCGACCAGAAGAACGCCCAGAACGACCAGTCCACGTGTAAGTCCATCGCCGACAAGTTCGTGGGCGATGGCGTCGACCTGATCTATGCCATCGCTACGCCCGCCGCGCAGGCTGCCGCCGGCGCCACCGCTGATATCCCCATCGTTGGCTGCGCCATCACCGACTACGCCGCTTCCGGCCTGGTCCAGGACAACGACAAGCCCGGCACCAACGTCACCGGCGCCTCCGACCTCACCCCGGTCGCCGAGCAGCTCGAGATGATGCAGAAGGTCCTGCCCGACGTTAAGAAGGTCGGCCTGCTCTACTGCACCGCCGAGTCCAACTCCGACGTCCAAATCAAGGCCGCCAAGAAGGAACTCGACAAGCTTGGCCTGGAGTACACCGACTTCACCGTCTCGAGCTCCAACGAGATTCAGTCCGTCGTCGAGTCCGCCGTGGGCAAGGTCGACGCACTCTACTCCCCCACTGACAACACCATCGCCGCGGGTGCTTCGCAGGTCGGCCAGATCTGCAAGGAGAACAAGCTCCCCTTCGTGACTGGCGAGGAGGGCATGTGCAAGGCCGGCGGCCTGTTCACCCTCTCCATCAACTACGAGGATCTGGGCTACGCTGCAGGCGAGATGGCCGTTAAGATCCTGAAGGGCGAGGCCAAGCCCGAGGATATGCCGATCAAGCACCTCTCGAGCAAGGACCTGGTCGTCGTCAAGAACGACGAGATGGCCGAGGCCCTAGGCATCGACCTTTCCGCTCTGGACGAGTAGCGCCATGCGCGGTAACGCGTCTAGGGCCCGCACGCGCGCCACAGCCGCGTTATTCAATATCTGAGTCATTGGGGCGAACGCTAAAGGCCGGCGTTCGCCCTGCTTGTTTCAGGTAAAACAAAACGTCTGTCCGCCGCTCTTTTATGCATTGGTACCGCTATTATGGAAAATCACGTGTCCACCCTATCCTAGGAGGTATGAAGCATGCTCATTGCATTGCAGGGCGCCGTTTCGCAGGGCGTCCTCTGGGGCATCATGGTGCTTGGCGTGTTTATCACGTTCCGCCTGCTCGACATCCCCGATATGACCTGCGACGGCAGCTTTGCCCTCGGTGGCTGTGTCTGCGCCGTGCTCATCGTCAACAATAACGTCGACCCCTTGCTCGCCGTGCTGGCCGGCATGTGCGCCGGCGCCATCGCGGGCGCCGTCACGGGCATCTTGACCACCGTCTTTGAGATTCCCGCAATCCTCGCCGGAATCCTTACGCAGATCAGTCTGTGGTCCATCAACCTGCGCATCATGGGCAAGTCCAACACGCCCATCCTTGCCAAGGGCACTATCTTCTCATCCGTCAGCAACATGACGGGCCTGCCGCAGTCCACTGTTGCCATTATCCTAGGCATTGTGCTGGCCGTGGCCATCGTCGCCATCCTGTACTGGTTCTTTGGCACCGAGATCGGCTCGGCGCTGCGTGCCACCGGCAACAACGAGTACATGATCCGCGCCCTGGGCGTTAACACCAACACCACCAAAATGATCGCCCTCGTGCTCTCCAACGCCCTCATTGGCCTTTCGGGTGCGCTCATCTGCCAGAGCCAGAAGTACGCCGACATTGGCATGGGCACCGGCGCCATCGTTATCGGTCTTGCCGCCATCGTCATCGGCGAGGTGCTCGGTCGCCTGCTGCCCGGCGGCCTCACGCAGTTTAGCGTCCGTCTTGCTTCCGCCGTCTTTGGCTCCGTGGTGTACTTCCTTATCCGCGCCATCGTGCTGCAGCTGGGCATGGACGCCAACGACATGAAGCTACTCTCCGCCGTGATCGTCGCCGTGGCCCTGTGCGTGCCCGTGGTTTGGGAGCGCTATAAGCTCCGCAGCTCCTACACGAAGGGAGATGAGGCAGATGCTTAAGCTCTCGCACGTCAAGAAGACCTTTAACAAGGGCACCGTCACCGAGAAGCGCGCGCTCACCGGCGTCGACCTCACCCTCAACGATGGCGACTTTGTAACCGTGATTGGCGGCAACGGCGCCGGCAAGTCCACGCTGCTCAATATGATCGCCGGCGTGTATCCACTCGATTCGGGTGTTATTGAGCTCGACGGCACCGACATCTCGCGTCTGAGCGAGTCGCAGCGCGCCAAGTACCTAGGCCGTGTGTTCCAGGATCCCATGCGCGGCACCGCAGCCGACATGCAAATTGCCGAGAACCTGGCCCTCGCCAAGCGCCGCGGCCAGCGTCGCGGCCTTTCATGGGGCGTCACCAAGGCCGAGAAGGACGAGTACGTTGAACTGCTCAAGCGTCTGGACCTTGGTCTGGACACGCGCCTCAACGCCAAGGTCGGCCTGCTCTCGGGCGGCCAGCGCCAGGCACTCACCCTGCTGATGGCCACGCTCACCAAGCCGCGCCTGCTGCTGCTCGACGAGCACACGGCGGCCCTCGACCCCAAGACGGCCTCTAAGGTGCTCAACCTGACCGAGGAGATCGTCGACGAGAACCGCCTGACCACGCTCATGGTCACGCACAACATGAACGACGCCATCCGTCTGGGTAACCGTCTGATCATGATGCACGAGGGCCACGTGATCTACGACGTGGCCGGCGACGAGAAGAAGTCGCTCACTGTAGCCGACCTGCTGCAGAAGTTCGAGGAGGTCTCGGGCGGCGAGCTCGCCAACGACCGCATGCTACTAAGCTAACGACTTAGAAAACCACCACAAAGGGGACAGGCACCTTTGTGGTGGTTTTTGTTAAGGACTAAGGAGACTGCCATGAGAAGATTCGTCCCCCGCCTTGCGTTAACCGCCGCGCTGCTTGCCGGCGTGCTCACTGGCGCACCCAGCCTCGCTTTCGCGGGGAACCTGCCTGCCGCTATTGACGGCACCGTGACCGTCATGCACACCAACGACATCCACGGCAGCTACAAGTACAGCTACAACGAAAGCAAGGGCACCGGCACCGTCGGCTTTGACGGACTGGCGGTTCTCTATAGCGCCCAGGGCAACGCCCCCGATCTTTTGCTCGATGCGGGCGACACCTTCCACGGACAGTCCTTCGCCACCATGAGCGAGGGCAAGAGCATCGCCGAGCTCATGGACACCTTCTACGCCGACGGCTACGACGCGACCACGCCAGGCAACCACGACTGGAGCTATGGCGCGGACAAGCTTCGCACCATGACCGGCTCCAGCACCACCAGCACGCCCTTCGCCATGCTTTGCGCGAATGCAACGTCCTCGAACGGCGTATGGAGCTCGAGCATCACGAAGACGCTCAACCGCACCTGGGAGGACAGTGAAAGTCACTCAACGTTCGCCTACCAGATCAAGGTCGGCGTTGTAGGAGCCATGGATGAGTCGCTTGGCTCCTCGCTGCGCGCGGACCTGGTCGCGGGTACCAGCTTCTCGAGTGCCGCGGACGCCATCAATGCCGAGGCAGAGCAGCTGCGCAAGGAGGGCTGCGATGTTGTTGTGTGTATCGCGCACACGCTCGACGCCAAGACCTTTGCCACGCGGCTCCGTGGCGTCGATGCCCTTATCGCAGGCCACGAGCACATCAACCTTAACGAGAAAGTGACGGGAGCCGACGGCAAGACAATCCACGTTGTCGAGGCGGGCAGTGCCTTTGCCGAGGTGGGGCTGCTTTCCGTCCCCTACGAGTACGACACCAAGGGCACCGAAAGCACCGACGATGACACGGTGGCGGTATACGCAGGCAAAAGCGACGAGAAGCTCTATACCGCCAAGGACGTAAACGTTCTTTTGACCGACCCCAACAAGGGCTCCACCTATCAGAGCATCCTTGATGAGGTCCACGACAACAAGATCAAGCCGCTCGACGATGCCTTTAGCGCCGCATCGAGCGAGGTGCTCGGCACGAGCTCTACCAATTATTTCTACGGCGAGAACGCATCTGGCACGCACGGCTGGGAGATGGTGCGCACCACCGATTTCCGCCCCAGCAAGGAAGGCGACACCACCAAGGCCCAGACCATCGGACATGTGATCTGCGGCTCCTATCTTGACCTGACGGGCGCGGACCTTGCCATCGAGAACGCGGGCGGCATCCGCGGCGGCATCGCTGCGGGCGATGTGACCGCCGGCAACGTCATCGCTATCTCGCCCTACGGCAACACCGTGGAGACCTGGACCATGACCGGTGAGGACTTCCTGGCAGCGCTCGAGCACTCGCTGCAGATCAGCGACGAGTGCAATCACAGCTACGAGCTTCAGCAGGCTTATGTGGCGGCCGGTCACACCGAGCAGGAGGCGCAAGACAAGTACAAGTGGCGCAACGATTCCGGTAGCGTCCTTTCCTTCGGTGGCATTAACGTAACGATCGACTGGACGCAGCCCGAAGGCAAGCGCATCGTGAGCGCCACACTCACCAAGGACGGCACGGCACTTGATCCCGCCAAGGACTATACCGTCGCCACTAACAACTACATCATCACCAACACGACTGACTTCCCCACCTTCGCAAACGCCACCAAGCACACCGAGTGGGGTACCTGCGAGTCAGCGCTTAGGGCGCTGATCGGGCAGAACGGCTGGGAGAACAAGATGGCCTCGCTCGCGGGCACCATCAGCTTTGGCTCCGCTGCCGTGGACCCCACGCCCACACCGGCCCCGACGCCTGAGCCCTCGCCTAAGACGGACGCGACGACCACGAAGGTCATCACCAAGAAGACGACCGGCAAGCTCGCCGCAACGGGAGACCGCACGCTGGCCGTGATCGGCGCATGCCTCATCGGCGGCATCGTCACCATCATTCTCGGCATTATCTGGAAGCGTCGACGCTAAGTTACACCGCCGGTCCTTGCAGCCCCGCCGCGTAAACCTTATATCGAGCACAGAAGCCCGTCCGAATTTGATCGGACGGGCTTCTTGGTGGGTATCATGGTTGGATGATCATGAGGAGGTTTCCCTACATGGAATTGTTTGAGCCAATTCTTCATTTCTTTGCACAACGATGGGTCCACAACATCATCTGGGCCGGTATCTTGGCCATCGGCACCGCCGTTGCCGCCAAAGTCGCGTCCAAGACCCTGCACCACCTGCTTAACCGCGACGATAACCCGCTCCCAGCATCGAGCATCTTCATCAACATCGCGCGCGCCGTCATCTGGATGATCGGCGGCAGCTTTATCCTCGACAACTGTTTTGGCATCAACGCAAACGCCCTCGTCGCCGCTCTTGGCGTCGGCGGCATCGCCATCTCGCTCGGCTTTCAGGACACGCTGTCGAACCTTATCGGCGGTATGCAGGTGACCTTTATGGGCATTATCAAACCCGGCGACAATATCGAGGTCGGCGGCGTGTCGGGCGTGGTCCAAGATATCACCTGGCGTCACACGACCATCGAGGACGCCTGCGGGCAGACCATCATTGTGCCCAACTCCAACATCTCCAAGAACACGCTCGTGCATCTGATGCCCTTTGGGCGCGTGGCCGTGCCCGTTGCCGTAAAGGACACGTCTAAGTGGGCTTCCCTTGACGCGCTGGCAGACGAGCTCACGAGCGCAACCAAAACGGCCGTCTCGCCCATCTCTGGCTTTGACAAGGAGCCGTACGTGCTCTTTAGCGAGATCGGCGACTTTGGCATTAAAGGCAAAATCATCTTTATCGTCAGCGACGATAGCACCACTTTTACGGCAGCCGACGCCTGCATTCGTGCCATCGCCCCCATCATCGCCTAAACCACCACAAAGGGGACAGGCACCTTTGTGGTGGTTTCGCATCGTGGTACCATGGTTCATATCGTTGTTTAAACGACTAAGGGAGTAGACACCATGGAAGAGGCCTATCGTCAAGCACGCAAGCGCGGCGAGCAGGGACGCCGTCGCGCCATCAGCCAAAGCGAGCACCCGTACCTCACGGACCTCGACAGTTTGGTTGCTCAGCTCCCCTTAGGTCAGCGAGAGAATGTCGGCCTGCGGGATATTCCGCTCGAAATGGTCGTCGGCACGGTTACCAAGGGCCGTCAGTCTGCCTTTTCGTGCAACTTTATGCCCCTGTTGCCATTTAGCACCGAGTTCGCCCGCAAGTGGTCCAACCTCTACGACATCCAGGTGACCGAGGGCTATCGCGACCCCATCATCGTCACCGAGTTCATGCATCGGTTCTACGTCCAAGAGGGCAACAAGCGCGTCAGCGTCCTCAAATTCCTGGACGCCCCGACGGTTTCGGCCAAGGTCACCCGCCTCTACCCCGGAAAATGGGATTCCGTCGAAAGCCGCCTCTATGGCGAGTTCTGCGCGTTTTGGCGCGTCTGCCCCCTATACGAGATCGAGTTCTCGCGTGAGGGAAGCTACGAAACGCTCGCCAAGATGCTCGGTCAGAACCTTATCGAAAAATGGCCGCAGAATAAGGTCGACTACCTGCGCCACACCTTCCTGCTCTTTAAGCGCGCCTACCTGCGCGCCGGCGGCGACCATCTGGACATTACGCCCGCCGACGCTATGCTCGTCTACCTCAATGTGTACAACCAGGACCGCCTGCTGGATACGCCGACGGATATCGTCGTAAACCGCCTGTGCAAGATCTGGCGCGAGCTGGTCATTGCCGGCAAAAATGACGAGGACAAGGTCGATCTTGTCGAAGCACCGAGCGTCGATGAGGAAGAGGCGCCCGCCAAGTCCACCTCCGGCGTGCTCAGCTTCTTTATGGGCAAGACCGTCTACTCGGCGGCCAACCCCCTGCGCATCGCCTTTATCCATGAGTTCCCCTGTGCGACATCGAGCTGGGACAGCCTGCACGACCAAGGGCGTCAGTATCTCGATGAGCACTTTGGCGGTATCGTGCGCACCGAGGCGTTCGAGGACTGTCACAATCCGGACGTGTTCTACGCCGCCGTGGAAACGGCTGTCAAACATGGAGCTAACGTCATCTTCTCGACCTCGCACCGCCTGATGGAATACACGCTCAGAGCTGCCGTTGAGTATCCCCAGGTGCGGTTCCTTAACTGCTCTATCGGCCTTCCCCACCAAAGCGTCCGTTCGTACTTTGGCAAGATGTACGAGGCCAAATTTCTCTTGGGCGCCCTTGCCGCCAGCATGGCAGATAACCACCGCATCGGTTACCACGCGTCGGTCTTCGCCTCGGGCGCGCTTAGCGAGATCAACGCCTTTGCCATCGGCGCCTCGCTGCTCGACCCCCGCGCGCAAATTATCCTGACCTGGGGCGATGTGCCCGCCGGAGGCCTTGCCGAGGCCATGTGCCGCGAAGGCGTGAGCGTCATGACCGGCGCTGACATGTCAAAGTCGCTCGTAGACCCTACGGCCTACGGACTCCACCGCCTGGTCGATGGCAAGGTCGTCGGCATCGCCATGCCGGTCTGGAACTGGGGCCGATACTACGAGCTTATCGTGCGAAGCCTGCTGCATGGCACCTGGGATGAGACCAGTGACGACAGCCAGATTCGCGCCGTCAACTACTGGTATGGCATGAGCTCGGGCGTCATCGACATTCGCTACGCTCCGGGCCTGCCCTATCAGACGCGCAAACTGGTGCAGCTGCTCCGCAATGGCATCGTCGAGGGCTCCATCAATCCATTTGGCGGCGAGATTCATAGCCAAGACGGCGTGGTGCAGATCGAGGGCTTTCCCCCACTGCCGAGCGCGCAGATTGTCGAGATGAATTGGCTGGCGGACAACGTGGTAGGCACCATTCCGCAGCTCGACGATGAGCCGGGAGTTACCGCCCTATGAAGATCCTTGCCATAGCAGATACCGAAGAACGATGCCTTTGGGAGTGCTTTCGCAAGGAGCGCTTTGAGGGTGTCGACCTGATTCTGTCTGCCGGCGATCTGGACCCGGACTATCTTGAGTTTTTGGTCACCGTCATCAACAAACCGCTCATCTACGTTCGCGGCAACCACGACGACCGCTACGCACGTCATGCACCGGGCGGATGTATCTGCGTGGAAGACAGCGTGTACACGTACCGAGGGATTCGCATTGCGGGCCTTGGCGGGTCCATGCGTTATCGCGACGGCGCCAACATGTACACCGAACGCGAGATGTCCAAGCGCATGCGTAAGCTGTCGCGTAAGGTTAGGATGGTCGGCGGGTGCGACATTCTGCTTACCCATGCACCCGCCGCCGGTATGGGTGATCTGGATGATCTGCCGCATCGAGGGTTTGAGTGCTTTAACACAGCGCTTGAGTCCTGGGGGGCCGACTACATGGTGCATGGGCATGTACACCAAAGCTACGGTTACGATTTTCAGCGCGAGCGGCAGCATGTGTGTGGAACGACGATCATCAACGCCTGCGGCTATACGCAGTTTGAGCTCGACCAGACGCGCTACCCCATCCGCGGATGGCAGGCAGCCTGGCTCAATTCGCAAACCATGCGCCGCGAGCTCAAACGCCACGATGCCATCGAGTCCTCTACCGCCAGAACACCCTGGTAACCACCTCAAAGGGGACACTGTCCCCCTTGAGGTGGTTTTACCCCGAGATAGCAAGAAACCCGGTCCTGCGCAGGGCAGAACCGGGTTTCTTTAGCAATGCTTGCTGTACTCAGGCAGTAACTAAAAGTTACTCAGCCAGGAAGTCGCGCTGGACAGCGGGATCGACCTTGACGCCAGGGCCCATGGTGGAAGACACGGAGATGGACTTGACGTACTTGCCCTTAGCAGAAGAGGGCTTGACGCGCAGGATCTCGGTGTACAGGGCAGCGTAGTTCTCGACGAGCTGCTGCTCAGAGAAGGACTTCTTGCCCAGGGGCACGTGGCAGATGCCGTAGCGGTCGGCGCGGTACTCAACGCGGCCAGCCTTGAGCTCGGAGACCATCTTGGCGACGTCCATGGTCACGGTGCCGAGCTTGGGGTTCGGCATGAGGCCACGGGGACCAAGGATCTTACCGATGCGGCCAACCTTGGCCATCATGTTCGGCGTAGCGATAGCGGCGTCGAAGTTGATCTCGCCCTTCTGGATCTGGGCGACGAGCTCGTCGGAACCGATGATGTCGGCGCCGGCGGCCTCGGCCTCGCGGGCCTTCTCGCCCTCGGCGAAGACGGCAACACGAACGGTCTTGCCGGTGCCGTGGGGCAGGGAGATGGAACCACGGATGTTCTGGTCAGCCTTACGAGTATCGATGCCCAGACGGAAGTGGGCCTCGACGGTCTCGTCGAACTTGGCGGTGTCGAGCTCCTTGATGAGCTTGGCAGCCTGAAGGGGGGTGTAGAGCGTGGCGCGGTCGATCTTCTCGGCAGCGGCGTTATAGCTCTTACCATGCTTAGCCATGTGCATTACCTCCTGTGGTTAAACGGGCGTGAGCCCTCCCACATCATATCGTGTGCCCTATTGCACACATTCAACGGGCACCCCGGTCGGAGCACCCGTCGTTACCTAAAGAAATCGCTACTCAGCGATGGTGACGCCCATGGAACGGGCGGTACCGGCGATGATCTTCTTGGCGGCGTCAATGTCGTTGGCATTGAGGTCCGGCATCTTGATCTCGGCGATCTTGGTGAGCTGCTCCTGGGAGAGCTGACCAACCTTGTCAGCCTGGGGCTTAGCGGAACCAGACTTGAGGTTCAGCTCCTTCTTGATGAGGTGAGCCGCCGGCGGGGTCTTGGTGATGAAGGAGAAGGACTTATCCTCGAAGACAGTAATCTCAACGGGGATGATGTCGCCCTTCTTGTCCTGCGTCTCGGCGTTAAAGGCCTGGCAGAACTGCATGATGTTCACGCCAGCAGCGCCCAGGGCGGGGCCGACGGGAGGAGCGGGGTTAGCTGCACCAGCAGGAATCTGAAGCTTAATGACGTTGGCAACCTTCTTCTCAGCCATGGTCATTCCTTTCGAATCACGAGTGTGAAGTACTTGCTATATCGTAAGCACGCACGTGTTAGAAGCACTCCTGAGATGAGCAGTCACAGAAGAAGCACGCTCGCGCGAACGGACGAAAACTTAAGCGATGACAGCGACCTGGTTAAAGTCGAGCTCGACCGGCGTCTCGCGGCCAAAGATCATCAGCGTGACCTTGAGCTTGCCAGCCTCGGTGTTAACCTCGGAGACCTTGCCATCAAAGTCGGTAAGCGGGCCATCGGTGACGCGGACGGACGTGCCGACCTCAATATCAACCGACGTACGCTTGGGCGAATCGCCCTTACCGGGACGACGAGTCATCTTGTTGTACTCGTCGCGGGAAAGCGGAGCGGGCTTACCGTTGCCACCCAGGAAACCGGTGACGCCAGGCGTGTTACGAACACACGTCCAAGCATCGTCATCCATCTCCATGCGGACCAGGACATAACCCGGGAAGATCTTGGAATCCTTGGTCTCGCGCTTGCCACCCTCTTTAATCTCGGTGACACGCTCCATAGGAATCTCGATATCAAAGATACGGTCCTGCATGCCCATAGTCTCGATGCGATGCTCGAGATCGGACTTAACGCGGTTCTCGTATCCAGAGTAAGTGTGAACGACGTACCAACGCTTAGACATGGTTTAGCCCCTCAATCCAGAGAACAGAGCAAGAGCCTCGCCAAAGCCAGCATCGAGCAGAGCGATGACGACACCGACGACGACCAGAGAAGCGCAAACGACAACCGAGTAGTTCACGAGTTCCTTCTTGTCGGGCCACGTAACACGCTTCATCTCGGACTTGACCGAAGCGAAATACTTCTTGGTGCGGGCGAAGAAACCAGGCTTCTCGTTCTTCTTGGACTTCGCAGCCTTATCGTTCTTCTTGGCAACGGCCTTCTTGGCCTCAACCTTGGAGTTGGCGGCAGCGTTGTTGGCAGGCGCCTGCTGCTGGGCCTTCTTCTTGTTCTTCTTGTTGGCCATTTGGGTTACCTCCGCGCAATGCGCTTATACATGAGTAAACCGTAAGCCCCCAAATGGGAGCTTACGGAATAATGACTGGCACGCCAGGAAGGACTCGAACCCTCAACACTCGGTTTTGGAGACCGATGCTCTACCAATTGAACTACTGGCGTATATGACTAGAGACTAGCGAGTCTCTTTGTGCAGCGTGTGGTGACGGCACCAGGGGCAATACTTCTTGATCTCCATACGATCAGGCATGGTCGACTTGTTCTTGGTGGTCGTATAGTTGCGGCGCTTGCACTCAGTGCACGCAAGAGTAACTAGAGTACGCATGTATCCTGAACCTTTCATTTCCGCCCCGTACGGGCACGAGTTGTTACTTTATCAGCTCCACGTAAGTGCTGTCAATGAAAACCTCGAGTCAATTGGTTCTCGGTGGATCCATTCATATTTGGAACACATCAATGAAGCCATCGAGATCTAATCGACGGTGCATCCAGGACCATTATCGATCCTCTCGACACCAGCAACGGCTCAATATCCATTGCAGAAAAGAACCCGGCACCCATATAAGTGCCGGGTTCTCTAAGTCAGCTATATCAAAGAGCTAATTTACTCAATGATCGTGGAGACGATGCCCGAACCGACGGTGTGGCCACCCTCGCGGATAGCGAAGCGCAGGCCCTCCTCCATAGCGATCGGGTGGATGAGGTCGCCCTCGATGGTGATGTGGTCACCAGGCATAGCCATCTCGGTGCCCTCGGGGAGCTTGACCGTACCGGTAACGTCGGTGGTACGGAAGTAGAACTGAGGACGATAACCATCGAAGAACGGGGTGTGACGGCCGCCCTCCTCCTTGGTCAGAACGTAGATCTCGCCGGTGAACTTGGTGTGCGGGGTAACCGAACCGGGCTTGCAGAGAACCTGGCCGCGCTCGATGTCCTCGCGCTTAATGCCGCGGAGCAGCAGACCGACGTTATCGCCAGCCTCGCAGAAGTCCATGGACTTACGGAACATCTCGATACCGGTAACAACGGTGTTCTGGGTATCCTTGATGCCGACGATCTCGACGGGCTCGTTGAGCTTGAGCTCACCGCGCTCGACACGGCCGGTAGCAACGGTACCACGGCCGGAGATGGTCATAACGTCCTCAACGGCCATCAGGAAGGGGAGGTCGTTGTTACGAGCAGGCGTCGGGATGTACTCGTCGACGGCCTTCATGAGCTCGCGGATAGCGTCCATCCACTTGGCGTCGCCCTCGAGAGCGCCCAGAGCGGAACCACGGATGACGGGGATGTCGTCGCCGGGGAAATCGTACTCGGAGAGGAGCTCACGGGTCTCCATCTCGACGAGGTCGATGAGCTCGTCATCGTCGACCATGTCGCACTTGTTCAGGAAGACGACGATGTAGGGAACACCGACCTGACGGGCGAGCAGGATGTGCTCGCGGGTCTGAGCCATGGGGCCGTCGGTAGCGGCGATGACCAGGATAGCGCCGTCCATCTGAGCAGCACCGGAGATCATGTTCTTGACGTAGTCAGCGTGGCCCGGGCAGTCAACGTGAGCGTAGTGACGGGCAGCAGTCTCGTACTCGACGTGGGAGACGGAGATCGTAATGCCGCGCTCGCGCTCCTCGGGAGCCTTGTCGATGTTCTCGAACGCAGTGAAGTCAGCCTTGCAGCCCTCGGTCTCGGAGAGAACCTTGGTGATGGCGGCGGTCAGCGTGGTCTTGCCGTGGTCGACGTGACCAATGGTGCCGATGTTAACATGCGGCTTAGTGCGCTCAAACTTCTCTTTGGCCATAAAGCCCTCCTCTTAACAGGTCGTCCCCGGACGGGACTTTGCCTTTATACCATAGTGGCCTCTCAACATACTATTGAGAAGCCACCGTGTTACCTATGGTAGCGGTGACTGGATTCGAACCAGTGACGCCACGGGTATGAACCGTGTGCTCTAACCAACTGAGCTACACCGCCGGATGGAGCCTGCAACCAGACTTGAACTGGTGACCTCTTCGTTACCAACGAAGTGCTCTACCGACTGAGCTATACAGGCACTTGACGGGTGGGAGCTATAGGATTCGAACCTATGTAGGCAGAGCCAACGGGTTTACAGCCCGTCCCCATTAACCACTCGGGCAAACTCCCAATCGTTCAAGTATCCGCAGGTTCTTTGGTCTTTTGGACCGCCGCCCCCGCGAACGAAGAAGATAATACGATGCCACCTTGGGGGCTGTCAACGAAAACCTCTAAATACACGGTGCCGGGCGTATCTATATGCTTTTGACCTGCGATTTTGTTGGGTTTGGATATGAAGGATGGTGGATTTGTATGTAGCGGTGACATTTCCCAAGGGAACACTTTGGCGTAGTGGAGTAAGCCTGCAGAATATTACTTCGATAACGACTCATTTGCACCTATATATAGGTCGAGATCGGGCTTACCCGGATCGATCGAGCGTGGATAATCTCCCGTTTGAAATCGAGCGTGGATAATCTCCCGCTCTTAGCGCGGCTCTAAGGCCAAAGTGGCAAATTATCCACGCTCATTCTCCAGGCGGGAGAACTATAGAGCCGCAACTACTCGGGCCAGGCCAAAGTAGACCCATAGAGCGGCTCACCCTTGGTGCAGGGGTAGCGACTCAAGTAACACGACGATAGCAAGTCGAAGAAATAAGTCATGGCATATTTCGAATAAACGCCGAGTCGGTCAATTCCGTTTCCCGCATTACCAAGACGATATACACGGTCAAAAGACCTCGATTTGTCATCGTTGCTAAACGCAGTAATTAGAATCTTCCTGCCCGAACGGCAATCAAGATACTCACGCGCCTGTGACGCAAATAGCCCGGAGACCGATACGAGAATTATCAATGACTGCGAAGCGTCTCCCATGTTTTTCAATTCCGCGACGTTAGCCCCAGCAACTATGCGAACTATCTTGCCCGCATAAAACATTTCCTGCTGAAATCGTACGAGATTGGTGCTCACATTATTGGTGCACCAGATTTCAACGTTTTTATGACCATCAATTTCGTCGGCAAGGTGCTTAATAGCGATATCGGACACGCCGCTTTCAACCTCAGCGAACATCTCGATCATGCGAACGTCGAGCTCTGCCCTGTACTCCTCGTAGCCAAATTCCTCCTCTCGATGGCTTAAGTCGCTTGGAAAGACTGATTGAGTAAATGATTCTTTCAAATCGCTAAGAGACTGGTAGCCCAATCGATTGCAGAAACGACGAACAGCGGAACGGGTCACGAATGCATCGCGGGTTATTGCGGCAACATTGATTTCGCTCGAACGCCTAATGTGAGCGATGAGATATCGAGCGATGGCGGCATCGTTTGACCCAAACTCGCTGTTGATGATGGAGCTAATGCGATTGAGCACATCGAAGTCATTGATATTCACGTGATCCCTCTTTCCGCTCTCCTCGAAATCATGGTTCATTTATTGAATCAAACAGCTTTGGTCGTTCTCCTATGATTCAAATCAGTTGACGTCATCTTAATCGTAATTCCGCCACACGTATCCACCGTGTTGAATGATGGAAAGGGGATTCATGGGCAACGTGAACAACATGCCGTTTCTCTGGGGTTCCGCTACGGCGTCTTATCAGTGCGAGGGTGCCTGGAACGAAGACGGCAAAGGCCTTGGCGAGTGGGATTTCTTTAGCCACACAAGCAATAAGAACATCAACCATGTTGACGGTGATGTATCTTGCGACTTCTACCATCGCTATGAAGAAGATATCCGCATGATGAAAGAAGGCGGACAAAACACCTATCGCTTCTCTCTTTCATGGAGTCGAATCATCCCCACGGGTATCGGCGAAGTGAATGAAGAGGGTATCGATTTTTATAATCGGGTCATTGATTGCTGCCTCGAAAATGGCATAGAGCCCAACGTTACGCTGTTCCATTACGATCTGCCATTCACGCTTGCTTGCAAAGGCGGATGGCTGAACAACGACATGGCAGAGTGGTTCTGCAAATACGCCAAGATTTGCTTTGAGCGCTTTGGAGACCGCGTCAAAATCTGGGCTACCGTTAACGAGCCGCATTTCTACAGCTACTGCGTAAACATGTTGGGCAACTATCCCCCCAATCGATCACTCGACGTTCAGTCGTACATGCAGTTTCAGTACAACCTGATGCGCGCAAGCGCACTCGCAGTCCGAACATATCGTCAAATGGGCTACGACGGCATCATCGGCGCCGTCCACGATGGCGGCGTTGTCGAACTCGACCCGGCAACCGAGCACCCTGATGACGTATTTCGATACGCAGACTTTTTCGCCAATCGCATGATTCTGGCACCAGCGCTTCAGGGTCAACTGCCGCCAGAAATGGACGAAATCCTTGAAAAACTTGGCGTCTCGCTCTATCGATCCCCAAATGACGTAGAAGAATTCAGAGACGGTAAAGTCGATTTTATTGGACTCAACGTGTATTGCCGAGAGTATGTAACCGACTGGCACGGTGGAGAGCTTGCCGTTTCGGCGAACAATAAGGGCGGTTCGAGCAGAAAGGTCGAAGGAAAATGCATTGCGCCCTTGTTTGAAAGCGCCCGCGACAGCAATGTTCCCCGCAATAAATGGGGCCGCGAAATACTCCCAGGTTGCATGTATTCAACCATCATGGATGTCCACGAGCGCTATGACGCGCCCCGCATCTTTATTACGGAAAACGGACATGGCGCCTATGAGCAACCAGACGCAGACGGAATGATCCACGATGATGACCGCATCGAGCTTCTGGGCCAGTTCATCGAGCACATGATGAGGGCTAAGCGCGACGGCGCGCGCGTTGAGGGCTACTACCTCTGGTCGACGATGGATCTGTATAGCTGGATCAACGGCTACGAAAAACGATACGGACTTGTCCATATCGACTTCGAGAACAATCTGGAGCGCACCCCCAAAAAGAGCTGGTATTGGTACCGAGACCTTATCTCGAAGTATCAGGAGCAGGAAGGTTAGGAGAAAGAGATGAAATATCAGGCAATGTCCGAAACAGTCCTAAAGGCTGTTGGCGGCAAAGAGAACATTACATCGGTAACTCATTGTGCGACGCGCCTTCGCATCGACGCACGAGACACCTCGATCATCGATCTCCAGCTCGCCAAATCGGCCGATCAGGCGCTCGGGGCAGTAGTCAGCGGTGGCCAGCTTCAGGTGATCATCGGCCCCAACGTCACCGAGGCTTACAACGACTTCCTCGACTTCGCGGGAATCGAAGTCGGCGGTGGCACGGTTGCCGATGATGCCCAAACCGCCAAAGACCTTGCAGAAGGCATTAAAAGCGGTAACACCGCCATGGGCTTGATTGAGAAATTCGGGAACGTCTCTGCACAGGTATTCATGCCCATCGTCCCGGCGCTCATCGTTGGCGGACTCATTCTTTCGATCAAGAATCTCCTGGTCAATTATTGCGGATTGAGCACCGATAGCGGAACCGCCCAGGTCCTGTTGGCGATCTTTAGCGCTTCGTTTAGCTTCTTGCCCGTTTATCTTGGTTATCAGCTCGCAGCCGTCATGAAGATGCAGCCCATCATGGGCGCATTGCTGGGCGCGATCATGATCAGCTCGTCCATTAGCGGTGCCGAGGGTCTCGACTTTCTTGGTATTCCCATCCCGACGAACGACTATTCGAGTACGGTAGTGCCCATCGTACTGGGCGTTGTATTCATGTACTTTGTCGACCGCGGCCTTCAGAAGATCATTCCCGACGTTACCAAACTGTTCTTGAAGCCGCTGCTCACCATGATCATCGTCGTGCCCGTCGAGCTGATTATCCTTGGCCCCGCCGGCAGCATGATGGGCTACGCGCTGAGCGATGCCGTCACGTGGCTTATGGACAACGTGGCATTTATCGCCACTCCGATCCTGGCAGCCCTTAACCCCTATTTCGTCATGCTCGGTCTCGATAAGGCTTACATCGCAATCGAAGTTACGAGCCTGGCGCAGCTCGGTTGGGCACCCATTATCTTTGGATTCATCTCGAACCTCTGCATTGGCGGCACGAGCCTCGCCCTGGCAACTGCCATGAAGGGAAACAAAGAGAAGAGGGGTATGGTCACCACGGTTGCCGTCACCGCACTCTGTGGCGTAACCGAGCCCGCGTTCTACGGTTGCCTCATCGAGCGTCCCCGCCTGCTTGTCGGCACGGCAATCGGCGCGCTCTGCGCTGGACTCCCTGCAGGCATCTTTGTTCTGAAAGAGTATGTTGCGGGAGCATGCCCCGGCCTTCTTTCGGCACTCATCTTTATCGCTCCCGATGGGTCCATGGGCAACTTCGTGCTGGCATGCGTTGTCGCCATCATCGCCATCGTCGTCTCCTTCATCGCTGCACGCGTGATCATCAAGAAGAACCCCAGCTATATTGAGTAGATGCCCGCTGTTTGCATTGGGGACATCCTCGGCAGATCATTAGCAAGAACCCAAGAAGTTCCTTAGGAGCTCGATTAATCCATTCGGATTCCTGAGGCACAAACGACCCCGATTCCACAATGAAATCGGGGTCGTTGTTTCTAAAGTCGTCGATAGACAATCGGTGTTTACCTTAGCTCCCTATTCAAGTTAATTATCCACGCTCGTTCTCCGGTCGGGAGATTTTCTTCGCTCGCGTGTCCAGAAATCCACGCTCGAGCAGGACATCCAGGTCCGCACCCGCCCTTGTCTCGATCTGTAACAGCAAGAAGCCTATTCCGCTTCTACATGTTACAGATTGAGATATTCCTAAAACACCCTAAATTTCATCTCAATCTGTAACAGTTAGATGCCGAATATCGGTCTTGGTGTTACAGATTTAGACAAACTAGAGGACGAGACAAACCAAAAACGGGATGGGCGCCAAACCCGCCGACTTACCGACATAAATAGAAACGGGCCCTGTCCCATAAGGAACAGAGCCCGAAACTCTCATGGAGCCAGTGACAGGAATCGAACCTGCAACCCACTGATTACAAATCAGTTGCGCTACCGTTGCGCCACACTGGCACACTTGGCGCTTTCGCGCGAAGCCTGTTAAGAATAAAGGAATTGCGGACGAGGCGCAACAGACCCTTCACCCGACCACATCTCAAAACTATTCGCCAGAACGAATAAGTTTTATCTGTTCGCCAAAACAAAAAACTATTCATTTTGGCGAGACCGACCTGCAACCCACTGATTACAAACCAGTTGGTTGGTCAACCGAGAAAGCAGCCCCATTGAAGGTCTACCTACCTCCCGCGAAGGGCCTTGAGCTTGGCCAGGGCATCGGGGCTCAGGCGACTGCCCAGAGTCATCTTGATCTGCGGAGCTTCCTCTGCCTCGTGAACGTCGTTATCGATCTGTTTGATCTCGTCCACCAGCATGCGGCTCGAGATGCGCGTGACGCCCTTGCCCATGACGACGGCCTGGATCGTGCCGTCGCTCGACACCACGGAGCACGCGCGGCCTTCCTCGCGCGCCTCGATGCAGAGCTTCTGCACCACGGTATCGGCGGAGACGCCCGTCGGCGAAAACTCGATACGCACGCCACGGGCCGGCAGGTTGGGGCGCTCGCTGGAGATATTGCCCGCACCGTCGAACACGATCACGGCCTCGTAACGGCCCTGGGCAAACGCCGCAACATCGTTGATGAGCGCGGTGCGCGCCATATCGTGGACGTCGCTGGAATATGGATCGTCGGAATGGTCGTAGACGAGCTTTTCGTAGCGCGGCGTGCAGTGAATCACGTTGTAGCCGTCGACCACCAAAAGCTCGGGCTTGTTGGAGTGCACCGTCGAGACCGGGTCAGCGATGGCCTGCGCAAACGCATTGCCGCCCACGCCATAGGTCGCGGCCGAAACGATCGGCTTGGCCGAGCCCTCGCCAAAGCGCTTGGCCTTGGACTTGGCGCGGTTCTTCTTGGACATGCGCTACTCCTCCCCCATGAGCTCGCCGGCATTGCGGCGCAGCCACTCAAAGCACAGCGCGGTGGTCGCCTGGGCCACATTGAGACTCTCGGTCATGCCGCGCTGGGGAAGCTTGGTCAAAAAGTCGCATTTCTCAAGCACCAGACGCGAGATGCCGTCGCCCTCGGAGCCCATGACGAGCGCCACGCGGCCCTCGAAGGGAGCATCCCAGCAGCTGCCCTCGGCGTGCTCGGAGGCGCCGCCCACCCAAAAGCCAGCGGCCTTGAGGTCATCGAGCGCTCGGGCAATGTTGGGAACCTGCGCGATGGGCAGGTGCATGACAGCGCCGGCAGAGGTCTTGTAGCTGCCGACGGTCACACCGGCGGCGCGCTTGTTTGCAATGATGACGCCCGCCGCGCCCACGACCTCGGCAGAGCGCACGATGGCGCCAAAGTTGCCGTCGTCGGTCACATGGTCGAGCACGACGACGAGCGCCGGTCCGTCACCCGCGCGGTCGAGAATATCGACGACATCGGCATAGGGGAAGTTGCCAACCTCGAGCGCGATGCCCTGGTGAGCGCCATGGCTCGACAGCGCATCGAGCTGCGCGCGCGGCACATACTTAATGCGGACACCCGCGGCGTTGAGGTCGTCGACCAGGCGCGACAAGGCAGCATCGCGCTCCCCGCCCTCGGCGATGAGCGCGCACTTGACGGGAAAGCCGGTGCGCAGGGCCTCGGCGGCAGCACGGCGACCTTCGATAAACTCGCCCTTGGGGACCTGAATGTTGTCGCGGTTGCGATCTCGCTGCGGACGCGCAGCCTGGGCTTGGGAGCGCTCGCACTGGCCCTTGGAAGCGACAGCGCGGTCATTGCGGCGAATCGGACGCGAGCCAGAAGCAGCTTGCTTACCTCCACGCGGTGCACGCTTGCGATTGTCGGCCATAAAACGGCCTCCTTTAAAAAATTTTTCAAACAAGACAAAAGAAGCGACCGCTTAAGACGAATAGCTCAAGCGGTCGGTACGGGTTTTCCAAGTGCCCGAGATTGCCGTGAAAGAGGAGCGACGCGTACTTGAGTACGCGAGCGACGGTTTGAACGGCAAGGTCGGGTGCTTGGGAAACCCGCGGGGATTAGAGAGTCTTAATACGGGTGCCGGCGGCAGTATCCTCGATCGTCAGGCCCAGGTCCTTGAGCTGGTCGCGGATGGCGTCTGCCAGATCCCAGTTCTTGGCGGCGCGGGCCTCGGCGCGGGCCTCGAGAATCTTGGCAGCGGCCTCGTCCACGTCGTCGCCCGTGTAGGCGACCAGGCCGGCGGCAACGCCCAGCAGACCCAGCGGCAGCTCGACCTTGGGCTCGGGGAGCTCAACGCCAAATGTGTCGAGCAGCTCAACCAGCGTATCGGCGGCAGCAAGCGCAGCGGCCTTGTCGGCAGCATCGCCCGCCTGCTCCAGGTACTGGTTGCACTCGGTCACAAAGCCAAAGACAGCACCCATGGCACCGGCAGTGTTAAAGTCGTCGTCCATGCACTCCTTAAAGGCGGCACGGGCCTCGGCGGCCTTAGCGGCAAACGCCTCGGATGCTGCCTCATCGGCATCGGCCGTCGCATGGTTCGCGGCCCAGCGCAGGTTCTCGACCGTACCGGCAATGCGTGTGAGCGAGTTCTCGGCACCATCTAGGCGCTCCCAAGAGAAGTCAAGCGGCGAGCGATAGCTCGTCTGCAGCATCAACAGGCGCAGGGCGGCAGCGGAGTGCTGCTCGAGGACCTCGGCCAGCGTAAAGAAGTTGCCGATCGACTTGGACATCTTCTCGCCGTCTACCAGCAGCATGCCCGTGTGCATCCAGGTGTTGGAGAAGCCCTGGTGCCAGGCGCAGGTGGCCTGGGCGCACTCGTTCTCGTGATGCGGGAAGGCAAGGTCGGAGCCACCGCCGTGGATGTCGATCGGAGTGCCCAGGTAGCGATGCACCATGGCAGCGCACTCGGTGTGCCAACCGGGGCGGCCCTCGCCCCAGGGGCTCGGCCAGCTGGGCTCGCCGGGCTTGGCAGCCTTCCACAGGGCAAAGTCGAGCGGGTCGTTCTTATCCTCGTTCTCCTCGATGCGCGCGCCAACCATAAGGTCGTCGATGTTGCGGCCCGAGACCTGACCATAGTTGGGATCGCTGCGCACGGCAAAGTACACATCGCCGTTATCGGCTGCGTAAGCGTGGCCCTGCTCGATAAGCGTCTTGATCATGGCGATCATGGGGCCGATCTCCTTGGTGGCGCGGGGACGCACATCCGGGTCGAGCACGTTGGCGGCGCGCATGACGCCGATGAACTTATCGGAGAACTCCGTCGCGACCTCGGCGGCCGTGCGGCCCTGCTCGTTGGCGCGCTTGATGATCTTGTCATCGACATCGGTGAGGTTCTGGGCGAACGTGACCTCGTAGCCGCTCACGATGAGCCAGCGACGAATCACGTCAAAGCTGATGAACGTGCGGGCATTGCCGATGTGGATGTTGTCGTAGACCGTGGGGCCGCACACGTACATGCGGACCTTGCCGGACTCGATGGGCTGGAACTCTTCCTTTTTATGGGTAGCGCTGTTGTAGATACGCATTCGTTACTCCTTAACGGTTTTCTGTAGCAGGCAGACGGCCCAGGCGCCGATTCCCTCGCCCTGGCCTTCCCAACCGAGCTTTTCGGTCGTAGTGGCGGCGACGCCCACGTTTTCGACGTCAACGCCCAGGGCATGGGCAAGGTTGGCGCGCATGGCATCGCGGTGCGGGGTGATCTTGGGTTGCTGACAGGCAATGGTGCAATCGGCATCGACAAACTCGAAGCCCAGCTCGCGCGCATAGTCCATCACGCGAGCGAGCAGCACCATCGAGTCGGCGCCCTCATAGGCGGGATCGGTGTCGGGGAATAGCTTGCCGATGTCTCCCCCGCGGCAGGCGCCCAGAATGGCGTCGGCCAAGGCGTGCGCGAGCACATCGGCATCCGAGTGGCCCAGCAGGCCGCGCTCGTAGGGAATGTCGACACCGCCGATGATACATCGACGCCCCTCCACCAGACGGTGAACGTCGTAGCCATGGCCAATGCGCAGGTTACTGAACATGGGGAAGGTCCTCTCCCTCGGCCATGCGGCCAAGCAGAATCGCGGTTACGGGACGCAGGTCCTCGGGCACCGTCACCTTAAGGTTATCGCGCGGGCTCTGGACGCAGCGGACGCGCCCACCCATGCGCTCGACCAGCGACGAATCATCGGTGCCGATAAAGCCCTCGGCAATGGCTGCAGCATGGGCGCGCTTCATAGCATCGACGCTAAAGATCTGCGGCGTCTGCGCTGCCCAGTAGAGCTCACGCGGCGGCGTCTCGACGATATTGTCGCCATCGACGATCTTGAGCGTGTCGATCGCGGGCTGGCCGCACACGACACCGTCGAGGGCACGGTCGCTCACGAGCACGTCGATAGCGTGGTCGATGGCCTCGGTCGTAATGAGCGGACGGGCGCCATCGTGAATGGCGACGTATTCAAAGCCCGCCGGAACCGCATGCACGCCGGCACGGGTAGAATCCTGACGGGTATCGCCGGCATCGGCAAAGCTGATGGGCGTGTCATAGTCAAACGGGTCGATGGCCAGGCGGCGCATCTCGGCACGACGCTCGGCAGGGCAAACCACGACGATGTGGCCGACCTTATCGCTACGGTCAAACGCGCGGATGGACCAGCTCATAAGCGGACGGCCCGCTACATTGACGAGCTGCTTGCCACCGGGGTTACCAAAGCGCTGGCCGCTGCCACCGGCAACGACCACGGCGCATACGGGCACCATTATGCGTTCCCCTGTTTGGTGCCCTTCATGCGGTACAGGGAGTCCGCAAGAATGGCAGGGTTGTTGACGCCAAAGTCGCCCAAGCGCTCTGGATCCTCGCTGATGTCGTCCATGAGCTCCTGCAGCGAGCCATACTCGTCGACGATCTTCTCGGCCACGCCGTCGCGCACGACGGACACGCGCGAAAGCGTGCGCAGGCCCAGTGGTGTCATGACGGAGTCCTCGTCCAGGTCGTCGTAACCCAGAACCGCCGCCACATGCTGCGGGTCGGACAGGTCCTTAGGCGTCATGCGAGCGAGCTCGGCGCGAATCTTCTCGGCGTTGGCCTCAGAGGAATCGCTTGCGTAGTCGCGGATCATCAAGTCGTATTCGGTATCCATGCTGGAGCCCGCGAGCTGCTCGAGCTGCATCTGCACGAGCTTGCCCTGGTTACCCAGCTTGACAATGCAATCCTTAAGCTCGGTCTTTGCCTGCTGCATGATCTCGAAGCTCGAGAAGATGCCGGTGATGTCGGCGAGCGTGACGTAGTCGTCGAGCTCAAGGGCCGTCAGGCGCAGCAAGGAGCGATCGAGCGACTGACGGGTAGTCTGGAGCGTGGCGACGAGCTGGTTGACCGAGCTCATGATGGTGGTGACGGGCTGGATCTCGTAGCTCTTGCCGTGAACGTACACGTTGACGACGGCACGACGGGCCGAGACCGAGATCACGATGGCGTCGGTGAGCACCGACATACGAGCGGCGGTGCGGTGACGCATGCCTGTCTCGCTCGTGGCGAGCGAGGGATCGGGATTGAGATGGAAGTTGGCGCGCAGGATCTGAGTGAGGTCGCCATCGATAACGATGGCGCCGTCCATCTTGGAAAGCTCGAACAGGCGGTTCGAGGTAAACGAAATGTTGAGCGGGAAGCCGTCGTTACCAGCAGCGAGCACGTTTTCGGTGTCGCCGACGCAGATAAGAGCGCCCAGGTGACCAGCAATGATCATGTCGAGGGCGGTGCGGATCGGCTGGCCAGGTGCCGTCAGGCGGATGGCCTGTTCCATACGCTTTTGCAGCTCGTTCTTATCCAAGGCATCGCTCCCATCGTATACGCTCCATAAACGTCAATAAGTTTCTCACGGTTTGCCTCTGTGACGCCCGCAAAATCCGATGCTTACAGAATGAGCGAACACAGCTTAGGTAGCTCATTTGGGACGGGATCTTTTGACCACCCATGTGGTAGCATCGAGTCTCATATAAATGAGGGAGTAGTCGTGTAATCGGGCCCGCCCGCAGAGAGGGAGCCAGACTATGGGGCTCGCAGAGCTCGTGTTGCTCGCCGTTGGCCTTTCGATGGACGCCTTTGCCGTTTCCATCTGCAAGGGCCTCGGCATGAAAAAGATCAACCTTAAAGTCGCCGTGGTGCTCGGCCTGTTCTTTGGCGGCTTTCAGGCCGGCATGCCCGTAATCGGATGGGCGCTCGGCAGTCAATTCATGGGCATCATCGGACCCATCGACCATTGGATCGCCTTTATCCTTTTGGCCTTCATCGGCGGCAAAATGCTGTGGGAGGCCTTTACCGAGGACGAGGATGAAGGCGACGGCAAGGATGCCGAAAAGATTGACCTGGGCGAATACCTGATCCTCGCCATCGCCACCTCAATCGACGCGCTCGCCGTGGGCATCTCATTTGCCGCGCTCTCGGTCGACATCGTGCCCGCCGTATCGCTTATCGGCGTCACAACGTTTATCTTCTCCGTCGCCGGCGTAGCGATCGGCCACACCTTTGGCGCGCGCTACGAAAAACCCGCCACCATCGTGGGTGGCGTCGTACTCGTCCTCATCGGGCTTAAGATCTTGCTTGAGCACCTTGGGATCCTCGCACTGTAACGAATAACGGCCGCCCGGCATTACGCCAGGCGGCCGTTTTTATAGCCAGCCGTTTTAGAGCGGCTTAACCAAGGCGACCTTTACGCAGCGAGGCGCTTGAGGACGTCGATGAGCAGCTCGTAGAAGCGCTCGGCAGAAGCGAGCTCCATGCTCTCGTCCGGGGTGTGGACATCGGAGAGCGTCGGGCCCACGGCGATGGCGTCCAGGCCGTGCAGGGCCTCGGCAAACAGGCCGCACTCAAGGCCGGCGTGAATGGACTCGATGCGCAGCTCAGAGCCAAAGAGCTCGCGATAGCTCTCGACAAAGACGTCGCGGACCGGCGAATGCTCGGCATAGCTCCAGCCGGGATACTCGAACTCGAACTTGGCGTCGAAGCCCAAGACATCGGCCAGCGTCTGGAGGCGGTCCTTGAACTCGTTCTGCAGCGAGGTGATCGAGGAGCGCGGGGACAGCATGATCTTGACCTCGTTATCGGAGGTGGCGACCACACCGATGTTGGAGGAAACCTCGACGGAGCCGTCGGTGGCGACGTTGCGGCGAATCACGCCGTTAGGGGCAAGACGCAGGGCGCGGATGAGGGCAAGCGCGGACTTCTGGTCCATGGCCTCGACCTCGGCGTCATCGGCAATCTCGACGGTGCAGGTAAAGCCGGGGTCGAAGACCTCGAGCTCGGCGGCGACGTCGGCGATGATGCCCTTTGCGATCTGGGCCGCGGCCTCGGCGGCGGCGTGGTCGGCGTAGACCAGAACAGCCTTGCACTCACGGTTGATGGCGTTGTCCTTAGTGCCGCCGTTAAAGCTGACGATGGCGGGCTCGCCGGCGACCATCAGGCGGTCGATGATACGGGCCATGATGAGGTTGCCGTTGCCGCGCTCCAGGTTGATGTCGGAACCGGAGTGACCACCCAGCAGGCCGGAGATCTCGAGCGTAAGGGTGCTGCCGGTCTTGTGCTCGCGCGCGATCGGGCAGGTGTAGGTAACGACGACGCCGCCGGCGCAGCTGACGGTGGCAACGCCCTCTTCCTCGGAGTCAAGGTTAATCATGGTGCGGGCGCTAATCTGGGACTTGTCGAGCGTCTCGGCGCCGACCAGGCCAGTCTCCTCGTCGGTGGTGAATACGCACTCGAGGGCGGGGTGAGCAATCGAATCGTCGTTGAGCACAGTAAGCATCAGAGCGACAGCAATGCCGTTGTCGGCGCCCAGGGTGGTGCCGTTAGCGGTGAGGACGCCGTCCTTGACGACCAGGTCGATACCATCGGTCGTAAAGTCGTGCTCAACAGAGCCCAGCTTGTCGCACACCATGTCGATGTGGCCCTGCAGCATCACGGTCGGGGCATTCTCGGCGCCGGCAGAAGCGGGCTTGCGAATGATGACGTTGTAGACGTCGTCCTGGTACACATCGAGGCCGCGCTCCTTGGCAAACGCAACCAAGAAATCGCTGATGCCCTTCTCGTTGCCAGACCCACGGGGGATCGCGCTGACCTCCTCAAAGAAATGGAACAGCTGGGCGGGCTCATAGCCGGTGATCTTGTAATCCATGGTGCCTCCTTGGCGCAACTGGTTAGACAGTAAGACATGCGACTTGTATATTCCCAGACTTTGCGTGCATAAACCAGTCGAAAACGCCGAGCGCCCTTGCATCATCGGCTAACGGTGGGGAGACGCCACTTTATTATGATAAAGCAGGTTAGACGGGCCGCGCCGAAGGGACATTGGACCCTTCAACCAACCTCAACGCTTGATCAACGTTTATGCATACGCCATTAGTATGTTTAATGAGATTTACTTTGAACGAAGGGCCCTTTTCAACAGAAAAAAGGGCGCTCCTTTGGAACGCCCTCGTGGACACAAGGTTTTGTTACGCCCTACAGCGCGCCAGAGCCGGCTTGCATCATGCCGCCGGGGCCCGAGGTCACGCCGCCGCTCACGGGCGCGGCGTTGCCAGTGTGCGGTGCCGCCGGGGCGGTATCACCACCGAGCGTGCCCGCCGGACGCGGTGCCGGGATCTCGCCCGTGCCGTGGCTAAAGACAAACTTGCCATCGGCCACGTCGCACAGGACGGTATCGCCCTCGCCCCACTCGCCGGCCAGCAGCTCCTCGGACAGCGGGTCCTCGATGAGCTTTTGAATAGCACGGCGCAGCGGACGCGCACCGTTGGTGAGGTCGGTGCCCTCGGCCACGATCTTGTCATAGGCCGCATCGGTGAGCTTGATGTTCATGCCGTTGGCAATCAAACGCTGACGCAGGTCGTCCACCAGCAGGTGCGCGATCTTGGTGAGATTCTCGCCCGAGAGCTTCTGGAACACCACGATGTCATCGATGCGGTTGAGCAGCTCGGGGCGGAACAGGCGCTTGAGCTCGCCCATCGCGCGGCCGCGGATCTCACTCGAGGTGAGGCCCTGCTCGCCGGTGGTGCCAAAGCCAACGCTCGCATCCTGTGCGATCTCGCGGGCGCCCACGTTGGACGTCATGATGATCACGGTATTGCGGAAGTCGACCGTCTTGCCCTGGCTATCGGTCAGGCGGCCCTCCTCCAGCACCTGCAGCAGGATGTTGAAGATATCGGGGTGCGCCTTCTCGATCTCGTCGAACAGCACGACCGAGTACGGGTGGCGACGAACGGCCTTGGTGAGCTGGCCGCCCTCGTCGTGACCGACGTAACCCGGAGGGCTGCCGATGAGCTTGGAGACCTCGAACTCGCTACCGAACTCGGACATGTCGAAGCTGATGAGCGCGTCCTTGCTGCCAAAGAGATACTCGGCGAGCGTCTTGGCAAGCTCGGTCTTGCCCGTGCCGGTGGGACCCAGGAAGATAAAGCTGCCGCCGGGGCGACGCGGGTCCTTGAGCGGCGAGCGGCTGCGGCGCACGGCCTTGGCAACGGCCTCGACAGCCTCATCCTGACCGATGATGCGCGTCTTGAGCACGCTTTCGGCCTGCAGCAGGCGACGGCTCTCGCTCTCGGTAAGCGAGGACACCGGCACGCCCGAAGTCACGGACACGATGTCGGCGATCTGACTCACATCGATGGTGAGTGGGCTGGCGTCGAGCTCGGCGGTCCAGGCAGCCTTGGCCTCGGCGAGTTCAATCTCGGCAGCCTTCTGCTGCTCGGTGATCTCGGCGGCCTTGTTCATGTCGTCGCTCTCGGTGGCCTCCTGCGCGGCGGCCTTGAGCTCCTCGATGCGATGCTCGGCCTCGCGCACCGGCTCGGGCGCGCGATTCGCGGCGATGCGAGCGCGGGCGCCGGCCTCGTCGATGAGGTCGATGGCCTTATCGGGCAGGAAGCGATCCTGGATGTAGCGGTTGGAGAGGTTCGCGGCGGCCTCGATGGCACCCTGTGTATAGCGTACGTGGTGGTGCTCCTCGTAGCGCGGCTTGAGCGCGGTCAGGATCTTGACCGTATCCTCGACGCTCGGCTCCTCGACATCGATGGTCTGGAAGCGGCGCTCGAAGGCCGGGTCCTTGGTGAGGTACTTGCGGAACTCCTCGGCCGTGGTGGCACCGATGATCTGGAAAGCACCGCGCGCGAGCACCGGCTTGAGCATGGAGCTCGCGTCGATGGAGCCTTCGGCGGAACCGGCACCGATGATGGTGTGCATCTCATCGATAAACAGGATGACGTCGTCGGCCTCGGTTGCCTCCTGGATCACGTTCTTGAGGCGCTCCTCGAACTCACCGCGATACTTGGCGCCCGCAACGAGACCCGGCAGGTCGAGCGTCCAGATATTCTGGTTCATGAGGTTCTCGGGCACGTTGCCGGCGGCGATCTGCTGGGCCAGACCCTCGACGATGGCCGTCTTGCCCACGCCGGGATCGCCCAGGATGAGCGGGTTGTTCTTGGTGCGGCGCGAAAGAATTTCCATCATACGCTGGACTTCCTTTTCGCGGCCGATCACCGGATCGAGTTCGCCGTCGCGCGCCTTCTGCGTAAGGTTGGTCGCGAACTGCTTAAGTGTATCGGTACCGCTCCCCTTTTGCTGGGAGGCATCCGAGCCGCTAAAGAACGGCAGGCCCGTACCGGGACGACCAGCACCGGCGCCAGCGAGCGGACGCTTCTTATCCTGGTCCTTGGCGGTGAGTTTCTCGATAGCCTTTTTGATGGAGGCGGACGACACGCCCAGGCGCATGAGGATGTCCATGGCCATGCCGTTGCCCTCTTCGACGATGCCGATCAGCAAGTGCTCGGTCGACACGTAGGTCTGGTTGTTCTCACGCGCCACGCGGAATGAACGCTCCATCACGCTAATGACGAGCGGCGTAAAGGCGAGCTTGGCAGCCTCGGTCTCCTCACTGGGCTCGGGAACCGTGGTCTGGACCTCTTTGAGAGTATCCATGATGTCATCGTAGGAGATGTCGAGCGAACGCAGTGCCTCGGCGGCAATGCCCTCGTCCTCCTTAGCGAGTGCGAGCAGCAGGTGCTCGGTACCCACCTTATTTGAGTGAAGATCGAGCGCTTCTTGCTTGGCCATGGACATGACCTTGCGCGCGCGATCGGTAAAACGGTCTAACATGCTAGTTCCTCTTAGACGAGCTAGTTTTTTTCAAACGCAAAGCGCCGCCCCGCGGCAGCGCTTTGGTCTCTTTACCCATATGGAGTATATGTTAACCGTTGGGACCTTTCCCGCCCGTAGCCGCGCGACAACGTCTACAAAAAAGGAATTGCTCGGGTCCGTTTGGCGGTTTGGTTTTGAGCTGCTGTCTAGCAGGCGGGCTCGGCGTCCATGCTCTCGGCAACGTCATTGACGGCATCGGCAACGGGAGCGCCCGGCATGCGCACGAGCTCCATGTGCGGCTCTTCAAAGACGGTTCCCATGGGGAAGGCGCGGCGGAAGACAAAGCGAGCAACCGGACCGGCCACCAGCAGGTTCCAGGGCAGGGCCATGATAAAGTTGCGCGGAATGTTAACGAGCCACATCATCGGCAGCAGCTGCAGGTTGGCGAGCGGGCCGCCGGGCATGTGGAATAGGCCCTCGCACGCACCGTAGAGCGACATGATGATGACCATAGGAACGACCATGCAGGAGCTGACGGCGAGCGTCATGGCAAGCGGCGAGCTCTTGCCCGGCGTGACCAGGAATTTAAAGGCGAAACCCTTGGCAAGGGGGCTGGCAACAAACCAGTCGCAGCACATGGCAAAAACGTAGGCAACGGGGAAGCCGAGCCACGCGGCGGCAACAACCTCGCCGTTGATGGCCCCATGCTGCAGGGCAACGTTGTAGATGCTCATCCAAAGCACCATGCAAAAGCACATGATAAAGGTGAACAGCAGGCTCTCTCGTTTGTTGATAGGCATAAAGGGCAAAATCCTTTCTGTGTTACGCCGCGGTACCACGCAACAAAAACGGGCGGGCAAGATGGAGCTGTTGGGACTTCATCTCGCCCGCCCGTGGCACGTGCGTCTGCGACTACTTATGTGGTGGAACCAGCCTAGCACGAAAACCCCGCGCTTCGTAAGCGTTGAGTTTGTGAAGATGCAGGGCACCAATAATCCCCCGACCCCATAAGTTGCGGTGGAATACGGACTGTTTTGACCCTTTAAGCAGCAATTCAGTCCCTATTTCACCGCAACTCATTTGGTGCAAAGTGACCTATCCCCCTTGTACCAATTAGCTGGTGTGGCGCCAGCGAGGGTCAGTGAGTGTGCGTGCCACACCCAGACCAACGGGCAAAAACGCCACGATGAGCACCGCACGCACAAACCAGCCGAGCATATTGACCGTGTCGAAGGTGCACATGTAATACATCGAGCGATACAGATACAAACCCGGCACCATAATGACAATCGATGGCACCGTGAGGGCGATACGTGGGTAGGTGAGCTTGATTTCGGCTAAGCTCGCAAGCAGCCCCGATACCAACGCGCCGGTAAACGCAGCCGCCTCGGGAGGCATACCTACACTCAGACCCAAGAAGGGAAACAGCGTCGGCGCATCGACGAGCGTAAGGCGCAAGGTATTAGACACGGCGCCGATGAGCCCTGCCGCCGCTGCCATCTTTACCGGACTGTTGAACATAACCGAGAAGCCGAATACGCCAACGAAGCTCATCACCACGCGCAGGAGCGTAAGGGCAAGCGGCGAAAGGCCGAGCGGGGCAAAATCATCCGGTGCCAGCCCCACACACTCGGCAACCATCCAGCCCGCAAGGGTCGCCATCACAATAATCGACACAGCGTACGAAAGACGCTCAATGCCGCTTCGCATATCGAGCTTAGCGATGTCGAGGCCTGCCGTAATGAGGGGAAAGCCGGGAATCACAAAGAGCATGGCGCCGATATAGCCTTCTTGGTGCGACATTGCCCCCGGAATGACCTGGCCAAGGCCGAGCAATGCCAGCAGATACGAAACGCAAGCGAGCGCAACGCCGATCGTCAGCGCGCTAAACTGGCCAAGACCCTGCTTGAGAATATGGGAGCGAGCAAAGTTACCGACACCAGCGCCCACAAATGCACAAGCCATCTCGATAGGGCCGCCGCCGAGCAAAAAGACAAAGGCGCCACAAGCACAGGCCGCCGCAAGGCCCTGTTGCCAGGGAGTGTAATCGGGTTTTGAACTCTCAACGGTCTTGAGCATCTCGTGGTACTCATGCACGGTAAACCGGCGCCCGTAAACCTCGATTTCCTTTAAGAAGCTCTCCATCATCCAAATGCGATGGGTATTGACTCCCGTTGTGGGTAGGCTGACGACCTCGTTAAAGCAGTGGCCGCCTTCGATGCAGGTGCACTCAAACGACAGGAGACTCAGGTCGACGTGAATCGTGACGCCGAGTACGGCAGCAACACGATTCATGGTATCGCGTACGCGCCAGGCACCTGTTCCGCTTGCCAGCATAAGCATGCCGGTGCGGCAGATGATGGATGATTTATCGGTGAGCGGCGCATCGACGGCAAGCTCATCGCCTGCCGTCACGATCTGGTGCCAATCAGTTTTCATATGGAGCGCGCCGGCACGAACGCCGTGGTGCATAGGGACTCTCGAGAATAGCGAATCGGGGCGCGAAGGCTGTGGGGGTTCCGTCGATTCGACCTCGTCCTCGTCGGGCTCTTCATCAACAAGGTCGAAAGCATCGAGCGACGCCGGCTCGCGACGATCGATCAGCTCCTCGTCCTCATCATCGAAGTAATTGAACTGATCGAGCATCTCCTCTTCAATTGCGCGCTCGCTCACATCGTCCATATAGGCACTCCCTTCCTGCCGACTAACCCCCATCCTAGGCAGCGACGGCTAAAGGAAACATAAAAGAGACGACTGCTATACGAGCCATGTGCGCAATAGCCGTTGGGTAGTCGTTTAAGACCGTCCCCAATGGCTACATCGATGTTCTAAGTGTCAACAAAGTCACCGCCGCAGGTAGAGGACGGACAGCGAGCGACGTTCAGGACTACAATTAGAACACCCCCAACGATTACATCTTGACAGCCAAGCAACGCCGATGTCCTGGCAACGACAGCGAAAGCCCGCCAGAGTGAGCAAGGTGCCTTGAAACAAGGCGGCATTGACCTTTTGGTCATGCCGCCGAAGTTGAAAGGCAGATTGCCGCTCTGGCGGGCTTGCAGCGTCAACTGGTTACGCGGGTTGGTAAACCCGCGTAACCCCCTAGTACATCTTTGCGCCGGCAGGGATGGAAGCGTCGAGCTGGATCAGGTTGAGACGCTCCTCACCATCCTCCTCGTGGATAGCGCTGATGAGCATGCCGCAGCTGGGAATGCCCATCATCTTGCGCGGCGGCAGATTGGTGATGGCGAGCAAGGTCTTGCCGACCAGGTCCTCGGGCTCATAATAACCGTGAATGCCGGAGAGGATGGTACGGTCGGTGCCGGTGCCGTCGTCGAGCGTAAAGTTCAGCAGCTTCTTGGACTTCTTGACGGCCTCGCATGCCTTGACCTTCACGGCGCGGAAGTCGCTCTTGGAGAAGGTATCAAAGTCGACGAACTCCTCAAACAGCGGCTCGACGGCAATCTTGGAATAATCAACCGTGGGCTTAAGCGACTTAACGAACGGGCTCGCGGCGTTGCCGGCCTCTGCAGCCTTGGCGGCAGCGGCACCGGACTGGAAACCCTTCTCGGGCTTCATGTGCGGGAACAGCAGTACGTCGCGGATAGAAGCCTGGTTGGTGAGCAGCATGACCACGCGGTCGATACCGATGCCGATGCCGCCCGCGGGAGGCATACCGTACTCGAGGGCGCGCACGTAATCCTCGTCGTACTCCATGGCCTCGTCGTCGCCGCCAGCCTTCTCGGCCATCTGAGCGGCAAAGCGCTCGGCCTGGTCGACCGGGTCGTTGAGCTCGGAGAACGCGTTGGCGTACTCGTGGCCGGCGATAACCAGCTCAAAGCGGTGCGTCAGGCGCGGGTCGTCCTCAAAACGCTTGGCGAGCGGGCTGACCTCGATGGGATAATCGCACACGAAGGTCGGGTTGACGATGGTGTCCTCGCCCAGCTCATCGTAAATCTCGGCGATGATCTTACCAGCAGTCCACTCGGGCTTAATCTCCAGGCCCTTCTCGCGCGCGGCGGCAGCAAGCTCCTCGACCGGCGTGTCGATGGTGACCTGCTTGCCGAGCACGTCGGAGACGATGTCGGTCATGGGACGGCTGGCCCACTCACCAGAAAGGTCGATGGTCTGGCCCTGGTACTCGATGACCTCGGGGTTGCCGATGGCCTTGTTAGCCGCCTTAATGACACCCTGGGCGAGCGCCTTCATACCCTCGAGGTCGGAGAAGGCACGGTAGGCCTCCATCGTGGTGAACTCGGGATTGTGGGTAAGGTCCATGCCCTCGTTACGGAAGATACGGCCGATCTCGAACACGCGCTCAAAACCGCCGACGATGCAGCGCTTGAGGTGCAGCTCGGTAGCAATGCGCAGGTAGCACTCCTGATCGAGCGCGTTGAAGTGCGTGATGAACGGCTTGGCGGTAGCGCCGCCCTGGATGGTCTGCAGGATGGGGGTCTCGACCTCCATGTAGCCGTCGGACTCCATAAAGCGACGGAAGGTGGAAAGAATCTGCGAACGCTTACGGAAGGTCTCGCGAACGTCGTCGTTGGCGATCAGGTCGACATAGCGCTGGCGATAGCGGGTCTCCTTGTCGGAAAGACCGTGGAACTTCTCGGGCAGCGGACGAACGGCCTTGGCAAGCAAGGTCGCGCTCTTAGGGGCAACGGAAAGCTGGCCGCGCTGGGTGCGCACGACCACGCCGGTCACGCCCAGGATGTCGCCCAGGTCGAGGGCCTTGAGCGTATTCCAGGCAGCCTCGTCCATGTCGTTGATGCGGCAGAACAGCTGAATCTCGGCAGTCGCATCGCGCACGACGATGAACATGATCTTGCCCTGACCGCGCTTGGCGACCACACGGCCGGCGATCTTCACGACGTCCTCGGTGTCCTCGCCATCGGCAAGCTCGGCGTACTTAGCCTCGATATCGGCAACGTAGTCCTCAAGCTCAGAGTGCTCGGGATAGGGGTTCTGGCCCGCCTCGAACAGGGCGGCGCGCTTGGCCAGGCGGGTGGCGCGCTCGTCGTTGAGCGTCGATGCCTGATCTGCGGCGTTCTGGTTCTCTGCCATAAGTTAGCTCCTCAAACTAAAACGCTCCCCAGGATTCGGTCCCAGGGAGCGAAAACATACCTTTACGCGGGACCGTGGTCTAGCGTGCAATCTTGGCGATGGTGTAGACGCGAGTCTTGCCAGAAGGCGTAACGACCTCGACGGAGTCGCCCTCGCCGTGACCGATGATGGCATGGCCGACCGGAGACTCGTTGGAAATCTTGTGCTCGAGCGAGTTGGTCTCGGTGGTACCGACGAGCGTGACTTCCATGACCTCACCGTTGGGATCAATCAGAGAAACGGTGGAACCGATGGAGACGGTCAGATCGCCCGTGGTGGCAGCAACCTGAGCGTTGGCGAGGATGGCCTGGATCTCGGCAATACGAGCGGCGTTCTGGGCCTGCTTGTCCTTGGCGGCATCGTACTCGGAGTTCTCCGAAAGGTCGCCGAACGCGCGGGCTTCCTTGATGTCCTCGACGATCTCCTTGGCGTAATCGCCCTCACGCCAAGCGAGCTCCTCGACGAGCTTCTGGCGGCCCTCAGCGGTCAGTACGATCTGGCTTGCGTCCATACGGATATCTCCCCAACTCTGATCAAACAATCAACTGTCAACAAAACGAAAAAGACCGGCTAGCCTGCGGGCAAGCCGGTCAGGTGCTCACCCCAAAGGGATGGGACTACTCTGCGTCCGCGTCGCTGTCCTCTGCCTGCTTCTTCTTGGCAGCAGCGAGCTTGGCCTCGAGCTCAGCGATCTCCTTGTCCTCCTCGGACTGCTCGACCACGACCTCCTCGGCCTGCTTGGTCTCGGCCTTATCGTCGCCCTCCATACCCTCGCGGATATTCTTGACGGTAGAGCCGAGAGACTTGCCGAGCTTCGGCAGGTTCTTGGGCCCGAAGATAATCAGGACAACGACGAGAATAATGATGAGCTCAGGAGCCCTCAGTCCAAACATGTAGACCTCCACAATACAGCGAGACAAGCTCGAATGAGTATACCGCGGGTATCGCGGTATCACAACAATAGCTAAAAAAAGGGACCGCAAGAAGCGGTCCCTCCTCATGCTCTGGTCGGGTTGACTGGATTTGAACCAGCGACCCCTGCGTCCCGAACGCAGTGCTCTACCAAACTGAGCCACAACCCGTTAGCTCGACTATAGTAACAAAGATTTCCGTCGTGTGCTAGAGAAATTTTTACTTCTTTAGCACTTCGATGCGAACCGTGTTGGGAATGAGCTCCGTCGCGCAGGACCACCAGCCGTTTTGCAGGGCAGCGTCGGCAAGCCTTTCGGCCGTGGCGGCGGTGTCGCAAATGGCAAACGAGCAGGCACCCGATCCGCACACATCTACAGCAACGGTGCCGTCCTGTTTACGCAGCCAATCGAGAACCATTTGAATCTGCGGCTCCATCTGTGCGGAAATGACACCCAGGTTGTTATGGATGAGCGCATACGCCGTCTCGGCATCACCGGAACGCAAGGCAGAAGCTATCGCGCCGGGCTTGTCTGCAGGCACTGGGGCCTCGTCAAAACGTCGATAGGCTTCAATTGTCGAAACACTTGCCTCGCGCGGCTTGACCAACACGACGGGCGTTGCGGGCAGCGCGGGATACTCAGTTGCCAGCACGTCTCCCCCACCTACGTAGAACGCGGGGCTCGCGTGCAAAAAGAAGGGAACGTCGGCGCCAATACCGCGCGCGATGTTGTCCAGCGCGGGATCGGTGCGATCAATTCCCCAGAGCTCCGCCAAGGCAACAATGACTGCGGCCGCATCCGTCGAGGGACCGCCCAAGCCGGCGCACAATGGAATGCGCTTCTCAATCGTCACGCAGATGTTTGCCTCGCGACCATAATGCCCGGCCATAGCAACCGCAGCCCGATACGCCGTATTCTTTTGCATGGGAAAATCTGATGCCGGAACCGTCTGGACGGTCAGCGCCTGTGCCGGCGTAACCGTCACGGTATCGGAAAGACCGACAGCTGCCATCAGGGAATCGACCCTGTGGTAGCCGCGGTCGTCACGCTCGGTATGAACCCCCAGATAGAGGTTGATCTTTGCCGGCGCGGAAAGGGTCAGGGACCAATCGGTCACCGTTAATGCTCCTCGAGCTGATTGCCGAGCGGGGTAAAGATATGCTCGCCGCTCTCGGGGTCGAACAGCTCGACCTGACCGGTGAGGACATCGATATACTGGTAGGACTGACGCGACTTGCGGCCGCGACGCTCGTCAACCTCGACGATAAAGACTGCCGGATGGACGCTCTTGATGGTGCCCATGCGCTCGACGACGCGGGTGCGGCCCATGTTGGCCTTAACCTTGACGCGATCGCCCACCATATCGGTCAGCTTCTCGTGGATGTCGTCGACGTGATTGACTTCCATCTCTTCCATGAACAGGGCCTCCAGAAGGTGCAATTCAAAAAGGGGATAATACCCCTAAGATAGACAAAACTCTAATACTATAGCACCCTGTTACAAATACGCGCAAGTAGCTAATTTGGCTACTTACAGATTGTCGGTATCGAGGACGATGGTGAACGGACCGTCGTTGACCAGGTCGACCTTCATATCGGCGCCAAAGATGCCGTGCGCCACGTGTTCGACATCTTGGCGAACGAGCGTCAGGAAGTACTCGTAGAGCTCGTTGGCAACATCGGGGGCGCCTGCATCGGTAAACGATGGGCGGCGGCCGTGACGGCAATCGGCGAACAGCGTGAACTGCGACACTACGAGAACCTCGCCGTCGACATCGGCAAGTGCCAGGTTGGTCTTACCGTTCTCGTCCTCGTTAATACGCAAGCCGCGGAGCTTGCCCCACAGCTTATCAGCCTCGGCGCGCGTGTCGCCGTGGCCCACGCCCAACAGCACCAGATAGCCGCGCCCAATTTTGCCCACGCACTCGCCGTCGACTGTCACGCCGGCATTGAGTACGCGCTGCACCACCGCACGCACGGCTTACTCCTCGCCCGTCAGTTTGGCGGATAGGTGCTCGAGCGCATGGAATCGATGGCTGATGGCGTTCTTCTCGTCCGCCGTGAGCTCGGCCATAGTCTTGCCCGGCGTATCGACCGGCAGGAACAGCGGGTCGTAGCCAAAGCCGTGATCGCCGCGGCCCTCGTGCGCGATAACGCCCTCGCAGGCGCCCTCGCCATAGGTGACCAGGCCGTCCGTATCGATGAGCGCAACGACGCTCATAAAGCGCGCGGTGCGGTCCTCGTCTGCCACGCCCTCCAGATTCACGAGCAGTTTGGCGTTGTTGGCGGCATCGTCGCCGTGAACGCCCGCGTAGCGCGCGCTATACACACCGGGCTCACCGTCCAGTGCGTCGACGACCAGACCCGAATCGTCGGCAATAGCCATGAGCCCCGTCTCTTCGACGGCAGCCTGCGCCTTGATGATGGCATTCTCCAAAAACGTCGTGCCGTTTTCCTCGGGGTCCTCAAAATCGCCCAGCTGGCCGAGCGCCACAAAGCGAACCTCGGGCATGACCTTGCCCAAAATGGCCTCGATCTCGGTGAGCTTATGGGCGTTGCCCGTTGCCACGACAATGGTCGCCGCCGGGTCGAGGGTGTCGATGTCGATCTTCTCAAGTGCCATGAGTGGTCTCCTTGTCTCTATAGCAATGCCGCGCCGAAGGCGACGAGGGCCTCCGCCTCTCCTCTCTCAATCAACGGCAGTCTTATACTTCGACGTTTTCCCAGATAAAACCTGCCAAAATAAACCTGTCACTTTTTGGTAGGTTAGGCGAGGGCCTGGCGCTGGAGCTCGATGAGCTCGGCGATGCCTTTGTCGCCCAGGTCGAGCAGGGCGTTGAGGCGCTTGCGGTCAAAGGGCGCCTGCTCGCCGGTGCCCTGGAGCTCGATCATCTCACCGGTGTCGGTGGCGACGAGGTTCATGTCGACTTCGGCATGGCTGTCCTCGGAATAATCGAGGTCAAGCAGCGTATTGCCGTCGACAACGCCCATGGAGATGGCGGCCACCTGGCCGGTAAGCGGGATGCGCTCGATTTTGCCCGCCTCGACCCACATGGCGAGGGCGTCGTGCAGCGCCACCCAGGCGCCGGTAATGCTCGCCGTACGCGTACCGCCATCGGCCTGAATCACATCGCAGTCGACGGTAACGGTGTACTCGCCGAGTGCCTTCATGTTGACGACGGTACGCAGGCTGCGGCCAATGAGGCGCTCGATCTCCATGGAGCGACCCTTGCGGTTGGCGTGCTCGCGCTTGCAGCGCTTGCCGGTCGACGCCGGCAGCATGGCGTACTCCGCGGTCACCCAGCCGGCCTTAGCTCCCTTTCGCCAGCCCGGCACGCCCTCCTCGATAGTGGCGGCGCACAGCACGCGCGTGTCGCCGAACTCGGCCAAACACGAGCCGTGGGCGTGCTTCATGACGCCACGGGTGAGCTTAACGGGGCGTAACTCGTTGGCGGCGCGACCGTTGGCGCGGTTGACCTGCATGTACTCCATAGAAAAATCCTTTCGGCAAAAGGTGCGGCGAAGGCTTTGGCGGCTGCCTTACATCTACTTCAGCTCATCGATATCGATATGTTCGATGCTCTTGAGCGGCTGACCAAAGATAAAGCTGCCCGCCACCGCAAACTCGGCAATGTTATCGGCCGTTGTGGCAAAACGATGCTGCGGCTCGGCGGCGTCGCCCGCCAGCTGCTCGCGGCGCGTGAGGATATCGGTCAGCTCGCGCGTGGTCTCCTCGGCGGAACTCACGACACGCACCCCAGGCCCCAGCGCATGGCGGATAGGTCCCACCAACAGCGGAAAATGCGTACAGCCGAGCACCACGGTATCGATACCGTGGTCGCGCAGCGGCTCAACCGTGGTACCCACCAGCGCACGCACGGCAGGCGTATCGAAGATGTCCTCGTTCTCGAGCCACTGTTCCTGCAGGTGCGCACCCGACGCGAGCTCATGCTCGACGACCTCGACAAAGCTCGAAGCAGGGCAGCCGTACACGTCCACGCCGGCATCCAGGTCCTGGATGGCGCGCGTGTAGGCGCCCGAGCGAATGGTGAGGTTGGTGGCGAGCACGCCCACGCGACGCGAACGGGTGCTGTTGATTGCCGCACGGGCACCCGGCGCGATCACGCCGATCACGGGAACGTCGAGCACCTGCTGGGCCAGACGCAAGGCCGCGGCGGTCGCCGTGTTGCAGGCGATGACCATAATCTTGACGTCGTGCTTCGACAGCCAACGGCCCGCCTGCAACGCAAACGAGCGCACCTCATCCTCGGTGCGCGTGCCGTAGGGGCAGCGTTTGGTGTCGCCGAAGTAGTAGACGGACTCGTGCGGCAGCACCGTCGCGATGGCGCGCGCAACCGTCAGACCGCCCAAACCAGAATCGAACACGCCAATCGGGCGCGTGTCGCCTGTCGGATTCTCGATATCGGACATTACCTCACCAGTCTCTCTCGAAAAGACATGTCCAAGTGCGGCGACGCCGCACTACGAACGCGCCGCGACCAGCAGCTCTGCCGTCGCTGCCCAACCGTCGACAATTTTACCGCGCGTAACGAAAGCGTTCTCGCAAGCAGCCAGGAACTCGGGCGCGCCGGCGCTCGTCAGGCCATTCTCGACCAGGCAGAACGTGCCCACGTGATCGGCCATGTAGAAGTCGGACTCAGAGTCACCGAGCGCGAGCGTCTCCTCGCGCTCGATCCCCAGGTGCTCGCAGAAGCGCGCAATGGCAACGCCCTTGTTGAGACCCGTGGGGTTGATGTTGAATGCGCGACCGTCCTCGACGCGATCGAGCTCGAGCGTCGTCGGCTTGGACAGATGCGTCAGGTGACCGTTACAGGCCCACACCAAGCCGCAGCCGGCCTCGTCGAGGATGGCCTGCGCCTCGTCATCGGGGATGTCGCCGCGCATGCCGACGGTGACCTCGCGGTACTTGTAGCCGGTCGACATGTCGTTGTGATACTCGATCTTGTGCGGCCAGCGGGCGAGGATCTTCTCGCACACACCGGTCTGCTCGATCACCTGGTGCGGAGTAAGGCCGCAAGAAGGGTCGTAGGGCATGTCGCCGGTCAGATACTCCCAATCGTTGGCTTTGAGGTCGTACATGACCAGGCCGCCCATCTCACCAATGTAGGAGTTGAGGCCGAGCACGCGCGCATCCTCGTGGATCATGGTGCGGTTGCGGCCCGAGGTGGGAACCACCTGAATACCAGCGCGGGCAAGTGCCACGACGGCCTCGACGAGTTTGGTCGAGGGGTTGCCGTCGTTGTCGCGCAGCACGCACGAGCCGGGTGCGAGCATCGTGGCATCCAGGTCGGTAAAGACGTACTTGACCTTGGCCAAACGCTCGCGCATCTCGCCCGAAAGCTCGGCAACGGTCGGCAGGGTGTTGTGGGACATGGTTACTCCGTTTACGTAGAAGGGTTTGGACTTGGACGGCATGCTTTGCTTGAGGGAACACGCTTATGGCGACAGCGCACTCAGGGCGCCGCCGCCGTCATGGTTCATTAGTCAAACTGGGTAACATCGATCAGGCGATTGGCCAACGAAAGGTCGCTCTCGATGGGCACGAACTCGTCGCCCACGTGCATGAGCTCCTCGTCACCCTTTGCCAGCAGCAAGACAATGGTGGGAGCATCGGGGTTGACGTACTCCTCGCGCGCCGCCTTGAACGCCGCATGCACAGCGGCTTCGCGATCGAGGATGATCTTGTTCGGCGTATCGTCGGGAACATGTTCGGCAAGCTCGCGACAGACCTTCATCGGGTCCTCGTGAGCCGGGTCCTCGTTGGCAAAGATCATCAGGTCGGAATATGGTGCGGCCTCGCGCGGAAGCTGCTCGCGGCGCTCCTGCGCCTTGCCGCCGGCAGCGCCAAACAGCGCAATGACGGGGCTAGCGGGAAACGCGCGCTTGACCGACGAGAAAAGCGAGCGGAACGAAAGCTGGTTGTGCGCGTAGTCGACGACACAAATCACGCGGCCGTCCTTCGACTCCACGACCTCCATACGGCCCGGCACACGCAGTTTGGAGAGGCCCTTCTTGATGGCATCGATACCGATGCCGATCTCGCGCGCAGCGGCGATAGCGACCAGTGCGTTTTCCACGTTAAAGTCTCCCGCGATACCCAGCAGGACCTTTTCCCCCGCCTCGGACTCGTCGGCACACAGGCCATGCAAGTTGAACTCGATGCTAAAGCCGACCATGCGTACGTCGCTCGCCCACAGGCTTGCCTCGGGATGCTCGACGCCAACGGTCACCAAGCGCTCGGCCGTCGACGCTGCCTCCAGCACACGGTCGACCTCTTCGGTGCCCAGATTCACCACGGCGGTCTTTGCCTGGTCAAAGATCCTGAGTTTGCTCTCAAAATAATCCTCAAACGTGGGATGTTCGATCGGCGAGATGTGGTCGCGGCCGATGTTGAGGAAGCACGCCACGTCAAACGGCAGATTCTCGACGCGTTGGTACTTGAGCGCCTGGCTCGAGACCTCCATGACCATGGACTGGCGACCGGACTCACGGCAGTTGGCGATATGGCGCCAGACCTCGGGGGCCTCGGGCGTAGTATTGGTGCTCTCGTAGCACTCGATGCCATCGTCGGTACTCACCGAGCCGATCATGCCGCAGGACTCGCCCGCTGCCTTGATGATGGACTGAAGCATAAAAGCGGCCGTGGTCTTTCCCTTGGTACCGGTGATGCCCACGATCTTGACATCGTGGTCGGGACGGTCGTAGACCTCCGGCGGCAACAGGGCCATGGCCGTGCGAACGCTATCAACAACCAGCATCGCAGCACCGCTCTCCTGCGCCAGCGGCTCCAGAGACTCGACCAGCGACTCTTCGCACACAAATGCGACGGCGCCCGCATCGAGCGCCATGCTCAAAAACGCGGGCTTAAAGGCAGCGCCTTTGCAAAAGAACACGTCACCTGCCGAGACCGCGCGCGAATCAAACGAGCAGCCGGTCACGGCACGCTCGTCAACCTGCTCTGATGCGCGCAGCTCGCCGCACACATCGAGAAGCTTGGCAAGCGTATCGACCGTGGTCACGGTCGCGGAATCCGAATGGTGCATCTTTCACCTTTCTCAGCCATTTGGCAGGGACGGTTTTTATAGTAACTGAAACGCACCTGCGCAAAAACGGCTCCCGAAGGAGCCGTTACGCGCAGGCGTTCGTAAGCCGAGGCTAGGCAGCCTGAACAGCGGGCTGGTCCTCGTCGATAAAGAAGCGCTTGTACCACACCAGGAACACGAGCGGCGTATAGATCTTGCGCTGGAAATCGCCCTTGCCCGCAAAGTGCAGATCGAGCAGGTGCATGAGCTCGTCGGTATCGAAGAACTCGCTTGCCCACGGCGCGGTGAAGTACTCCTTGACATAGTCGTACCACTTTTGCTCGCGCAGCCAGTAGACAATCGGCACCGGGAAGCCCACCTTGGGACGGGTGGCCCACTCATCGGGCAGCGACTTGTTGGCAGCGTGGCGGAGTACCTGTTTGTTGCCGTTCTCGTTGATGCGGTAGCGGTCGGGAATGTGCTCGGCGAACTCCATGACTTTGCGGTCCAGGAAGGGCACGCGCAGCTCCAGCGAGTGCGCCATGCACATCTTGTCGGCCTTGAGCAGAATGTCGCCCGGGAGCCACATGTTCATGTCCAGGTACTGCTTCTTGACCAGCTCGGGCTGACCCTTCACGCGCGCATAGATGGGGGCGGCAAGCTCGAAGGCGCCATCGCCGGTGTTGTACTCGGGCTTGAGCACGCCGTCGACCTCGCGCTCCGGCCATACCAGAGCCTGTCCCAGGAACGACTTCTCAGGGATCTCGGCACCCTTGACCAGGAAGTTATGTCCCTTGAAGTACGGCATATGCAACGCCAGGTTACCGAGCGCGCGACGGATGGGCAGCGGTACCATCTTTTTGTACTTGCGGACCGGGACCGTGTCCTCGTAGTAGGCGTAGCCGCCAAAGAGCTCGTCGGCACCTTCGCCCGAAAGCACGACGGTGACGTCCTTGCGGGCCATCTCGGCCAAGAACCACAGCGGCACGGAAGACAGGTTGGACTGCGGCTCGTCCATGTGATACTGGATGTCCTCGAGCGCACCGAAGAACTCGTCGGCGGTAATCATCTTGCGGACATTCTCGACGCCGAGCTTGTCAGAAAGTTCCTTGGCATAGTTAGTCTCGTTGAAATTCTTGTAATCGAAGCCCACCGAGAAGGTCTTGTCGGGCATGAGGCAAGCGGCGATGTAGCTGGAGTCGACGCCGCCGGAGAGGAACGACGCGACCTTGACGTCGGCGATGCGATGGGCCTCGACGCTCTCGTGCACGACCTCGTCCAGCTCGTCGACGTACTCCTCAAACGGCTTCTCGACGGCAGAGTAATCGCAATCCCAGTAGCGCTCGATGTTCATCTTGCCGGTCGGGATGTCTACGGTAAAGTAATGCGCCGGCGGCAGCTTGTAGACACCCTCGAAGAAGGTCTCCTCGGTTGCCGAATACTGCAGCGTCATGTACGGACGCAGGGCCTTTTTGTTGACCGCCTTGTGGAAGTGCGGGTAGTCCAGGAAGCTCTTGATCTCGGAACCAAAGAGCACGCCCGGAGCGCCGTCGCCCGCATCGGCCATGGGATAGTAGTAGAGCGGCTTGATGCCAAAGATATCGCGGGCGCCAAAAAGCTTGTTCTTCTTCTTGTCCCAGATGACGAAGGCGTACATACCGCGCAAGCGATCGAGTACTGCCTCGCCCCACTCCTCGTAGCCGTGCAGGAGGCTCTCGGTGTCGGCGCCGCAGTGGAACTGGTAGCCCTTGGCCTCGAGCTCGGAACGGAGTTCTTGGAAGTTGTAGATCTCGCCGTTGAAGACGATAACGACGCTGCCGTCCTCATTGGCCATGGGCTGAGCGCCGGCCTCGGTCAGGTCGAGGATCGACAAGCGGCGGAAGCCCAGGGCAACGCGGCCGTCGATAAACTGACCGCCCATGTCGGGACCGCGATGGACGATGCGGTCCATCATCTTGGTGAGCACCTCGGATTGGTTATCCGTCCCACCGACAAAACCGACAAAACCGCACATATACTATCCCCTCTGCTGTTGCTGGGCATCAAATCGAATCAATAGCTTTTGAGTATACCCGAGGGCGTAAAAAGGGGCGGAATGTTCAGGCAATCTCAACTGAATCAGCTCCGCGCCGACACGCGACGGTTACCTTTAATGGATATGAGATGAATGAGGCGATTGTTTTGCTATACTCTCTCCGCACGGGCGATTGGCGCAACGGTTAGCGCAGGTGCTTTACACGCACAAGGCTGGGGGTTCGAATCCCTCATCGCCCACCACTGATTTGTTAGGCCTCCAGCGATGGAGGCCTTTCTTTTTCGGGCTCAGCGCATGGGATTCGAACCCGCCAGCACGTCCGTCACAAAGGCCGTGGCCAAAAAATGGCAAAAATGAGTACTGTTACCAATTTTGTAGCAGCGATTTTTGGGTTTCGCTGGATAAATCTAGCTCTGAATCAGCGATTTGAAGCCTTTACTAGCTGTTTTCCCATTAACATAACTGAACATGTGTGGTCTAACTAATCCTAGGTAGTCGGTTTCATATGAGATTCAACTGGTGACAGTACTCATATTTGGCATTTTTTGTCCAAAGGCTCTCCTGGCCATTGCAGATTTATGGCAAAACGGGCTCCAGACCGCCGAATCGTGCCGCATATGGCACGTCCGCAGTCCGGAACCCGGTCCAAATTGAGTTATTGCGCCGCGTTAGCCCAAGACACCCGATAGGATCTCGATTAGGCTGTCCACGTCGGCCTCTTCGCACACGAGCGGCGGCAGGAAACGCAGCGTATGTGCACCTGTAGCGTTGATCACGGCACCAGCCCCCAATGCACGGGCCACAACGTCGTGTGCATCACCCGCAGTATCGTCCAGATCGCAGCCGAGCATCAGGCCACGGCCACGCACCTCTACCACATGCGGAAGCTTAACCAGCGCCTGCTCCATATAGGCGCCTACCTTGGCAGCGTGGTCGGCATAATCGCCGCGCACGAGCGCGGAGAGCGTCGCGGCACACGCCGCGACGGCCAAGCAGCTACCGCCAAAGGTCGAGCCGTGGTCGCCCGGCTCAAACACGTCGGCAATCTCCTTCTTTGCGACGACGGCACCCATGGGCACGCCATCAGCAATGCCCTTGGCAAGGCTCATGATGTCGGGCTCCACGCCATAGGTCTGGAACGCAAACGGCTTACCCGTGCGGAAGATACCGCACTGGACCTCGTCGGCGATAAGCACGGCGCCCACTTCGTGTGCCAGGTCGCGCGCTGCCGCCATAAACTCCTCGGTCATGGGGTGCACACCGCTCTCACCCTGGATCGGTTCGAGCATCACGGCGCAAATTTCACTGCCCAGCTGCTTAAAGATCGCACGCAATTCATCGACATCGTTGGGCGTGCAGGCCACAAAGCCACCCGGCAGCGGGCGGAAGCTGTCCTGCAGCCAATCCTGCATGGTGGCGGCAATGGTCTCGAGCGTACGGCCGTGGAAGCCGCCGCGCATGCACACGATGGTGTTGCCGCCATTACCGGCACGCTTGGCGTACAGGCGCGCGAGCTTCATCGAGCCCTCGTTGGCCTCGGCGCCGGAGTTGGCAAAGAAGGTCTCCCACACCTGCTCGTCCGCAGCCGGGGCACCAAGAGCAGCTGCCGTGGTCTCATCGCCGGCGGCAATGGCATCGGCAAGCACGCGTGCACCATCTAAGTCGTCGTTGGCAAGCTTGGACAGCAGCGCCGCGACCTGTCCACGCTGCTCGATGTAGAAGTAATTGGAGACATGCATGAGCTTTTTGGTCTGTGCCTCGAGCGCCGAGAGCACAGCCGGGTCGCCATGACCTAGGCTGCACACGCCGATGCCGGCAAGAAAGTCGAGGTACTCACGACCATCGTCGCCGGTGAGCTTCATGCCGTGACCCTCGACAAACTCGACCGGAGAGCGGCCAAAGGTATGCATAACGTAATGGGATTCAAGCGATTGCTGAGCCGCAAGTGACATGGGATGCCTTTCGTTGGGCGCCAGACGGCGCAGGCCTATGGGTGCAGGAATGGGGCGGCTGCGAGTCAGTTAGACCGTCTGAAGCTTCTCGACCTCGTCGAGGTTCTCGGTCAGACGCGCAGCAAACGTCGAAAGCGGATGCGGATGTGTATCGAACTCGTAAGCCGTCTCGGTGGAATGGATCACGGTGCCGACGCCGGCATCGGTCAGCAGCTCCAGCAGCAGCGAATGCGGCGTGGTGCCGTTGATGATGTGAGCGCGAAATACGCCACCGGCAAGCGCATCGACAGCAGCACGCAGCTTGGGAATCATGCCCTTATCGACCTCGCCGCCGTAGAGCATCTCATTGACCTCATCGAGCGTCAGATTGGAGATAAGTGAATCCTTGTCGCTAAAGTCCTTGTACAGGCCGTCGACGTCGGTCAAAAAGATCGCCTTATGCGCATGCAGCGCCGCCGCAACGGCACCGGCGGCGGTATCGGCGTTGATGTTGAAGAAACCGCCGTCCTCCCCCGCCGCAACGGTAGCGATGACGGGGATGTACTCGCTATCGAGCAGGCGCTCGATATAGTCGGTGTTGACGTGCGTGACCTTGCCTACGCGGCCGAGTTCGGGGTCGAGCGGCTCGGCGATGAGCGTACCGGCATCGCTGCCCGAAACGCCCACGGCCAGGTTGCCGTGATGGTTGAGCGCCGCGACCAGCTCCTGGTTGACCTTACCGCCCAGCACCTCGCGCACGATATCCATGGTCGCCGGCGTGGTCACGCGCTGGCCGTTCTTAAACTCGACGGGGATGTCGTAGTGGCTAAGCGCCTCGTTGATGGCCTTGCCGCCACCGTGCACGATAACAGGGCGCATGCCGATGATCTTGAGCAGCACGATGTCGCTCATCACGTCGCGGCGCAGCTGCTCGTCGACCATGGCGGCTCCGCCATATTTGATAACAACCGTCTTGCCGGTCAGGTTCTTAATCCACGGCAGCGCTTCGAACAGCAGCTGCGCGGTTGCTTCGTTGGATTCGCTCGAACGACAATCGCGTGCGAATTTCATAATCTGCCTCGTCTTTCGTATCGTTATCGCGCCGTGCTCCGCTGTCCGCAATCGCGGCAAGATGCGCAGCGTGTCTGGAATCTAGGAACGGTAGTCGCCGTTAATGGAGATGTACTCGTGCGTGAGGTCGCAAGTCCACACGGTGGTCGCCGCGTCGCCTGCGCCCAGGTCTGCCGAGATCACAATCTCGGACGCCTCAAAACGTCGCAGAGCCTCGTCCTCGTCAAAGGGAACAGTCAGACCGTCGCGACAGACAGGCATGCCCATCATGTCGATGGAAACGTCTTCCTGATTAAACTTCACGCCGCACTTGCCAAGCGCCATAGCAACGCGGCCCCAGTTGCAGTCGTGGCCGGCGATGCAGGTCTTAACGAGCGGCGAGTTGGCAACGGCACGGGCGGCGATATCGGCCTCCTCGTCGTTCACGGCGCCGGTAACGTTGACCGTAACAAGCTTAGATGCGCCCTCACCATCGGCGGCGATATTGCGCGCCAGGCTCTCGCACACCTCGTGCACGGCAAATGCCAACTCGTCAAAGGCATCGGAGCCCTCGACGATAGGCTCGGCATCTGCGGCAGCGGCGCCGGAGGCAAGCATGATGCAGGTGTCGTTGGTCGAGGTGTCGGAATCGACCGTTACCTTGTTAAAGGTCTGCTTGACGGTCGAGAGCAGCAGGGCATGAAGTGCCACAGGCTCGACGGGGGCATCGGTGGTGATAACTGCGATCATGGTGGCCATGTTGGGCATGATCATGCCCGAGCCCTTGCACATTCCGCCTACCGTATAGACATTGCCCGCACGACCCGCAGCCTCACTGACGTAGGATACGGCGTACTCCTTGGAGTGCGTGTCGGTCGTCATGATGGCGCGAGCGGCATCGGCGCCACCGTGGGCGGAGAGTGCCTCGTAGGCAGCAGGAATGGCGGTCTCAAACGTGTCGATCGGCAGAATCTGGCCAATCACACCCGTAGAGGCAACCAGAATCTGCTGGGGCTCGCAGCCGATGACCTGCGATGCGATGCTGCACGTCTCGCGCGCGCATGCAAGGCCGGTCTCACCCGTGGCGGCGTTGGCATTGCCAGAGTTGACCGAAACACCGGCGATGATACCGTAGCCCTTGTCGGCACCGCCCAGGTTGGCACGGCTCACCTGCACGGGCGCCGCGCAAAAGCGATTGGTGGTAAACACGCCGGCACCGGGACAGGGTTTATCGGGCACGACGAGCGCGTAATCTAGACGCTCGGGGTTCTTGCGGAACCCAGCGTGGATGCCTGCGGCTTTAAAACCAGCCGCAGCCGTAACGCCACCCTCGACGGCGCGAATCTTGATATCAAACAGCTCGGTATTCATCGTCTTTATGACTCCTTATGTCAAACAAAAAAACGGACATCGGTTGGTGCGCCATGCCAGTCGTGATCATGAGACCAGCTTAAGAGTGGCGCCCCACTCGATGCCCGACTACCAAATCGTTAACAATCGAATGTGCTACACCGGGCACGCCACTGTGGGCAAGCCTCGTCGCTCATCAAAACCAAAGACGATGTTGGCGCACTGGACCGCTTGGCCCGCAGCGCCCTTGCACAGATTGTCGATGGCGCCCGTCGCCACAAGCACACCCGCGCGCTTGTTGAGCGCGACGCCAATCTGGGCGGCGTTGGTGCCGACGACCGAAGCCGTCTTGGGCTGCTGACCGACATCGAGTACGCGCACGAAGGTGCGACCGGCGTAGAACTGCTTGTAATGGTCGACAACGTCTTCAAGGGTCAAGGTATCGATAGCCTGCGGCGTAAGCGACATCGTCACCGTAGAGAGTAGACCGCGCTTGAGCGGTGCCAGGTGCGGGGTAAAGACGACGCGATCGGTTAGGCCCAAGATCTGCTCGATTTCGGGCGTGTGGCGATGCTTGCCCACGCCGTAGGCCTCCAAGTTCTCGTCGGCGCTGCAAAAATGGGTGCGGGCGTTGCAGGACTTACCGGCGCCCGTCACACCGCTAATGGCATCGACAATCACAGGACCGTTCTCGGCCACCCAGCCCGCGCGCACGGCGGGCGCGGCGGCAAGGCTCGTTGCGGTGGGATAGCAACCGGCGCAGGCGACCAGCACGGGTTTGCCGTCGGCATGGTCGGATGCGGCGGTCTCCAAGTCCTGGCAGAACAGCTCGGGCAGACCAAAGGCACGGGTCTTGAGCAGCTCGGGGCTCGTGTGCTCGGCGGCATACCAAGCCTCGAACACGGCCGGATCGCTCAGGCGGTAGTCGGCAGACAAGTCGAAGCAGGAAACGCCTGCGGCAAGCAGTGCAGGCACCTGTGCCATGGCGGCGGTGTGCGGCACGGCCAAAAAGACAGCGTCGCAGGATTTAAGCTCGGGAGCATCGTGCGTCGTGAAGACAAGATCGCTCACGCCAGCAAAGCTCGGATACACCGCGGACAGCGGCTGGCCGGCATCGGCGTTGGACGTAATGGCAACAAGTTCAAACTCGGGATGACCGAGCACGAGGCGAATGAGCTCGGCTCCGGCATATCCAGCCGCGCCGACGATTCCAACCTTCAAAGACATATCAGACTCCTTGTCTGCGATTTATGCACCGATGCGCATTTCGCAGCGGTCGTTATGAAGTGGGTTGAAACTTTAGCACCAAAAGATGCATTAACACGTAAATGGCTTGCATATTCATGCATTGAAACATTCCCGACACATTCGCTTGAAGGAATTGACAAATAGAGCGGGCCCCGTATTGACCGACGCTCCTAACGGCGCCGGGCAATACGGGGCCCGCCCATGCGAAAACCAAGTTGTTAGGATGAGCCGGTTGGCTAGAGCTCGACCGGCACCCATTCGTCGTGATTGCAGATAAAAGCCTCGGGATCCTCGACGCTAAAGAAGACGAGCGTGGGGTCGTTAGGCCCCTCATAGTGCTCGCCCAGGCGCTCTAGATGCTTCCACCCGGCTTCGCGCATTTCGTCTAAAGCCCGGTCATCCAAGCCAGCGCGCCCGCGCAAGATGAGCCAGCCATGGCCCGGCCACCAACTCGTGGCCTCAAAGCGCTGGTTTTGCAGCAGCTCCTGCCACACATCTTTAGTGCGCGCTGTCACAAACCACAGCTTGCCGTCCTGAATCTGTGCAAACGAGAACGGACGCACATGTGGCTGCCCGTCTACGCTCGTCGCCAAGTACCACGCCGGCACCGACGTCAGATACTCCAAAACCGTATTCAATCCGTCCACGTTTCCTCCTGTCGCCTGACCAGTCTTTTTGGAATGGGTAGTCAATTTGGGAAATTAGAGCTCAAGGAGCTCTTCGCTGCCGTCGATATCGCAGAATCGCGCGGCGATGTTGCGGACCGAGAAGAATGCAAGGCGACCGTCGTTGGCGCTATCGTGTTGCTCGCCAATGCCCACCATGTGCTTAAAGCCTGCCTGGCGCACCTTGTCGCTCACGACTGCATCATCCTCGAGCGCGGCCTCGCCAGTTAACACGATCCAGCACTCCCCCGGCTTCCAGCCCGATACCTCAAACTTGGGATTCGCGCTCAACTCCGCCCATACGTCCTTGTCGCGCGACGTGCAAAACCACAGTTTGTCGTCATCGACCATGGCAAACGAAAACGGCCTCACGCGGGGCTGATGCCCGTCGCTCGCATCGGTCGTGGCCAGATACCACGCCGGAATGCGTCTGAGATACGAGCAGGCACGCTCGAGCTGAGCCGTGCGATCGATGTCGGTCATAGAGACCCCTTTCTTGCGCTCGAATCGAGCTTAGACGAGTTGAAGATTGATAACGACAACGCATGTCACCAGCAGCGTCATCGCCAGCGCTGCCAGTGCATCCCCCCGGCCAAACGCAAGCGCATGCAGACGCGTGCGTCCCTGCTCGCCGTGATAACAGCGCGCATCCATGGCGGCCGAAAGCGTCTCGGCATGACGGAACACGCCGGTGAACAGCGGAATCGCCACACTGCCGAGCATGCGCACACCGCCAAGCGGACCGCCCGTCACGCGCGCGCCGCGACTTGCCTGTGCATCGGCCGTCTGTTTCATCTCGGTTGCAAATTGCGGCATAAACCGCAGCGCGATACCCATAATCATGCCGAGCTCGTGCGCCGGAAGCCCCACGCGCGCAAATGGTGCGAGCAAACGCTCAAAACCTGCGGTGAGGTCGAGCGTCGGCGTGGTGAGCGTAATAGCGCTCATACCGGCCATCATCAAGCTCAGGCGGCACGCCATAAAGGCGGCAGAACGCAGCGAGCCCTCGCTTATCTGCAGAAAGCCGAGCTGCCACAGGATGCGCCCACTCTGATCGGTAAACAAGTTGAGCACCGCGACCACGACGACGATTGCCAGCAGCGGCGCCATCGACGACAGAACGCGACGAACCGGCACCCGAGACACGGCATAGATCAGCACAACGAAAATTGCGACCGGTGCCAGTCCGCGGAAGCCACTGACCGTGAGCGTCGTGATCAGAAACACAAAGCCCAAGAGCAACTTGGTTCGCGGGTCCAGGCGGTGGATTGCACTATCGCCAGGATAGTAGCTGCCAAACGAAAACGCCTCCATTAGCAGCCCTCCTCTCGCGCGACCGTCTTGGATTTAGCAATGTCCGCGACGTTAGAAGGACCGTCCGAGCGACCGATTAGCAGGTCCACCAACTCGTCTGCCAGCGACTCAACCGTATAGAGCCCGCCGCAACGCAGCGGCACGCCCGCCTCCGCGAGCGCCAACGCCATGCGTTGAGCAGCAGGTACGCCCAAGCCGATCGACTTGAGCTCATCGGCATGCGCAAACACCTGCGCGGGGGTTCCCTCGGCAAACACCGCACCTTCGTTCATTACGACGATACGGTCGCAGCAATTGGCCAGGTCATCCATGCTGTGTGAAACCATGACAACGGTCAGGCCATCGCGGTGAAGTCGATCGATAAGCTCAAGGAAATCCCTGCGCGCAGCCGGATCGAGCCCCGCCATGGGTTCATCGAGCACCAGGACTTCGGGCTCCATGGCGAGCACACCGGCGAATGCCACACGCCGTTGCTGACCGCCCGAAAGCTCGAAGGGACTCTTGTCGCCGACCGTGGAAAGGTCGAGGCCCACGCGCGAGAGCGACGACTCGACGCGACGGTCGACTTCATCTTGCGGCAAGCCAAGGTTGTGCGGGCCAAACGCCACGTCCTGCGTCACGGTTTCGGCAAACAGCTGACGCTCAGGATACTGAAACACCACGCCGACCTTGGCCTTAACCGCGGCGGCGTCTTTCTTGTTTGACAGATCGAGCCCCAGCGCGCGAACGGATCCCTCCTGGGGGCGAATCAAACCGTTGAGATGCTGGACCAGCGTCGACTTACCCGAACCGGTATGACCTGCCAGGCCCAGGAACTCGCCGCGACGCACCGTCAGCGATACATCGCGCAGCGCCCACGGACTGCTGGGGTCGTTTCCCCAGAGAGCCTGTTTGCTCGATTTGCCCGCAGTGACCGAGCGCTTATGCCAGCGGCGGCGCTCGCGGGCGCTCAGCGAGTAACTATGCGAGAGGTGCGAAATCTCGATGACGGGCTCCGACGTGGCTGTCCCATCGGTTGCAGAGGAGGCGTTGTCGAGCACACGAGAATCGGATGCAGAAGGACGCCCTACGGTGCCTGCCCCACTTCGCTCGGCATATGCCTGCGCAATCTCGGCGACCATATCCACCTCGCGCACCTGCGCATGAACGGGCACGCCCTTCGTGCGAAGCGCCGTGCCCAAGCAACACGACGCCGGCATATCCAAGTTGAGCTGCGCAAGTTCGTCCGCCCGTGTCAAGATTTCCTCGGGCGTACCGAGCATGGCAACGTGCCCCGCCCGAAACACCGCGACACGATCGGCCTCGGCAGCCTCTTCCATAAAGTGCGTAATCATCACGATGGTCATGCCGCGATCGTGCAACGCGCGGCAAGCCTTCATGAGGCCCTTGCGTCCACGCGGATCGAGCATCGAAGAAGCCTCGTCCAATATGAGCACGCGCGGTTCCATGGCGAGCACACCGGCAAGCGCCACGCGCTGCTTTTGGCCACCCGAAAGTGCATGGGTCTCGTGGCGCTCAAAGCCCACCAGACCCACGCCCTCCAGCGCCTCGCGTACGCGCTGCGCAATTTGCGCCGATGGCACGCCAAGGTTTTCGGGACCAAACGCAACGTCATCTTCGACAAGCGTTGCCACCAGCTGGTCATCGGGATTCTGGAATACCATGCCCGCGGTCGAACGAATGTCGTAGACCAGCTCGGGGTCGGACGCATCCATGCCGTTGATGTGTACCGTGCCCGCATCGGGCTGCAACAGTGCATTCAGATGCTTGGCAAACGTCGACTTGCCCGACCCATTGCCACCGAGGATGCAGAAAAACTCCCCGTCCTCGATGTTCAGATCGACGCCGTCGAGTGCCGGTACGGCACCGTCATAGCTAAAGGAAACGCCCCGACACTCAATCATGCGCGGCCTTTGACCTGGTCCTTCTTGGGCGTGATGAGGTTGGAGACCGCCTTGTACACCGCCAGCGTCAACACCGAGTTGAGAACGGTCTTGATAAGGTTGAACGGCAGCACGGCAGGAATCATGAGCGGGGCGATCACGTCGACCGAGCCATACCAGAACCAAACACCAATGGTAAGGTTTGCGACCATAGAAAGCACCGTAGCGGCAATAACGCCGAGCACCAGACCAATCACGGCACCCTTATAGGTATGCATCTTCTGGTAGACGATAGCCGCGGGCAGAATATAACCCAGCGTAGCCACCAGGTTCATAAGCGCGCCGACCCAGTCACCCGTGGTGAGCGCATGGATAACGATCGCCATGGCGGCAACAGCTGTGCCGGCACCGGGGCCATACGCAAACCCACATACCATCGCCGGCACCAGCGACGGGTCATACGTCAAAAACGGCGCCGAGGGGAGGATGGGAAGCTGCACATACATAAACAGTGCTCCCAAGGCGCACATCAACGCCATGGTAACGAGCTGTTTGGTGCTCCACCTATTCGTGTTCTCAAAATGGATATGCTGCGACTGTTCAGACATAAGATCACCTGCCTCTTTCATCCGGACTCTAACCGTTGGTACTGGAATCTCACCAGTTCAGCCGGCATGCGAACCAACACACGCACGGGTCGCGGACTCATCGGCTCGGTCGCAGGCATCTCGCCTGCGCCACGGCGTCCCTTTGACACCGCCCGATTTACCGCCAGTGGGGAATTCCACCCCGCCCTGAAACAGCAGGGAGAAGTGTAACACGAACGGATATACGTGCAAAGTATGCCGGGGGTAATTTGTTGTGAGGAAACGGAATGAAGATGCAGTATCCCATTTTCCGCAATCATCAATCCGCCGACGTACCCAATGCTCCGCACCGCGCAGTAGTATGAAGGAGGTCACTGCGCAACCCGCGTATGTCAGGAGAACAAATTGGCAGCAAAACTTGATCTCGGGAAAGCTCTATCCCAAGCCGCCCAAGCCGCCGGTGAGATGGCAAAAGACGCATCGGCGGCCATCGAGTCCGCCGCCAAAGGCGCCACGAATGCAGCTGAAGGCGCGGGAAACGTTATCGTCGACACGGCCACCTCGGCATCCGAGGCCATCGGCAGCGCCATGTGCTCGGTTGCGGAAGGTATGTCGAGTGCCGGCGAGCAAATTGCGTCGTCCGATGCAGGCAAAACGATTACAGGGGCCGCGAACACGGTAGGCGGAATTGCCATCGGTGCCGCCGTAAATCTGGCCCAAGGAGCATCGTCCCTTGCGTCCGACGCGGCGTCGACCGTGGAGGGCGGGATCAATGCCATCAAGGAGAACTCATTCTCCGCGCGACTCCGCAGGGCACGCATCAAGGGTTTCCGTGACGGAATCAAGCAGGGCGCCTACCTTGCGGGAGAGAAGCGACACAATTTCATCTACGCATATGTGGCAACGCTCTGCTTCCTGATGCGCTGCGACGGTGACTTCTCCCAAGAGGAGCAGAAGTGGCTCGAGGAGGGTCTCGATTACCTCAAGCTGGACGGAGGCCTCCCAAATAACGTCAAGACGAGGGTGCAGGTCATCGCGGATGACGAGGGTTTGTCCTTCGACCAAGTCAAGGACTGTTTGGACAACGTTAGCATCGTGTCGCTGGACTCCATAGCCGAGCAGTTGCAAATCGCCGCGGCGGCGGACGGTCAGGTGACAGAAGAAGAGGAGCATGCCTGCAGACTCTTTGCCGACTATATGGCGGCGAGGGTGGCATGCGTGGCCGTTGACGAGAGCCGGGCCGAGCAGGCAGTCGAAAAGTCCGTCCGCGAGTATGGCGAGAACCTCCAGCACATCGACCGGGAGTTCAAGGAGCGGACGCGACTGCAGGATGCTGACGTCGCCTTCGTCGTCGCCGCAACCATGCTCCAAGTCGCCCGCATTCTTATCATCAACTCACTGACGGAGGTCGAGTGTGCCGGAGCGGGCAACGTAAAAGAACATGCTCTGCACGACTTCCAAAGTCGTGTCTTCTCTGGTTTCGATGACAGGATGCCACGGGAATCGAACCATCTGTTCGCCTCAAAACATCATATTCTTAATTCACGTGGAGTGCCCTACGACGCGACACGCTACGAGGCAGAAAACATCGGACTCTTCAAGGGCGCAAACCACCGGTTCGCGACCCTCGGCCACGACCCAGTGCTCGGTCTCGTGTTCGGAACATCTAACATCATGACCAACAGCATCACCTGCGTTAAAGACACCAATGTTTTTGGTATTGGTGCACGAATTCCCGCAACCTACTCGGTCTCCTATGACGCCTTTGGGAAAAATCCGCAGATTGGGGCGCCCGCTGGGACTGTAGAGATGCTGGTTGCGGCGGGAAGACGCGTCGTGAGCGAGCCGGATGCCGCCGCGGCTGCTCTAATCAAGCAGCTGATCCACATCGGCACAGACCTGTACACGCCGTGCGGGATACAGATTCCATTCGCCAATCTCATCCTCGACAAAACACATACCGAGGCGCTTACCAAATACGTCAGCACCGGCGATGTGCTGAAGGTCGGCGCGCAGGCAGGCATGACCGCTCTTATCAACTGGTTGATAGCGGCACTTCACGGGTGCACGCTGATATTCAAGGACGATGGATCAGATTACTGCACCGAGATGTACCAAGCACGTACCAAGAAAATCATCCTCCTGTCCGATACCATCGCAACTTCAAGCAGCGTCATACGGGCGTTAATCAAAGAGAATCCCGAGTGCCTCGACCTCGGAGGCGCAGCGATACTCATCTACCGACTGTTCTCGGACGTGCGTTTCATTGCCAAGCTCAAAGAAGAGTACGTGCAATCGGAGCTCAATAAAATCTACGACGAGCGAGCAAGAGGGCTGCTCTGATTCCTCGGCGCCCTTCCTCTTACATCACCATTCAAACAAAGCGGAAAGCGTCTCATTTAATAAAGACATCAGTACAAAAAGGGCCCCTTGTCCGCGGCTCCAAAGGAGCAGGACAAGGGGACCCAATCTAACCGAGGACGTTCCGGAGAGAAGCCCCGTCACGCCCCCGGATTCCCGGTGGGAGTTCTAGACCTTGTCGGCCTTAGTACATACCGCCGCCCTGCTGACCAGCGGTGGCAGCAGCGATAGCGTCCTCAAGCTGAGTGTTCTTGGGCACATCGGAGACGGTGGCCTCGGTGATGAGGATCAGGCTGGCGACAGAAGCAGCGTTCTGCAGGGTGACGCGGCTGACCTTGACGGGGTCGAGGACGCCCATCTCGATCATGTCGCCCCACTCGCCGTTGGCAGAGTTGAGACCCTGGCCGGCGGGCAGCTCGGCAACCTTGTCGACCACGACAGCGCCCTCAAAGCCAGCGTTCTTGGCGATGGTGGCGACCGGAGCGGTCAGAGCCTTCTTGACGATATCGACGCCGATCTTCTCCTCGGGGTCGTCGATCTCAACAGCATCGAGCGCAGGAGCAGCGTCCATGAAGGCGACACCGCCGCCGGCGACGATGCCCTCCTCGACAGCGGCGCGGGTAGCCTGCAGGGCATCCTCGACGCGGTGCTTGATCTCCTTGAGCTCGGACTCGGTAGCAGCGCCGACCTTGATGACGGCAACGCCACCGGAGAGCTTGGCCAGGCGCTCCTGGAGCTTCTCACGGTCGAAGTCAGAGGTGGTGTTCTCCATCTCACCCTTGATCTGAGCGATACGAGCGTCGATGGCCTCCTTGGAGCCAGCGCCGCCGACGACGACGGTGTTGTCCTTGGAGATGGTGACGGACTTAGCGGTACCGAGCATATCTGCGGTGATGTCAGCGACCTTCACGCCCAGCTCGTCCAGGGCAGCCTGGCCACCGGTGAGGACGGCAATGTCCTCGAGGATGCGCTTGCGGCGATCGCCGTAGCCCGGGGCCTTGACGGCGCAGACGTTGAGGGCGCCACGGATCTTGTTGAGGACCAGAGTAGGCAGAGCCTCGCCATCGATGTCCTCAGCGATGATGAGCAGGCCACGGCCAGCGCGCTGAACAGCCTCGAGAACAGGCATGATGTCCTGGACGCTAGAGATCTTCTGGTCGGTGATGAGGATGTACGGATCCTTCATCACGGCCTCCATGCGGTCGTTGTCCGTGACGAAGTAAGCGGAGACGTAGCCCTTGTCGAACTGCATGCCCTCGACGGTGTCGATGGTGATGTCGAACGTCTGGGAATCCTCGACGGTGATGACGCCGTCCTTGCCCACGACCTCCATGGCCTCGGCGATCTTCTCGCCGACCTCGGGGTCGCCGGCGGAGATGGTACCGACGGAAGCAATCTGCTCCTTGGTCTCGACCGGCTTGGCCTGCTTCTTCATCTCGGCGACGGCGGCGTTGACGGCCTTGTCGATGCCGCGACGGATGGCCAGCGGGTTGGCGCCGGCGGCGACGTTGCGCAGGCCGTCATTGACGATGGCCTGAGCGAGCAGGGTTGCGGTGGTGGTGCCGTCACCCACGGTGTCGTTGGTCTTGGTGGCGACCTCCTTCACCAGCTGGGCACCCATGTTCTCGATGTTGTCCTCGAGCTCAATCTCCTTGGCGACAGAAACGCCGTCGTTGGTGATGGTCGGAGCACCGAACGTGCGCTGCAGCGCAACGTAGCGACCCTTGGGGCCCATGGTGACGGTAACGGCGTCGGCCAGAGTGTTGACGCCCTTGGCAAGCTTAGCGCGGGCATCGGTGTTGAACGTAATGTTCTTTGCCATGGTAGGTAATCCTCCAAAAGAAATGTGACTCGCGTCGCCGCTTCCGAGTCCTATGCGACGATCGCGTTCAAAGACGAATCAGAGATTCTGACGAGACTAGGCCTCGACGACGGCGTAGATGTCGTCGGCGCGCATCAGCAGATACTTCTCGCCGTCGACCTTGACCTCGTTGCCACCGAACTTACCGTAGATGACAACGTCGCCAACCTTGACGTCCATGGGGATGCGCTCACCCTTGTCGTTGACCTTGCCGGCGCCAACGGCAACGATGGTGCCGCGCTGCGGCTTCTCCTGAGCGTTGCTGGCGATGTACAGACCAGAGGCGGTCTTCTGCTCGGCCTCGTCGGGCTTGACCAGGACGCGATCTGCAAGCGGCTTCAAAGACGACATGCTTGTTTCCTCCTTTGTGGGCCGCGCGGTCATGCCGCGCGGGTTAACCCTTTTTGTTTGCGTACGCGTTGAATGGTACCCACGAATGGCGGGTTATACAACACGGAGTCAAAAAATCTTATTTTTTGGCACTTAGATTTTCTGAATGCCGGGGGATAACTTAGCAGTGGCTCCCGTGTGGCTGCGGAGGGGCGGGGCATAAGGTTTCCTGCTCGGGCAGTCCTGCTCGCACGAAGGCCACATTAAGTGGCCTTCGGCTCGTGCGGAACTCGCGATAAACCTTATGCCCCGCCTCGCCGGAGCCACACGGGAGGCAGGTTAACTAATTCGGGCCCGGCATTCAGAAAAGTCAGCGCAGCAAAATGGCGATGCGAATAGGAATGCGGGAATGGTTTTCGCCGCGTGCACGGGTCCCCTGGGGAGCACCGTGCATTTTTGGGAGTATTCAGCAAGCCAGGACGGCTGCATACGCGCCGGACACACCATCGCGCCGCGCCGGAGCCCAAAATGACGTCAATCTCCGCAACATTACCCAACCGCAGCGGCACCGACGGGGCATGCGGTGCTGAATACTCCGTTTTTTGCACGGCGCGGGCGGGGGTACATCAGGATCAGAAAGAACATCCCAGCCTTTTTATGCAATTCGTAATGGAAAGTATGCAAAACACCTAGAGATAGCATTGCTGCTGTCCAAATTGAGCGCGCGGGGAAGCGGCGCCTCCGCCCCGCGCCCAGATCAAGCAGGGCGGGGACGCTCCTAACGAACCCCCATTGGCAAACAAACGCGGCTCGAGCGCCATCCCAAAATAAGCTGCCCAAGCCGCGTTTAACGGTACGACATGAATACTTAGCGCTCGTAGATTAGGTTGCCTGCCAGGTAGGTGGCCTGAACTTTGGTGTCCTGGAGCTCTTGGGGGTCAACAGTGAGTGGGTTTTGGTCCAGGACTACCAGGTCGGCGTATTTGCCGGGTTCCAGGCTGCCGAGGTTTTGCTCGTCGCCCGCTGCATAGGCGCTGCCCAGGGTGTAGTTGCGCAGAGCCGTTGCCGCATCGATACGCTCACTCGGCAGCCAGCCGCCCTCGGGCCAGTGGCTTTTGGGGTCTTGGCGCGTGATAGCCGTGTAGAGCACGTTCATGCTAGTAACAGGCGTGATAGGGCTGTCAGTACCGAAGGCTTGGCGAATGCCGCGCTGTTTATAGGTCGCAAACGGCCACATGATGCGGCTGCGCTCCAAGCCCAGGTCGCGCTCCGGACCACCCGGGTCGAGCGTGATATGGCAGGGCTGGCTCGAGGCGACCACGTTGAGCTTGCGCAGGCGGTCGATGTCCTGGGGCAGGAGGTTCTCCAGATGCTCGAGTGTGTTATGGCCGTGCTGGGGCAGGCCGTACAGGTCGGCGGCCTCCTCGAAGATATCCAGCGCGGCATGAATCGCACCGTCGCCGATGACGTGGATGCGCACGGTGTGGCCGCGCTCCGCAGCCGCCAGAACCAGCTTACGCATGCGCTCGGCAGGAACTGTCAGACGGCCCTGGTCGCCCGGGAAGCGCGGATTGGTATAGGGCTCGGTGAGATACGCCGTGTGTTCGCTCGACACGCCGTCGAAGAACTGCTTAAAACCAGGCGCCGAAAGCAGCGCGTTGTTCGCGTAGCGGATCTGCAGTTCTTCTAAGCGCGACTGGTCATCCAGCAGTGTGGGGAACAGATGGGCACGAATGCCCAGCTTGCCGGCTGTTTGCAGCTTGTCATAGACGTCGTCGCGGATAAAATCGCAGCCCGGCATGGGCATGAGCGACATGTCGCAGATCGAGGTGATGCCCTGCTCGGCCATACGCCTCATTTGATCGGCGTAAGCGCTTGCAATGCGATCCTCCCCCAGCCACTCAAGGCAGCGCGGTAGCAGCTGCATGGCAGCCGCCTCGTGAGCAATGCCCGTGAGCTCGCCGTTTGCATCCTTGTCGTAGCTGCCGCCCGCTGGCGGCTCGCTGTCGCGTGTGACGCCGAGCGCCTCGAGTGCGCGGCTGTTGAGCCAAAGCGTATGCCCGTCGCCCGAATACATAACGCAGGGACGATCGGGGAATGCCGCATCGAGCGACGCCTTGGTAGGATGCTCGGGCGGGTCCCAACGGTAGTCGCGCCAGCCCTGCGTCACAACCCAAGCGTCATCGGGCAGGTCCTTGGAAAACTCGAGCGCGTGCTGCACCAGCGCAGTCTCGGACGTGCCCATATCCATGAGCATGTACGGCGAGGAGCCGACCGAGGTATGGAAGAAGTGCAGATGAGCGTCATGGAAACCTGGGCAGACAAACTGCTCGCCGTAGTCGATAACCGGCGTGACGGCAGGCGCGGCGGCAATCACGTCATCGGGCGCACCGACTGCGACGATACGGTCGCCTGCGATGGCAATCGCCAGCTCGCGGGCGGTATCGATGCCGTCTTGCGCGGTAAAGACGTTCTTGGAGCGGATAATCCGATCGATATGTTGCATGGGCATCCCCATCTCTGGCAGGAAATTCAACACCCCCGAGTGTACTCCCCCGCCCTTGTAACAAAACCCCAAGCGGCAAACGGCAACTTTACCAGCCCTAGCGGCAGGTGGCATACTGGAGAGAGCCTGTACGATTTTGCGATCAACCCAGCAAGGAGCAAATCGACCATGACGAAGACCAAGGCACAGCAGATTATGGCGGCGACCGAGGCTCGCGCGGCTGACGACGTCACCGCAGCCATCAAAGATATCGCTACCGAGTTTGAACCCTATATCATCAAGCAGCGCCGGCACTTCCATAAGCACCCGGAGCTGAGCCTTGCCGAGGAGCGCACGACCTCCGACATCGCCAACCAGCTCGACGCCATGAATATCCCCTACGAGCGTCCGCTCAAGACCGGCTTGGTGGCAACGCTTCGCGGTACCGCGTCGGATGCCTACCACGAGGACGGCACGCCGCGCCGCCGCATCCTGCTGCGCGCGGATATCGACGCCCTGCCCGTCACCGAGCAGACCGGCGAGGAGTTTGCCAGCGTCAACGAGGGCTGCATGCACGCCTGCGGCCACGACTGCCACATCGCCATGATGCTCGGCACGCTGCAAATCCTGCGCCATATGACCGACGACATCCACGGCGAAGTCCGCATCGTCTTCCAGCCCAGCGAGGAAAACGGCCAGGGCGCCAAGCTCATGATCGGCACGGGCGTGCTCGACGGCGTCGATGGCGCCTACGCCGCGCACATCTGGAGTGAGGTCGACGCCGGCACCGTGAGCTGTGAGCCCGGACCGCGCATGGCCAATACCGACTGGTTCCGCATCGACGTCCGCGGCACCTCGTGCCACGGCGCCATGCCCCAGCGCGGTCACGACGCCGTTATGGTTGCCGCCGAGATCGTCAACGCTCTGCAGACCATCGTTTCGCGCGAGATCAGTCCCTACGAGCCGGCCGTCATTACCGTCGGCGAGCTGCACGGCGGCACCGCGCGCAACGTTATCGCCGGCACGGCCTACCTCGCCGGCACGGTGCGCACCTACGGAGATTCGACCCACGAGGAAATGCCGGAGCTCATGCGCCGCATCGTGGAGCATACCGCGGCCGCCTTGGGCGCCGAGGCAGAGCTCACCGACTACACCATCGCCAATTACAAGGTCGAAAACGATGCCGCCTCGAGCGAGCGCTGCCGCCAGGCAGTAATCAAATGCCTGGGCCCCACCGGCCAAGGCCATTATCGCGGCACACTCTCGGGTGAGGATTTTTCGGAGTACCTGCGCCGCGTACCGGGCGTGCTCGCCTTTGTTGGCACGCGCAACCCCCAGATTGGCGCCACGTACGCCCAACATTCTTGCTTCTACAAGATTGACGAGTCGGTACTGGCCAAGGGCTCCATGGTGGCCGCCCAATATGCCATCGACTTTTTGGCCGAGCCCACACAAGAAGAGCTCGACGGCCCCACGATTGCCGCGGTCGCCGAGACCAATCCCGACCTGGCAGCCAAACTGCGCTCTGCCAAGGCCACGGCCGCCGAGGCCCGCGACGCCATGCACGATGCCCGCACCGCCCGACACGCCGCAATCAAGGGCATCCACGACGCTCGCGCCGCCGCCCGCCGCGAGGAGAAGCACGACGAGTAGTCGATCCACGACCATCTCGCAGTCATAGCCGCATCGCGATATCAAAGCGGGGGCGGACGCTTCGGCACGTCCGCCCCCGCTTATTTGTCAAGCGCTATTTCTACCGTTTCTACCCCGTCCCCAAATGGCAGGTGGCAGGGTTACTCGTCCTGCGGGTCCTCGTCGGAGCTTGGCGCAGGCTCGGGCTCAGGTGCAGGCTCGGGCTCCGGTTCCGGCATGGGCGCGGGCTCGGGCGCAGGCACGGGCGCGGGCTCAGGCTCAGGCTCAGGCTCAGGCTCAGGCACGGGCGCGGGCTCGGGCTCGGGCGCAGGCGCCGGCGCCGCAGCGGAATCGGATACGGGCGCTGCGTCGGCGCTAAAACCAGCCGGAGCAGACTTCTTCTCAAACGGCAGCACAAAAGTCAGGACGTCGTCCTTGTCCTCGTCGGCCCACTCGCTTGCGTAGCGCGCAACCCAATAGCCAACGGCACGGTGCTTGAGCATCTTGCCAAAGACCGTGAGGAATACCGTGACAAACGCCGTCAGCACCAAGAACAATACGAGCGTGATGCCACCGCCGGTAACAAGCGCCTCAATAGCCGAAGGACGGTAGTAGTAGCTATACATACCGACAGAGGCAATGGTGCCAAAGACGAACGTCAGGATCCAGGTGACAACGTTGGCGACCAGGCCCGTCAAAAACTCGGGAAGGAACGAAGCGCAGAACAGTTTGGTCTTGTTGTGCTTAAAGGCCGCCCAGACCTTATCGAGCGAAAACGCGCTCTCGACACGACCGGTCACCGCAAAGTGCATCACGGCAATGTCGGCGAACATCTTAAAGAAGACCCCCAAGACCGCCGTGGCAATCATAGCCAGGACAAGCAGGCCAAGCGAGCCGAACAGCGCTGCCTCGAGTGCATAAGAGCCGTAATACGAATACGAGCCCGCGGCGCCAATTACCACGCTCTCCACCAGCGAAAGCACTACACCGATAACGGGAATGGCAGCGATAACCTCGAGCACGACCGAGATAACGCTCGAAAAGACTCCGAGGCCAAACGACGTGGAACGCATGAGTGGACGATCCATACCGTCATCAACCTTGAGCGACAGATCGCGACCCCACTCAATACCAAAGCCGGAACCACACACGCTCGCAATGCAAGCTGCCAAAAAGCCGATGGCAGCCGCGATACCGCCGATAACGGGAATGAACAGCACGAGCACCGACACAACACAAATCAGCGCCGGCAAAAAGGCGATCTGGCACACGCGCTGCAGCACGCCCGGCGTCTTGGTCATGTCCTCAAACGCCTGAGCCACACAGCCCTTGGACGCATTCGCCACGGGCGGTTGCGGAACAAACTGCTGGGGCTGACCCTGAGGGGCAGGGGCTGCGGCACCGGCATTGGGGGCACCACACGCACCACAGAACTTATCGTTGTCGCCCATGGGGGCACCACACTGCGAACAGAACATCGAGATCATCCCTTCGTATCTTGAGCGAATCATCTGGATCGCAAACGATGTCTTTGGCATCATTATCACCCAATGTGGGGACAAATACTCCAACATGACGCATTTGCAATGCGCAGGGCGCTATTCGATTGTTTGATAAGCTCGACCGCGTTAGTTCGTTCCGCGGAAACCCTTGCCGACGATCTCGGAGCTGTCGACGATCGTGATAAAGGCACCCGGATCGATCTCGCGAGCGTAGCGACGCAGCTGCACGGCCTCGCGACGACTCAGCACGCTCATGATCACCGTCACGCACTTGCCCGAGAAGGCGCCGTAGCCGCGGCTGATAGTCGCCGTGCGGTTGAGATGTTTGACGATAAACTCCTCGACCTTAAGGGGCTCGGAGCAAATGACCGTGCAGACTTTGCGCAGGTGAATGCTCTCGATGGCCTTGTCGACCACGAGCGTCTTGGCAAACAGGCCAAGCACGCAATACAGACCGACGCGCGGGCCGTACAAGAAGGCCGCGATGGTCACGATGCCGATATCGACCAACAGCAGGGCGCGGCCAATCTCGAGCGTCGTGCGACGTTTGAGGATCATGGCGAGAATGTCCGTGCCGCCCGTCGAGGCACCAATATCAAAGACGATAGCGCTGCCGAGCGCCGGCAGAATCACGGCAAAGCACAGGTCGAGCCACATATCGCCCGTCATCGAGACATCGGTCGGAATAAAGAGCTCAAACAGCGAGACATAGGCGGACAGCGCAAACGAGGCAAAGACGCTCCACAGGATTGCCTTGCGCTCCAAAAAGATAAAGCCCAAAACGACCAGGACCGCATTGATAATCCACATAAAAACGCCGACAGGCAGGGTCGGGAACAGCGTGGACAGAATGACCGACACGCCCGAGGTGCCGCCAAAAGCAAAGTGATTAGGGGTTTTAAACGCGACGATGGCAAAGGCCGTGAGGATCAGGCCCAAATTGAGCTCGGCAAAAAAGCGCGGAAAGCCCGGCTCCTGGCTGCGCTTGCGACCAGCGCGCTCGCCCCGCTCGATAACATCGCGATCGACCACGCGCTCCATCGGCACTACGGGAGGACGATGCACCTCCTCGGCAGCACGCGACGCCGCCTCTGCTGCAGCGGCCTCAATCGCCCATGCCTTGCTTTCTGTTTCGTGCTCGTCGGCCATTACGGCAACCCCTCGTTAACAATTTGGAAACAATGCGCCCATTAGAGTAACGCGGAACGTGGGGATTGCAACCCTTAGTTAGACGAGCGGTATGACTATATCGGGAGCGTACAAAAACGGCCGGCCACGCTTTTGCTTGCGCGGTCGGCCGTTTAATGTTTTCGCAGATAAAACCTGCCAAAACAAACCTGTCCCTTTTTGGAAGGTTATTCGTGCTGGCTGGTGCGGTGCTCATACTCCTCGGGGGTGATGACATCCTCGATGCGCAGGTTGACGCCCGCCACCTCAAGGCCGGTCATCGCGGCAAGGCGCTCGGTGACACGTGCCTTAACATCGTCGAAGATCGCGGGCGCATAGGCGCCGTACTCGATGATGACGGAGATGTTGACGACCACGCGATTATCGTCGGTGACCTCGACCGTCACGCCCTTGGTCAGATTCTCGGCACCAAACTGCTCCTGCACAAAGTGCATGAGGTTACCCTTCATGCCCAGAACGTGCGGAACCTCGCGGGTGGCCATGGCAACGATCTTCTCGATCACGCCGTTGGAATAGGTGAGCGAGTCCTCGGACTCGTCCGCTTCCTCGTCATCCTCATCCGTATCGGACTCGGCCTCGACGAGAGCCTCGTCCTCGAGCGTCACATCCTCAGCTTCGGCGACGACCGCCTCGTTCTCCTCGAGCTCGGTATCGGCTACATCGACCTTCGTATTAAAAGCCATGGTTCCTCCTTATGCCTGCCGCGGATGCGACAGTCGAATACATATTAGCGGCCGCTAAACAGACGGCCGAAGAAGTTGACGATCCCGTTCTCGCCGTCGCGAATTTGGCCGATCACAGCGCCGATCAGCACGAAGAATGCAATGACGAGCGTATCCCACAGGCCGAGCGTGAGCACCAAAACGGCGAGGATAAAGCCAGCGACGGCACCGAGCGTGGTGTTGGGATGACGCACAGCATAGCTCCAGATGGCAGCGCCCGTACCCTTGATGAGACCCATAGCCTCGTCAAAATCCGCGGCTGCCGCATCTTGCAACTCGGTTGCCTCCGCTTTGGAATCAACAGGTTCGCTCGCCGGCGTGGCGGTCTGGTCAATCGTCAGGCGCGGGGTGCGGACGGTCTTGTCTTGATTGGTATCACTCACCGGAAACCTCCACGGTCTGGACGGTAGTCTTGGACGGCAAAAAACGAACGCGTGCGGTCGTGCCCGGCGTGCCGAGCATGGTGTCGCAGGCCTCCTCGATACGTTGCTGCATCGCGGCTGCAAGGGATGCCACATCCCGGTCGTCGAGCGCGATGGCGTCGACCTTAAAACGGACGCGCGATTCGTCGGAGCCCTGCACGCGTGCCTCAACATGCTCAATCATTACACGGTCGTCGCGCTCTGCCGCAGTTCGAGCGCACGAGGAGAGGGCCGCGAGCGTGACCTCGATATTACGCTCCCCCGCCGGATGCACGCAGGACGGCTCACGACGAGCAAACATCAGGCGGAAGAAACCCACGAGCACGCCGAGCGCCACGACACCGCCGCACGCCGTAACAACGATGCGAGGCAGCGGATCGCGCATCAGCAGCATAAAGCGATAGGTATATGGTCCCCAAAACTGGCAGACCAACGTACCCAGCGCCACGACGGCGGCGGCAAGATACACGATCGCGAGGGCTCGTTTGAGCACGCGCATGCGGCGCTCCCTTCAAATCTTGATCCACAGAATGCAAAACGATTCGCATCATTATAAAAGAGCCGGGTCCGGTGCCTCATGCACGCGGATCCGGCTCATCTATTCCACGAGGCTTGCATGCTCGCTTCATTATGCCCAGATATGCACGGCTCAATCCGTGCGGGCGCTACTCCTCCTCGAGGGCAGCGATGACCTCGTCGGTCATGTCCATGGTGCTGTAGACGTCCTGGACGTCGTCGAGCTCCTCAAGACGGTCGATGAGGCGCTGGACCTTCTTGGCGTCGGCGCCGGAAACCTCGGTCGGGGTGGTCGGGACCATGGTGGTCTCGGAGCCCTTGACCTGGACGCCCTGCTCCTCGAGCGCCTTGGAGACAGCCATAACCTCGTTGGCAGTAGTCCAGACGATCCACTCCTCGCCGGCATCCTCGTAGTCCTCGCCACCGGCCTCGGCGATGGCCATCATGAACTCATCCTCGTCGCCGGCAGCACCGTTGGCGATCATGGTCTCCTTCTTGGCGTTCTCGTCCAGGATCTCCTTGGCGACGACGATCTGGCCCTTGCGCTCAAACTGGAAGGCGACGGAGCCGGAGGTGCCCAGGTTGCCACCAGCGTGGGAGAAGGCGGAACGGACATCAGCGGCGGTACGGTTGCGATTGTCGGTCAGGCAGTCGACGTAGACGGCAACACCGGCGGGACCGTAGCCCTCGTACACGATGTTCTCGTAGACGGCGGCGTCAGCACCCGAACCAAAAGCTTTGTCGATAGCGGACTTGATCTTGTCCTTAGGCATGGACTGAGCCTTGGCCTTGGCAACGGCAGCGGCGAGGCTGGCGTTGTTCTCGGGCAGCGGGTCACCGCCGAGACGGGCAGCAACGGTGATGTTGCGGCTGAGCTTGGAGAAGAGGGCGGAACGCTTGGCGTCCTGCGCGCCCTTACGATGCTTGGTTGTGGCCCACTTAGAGTGTCCGGACATACGTGTCTCCTATCGGTTTCGACCTAAAGCCCAGCGTGGATGCTCGGGCAATATAAACAAACGCTATAAATGATATACCTACTAGCCTGTGAGATAAACAAAAAAATGAAGCCACCATGATGATACAAGCCCTTGGTGCAAAGAAACCTGACCCCCAATGCACCAATCTTTGGTTAGGTCCACAGGAGGTCGCTGCGGGTGATCGTGGCGCCGATGGCAAAAGGCATGCATGCAATGACTGGGTACAGGTAGCGCATGTAGGTCGATCCGTTACATGGACCGATCAGGCACACGGCGAGCACGCCCAGTAGCGGTATCCAGATGGTCAGCGCGCGCCACGAATGGCGGCGCAACAGGTAGACCACCACGACGATCATGATCCACACGTAGGTGGCCGAGCTCATGGTGAGCGAGATAAACGGAATGCGCTGCACCGCCACACGGTACAGGTTGATCAGATGGTCGCACCAGCGCACGGCTTTGCTATCGACCGGATGGAAGTCAAAGTACTTGAGGTTATCGGGCTTCGCCATGATCTCGGCACTGCGCGCCGTGCTGTAGACCCATGCATCACGAGCACTCGGATAGAAGTACCCGTAGTAGTTATTGACGAGCGCCGAGATATAGCACCCGGGGTCCTTTTTGAACATCTGGGCCCACGCCTCAAAATAGGCCTTGATGTCCTCCTGCGAGGCGTACTCATTGAAGCAGTTTTTGACGGCATCCGACTTGTCGGGGTTGTAGCGACGGCCCAGGTTCTCGTACTTAAGCACGCGATCGATCACAGCGCGCTCCTCATCGTTCACCAAGCCGTCGCAGGGAGCTTCCTCGATCGTGCCATCGTCTTTGACCTTGGGGTTAACACCCGAATTAAGGCCGTCATGCTTTTGGACGAAGCGTGCCGTCTGTTGAAACGGAATCGAGAGGATCTCGCGCTTGGAGCCCGGCGTGATATCGTGCGCCGGCATAAATACCTTGGTGAAATACATGTTGGAGACAAGGCAGAGCGCAAGCACTGCGAGCACGCCGACCCAGCGGAAGCGTGGCGTGGCGTACGAGGGCGTGACGCCAGACTGTTTGGCCACGCGACGGGCCACATGCGCGTCCCAGGCGCAAAACGCCGCCGCAATCACGCAGGCCGCCAACGGAAAGACCAGGCCGCCATTGCGCAAAAACGTGGAGCCCATGGCACCCAGCACGAGCAACAGCCAGTCGTGGCGCGCAAAGAGCACAGGCACCTGTTCACCCACGCGCTCGGCATTGGCATCGCGACGGGGCAGGCCACATGCCACGAGCTTGACGGTCGGAACGAGCAGCACCAAAAACGCATCGGCGAAAAGTACGTCTTTGGTCAACAGCGCCGCGTAGTTGGAGAACATCGGCATAAACGCAAAGAACAGCAAAATGACGCCGCGGACCGGCAGGCTCACACCCAGCTTGCGCAGCGACGATATGGAATAGGCCATACAGGCGGCCGTGATGACAAATTGGGCACAGGTGTAGATGGCAAGTCCCGCATTGGCGCTATTGAATAGCGAAAGCCCCAGTTGCACACACGAGCCGATGATGGCCGTGTGCACCACCGGATGATGACCGTTGAGCAGTACGTTGGGGTTAAGCAGGCGTAGGTAATCGCTCGTGCCGTTGGGGTAGTTGAACCATTGGCGGATCTGCGCGCCCGTATCTCCCATAAAGAGGCCGGGCAGCGAGGCGATAAGCGTGGGCGCCCAGACAATCATGAGCACAAGAAACGGCCCGACAAAAGGATGGACCGAGAGCACGGCGTGGGTAACACGCCACACGCGGCCAAAGTGGGTCTCCGAAAACGGAATGCGGCGGGAGCTCAACCAATCCAAAAACTCAAAAGCCAGATAGAAGGCCACAATCGCCAAGAGCATCCAGCCCGCGCCGCCAATCCAGGCGCAGATAACGCGCGCCTTGTCGCCCAGCACAATCTCTGCCGAATCGGTAAGGTCGTAGCTACGGCCGAACACCATGCAAACGGCAAAGAACAGCGATGGCAGCACGACCGACGGGCGCCAAGCGTCACCGCGGCCAAAGAACACATAGCGAAACGGCAGCGTGAGCAAGCAGGCAAGCGCGAGCAGCATCACTGCGTCGGTATGGCCGGCAAACGAGAGAAGTACCTCGTAGCACACGTAGAGCGTGCCCGTCGCCTTGGGGTCGATCGCCAGGACCGCATTGCTCGACACCGGGGCGGGATCGATGGAAAACGCCGTGGTCGCCAGCAGGGCGAGCAAAAATGCGATGAGCGTCTGCTTGGCGGGATAGCGCTTAAACCAAACGATGCGGGCGGCGTCGCGCGCAGCCGTTGCGGAGAGGTCGGAATCCTTCACAGTCCGAATAGCCTTTCTAGAAACCTGACAAAAAGGGACAGGTTTATTTTGACAGGTTTTATCTGGGGAAACGTTACGGTTCTGTCATCGTTGCCCGGCAAAACCACCACAAAGGTGCCTGTCCCCTTTGTAGTGGCATGTGGTGGCTAGGCGTCGAGGTAGATGCGCTGGGGACGGTTGCGGCGGAGGGCAAAGATGATGAGCGCCAGGCCTGCAATCACGAGTGGCAGGCTCAGTAGCTGACCCATGGTGATGACGCCGCCCAGCAGATAGCCCAGCTGGGCATCGGGCACGCGCACAAACTCAATGAGGAAACGGACAATGCCATAGCCCATCACAAAGACGCCCATAAACGTACCCTGGGGCAGCAGCGGTTTTTTGCGGCTGAGCACCTGCAAGATGCAAAAGAGCACAATGCCCTCGAGAAATGCCTCGTAGAGCTGGGAGGGATGGCGCGGCATATCGCCCGCGGCGCCGCCGAAGATCACGCCCCAGGGCAGATCGGTCGGCTTGCCCCACAGCTCGCCGTTGACAAAGTTGGCGCAGCGCCCCAAGCACAGGGCCAGCGGAGCACCGATGACCGCGAGGTCTGCCAAAGTCCAGGCGTCGAGCTTATACATGCGGCACACGAGCACGCCGCCGATGATGCCGCCCACCAGGCCGCCATGAAAACTCATGCCGCCCTCGTTGGTGGCAAAGATCTCGAGCGGATGCGCCCAGTAGTAGCCGTCACCGTAAAAGATGACGTAGAACAGACGGGCGCCAATGATAAGGCCAAAGACCACACCGACCACGACGCTCGTCAGGTCGTCAACCGTAATGTCGAAGCCCCAGCGACGCTGCGTGCGATACATGACGACCGCCGTGAGCAGAGCGCCGACCACGTAGGCCAAGCCGTACCAGTAGATGGTGATGGGCCCCGCCGAAATCGCGACGGGATCAAGCATATGGTAGAGGTCGTTGAGCATATCGGTCCCCCTGCTCCCTACATACAAATGCGGCCGCGGGCCTTGCGCTCGCAGCCGCATATTTGGGCGTAACGTCTATGCGGAGTACGCCGTCCGCAGCTTTCGCATCTTAGAACGGCGCGTACTCGTCGTACAAGTCCTCGGTCTCGCCGGAGGCATTGACCTGCTCAACGCGGGTAACGCCGGGCACATGCTCCTTCAGGATACGCTCGATACCCATGGACAGGGTCAGTGCGCTCATAGGGCAGCCGGCGCAGGCGCCCTGCAGTTCCAGCTTGACAACACCCTCGTCGTCGACGCCCACATACTCCATATCGCCGCCGTCGGCCTGCAGGTTGGGGCGAATCTCTTCAAGAACCTTCTTAAGCAGCTCTTCGTTAACAGCCACAGGGGCTCCTTTCTCACAATAACGCGGGCGCGCCCGCGGACAGAAGCTATGTTACTACAGCCATGTACCCGCTCACGAGCCGTCCATGCGCTCAGACGCGACTTTCACGAGCAGTCAATTTGGGACGGGGCTCTTTTAGCTGCCTTTTGTTGCCAGCTGGCGTTGCCACGCGCTACTGCCGAGCCTGTCCCCCGGTACCAATCTGGACATCGACGATAACCTGGCGGTAGCTGATGCCACAGGAGTCGAGGATGCGACGGCTGATACGGCCGTCATCGGTGTCGGCATACTTGTTGTCCAGGTAGACAACCTCGCCTACACCTACCTGCGCCAGGATCTTGGCACAGTCGTGGCACGGAAACAGCGTGACGTAGACCGTGGAGCCCTCAAGGTCTTTGAGCGAGCCGCGGTAGTTGAGCACGGCGTTTGCCTCGGCATGCACCACGTAGTTATGCTTATCCTGCAACGGGTCGTCGCTTGTGCCCCACGGGAAAAAGTCGTCGTTGAGCGCCGAGGGCGTACCGTTGTAGCCCACCGAAAGAATGCGGTGGTTGGTGCTGGCAATGCACGCGCCCACCTGCGTGTTGGGGTCCTTGCTGCGGCGCTGCGCGGCGATGGCCACACTCATAAAGAACTCATCCCAGCTAATAACGTCGCGGCGCTTGCCCGACGCGGTTTGATGAAGATCGTCCGACATGGCAGACACCTCCGAAATCGCAATAGTTTGACCCATTGTAGCAGGTGAAAGGTGGGCTGTTTCCTCTCCCCCGACGTCCTCGGCTTTATGCGCGGCGAGGCTTTTGGTTGATGTGGTAGAGCTCGGCGAGACCCCGCAGCGTCAGCGCGTCATCGACTGTCAGGCTATGACCGACCAGGGCCGCAAGTGCCTCGGCATCGTCGCCGGTAATGACAATGGGCACATCGCCCTCCCCCGCGGTCTTGGTCGCGCGCATCTCGGCGAGCACCATGTCGAGCATGCCGTCGATGCGGGCCACCTCGCCCAAAACCACGCCCGAGCGCATGGCCTCACGCGTGTTGCGGCCGATGACGTGTGTCGGCGCCGAGGGCTCAACCTGGGGTAGGCGCGCTGCTGCCGCCGAAAGCGAACGGGCACCGAGCGCCAGCCCCGGCGCGATAACGCCGCCGACAAAGGTGCCGTGCGCGTCGATAACCTCGATATTGGTCGTGGTACCCAGGTCGATCACGATGCACGGCGAGCCGTAGACGGCGCGGGCCGCCACGGCATCGGCGATGCGGTCGGGGCCGATCTCGGCCGGATCGTCGTAGCGCACGGACATGCCGGTCTTAAGTCCCGGCCCCACCGTGAGCACGCGCCCCGTGCAGGTACGGGAAAGCGCCGCCTTCCACGGGCGCTCGAGCGCCGGCACCACGCAGCTCAGCACTGCGGCTGCGGGAACGAGCACGCCCGGCATGCCCGCATCGGCTGACAGCGCGCCCATGACCTGCGTGAGCCTCATGCGCGCCTCGTCGGCCGTAATACGGGCCGGCGTGGTGATCTCGCACGTCGCAAGCGGACATTCCTGCGCCGCGGCCGAATCCTCTGCAAACAGGCCAAAGCGAATGAACGTGTTGCCCACGTCGACCGTCAATATATATGCGCACCCATTAAGCATCGTCGGCGCTCCTTTCGTCTGCCCAGCAGTATATCGCCTACCTAAACCAGTCATCCCAAAATGGCTAGGTTGCGGCTATACTGATGCGCGGTCGTACGCGAGCTCACGCGGCGGCCCTTGGTAACCCGACTTCCCGCGCCGTATCCGTAGCGGCGCTTGCGGGGGAAGCGGATATACGCAAAGGAGTTCTATATGAGCAATCCCTCGAACCGCACCTCTATGCGCGGTCAACTCACGCTGCGCGGCGTCGTCATCGGCGTCCTTGGCTGCGTGATCATCACGGCGAGCTCGGCCTACACGGCCCTCAAGATGGGTGCCCTCCCCTGGCCGATCATTTTCGCTGCCGTCATTTCACTGTTCTTTCTGAAGCTCATGGGCAACGCCAGCCTCAACGAGGCCAACGTCACCCACACCATCATGTCTGCGGGCGCCATGGTCGCCGGCGGTCTGGCGTTTACCATCCCGGGCGCCTGGATGCTGGGCTATGCCGACCAGATCAGCTGGCTCGACATGTTTATCGTGGCGCTCGCCGGCACCATCTTGGGTCTTCTGGCGACAGCGCTCATCCACCGTCACTTTATCGTGGACGCCGCGCTGGAGTTCCCCACCGGCAACGCCGCTGCTCAGACTCTGCGTGCCACCGAGGCTGGCGGCAAGACCGGTAAGCAGCTCTTTGGCTCCATGGCCATCGCAGGCATCTACAGCGTGCTTCGCGACGCTCTGGGCGTGGTGCCCAGCATGCTTTGCACGCTCAATATCCCCGGCGTGACCTTTGCCATCTACAACTCGCCCATGCTGCTGTCCATCGGCTTTTTGGTGGGCTTTGCCCCCGTCGCCTTCTGGTTTGCCGGCGCGCTGCTGGGCAACTTTGGCATCATCGTTGGCGGCGCCGCTGCCGGCCTGTTCGATATTGCGACCGCGCAGGGCATCGTCAAGTCCCTCGGTATGGGTCTTATGATGGGCTTCGGCGTCGCCGTCGTCCTTAAAGACATCCTGCCGCAGGTCACCGGTATCGTCCGTGGCCTCGCCGCCGACAGCTCCACCGACACCGACGAGCAATCGCTCATCTCGGGCTCCCTTAAGCTCGACGCCGGCATCATCGGCCTGGGCACCGCAGCCATCGCCGTGATCGTCGCCATCGCGCTCGACCTTGGTCCCGTTCCGGCCGTCATCGTCACGCTGTTCACCTTTGTCACCACCATCATGAGCGCTCAGAGCTGCGGCCAGACGGGTATCGATCCCATGGAGATCTTTGGCCTCATCGTCATGCTCATCGTGGCAGCCTTCGCGCAGCTCGCACAGGTCAAGCTGTTCTTTATCGCTGGCATCGTGGCCGTGGCGTGCGGCCTTGCGGGCGACGTCATGAACGACTTTAAGGCCGGAGCCGTACTGGGTACCAACCCGCGCGCACAGTGGGTCGGCCAGGCCATTGGCGGCATCGTGGGCGCCCTGGTCGCCGCCGCTGTCATGGTCGCGCTCGTCACCGCCTATGGTCCGGACGCCTTTGGCCCTGACAAGAGCTTTGTGGCCGCGCAGGCAAGCGTGGTCGCCACCATGGTCTCGGGCATCCCGAGCGTGCCGTGGTTTGCGGGCGGCTTTATCGCCGGCATCGTCATGTACTGGCTCGGCATTCCGGCCATGATGATCGGCCTGGGCGTGTACCTGCCGTTCTACATGTCGCTCACGGCCTTCTTGGGCTCCTGCGTCAAGCTCGCCTACGACAAGTGGGCCGCACACCGCGACGCCACCGCCGGCCTTTCGGACGAGGAGAAGGCCGCCAAGGATGCCGCCTTCCAGGAGCAGGGCCTGGTCGTTGCCAGCGGCCTGCTGGGCGGCGAGTCCATCGTTGGCGTTATCCTAGCGTTCATCTCGGTGGGATTGAGCCTGCTGGGCTAAACCCAACAACAACGTACCCGTGCAGAGCGTGGGGTCGGAATCAAACCGGCCCCGCGCTTTTTTGTCTATTTGACTCTTATGATCCTCACGGCGTTTTTAGTCATGCCGATTGGCCTTACTTCCAGGTCAACAAACCTTGTCTGACACCTCGCTCAGCGCGGTGTAGAGTAAGGACGACGGGCGGGATACACGGCCCGTGCCAGAACGAGGTGAACATGGAACTCGATAACCAACAGCTCAAGCGCCTGCGCGAGCGTCATCATCGGCGTCACGGCATCCGCCCTGCTCATAGCGAAGCCATGGAAAACGTCACCCGCTTCCTCAAGCGTGCGTTCAACATTCGCGAGGGACGCGCGCCCTATCACGTGATCCGCAAGCGTTTTGTAAACGGGGCGCGTCTGACTGGCTCCCACCTATGCATCCTCATCATCGCCATGTTGATCGCGAGCATCGGCCTCGATATCGATTCGGACATCGCCATCGTGGGCGCCATGCTCATCTGCCCGCTTATGGGATCGGTGCTTGCCATGGCATACGGCATCGCCACGCTCGACCGCGAGATTACCCTCGAGGCCGTCGCAGGCTTGGCTCTACAGATGGCCTTTTGCCTGGTCACGTCCACGTTGTACTTTAAGCTCTCGCCCCTTGGCACCACCACGGCCGCCATCATCGACAATTCGACACCGACTGTGTGGGACCTTGTCGTCGCGCTCGCGGGCGGCTTTGCGGGTGGCCTGGGCAACTCGCGCGACCAGGAACCCGCCACGCTCATCGCCGGCGTGGCCGTGGCGACCGCGCTCATGCCGCCCCTGTGTGCGGCGGGCTATGGCATCGCCATTGCAAGCGGGTCACTGTTTCTCTCGGCGCTTTATGAGTTTGGCATCAACGTGGTCTTTATCGCACTGGCCGCCGAAGCCGTGCTGCTTCTTTTGCGCGTGCCGCTCAAGCGCGACCTGAACGGCGACGGTATTGTGACCGCCGAGGAAAACGCCGAGGTCGACGAGCTATCGCGCAAGGTGCGCCGCCGCATCATCGTGGGCACGGTGATCTTTGCCATCCCCTGCATCGTTATGACGGCGGGGTCTATTGGCTCGGCGCAGGCCGGCGTGCAGGACGGCTATGGCGTCACCGAAACTACGCGCGAGCTTGCCGCGGTACTGCCAGGCTTTAAGGATTACACCGTCGCCGTCGAGACCTCGGCTACCGAAGGCGAGGAAGAGGGCATGGTCGAGCGCGAGGTTGTCGCTCACGTGACAACAAGTGAGGCGCTCGGGGCACACGACCGCCGCGTTGCCCGCAAGCTCATCGATCTCAACGTGCCAGAGCTCGATCGCGTGGAGTTTGACGTGAAGTGATGCCGGCGCGGGATGTTGCAAAACGCTACCGTCTTTGAATGCCACCGTCGTTTCTCTCATATACCATGGCGTTTGCCCAGCCCTGTCCAATATGGTCCGCAGCTTAACAAACGCCTCTTAGCGGTAGTTTAAGCTTGCAGCGGCGCAGAAACACGGCTTTGGGGGCGCGGTCCGCCCCCAAAGAATCGTTTAGTACTTGAAGAAGCCCTCGCCCGAGCTTTCGCCCAGCTTGCCTTCGTCGAGCATTTTCTTGAGGACGGATGCCATAGCCTTAAAATTGTAGGGCATCATCATCTTCTTGAGCAGCGGGCTCACCAGGCCCGGCACCTTCTGATACTGCATGACGATGTTGTAGGCTGTCTGGATGCCCACCGTATCGAACACGCGGAACGGGCCCTTGGGGGCGCCAGTGCCACGCGTCCATGCGAGGTCGATGCTCTTGGGGTCACTCACACCCGAGACATACAGATCAAGGCCCGAAAGCAACCATGGCACCAACATGGAGTTGAGCAGGTAGCCGTTCTTTTCCTTGTTGACGGGCAGCGCCAGCATACGGATGTCGTTGGCAAAGTCGACGAGCTCATCGAAATAGCGCTTTTCGGTTTGGCTCTGGGCCATGACCTCGGTCATGTTGTTCTTCCAGATGGAATTAGCAAAGTGCAGCGACAGGTACTTCTCGGGACGGCCGGTGTACTTGGCAAAGGTGCTCGGCAGCAGCGTGGAAGAGTTGGTGACGATGACGGTCTTTTGCGGAAGGACCGGGGCGAGCTTCTTGTAGAAGTCGATCTTTGCCTGGGTGTCCTCGGCCATAGACTCGATGACCAGATCGGCATTGGCCACGGCCTTGGCAAGATCGAGCTCCAGCTTGAGCGTGGTGTAAGCACGCTCAACGGCGGCAAGCGCCGTCTCCTTGTCGAAAGGCTGATCGCTATCGGCGATACCGGCGCACCACTCGCCCGTGCCGTCCGCCATGCCCTCGATAGCAGCGATGTACTCCTCGCGCACATGATCGATCTTGGGCTGGGTGCGGCCGATGCTGCCCTCGCTGCGCAGCCAAATCGTTACATCAAAGCCGCAGTAGGCAGCCTGAAAGGCAATCTGGCTTCCCAACACGCCGCCACCGGCAACACAAACGGTCTTGTAGCTCATAGGAACGGTCCTCTCTTGCGTAATTCCATAGATGTGTATTTATTCAACCGTAAGGATGACGCGCGCTGGGGGTGGGTTCTATAAACGGACGGTATTTTGCCGCGAACGGCTACAGCTGTTCATTATCTCGGGGTCCCTGTCCAGCAAAAACGGGTGGTAGCCGGTACAGCTACCACCCGTTTGTCTCATATCTGGTCCATAGCAGGCAAGCTACTTCTTAATGCCGCGTCCCAGGCGCTCAGCGACCGACGCCACGGCGCTCTCGTCGACCGAGCCGCAGCTCACGCAGCCATCGTGGGCACGCATCTGGCCGCTGACCTCGTCCATCGCGAGCGGCGCCACCTTCTCGAGCTTAAAGCCCTTGCCGGCGCGCAGGTTTTCCTTGGCCACGCTGATCATGAGCTTAATGCGGTTGAGCTGGTTGACCTCGGATGCACCGGGGTCGTAGTCCACCGCGACAATGTTGCTCTCGGGGTGCTGACGGCGCAGTTCCTTGATCACAGCCTTACCCACCACGTGGTTGGGCAGGCACGCGAAGGGCTGCGTGCAGATGATGTTGGGTGCACCATGGTCAATCAGGTCGAGCATCTCGGCCGTGAGCAACCAGCCCTCGCCCATGTTGTTGCACACCGAAAGCACCGTGCGGGCCTTGTCGGCCATGGTGCCGATGCGCTCGGGCGCCTCGAAGCGACGGGACTTCTCGAGCATCTCCTCCACCGGCGTGCGCATCCAGTCCACGAGCTTGATGAGCGCTTGCATGCCCGCGCGCGTAGTGGCAGAGCTTCCCAGCTCGTCCTTCTGCAGCTCGGCATTGCTCATGGAGTACAGGAAGAAGTCGAGCAGGCCCGGCACCACGGCCTCGCAGCCCTCGCGCTCGATGACATCGACCACGTGGTTGTTGGCCGTGGGGTGGAACTTGACCAGAATCTCACCGACCACGCCCACGCGCGGCTTAGTACCCTCGCCCACGAGCGGCATGGTGTCGAACGCGCGGATGGCTTCGCGGCACAGCTTGGTGTAGTTGTGGCGGTTGAACTTAGGCGCCAGCTTGCGAGCGCGCGCCATGTACTCCTCGTAGAGTGCGTTCGCCGCACCGGGCGTGGCCTCGTACGGACGGCAGCGGTAGAGCATCTGCATCATCACGTCGCCAAAGAGCACCGCGTAGACTGCCTGCTTAAGCAGCGCCGGCGTAATCTTAAAGCCGGGGTTGTCCTCGCCGAGCGCCACGGCCGAAAGCGAGATCACCGGGATCTCGGGGTGGCCACTCTCACGCAGGGCCTTGCGGATGAGTGCGATGTAGTTGGTGGCACGGCAGCCGCCGCCGGTCTGGCTGATAACCACGGCCGTCTTGGACAGGTCGTACCGACCGCTCTCGATGGCCTCCATAATCTGGCCGGTCACCAAAATGGACGGATAGCAAATGTCATTGTTCACATAGCGCAGGCCGGCCTCGACGGCGTCGTGGTCGGTCGAGGGCAGCAGCTCCAAGTTGTAGCCGGCACCACGGAACACCTCTTTGACCAGGTCAAAGTGGATCGGCGCCATCTGCGGGCACAGGATGGTGTAGCCCTCCTCGCGCATCTGCTCGGTAAAGGGCACCTTGGGCCACGCGGTCGAAGCACTCTCGCGCTGAGCCTCAAACGTGTACTTGCGACTCGCGAACGCGGGGGCATCCGTGGAGGGCGTCACCGGCGCGGCATCGCCCTGCTCGTAGGCCTCGCCCGCGGCTGTGGCCTCGGCCAAGCGCTCGGCCTCCTGGTCCTTAAGCGCGGCCATGAGCGAGCGGATGCGGATGCGCGCGGCACCCAGGTTGGATACCTCGTCGATCTTGAGCACGGTGTAGATCTTGCCGCTGGCCTCCAGGATTTCCTGCACCTGGTCGGTGGTCAGGGCGTCCAAGCCGCAGCCGAAGGAGTTCAGCTGGATCAGGTCCAGGTCGTTGCGCATCGTCACAAAACGGGCGACGGCGTACAGGCGGCTGTGGTACATCCACTGGTCGACGACGCGGATCGGGCGCTCGGGCTTTACCAGATGCGCGAGCGAATCCTCGGTAAAGACCGCAAAGCCAAAGCTCGAGATAAGCTCGGGCAGGGCATGGTTGATCTCGGGGTCGTTATGGTAGGGACGACCGGCGAGCACGATGCCGTGACCGCCGTGGTCCTCGACCCACTTAAGAGCCTCCTCGCCCATGGTCTGGATGTCCTCGTGGAAACGCGCATCGGCCTCAAAGGCAGCGTTGACGGCGGCATCGACCTCGGAGCGCGTGATCTTGGGTCCACGCACGCGACCGCGACCGGCCTCAGCATCGACCACACGGTCGACGGCGAGCACCTGGTACAGACGGCGCTTGAGCTCGGTCTTATCGTGATAGGGCACAAACGGGTACAGGAACTCGATGTTCTGCTCGCGGATCTCGTCGATGTTGAGCGCCAGCGCCGTGGGGTAGCTCATGACGATGGGGCAGTTATAGCAGTTGCCGGCGGTCGGATCCTCCTTGCGCTCCCAGCGCACGCACGGCATCCAGATAAAGTCGACGTCACGGTCGATAAGGTTCATCACATGGCCGTGGCTCATCTTTGCCGGGTAGCACACGCTCTCGGACGGCATGGACTCGATGCCCGCCTGGTAGGTCTTTTTGCTCGACTGGTCGGACAGCTGCACGCTAAAGCCCAGGCGCGTAAAGAACGCGTGCCAGAAGGGGTAGTTCTCGTACATGTTGAGCGCGCGGGGGATGCCGACGGTACCGCGCGGAGCCTCGTCGGGACTCAGGACCTCGCGGTTAAAGAGCAGCTCGTTTTTCTTTTTGAAGAGATTGGGGGCCTCGGTCTTCTGCTTTTTGTGGCCGGCGCCCTTCTCGCAGCGGTTGCCGGTAATGAAGCGCCTGCCGCCGCCAAAGTCGTTGACGGTGAGCTGGCAGTTGTTGGAGCAACGGCCGCAGCGGACATGCTTTTGCGTCACGGTGAGGTGCGCGATGTCCTCGGCAGAAAGAATGGTCGAAGTGCCATCGGCGCCAGCGCGATCGCGGGCGAGCAAGGCAGCGCCATAGGCGCCCATGCAGCCAGCGATATCGGGACGCACGGCATGAACGCCGGTGAGCTGCTCAAACGCGCGCAGCGTGGCATCGGACATAAAGGTGCCGCCCTGGACGATCACCTGGTTGCCGATCTCCTTGGGGTCGCGCAGCTTAATGACCTTGAACAGGGCATTCTTGATGACGGAATAGGACAGGCCGGCCGCGATGTCGCCCACCGTGGCGCCTTCCTTTTGCGCCTGTTTGACGCGCGAGTTCATAAAGACCGTGCAGCGGCTGCCCAGGTCGACGGGGGCCTTGGCATGGATGGCGGCATCGGCGAACGCGCGCACGTCCATGTTCATAGAGACGGCGAAGCTCTCGATAAAGCTACCGCAACCCGACGAGCAGGCCTCGTTGAGCATGATGTGCTCGATGACGCCGTCCTTGACGCGCAGGCACTTCATATCCTGCCCGCCGATGTCCAGGATGAACTCGACGCCGGGCAGGAATGCCTTGGCGCCGCGCAGGTGCGCAACGGTCTCGATCTCGCCGGAGTCGGCCTTGAGGGCCTCGATGAGCAGCGCCTCGCCATAGCCCGTGGTGGTCACGTGGCCGATGGTGCAGCCCGCGGGAATGTGGTTGTAGAAATCGGCCATGATGACCTTGGCCGTACCCAGGATGTCGCCGTTGTTGTTGCCGTACCAGGTGTGCAGCAGCTGACCGTCCTCGCCCACGAGCGCGGCCTTCATGGTGGTGGAGCCAGCGTCGATGCCGATGAACACGCGACCGGTGTAGCCGTCGAGCTTGCCCTTGGGGACGACCTCGGCGTCGTGGCGGGTCTTGAACTCGGCAAAGTCCTCGTCGGTGGCAAAGAGCGGATCCAGGCGCTCGACCTCGGCACCCTGCGTGTCACCCAAGCTGTCGATGGCCTCGATGAGCTGCGGGAACGTGCTGAGCTTGTTGGACTCGTGCGCCATGGCGGCGCCGCTCGCCACAAACAGGTGAGCGTTTTGGGGCACGATACGGTGCTCCTCGTCCAGATTGAGCGTGAGGTAGAAGCGGTGGCGCAGCTCGGAGAGGTACTGCAGCGGGCCGCCCAGGAAGGCGACGTTGCCGCGAATGGGACGGCCACACGCCAGGCCCGAGATGGTCTGGGTCACGACGGCTTGGAAGATGGAGGCCGCCACGTCCTCGGGGCGGGCGCCTTCGTTAAGCAGCGGCTGCACGTCAGTCTTGGCAAAGACGCCGCAGCGGCTGGCGATGGGATAGATGGTGGTGGCGTTGGCCGCGAGCTCGTTAAGGCCGCTCGCGTCGGTGTGCAGCAGGGTTGCCATCTGGTCGATGAACGCGCCCGTGCCGCCGGCGCAGGTGCCGTTCATACGCTGCTCGATACCGTTGTCAAAGTAGATGATCTTGGCGTCCTCACCGCCCAGCTCGATGGCGACATCGGTGGCCGGGATAAGGGTCTCGACGGCGCGTTTGCTGGCAATGACCTCCTGGACAAACTCCAGGTCGAGCCACTGGGACAGCAGCAGGCCACCCGAACCGGTGATGGCGCAGGTCATCTGGGCCGTCGGCAGCACGGTCGCAGCGCCCTCGAACAGGTCGCGGGCGCAAGCACGGACGTCGGTGTGGTGGCGCTGGTACTTGGCGTAGACGATCTGGTTGTCGTCGTTGAGCACGGCGAGCTTGACGGTGGTGGAGCCCACATCGATGCCCAGGTGTAGGTTGCCGCGGGCGGCCTCGGGGTTGAAAATCGCGCCTTCGGGGGCGTGGGCGGCGGCTACGGGCTCAGTAGCGGTAGCGGGCTCGGCGGCGACGGACGTCTCCCCTGCCGCGTTCTTGGCATCGGCAACTGCCTCGGCATCTTTCTCGACAGCCGCGGTCGCGGCCTTCTGCGCAGCGTCCATCACGGTGGGCGCGGCCTCGCGTGCGGCAGCAACCATGCGGTCCTTGATGCCCTCGACGAGTTTACTCATTGTCTCTCCTCTTAGTTGTTGGACTCGACGGTTGCAGCGGTGTCGGCCGCGTCCTCGAGCTGCAAGTTCAATAGCTTCATGCCGTATTCCGGCACGTTGATATCGATGGGTTGGCCATACAGGTCGCCGGGGCGCACAAAAGCGAGCACCGTCATAATGCGCGCCATGGCCTCGGGCGATTCGGTGAGCCCACGCTCAAACCAGCGCTGAATCAGGCCGACCTCGGCACTCACGACGTAGGTGACGTAGTAGTCAAAGAACGTGCCCAGCGCCAGGCCCAAAATGCCCGTCTGCGCACGCGGCACCACAGCCTCACGCGCGGTGTCGATGATCCTTTTAATGAAGGCCTGGTCGCCGCCCGGACCCAGCAGCGCACCGATTAAGTCGCGGTTGGCCGCAAGATAACGCAGCAGCTCAACCGAACCGGGCGCCGGCTCGAGCTCATCGATGTTGTGATAGAGATCGGGCAGTTGAGCTGCGGTAATGAGCTCAATGCGCTCACGGATCTCGGCCAGCAAGCCGTCCTCGATTTGATTGATAAAGTCGGGGATATCGTGGTAGTGCGAATAGAACGTGCGGCGCGTAAGGCCAGCGCGCTCGGTGAGCGACGCGACATTAATGCGCGAAAGGTCGCCGCTTTCGGCAAGCTCGCTGGCAAGTGCCTGGCGAAGGGCACGCTGCGAGCGAAGGGACCGGCGATCGCATTTCTCGAGCTGGGACAAGCGTCCTCCTTGTTACTCAGCCTGTGCGCTATTGCACAGTGCGAGTATTATTGCACACCGTGTGCATCAACACGTAAAGGCAATATTTGGGATGTGGCAAAGGGACTGTCCCTTTGCCACAACCCGCCTGTCTTTTGAAGCGGCATTACCGATTGTCCAAAATGTCGTTCGTGGGTAGAATAGTGTCGACGGCAGCCCAAGTTCTGCTAAGCTGGGCAGCGCCGTTGCTTGGATTAAGGGGTCAACGCCTTAGCGGCGGCGATCCCTTTTACGTTGCTTCGAACGCTGCTTGAGTGCCTCGGAAAGCCCGATAAGCATCGTGAGAAGCGAGACCAAAGCGGTCAAAAGCCTCACGAAATCAATCAAATCGGTCATGGGCATCACCTCCCATCAGATGGAGGGCGCTGCCCGGCACATGGAACTGCCGTCAACGATACCGATTCTATCAAAGCGCAGTTAGATATGCGAATGTTTGTTCGCATTTCAGAAGATCGGAGCTCGAGTATGGCGAAGGAACAGTTCCTTTGCCATACCCGAGCTTATCGCCGAACTGCTACCTACATTTTTCGAGTTATTCGGCCACGCTGCGGAATCTGTATAAATGCACCGCCGGGATTATCTGAGAGTTTTTGTTCTTATTTGAGTGCATACATGCCCATTTGCTCACTTACGTCACCAAATCAAACACCATTAGAGGTATGAATGTTCCTGAGAGGGCATCTTTAGCCATTTAACGACCTCCGACAGGCCGAATAACTCGAAATTTGTTGGTGGCGAAAGCGGAACAGTCCCATACGCCAAAAGCCGGCATCTCCCATGCGACAAAGGGACGGTCCCTTTGTCGCATTATTCGATGATGGTGCGAGAGTTCTGCTTATGCATGGTGGCGAGCATGTGTTTGGGGACGGCATGGACCATGCAGCTGCCGATGGTCGCGCTCGCGGCGGCCTTTGCCGCGTCACTGCCATTCTTGGTGGCATAGCTGTGACGGAAGCGCTTGAGCATGGCGATGTCGTTGCCGCCGTCGCCGTAGACCGCGACCTCATCCTCGGCAATACCGTAGTAGCCCGCCAGCCAGGCCACACTCTCGCCCTTGTTGCACGCCACGTCCGTGATCTCGAACATCACCGGATCGAACGGCGCGTTGACCACGCGGTCCGATCGCTCGGCCAAATATGCCTTAAGGTCGCGCTCCAGCTCGGGCAAGATCACGCGGCAGTTGATCTTACACACATCGTGGCGCAGGATGTCACCGATCGACTGGTCGAAATACTGTTCCTCGTGGTACCCGCCACGTGCACGCATACCGCGCATCACGATGCGCTTGATAGGGCTGTCCTTCTTAAAACCCGCCTGGTGCATCTCGAACGAACCGCTCGAGAACATGCCATCGGGCGTGGAACAGTCAAAACAGATATCCGGGAACTCCTTGAGCAGCTCCTCGGTAATCTGCGGGTCGATGGTCCAGGTCTTGAGCACCTCGCCATGGCTGTCGCGCACGATGGACCCGTTGGAGCAGCAGGCATCGAGCGCTAGCCCCGTAAAGCCATGCTCGCCGATCGGCAACGTCGAGCGTCCGGTCGCGGGAACCACATGCAGGCCAGCCTCGATCAGCTCGCGAATGGCACGGCGAATGGTCCCATCTGCCTCGTGCAGGGCGTTCAGCAGCGTTCCGTCTAAGTCACTCGCAAACATCTTGATCATGGGCATGCCCCTCCTTCGTCTGCACGATATTGTAGACGAAGGAGGGGCATGACCAAACAGTGACATCCCGGCGCAGCGAGACAATGCTTCCGCTCATTCACGGTGCCCCAGCGCCTTAAGACAATCGCCACAAGCGACTTTTCAGCCGATAAAACAGCACCGTCGTCAACGTCAGCACCGCCAACATGCCTGCGAATACAATCGCCGGAGTCCATCGATCGTATGCGAGCCCGTAAACCAATTGGCCAATAGGCGTTGCACAGGAAAGCACCATATAAACGAGTGCCAGCACTTTCCCGCAGAGTTCCTTTGGCGCTGACCGCTGAACGAATGAAACGATTTCGACCGATGTAATGCTTGCCCACGCCATAACCCATGCCGAGCCGGCCGCAAGCGCAGCAAACGCTAATTCATCAGGACCGCTCAGTAGCGTGACAATAATCGGCACGACTCCAAAACAGATCATCGCAACATATCGACATATGCCCTTGAAAGAGAAACGATGCGGCCTCATACCGACCAAGCCACTGCCAGTAAGACCACCTAAGCCCATAGCCACCTCAATAATCCCAACGAAGGATGACTGCATTTCGAGATGCTTTGCAACAATAACGGGGGCACCAATCGTTAACCCAACTAACGCAAGGTTTAAAACAGCCGCAAGTAAAAATACAACGAGCAATGATGCGTTTTGAAACAGGTACCGAATCGACTCCCGAAAATCGTTTCGACATGTCGAGCAAGTCGTACTGTCCCCTGTCATTCCAGATGAGGCATTTTGCTTGAGTGCGACCCCAAACAAGAAAGCTGAAATCGCAAACGTCGCCGCCGCGGTTTCGCATAGAGCATCGATGCCAAAGCACCCATAGACCGCCGTCCCGACTACAGGCCCCAAGATATTGCTCACCATGGTTATCTGCGAGACCAACGCAGTGGCACGCTCAACCTTTTCTTGGCCCGTCATGCGCACCGTCTCAATTTGAAGCATCGGTTTCAGCAGCGATTGGATGCCATATTGGACGCAAAGCGTTGCTACCACGACAACGGTAAGAGGCAGCGAATGTTTCATGGGGATAAACAACAGTGATGAAACCATCAGAACAATGCCGAGCACCACAAGAACCCCGCGATGTCTCCCGCGATCCGCCAAGATTCCGCCAGCCGGAGTCGCAAGCACGCCCGGCACGAACGCTATCGCCGCGACGGCGCCATATAACGTTGACGATCCTCTGCAATCGAACAAGTAAAGCGGATACGCAAAGCACAGCGCCGACAGCATCGAATACGCACAAAGCTGCGCAACCAGAAGTTCCGTGAGTCTAATTGACCGCACTGTTTTTGATTCCAACGAGACGCTACTCCTCCGCATTCCAGCCATAAGTCCGCCCCCTAAACATACCAATAGTATGTATTTATCGACTTGAAAAGGGCAGCCGGAGCTGCCCGTTCAAATCTATTACATACTATCGGTATCTATTTTACCACCCGGCACGGTTCCATACGTCCCAAATCTGAGCCGTTGTCTGGAGCACTTCATTACCCAAATCGAGCCCTACCGCGGCCGCCATCTGCGCCAAACATTGCGCGCGAGCGAGCATTCGATCCTTGGTCTCAAGCGGACGGAACAGCGGCAGCAGCCAAAGATTCGCCAACAACGATACGGCCTCCGCAGCTTCGCGCGGGCATTCGCACGCAATGGAGCCGTCGGCGATGCCTTCCTCGATCACTGGCAGGAGATAGCCATCGGCCGACTCGTCAAACGAACCCTGGTACTGCATCGCCAGCAGCCGCGAGCTTTTTACCGGATCTGCCGCAGGATGCATGCGAGCCCATAGCTCAATTTGCGGAACGACGGACTCGGGCGCGTACAGTCGCTTGAGCTTTTGAGCTCCGGTCATATTACCGATACCAAGCGTTGAGCGACGGCGCTCAACAATCGGAGCCATTGCCCGATCAAATGCGGCGTTGAAAATCTCCTCTTTGCTCTTAAAGTGATGATAGACAGCGCCCTTGGTCATGCCATCGAGGCGGTCGACGATATCTTGAATGCTCGTTCCCTCATAACCCTGTGCGCAGAATAGCTCCAGCGCCGCGTCGAGAATCTTCGCGACCGTCTCCTCGGGATATTTATTACGACCCATAATCTGTCCATCCACAACGCAAGTCTTGTGCCTCATTGCGGTATTTTAACGTTGCGAATGGCAGGCGGTCGATTCTACACCGCGGTGGGGCCTTGTTCGCCGGTACGGATGCGGATAACCTCCTCGACCGGCTCGACCCAAATCTTGCCATCTCCAACGGCGCCGGTGCGGGCGGCGTTGGAGATAAGTCAAACGCTGCGTTGTCGAATGGAAACGGTGCCGCGATCATGTAAACGGCGCGGCAACGGGTGCGAAACGAACGGGAAATACGCGAGCAAGGGAGCCGCGAGGGCGCTCGTCCCGGCTAGCGCCGAAACAGCTCGTGGGCGCGGTCGCGAAGGTCGGTGGCACGGATGACGCCCTCGTAGCGATTGATGCGCAGACGCGGGAAGGCGTTAAAGAAGCGCAGGTCACGACGGCTGAGCGACACACTCGGCACCGGACGGCTCATGCGCTTGCCGGTACGGAGACGGGTGAGCGACGGACGGGGCACGCTCGGCGCGGCATCGGCCACGCGGCGGGCAGCGAGCGCCAGGCCGCGAGCACCATCCGAGATAAACGTCGGCATCGAAGCCTTCTCGCGCAGGGCATCGAGCGCCGCGTCGCCCAGCTCGGCCAGCCAAGCGTTAACGGCGCGACCGCGGATATGCGTCTGCGCCACCGAGTCAATCGTCGAATCGGGAATGCGTTCGAGCATAGAGTCGGAGGCGTCGGCAAGCGACTCATTGATGCGGTCGGCAAGGTCGGCGCGCACACGCTCAAGCTGATCGGACAGGCGGCGCCAGCTGGCCAACGAGCACACCGCGTCGACCATCATCGCGACCGCGACGACGAAGGCGGCCAAGCGCACGATTAGCACCGGCAGATGGTCAAGCAGCCCCAGCAATGCCGGCTCCACTAAACGGCAAATGCACAACGCACCCAAGCCAAACGTGCAGGCCCAGTACAAACAGATGCGTCCATGCAAATTAAACGGCAGGTGCGAGTAATCCCAAAAGCGCGCGCCTGTTGTTTTTTCCAACAACACGCCTACGCAGTACTCAATCACGCTGCATACGAGTGCCGCGGCAACAAACTGGCTCGAGGCATCCGGAATCCCGCGCAGCAAAAGCCAGCAGGCTATGCCGCCCACACCATAGATAGGGCAACACGGCCCCAGCAAAAAGCCACTGTTGGCAAATCGTCCGTGATTGAGCATGGCGCAGACTGTCGACTCCCACGCCCAGCCGCAAAACCCGTAAAAGGCAAACGAGAGCACCAGCGCCGAGAGCGGACAGGCGGCAAGCGTCGCGCCGTCAAATGCCATGTCGATCGCGGTTCCCACCGTCTACCCACTCCTCTTTTCGTTCGATTCTTTGCTCGAGCCGTCACTCGAGCCCTCGTTCAAATCGTTCGCGCCGCCTTTGCGCGGCAGACGGCCGGCAATCGTCTCGCGCAGCGCGCACCATTTATCCGCCAGGCACACAATCCATGCCTCACGACACGTCGGCGGCACCGGTACCAGCGGAAACATATGCCGTACGATAATATTCCGCTCGCGCGGCGTCAGCTCAAAATCTTCCTCCGCACGCGCCAAGGCAAAAAACGGGTGGCGAAAGCCATGCAGCCGATGGCTTGGGTCGGGATCGTGCCAGTCGTAGAGAAAGTAATCGTGCAGTAGGGCCCCGCGCAGCAGCGATAAGCGGTCGACGGAGATACCGACGCGGCCCAGGCGCTCAGCAAAGGACAGACTTGCCCGCGCCACCGAGGTCACATGTGCATAAACCGTCACATCGCCATGTTGGATAAACTCATGCATCAGGTCCAAGCGGCCCGCCTGGGCAAGCTGACGGGCGGCATCGTCGACCTCGCGCGCGATTTTCTCGGCACGAACGGTATCGGACATGCGGCCTCCTTCCGGCGGCGCTCGGCGGCAAGCCGCGGCCTGCACGCAATGAATAAAATCATCATCGAATCTACCAGTATGGCATCGGACAAAACGTTTTGCCCCACCAGTTGGCGAATTACCGCGCCGCCGTCACATATCAAACGCCAAAATGTGCGAGACTGTCTTGTGCAATTGTGCCGGCCGAGGGAGTGCCGGCGCACGATTCGCATGGAGTAACCCACAACGATGCTGCTTACGCAAACGACAACGCCCGAGGACGTCAAGGCTCTCGATCGCGCCGAGCTTCCGCTGCTCTGCGGCGAGATCCGCCACGCCATCCTCGAAAGCTCCGCCGCTGTCGGCGGACACGTTGCCCCCAACTTGGGCGTCGTTGAGCTTACGGTCGCGCTCCATCGCGTGTTTAACTCCCCCACCGACAAAATTGTCTTTGACGTATCGCACCAGACCTACGCCCACAAGGCGCTGACCGGGCGCGCGTACACCTATATCGATCCGGAGCGTTATGGTGAGGCTTCTGGCTTTGCCAATCCCGACGAGTCCGAGCACGACCTGTTCGCCATGGGCCACACCTCCACATCGGTGAGCTTGGGCTGCGGCTTGGCGCACGCTCGTGACCTGGCGGGCGATGCGTACAACGTCATCACCATCATTGGCGACGGCTCGCTTTCGGGCGGCTTGGCGTTTGAGGGCTTTAACAACGCCGCCGAGCTTGATAGCAACCTGATCATCATCGTCAACGATAACGACCAGTCCATCGCCGAGAACCATGGCGGCCTGTATCGCAATCTGGCCGAGCTGCGCGACAGCAACGGCACCTGTGAGCGCAACGTTTTCCGCGCGATGGGACTCGACTACCGCTATCTGGACGCCGGTAACGATGTGTTGGCCCTGGTCGACGCGCTGCAGGAACTGCGCAATATCGATCATCCCATCGTGCTGCACGTCTCCACCGCCAAGGGCAAGGGCTTTGAGCCGGCCCAGAGCGACCCCGAGCGCTGGCACCACGTGGGTCCGTTTGACATGGCGACTGGGCGCAAGCTCTGCCCGGGCCATCCGAGCGAGCCTGCGCCGCGCACCTATGCCGACATTACGGGCGAGGCGCTCAGCGCCGCCATCGAGCACGATTCGCAGGTTGTCGCTATCACGGCTGCCACGCCCTATATCATGGGCTTTACACCTGAGCTTCGCGCCGCGGCAGGCAAGCAGTTTGTTGACGTGGGCATTGCCGAGGAGCACGCCGTGACCTTTGCCACCGCGCTTGCGCGCTCGGGCGCCAAGCCAGTCTTTGGTGTGTACGGCACGTTTTTGCAGCGCGCCTACGACGAGCTGTGGCACGACCTGTGCCTCAACGATGCCCCGGCGACGATCCTAGTGTTTGGCGCATCAATCTTTGGCACTACGTCCGAGACGCACCTTTCGTTCTTTGATATTTCCATGCTGGGCGGTCTTCCCAACATGCACTACTTGGCACCGGCCTGCATGGAGGAATATCTGTCCATGCTGAGCTGGTCGCTCGACCACCGCGAGCATCCTGTAGCAATCCGTGTACCGGGCATTGGCCTGGTAAGCCGCCCCGACCTGGCGCCTGCCGAAGACACCGACTACAGCGCCGTTCGCTACAACGTGGTGCGCCAGGGCCGCGACGTGGCCGTGCTCGCACTTGGCGACTTCTTTGAGCTGGGCGAGCGCGTGGCAAATCGCTTGGCTGCCGAGTACGGCATCGAGGCCACGCTCGTCAACCCTCGCTTTGCAACCGAGCTTGACCGCGAGTTCCTCGATAACCTTGCTGTCGAGCATCGTGTTGTCGTGACCATCGAAGACGGCATCTTGGACGGCGGCTGGGGCGAGCGCGTCGCGTGCCATCTGGCATGCACGCCGTTGCGCACGCGCACCTTCGGCATCGCCAAGGGCTTCCCCGACCGCTACGACCCCAACGAGCTGCTCGCACAGAACGGCATGACGGTCGAGAACATGGCCGCCGAAGCCGTAAGGCTACTGAACGAGTAAAAAACCTCCGCAAGGGAAGCACCCCTGCGGAGGTTTTTATTTTCGCGGCGCGATTATCTCAATCTGTAACATCTATGGCCCGAATTCCCGTCTAACTGTTACAGATCTAGACAAACCGTCTTTGCCCCTGACCTTTCTCTCAATCTGTAACAGATAGAGACCTTTTGTCCGTCCAGATGTTACAGATCGAGACATTCGAATTCCCCTGAAGAGAAAATCTCAATCTGTAACAGTTACTCGGCAAAAATGGCTGCAGATGTTACAGATTGAGACAAAGTAGCAAGGCAATTAGCGGTAGCTTCGCTTGAGGATTTCGACGACGTCGGGGTCGGTCAGCGTTACGGGGTCGTGGCTGAACAGGACGCCGTTGGTCGTCAGAGCGTTGTGCGCGATGGCCGACAGCTCTTCGGCCGTAATCCCCCATTCGCTCATGGCAAGGTCGGCCACATGGCAGGCCTCCATCAGGCGCGTGAGCTCAATCACAAAATCGTGCGGATCATCCGCGGCGGCATTACCCATCAGACGCGCCATGTCGATATAGCGCTCGGGCGCGGCACCGTGATCGATCATCCACGTGTGATAGGCACGGGCGATCATAATGAGGCCGGCGCCGTGCGGCAGGTCGTGATGATGCGCACTCATGCCATGTTCAAGACCATGCGAGCCCGTGGTGCCCGAGGCATCCATGGCATAACCGCCGAGCGTGTTGGCAAACGCAAGGCTCGAGCGCGCCTCCAGGTCATCGCCATTATTGACGCACGTAGGCAGCGCCGCGGCGGCACGGCGGATGCCTTCGCGGCAAACCATATCACCCATGGGCGTGTTGGTATTTGAGATGTAGCACTCAACGCAATGGAACAGGGCGTCGAATCCCTGATAGGCAGTCAGACGCGCCGGGACGCTCGCCATGAGCTCGGGATCAACGATCGAAAGCACCGGAAACAGGCGCGGATCGCCCAGACGGAGCTTCTCGTCATTGTCCTCGCAGGACAGGACACCGCCCGCATCGACCTCGGAGCCGGTACCCGCCGTGGTGGTTACGCAAACAAGCGGTAACGGATCGTTGGGGATGGGCAGGCCAAGCGCGGTGCCGCCATTGACAAAGTCCCAGATGTCACCGGGACACTCGTTGCCCTCGGCGTCCGTATGCGGGTTGGCCGCCACCGCGCAGATCCCCTTGCTGCCGTCCATGACCGAACCGCCGCCGAGCGCCAACACAAAATCACAGCCATGGGTACGCGCCATCCAGCCACCCGCGTTAACGGTCTCGCGCAGAGGGTTGGGCTCAATGCGATCGAACAGCTCATGCGCCACGCCGGCGCGATCGAGCTCGGCCTCCAAACGTCCCAGATATCCAAAGCGCTTGACCGAGTTACCGCCGGTGGTAACGATGAGCGCTTTGGTGCCGGGTAGCTTCTGCGCGCCCAGCTCGCTCAGCTTGCCCGCGCCAAACAACACCTTGGTCGGTGCGAAAAACGAATAACCGTTCATACGCGATCTCCTTACTTATATATGTGTCGCGCTGCCGCCATTATAGCGACCGCTGCGAGCAATCATGCCGTCGACAAAGCGCTATCTCAGCTGTAATAATCGGCGTTTGCCCAGATAAAACCTGCCAAAATAAACCTGTCCCTTTTTGGTAGGTACAATAACCCATAAGGTAAGTATGTTTCTGAGTTATTTCGTGTTGACCCGTCTGAGCGCAATAGGGTATAACTCTACTCAACCGCTAGGGATTTTATTGAGAAAGGTGTTCTACCATGAGCAAGAACCTCTCCCAGCAGGTCGTTCTCGACCGCCGCGGCTTTGTCGCCGCCACCTTCGCAACCGTCGCCGGCCTTGGTCTTGCCGGCTGCTCCGACACCAGCGCCGAGGCTGACAAGGGTTCCGCCGCCGGCTCCTCCAAGAGCTCCGAAGATACCGAGGCTTCCACCACGCTCGACGCCAAGGCATTCGACAAGCTCGTCGACAACGGCCCCAAGGCCGATGACGACGCCATCGCCGCCAGCACCTGGGCGACGGCCGTCAAGGACGCCGGCGTCTTTAAGATCGGTGGCGTTCAGACCTCCACGCTCTTCTCCCTCCTCAACGAGAAAGACGGTCAGACCCGCGGCTTCGATGCCGGCATCGCGCAGCTTCTGTCCAACTACATTCTGGGCGAGAACAAGGTCGAGATCACCCAGGTGACCTCGGACACGCGCGAGTCCGTCCTGCAGAACGGCCAGGTCGACGCCGTCTTTGCCACCTACACCATCACCGACGAGCGCAAGAAGCTCGTCTCCTTCGCCGGCCCCTACTACTACACCCAGCAGGCCATCCTGGTGCTCGCCGATAACGACGACATCAAGAGCGTCGACGACCTGGCCGACAAGAACGTCGCCGTCCAGTCCGGCTCCAACGGCCCCGCCATCCTGGAGGAGTTCGCTCCCAAGGCCAGCCAGCAGGAGTTCAAGACCGACGAGGAGGCCCGCCAGGCACTCCAGCAGGGCCGCGTTGACGCCTACGTCATCGATAACAACATGCAGCAGAGCGCCCTGGTCCGCGAGCCCGGTAAGTACAAGATCGCCGGCAAGCCCTTCGGCAGCAAGGAGCCCTATGGCATCGGTCTGCCGCTCGATTCCGACGGCGTCGCCTTTGTCAACGACTTCCTCAAGAAGATCGAGGATGACGGCACCTGGACCAAGCTGTGGCAGATCTGCATTGGCGACCGTACGGGCGACACCAATATTCCCGAGCTGCCCGAGATCGGCGCCTAGGCAGCGAGCCTGGTAACGACCGCAACGAAACCATACGGAAACGCATGATGCGCTTTATTGCGGTAAACTGTTTCCTCACTGAGTTGTCGGGGCTTCCGTACACACGGGAGCCCCTTTCCTTATCGGCGGGAGGTCCGCATGAGTCTCTCCGAGCTCTGGTCGCTCTATGGCCAGAACTATATCGACGCGTTGCTAGCAACCTGGGGCATGACGCTTGAGTCGTTTGCCATCGCCATGGTGCTGGCCGTCGCCGCCACCGTGATGCGCGTGTCGCCGCTCAAGCCGCTGCGCGTCTTTGGCGACCTGTATGTCCAGGTCTTCCGTAACATCCCCGGCATCGCACTGCTCATCATCGTCGTCTATGCGCTGCCGCCGCTCAAGGTCGTCCTGCCCTACCGCACCTGCGTTATCGTCGCCACGGTCCTTTTGGGCTCGGCCTTTGGCTCCGAGAACTTTATGAGCGGCATCAACACCGTCGGCGTCGGCCAGGTGGAAGCCGCACGTTCGCTCGGCATGAGCTTCAGCCGTATCCTCGCCAAGATCGTGATTCCGCAGGCGCTGCGCTCGAGCGTGCTGCCCATGACCAACCTCTTTATCGCCGTCATGCTCACCACCGCACTCGGCAGTCAGGTGCCGCTTAAACCGCAGGAGCTCACCGGCGTGGTGAGCTACATCAACACGCGCTCGCTCGGCGGCGTCGCCGCGTTCTTTATCTCGGCGCTCGGCTACCTGGGCACGGCCTTTGTGGTGAGCCACATTGGCAACTATATCGATAAGAAGGTGAGGATCCTCCGATGAGCAAGCACTCCACCTCCGCGCTCACCATGCGCGATGCGCTCTACGAGGCTCCCGGCCCCAAGATGCGCGCCAAGATTCGCGTCGGCACCGCCATCTCGCTTGTTGCCGTGGCCGCGCTCATCGCTCTGGTACTGCAGCGCTTTTATGTGACCGGCCAGCTTTCGGTCCATTACTGGTACTTCTTTACGCACCTCACCACCTGGAAGTTCCTGCTTGCCGGTTTTGAGGGCACGGTAAAGGTCGCGCTCACCGCCGGCGCCATCGCACTGGTGCTGGGCTTAGCCCTCATGCTCGGCCGTACCAGCGACATCAAGCCGCTGCAGCTGGCCTGCCGCGTGCTCACCGATTTCTTCCGTGGCGTGCCGAGCCTGCTGTTCATCTACTTCTTCTTTTTGGTGCTGCCTCAGTACAAGATTTCACTGCCGTCGTTTTGGATGCTCACGCTTCCCGTCGCGCTCGCTGCAGCCGGCGTACTTGCCGAGATCTTCCGCGCCGGCGTCAACGCCGTGCCGCGCGGTCAGGTCGAGGCAGCCCAGGCGCTCGGTCTCTCCAAGGCCAAAATCACCTTTAAAATCGTATTGCCCCAGGCGATTCGGTTTATCATTCCGTCGTTGATTTCGCAGCTCGTGGTCGTAGTCAAAGACACCACCGTCGCCTATGTGGTGAGCTACCCCGACCTCATGCAAAATGCCCGCGTGCTCATCACCAACTACGACGCGCTCGTATCGGTCTATCTGGTGATCGCGGTCATCTACATCCTCATCAACGTCGCGATCAACAAGGCCGCTGTCTACGTTTCGCACAAGACCGGCGCGACCATCATCCGCTAACGCTTTACCATTTCGAGTCATAAGGAGCCGAGCACCATGGCACAGAGCACCTCTTCCACCGGCAATCAGCCGCTGATCGAGCTCAGGCACGTCGATAAGCACTACGGCGACCTGCACGTCCTCAACGACATCAATCTCTCGGTCGACCGCGGCGAAGTCGTCGTGGTGATCGGCCCCTCGGGCTCGGGCAAGTCGACCATGTGCCGCACCATCAATCGCCTGGAAACCATCGACTCGGGCGAGATCCTCATCGAGGGCGAGCCCCTGCCGCAGGAAGGCAAAGACCTTGCCCGCATGCGTGCTGAGCTGGGCATGGTGTTCCAACAGTTCAACCTGTTTGCACATATGACGGTACTGCAGAACGTCATGCTGGGACCGGTCGATGTGCTGGGCGTGTCCAAGGAGGAGGCTCGTGAGCGCGCCATGGACCTGCTGAGCCGCGTGGGCGTGGCCGAGCAGGCCGACAAGGTACCCGCACAGCTTTCGGGCGGCCAGCAGCAGCGCGTGGCCATCGCCCGTTCTCTTGCCATGCAGCCCAAGGCCATGCTCTTCGATGAGCCCACGAGTGCCCTTGACCCCGAGATGATCAATGAGGTGCTCGAGGTCATGGTGCGCTTGGCGCAGCAGGGCATGACGATGATCGTCATTACGCACGAGATGAACTTTGCCCGCCGCGTGGCCGACCGTGTCGTGTTTATGGCCGATGGCCAGATCGTGGAAACCGGCACGCCCGACGGGTTCTTCGACCACCCCCAGACCAAGCGCGCCCAGGACTTCCTCAACTCCATTAAGGGCCACTAGCCAGCCACCCCGTGGGACAAATCCATTGAAAGTGTTGTCCTACGTCTCTCATGCGCCCTGTCACCTTTAGATTCGAAAGCAACACCTATGATCGGAACTCGCACTTCATCGTCCTATACCCCACATGTCGACGTCGCCCCCACCGACCGCCCACTCATCCTCGTCGCGCCGCGTTGGGAAGAGGCAAAGCCGTTTTTAAGCGAGACGCTCTCCCCCAACGAGGAAATCGCAAGTGTCTTTGTCGATGCCATCCTTGCCGCCGGCGGCCTGCCGCTGCAGATGTCCATCACCGAGGACATTGAGGTCATCCGTCATTACGTCGATATCGCCGACGGCATCGCCATTCCCGGCGGCCCCGATGTCAATCCCAAACGTTGGGGCGATGATCGACCCTACGACCCCACCCTCTGCTGTGAGATCCGCGATAGCTTTGAGTTTAAGCTGGTCGGCGAGGTGCTCCGCGCCAAAAAGCCGCTCTTTACCACCTGCCGCGGCACGCAGTTGCTCAATGTCGCCACTGGCGGCACTCTGTGCATGGACGTGCCGAGCCTGGGCGCTCGCGAGGGCCGCACACAGTGGCGCCATACCCACGTGCTCAACGATCCCGTGCACCCTGTCGAGGTCATGCCGGGCTCGCTGCTGGAGCGCGCGCTTGGCGGCCACAGACTGATCCAGACCAACTCAGCACATCACTGCTGCGTCGATCGTCTGGGTAAAAGCACGCGCTTGGTCGCCAAGGCAACCGACGGTGTTCCCGAGTGCATCGAGGTCGAAGGCCAACCATTCTGTCTAGGCGTGCAATGGCATCCCGAGTACACGTGGAAGACGCTCGAAACCGACTTTAACCTGTGGAAGTCGTTTGTCGAGGCGGCGGCAAAGGTAAAGCAGGCCCGCTAGCTCGCGAACCACTCAGGTTAAAGCCTCCTAAGCCGGGGGGCGGACACCAGCTACGGTGCCCGCCCCCCTGTATTTGATATGCTCGGTATGATTATCCCTCACAAACAATCAGAGAAATCTCGACCGCAATCGGTCGACAGTAAAGCAAATGATAAAAACGCTTGCTACGTTTATGAGGCAGTCAATTAAAATCGAGATGCATTGACCATTCCCCAACGGGGTCACGCCGCAAATCCACATGAGCATCGAGGCTGGAAGCGGAAGCATGGAATTGGCCCCGATCTGTATGTAGATCGCTACGACGTTGACAAGCAACAGCATGCCAATCGGACCGAAGCCGGACCCAAAATAGGAAACAACGATTACGCAAGAAACCACGTATGCAAGGCAGGCAGCGGCAGCAAGAACAAGTCGATAGCAAAATACATGCAGGTTGAAATACTGCTGAGCATCCGAAACGATTGCGCAGTTAAGACAGTACAAAACGACACTCGACAGGACAAACGCGCCCAAAAGGGCAAAAGAAGATAGCACCACTCGCGCAACGATAGCGCACACACGCTTCCCTCCCCGAGCCTCCGACAACCCCCACGGTTCCTCGACAAAGCCCGAACTGACAAAGCGCGGCACAATGCAAGCCGCGATGAACGGAAAGAACAATGCATGGGCCAACGGGGCTACGTTGAACAGCAGACCGCGAAAAACCTCTGCATTGCCAAATAGAAGGACATCCTCCGCCGATAGCCGAAGCGTCGGGTCTGGGAAAAAACCCAAGAAACTGTTCTCACGGAGGCTACAGAACCACATCGGGAAAGAACTAAGCTGCAATATCACCATGTACGCATAAATTACCAGGATTAAGGCGTACGCCCATTTGCTCACATGCTTCAATTCTGACTGGAGAAGTCTTTTAATCTGACGAGCCATTGAGCACACCCCCAGCGCGAAAGCTCACGAGAGCGTAAATCAATACCGATAGACAGCTGGCTGCCACGCCATATCCCAGAAGCGTCAGCTGTCCCATATCGCTATACCCAAGGGCACATCCGACTCCAAGGTACGGCCCCGGAAGGAAGAAGATCCATCGCAAGGATGGTATAGGTGCCTGAAGGTAAGTTCCGTAGAGCGTCAAGCTCATGACAAATCCGATTATTACCACAGCCCCGCTCAATACGGCGCTGCTTGTAATCCGATAGATGGTCACCGTCTCCAACGCAACCGATATCACCAATACGGCGTTAATCATCATTGCGGGCAAAAATGCAGCCAGCATGCTATGCGCATAGTTTTGCCCTCCACGTGTTATCGCTATTGCAAACAGAAGAAGGCAAAGCGCACTATATGTTGCGCCGATTATTAAAGCAGACGAAAGTACATGTGCCAGAGCCCCGTTAAAGCGGGCAAGACCTCTTGCTGAAGAAATTCGGCATCCCTCTTCATAGCCGCGCTCCTGTAAAATCGCCAGGCAAACGATGAGTGGAACGAACAGGGAGGTACCGGCAAAAGCACTGCGCACAAGGGACTCATCAGGCGCAGTAGGATCGATTACATTCCAGATGAAACCAATATCCTCCCCGCAAACGCTATTGCCAAAGGCTAGCAACGTTGTTCCGCTTTTTAGAAAGACACCGAAGAGAAGGCCGAACGCCAGCATAAGCGCAAGACCAAACTTCGCCGGAAACATCCTGTGCAAACGCATCATATCTGCCTTTATGGGATGAATCGCCCGCTTCATAGCGAGACCGCCTTCATCAAGCGCCTGTAATACTCTTTTAGGGATGGCGCCTCATCCCTTATGACGTCCATCGATTCCTTTTTCAGCAGTTCGCCGTCATGAAGAAACAGGCAGCTTGTTGCAACCGATGCCAACTCATCCAAATCATGACTAGAGATGAGCATGGTCTTACCCTGCTCTCGATTCAATCGGCCGATAAGGGTCCATATGCTCTCAATGCCCAGCGGGTCCAACCCATTTGCTGGCTCATCGAAAACTAGCAAGTCCGTGTCACCCAACAAAGCTGCAGCTATATCCAGCCGCCGTTTCATTCCCAGAGAAAAACTGCCTACGCTCTTTTTTCATCGATGTCCAGCCCGACTAGGCTCAAAACGCGAGGAATCTCACGCTTCTCATCAAGCCCCCATTCCGCACATCGGATCCGAAGATTCTCAGCCGCACTGAGAGATTGGTATGCTCCACTGGAATCTGGTACATAGCCGACACGCGTCCGCATCAGGCTAAGCTCTCTTTTTGACTTGCCTCCAAAGAGCTCCACGCTCCCCGACGATGGCTCGCAGAGGCCCAATACGATTTTAATGAGCGTGCTTTTGCCCGCCCCGTTTGCACCAACAAGGGCACAGAGCTCAGACTGATGTACCTCAAAGGAAACGTCATGCAAAACGCGCCGTTTCCCGTAGCGCTTTGACACCCTTGATAGCCTTATCGTTGCGGTGTTCATTGGCCTCCCGTTCCGCTTGATAGCAAAACCGCTCATATCGTTCCTTCTTTACTTTATCGTTTTCCATAGTTGTTATTGTTTTTCGATAACTCATATTTGTCAAGATAATCTAAAAGAAAGAACCCGTGTTAGACACGGGTCCCTTCACGCTGATACTTCGTTTTAGTTGTTCGCCTTAAGCTACTCGTCGCTCAAATCGACAGCAAAGACTGATGTCGGAAGCGACGCCTCATTGCCTCCGCCGTCCCGCATCTGCCTCACAACGTTTTTTGCACGCTCAACAATTAGCTCCTCAAGCTCTTTCTCGCTCACGCGCTGAATAATATCTCCCGGTTGACAATCAAGCTCATCACAGATATCGAGAAGCGTCTTTAGGCGAATAGCTTTTATCTTTCCGTTTCTAAGCTTTGAAATATTAGCCGGAGTATGCCCCGTGGCCCGAATCAGATCAGCACTGGTCTTTCCGGTCTTAAGCAGCTGCGTCTCAAGCTCGATGATGAGATAGCTCATGTTTCCTCCTACACAAGCTCGTCAGACTGCTCTTGGAGCAGCGAGGCATAACTCCAGATCGCCGAGATAAACAAACAGACAACTGCGCCGATAAACGACCCCGCATCAAAGGTAGCGCCTTGGCAAATCTCAATAACGAAGGAATGAGGCACGATGTAAAGCTCCAGTCCGCCAATGGTGAGATTGACCGATCCATAGGCACCAACAAGCGAAACCGCGGCGTTAACAGCAAAGGCAAGCGCGAGAACACGGATAAGCCGCACATGCGTCTTGGTAAAGGGCGAGACGCCCCGAGAGATATTACGGCTGATCCCGCACAAAACGACAAGCGAAATACCCACGACGAGTGCCAGGCACAGTCCGCTTGGGATAACGACGCACCCGCCATTGAGAAACGTCACGACACCGAAAGAATCGACAGAAGCAACGTTTGTAACCGCATACCAGATCACGTAAACAACCAACGCGGCAAAAGCGACGAGCATCCCTGCAAAAACGGCTGCCATGCAAAAACCAAGCTTCCTGATATTTTCGCCCGCCTTGGCCATACGCTGAACGCTGTTGGACATACACTCACCCTCATCGACTCTATCGTTATTCGAACAGTTTATCGAACAACGATATGGATTGCATGCGGAAAGCCCCGACAGTGTGCATAGGCAATTCACTAATCAGAAGGGGTGAGAGTGGATTTTTGGACACGTATCGAACGAGAGTGGATAATCTCCCACTTTGAGGCCGCCACCGGGCCTAAAACGGGAGATTATCCACTCTCATAGTCATCAAAGCTCGCGAGCTCTTACTCGGCCGCCTCGCGCAGGGCCGACATCGTGGCCGCATATTGCTGCTGCAGCGCGTGCATTCCCTCGCGAGCGCCGTCAACGGCATCGGCGCCGCGCAGCGCTTCGGTCACCACGACCGCCGGCTCGTACAGATTATCGAATCCCAGGTTCTGGCTCACGCCCTTGAGCGTGTGCGCTGCCATAAACGCACTCTTGGCGTCTCCTGCCGCCATGGCGGCCTCCAGCTTATCCATGCTCTCGTCATCCAAAAACTTGAGGGCAAAGCGGGCAAGCATTTCCTCGCCCATCAGCCGAGCGCACGCATCGTCATAATTAGCGCCGATCTTCTTATACGCCTCACGCATGGAAATCATGGATTAAAAACTCCTTTGGTCAAACTAAATCGTGGGAAACGCGACGACGTCGGCGGGGCGTGCCAACGTCTCGGCAATTTGGTCTTGCACCTCGAGCAGGCAATCGAGCAGCAGCGGGTTAAAGGTGCCGCACTTACCGTCCAGGATCATCTTGATCGCTTCCTCGTGCGGGATGGCATCCTTGTACACGCGCACGCTCGTCAGCGCATCGTACACGTCGGCCACCGAAACCACCTGTGCGGCAATGGGAATTTCGTCGCCCTTAAGGCCATCGGGATAACCCTTGCCGTCCCAGCGCTCGTGATGCCAACGCGCAATCTGGTACGCATATTCCATAAGCGCATTGCCGGCGTGATGGCTACCCAGCTCAAGCAGCATGTCGGCGCCGATCGTGGTATGCGTCTTCATAATCTCGAACTCCTCGGACGTAAGGCGTCCGGGCTTGTTGAGAATCGCATCGTCAATCGACATCTTGCCGATATCGTGCAGCGCCGAAGCCAGGGCGATCGTAGAGCGTTCCTCATTGTCGAGGGAGACCGTGCCGCTACGCTGGACCAGACAGCCAAGCAGCAGCTCGGTCAGCTTCTCGATGTTCGTAACGTGCCTGCCGCTCTCGCCGTTGCGAAGCTCCATGACGCCGGCCATGATGTCGATGAGCATGCGACTGTTCTTGACGCGCTCGTTGTACTGCTGGGACAGCAGGCTCGTCAGGCGGCGCTGTTTGGCGTACAGGCGGATGGTGTTGCTTACGCGGCGGCGCACGATACGGGAGTCAAACGGGCGGTTGATATAGTCCGAGGCGCCCAGCTCGTACGCGCGCAGAACCATATCATCGGAATCTTCGCTCGAAATCATGATGACAGGCAGATTGTCGATACCCGTTCGGCGCGACAGATCGGCTAGCACCTCAAAGCCGCTTATGCCCGGCATGACAATGTCCAGCATCACGAGCGACAACTCATCGCCATAGCGGTCGACCATGTCGAGCGCTGTACGACCGTTGTCGGCCTCGAGGATGCAATACTCGTCCTTGAGCATCTCGTTGAGAATGGCTCGGTTCATCTCGGAGTCATCGACAATAAGCACCAAAGGCTTTTCGCTTTGGAAGGCCTCGATGGAATCGGCATCGGTCACGACCGTACCGGCTTTTGCCTTAGCGCGGCTCAATAATTGGACAGCACGGCCAACGCCCTCATCGACCGTCTCACCATGAATGCGAACGCCACCAACACATGCCGTCAAGCTCACGTACTCATGGCCCGGAACAATCGTGGAACGAACGGCATCGGATACCTGATGTAGGCGACGGGTGAAGTCATCGGAGGGAATATTGGGCATGACGACCACAAACTTGTCGCAGCCATAGCGCACAAGCTCGTCAGTCGAACGAATTCCGCTGCGTATGGCTGTCGCCACAGCACCGAGCGCAAGGTCGCCGGCATGACGACCACACGTATCATTGAAGACCCTAAAATCATCAAGGTCGATCACCGCCACGCCGGCCTTCATGCGGGCGCTACGGAGCTTTTCCTCGTAATATCGGCGGTTGCGCACGCTCGTCAGCACGTCGGTGTAGACAAGGTCCTCTTCTGCAGCCTCTTGCTCATCGATCGGACGCACCATCAGCAGGACGTGAGGCTCGCCCTCGACCTTTAGAGGGCGTAGACGGGCGCGGTACTCAGTGCCATCATTGAGCAGTTGCTCCGACACCTCATCGGAGTCTGCCAAAGCCTCAAGACTCGACTGGCGCAAACAAGGACACCGATCGCCGGCGAGCAGGCAGTTAGGCTCGCTCTTAATCTGATCGGCCGACAGCAAACGCACCACGGGGTAGGTCTTCGCGACGCGGGCGACCTCAGCGGCAGCCTCCTCGTCGGTTAGATTGACCTCGTGATTATTGAGCATATGGGGCCCTTTCGATAGTTTCGCATGGTAGCGGTGGGTTCCAAATGCTACAAGGGTAACACCTTGTCGATGCAGGTAAGTACGTGAATGCTGTTACATTTTTATGAGTTGGCAGGCGGCGCGATTGAAGTCGCAGACGTGAGGTTTTGAGCACATTTGTTAACACGGCCGAAACGTTTGCGGGTGAAGCCTGCTTTAGCCATTGCGGGTGTTAGAGCCCCAGGATGCCACGGACAGCCCGGGCAGCCGCTGCCGGGCGATCGCGCAGACCGTTATGCGCGCCCGGGATCGTCACGAGAAGACAATCGAGATATTCGGCAGCCGCTCGCGTACCAGCCTCGCGGGGCGTGCCAATCGAGAGCTCGCCCAGGAGCACGGCGGCCACCGTTTTTGACGCGCGAACGCTATCCCAATCGGGAACGCAGGTCATAGTAATCCCGTATTCGTTTGCCATGAAGCTGCGGCCGTTGCGCAGGGCATGTTTGGCTTCCGCCTCGGTTAACTTGGGGGCCTCAGGGTCCGAATCGCCGATGGCGCCCAGGAAGGCCCGTAATGCCCTGGAGACCTTTCCCGCGGCGATCATCTCGAGCAAAACCGGGGCCGCGCCCAGGCCGGCACCCTCATCCGTCACGGCGGGTTCATGCAGAATCGCACGCGAGATTATGGCGGGGTTTGCACGGAGAAGCTCCAGGGTCACCAGCGTACCGGCACTGTGCGCGAGCACGTTTGCCGGAGCGCCAATATGCTCGATAACGGCCTGCAGGTCGGCGGCCTGGACGGCAAGGTCGTAGCGTCCGTCTGCAGCGTCGCCGCTCTCGCCGCAACCGCGGCGGTCGTAGGCAATGACGCGGTAGTCACAGGCGAGCTCGCGGGCGATGGCGTCAAAAAAGACGCCGTCGACGCAGGCGCCGTGCACGCACACCAAGGCAGGAGCATCAGGCGACACATCCGGGCCGGCATATTCGCGACAGGCGATCGTGGTGCCCGCATTCTCGACCGTAAAATCCATACTGTGTTCCCATCGTCAATGCCCATCCAGTTGCACGTCAGTACGGTTGGATAGACCCGCATTGCCTTACGCCTTGTTAACAGATTAACTGTACCCGACCTGAGGCTTTTCATGGCACGGCATAATAAGCGACGTGAAAAAACGAAACTTGTAAAGCAAGAGCCCGCACCTTGCTTTGGAGCCGATGCTATGCTTAGGCACAATTGTCTTGAGGAGCATATGCCTATGTCTACGTTTTTGAATGCCAGCCCCATCTTTGGGCCCGTTCGCAGCCGTCGCCTTGGTCTCTCGCTCGGCGTCAACATGATGCCGGCCAGCGGCAAAATCTGCACGTTCGACTGCATATACTGCGAGAACGGCCTCAACGCCGAGCGCCCCTGCCATGAGCCGCACAACACAGCCGCCGTGGTACTCGGCGCGCTCGAGGCCAAGCTGCGCGAAATGGCAGCCGAAGGCGAGCTCCCCGATGTGATCACCTTCGCAGGAAACGGCGAGCCCACCGCCGCACCGGAGTTTCCGCAGGCCATTGCCGGCGCCGTCGCGCTGCGCGACGAGCTTGCCCCAAACTCCAAGATCGCCGTGCTCTCCAACGGCACGCGCGCCGACCGCCCCCAGGTACACGATGCGCTCATGATGGTCGACGACAACATTCTTAAGCTCGATACCGTCGACCCGGCGTTTATCCAGCCGCTCGACCAGCCTGTTGGCCCCTACAACGTCGAGCACCAGATCGAAACGTTCGCGAGCTTTAACGGTCACGTTATTATCCAGACGATCTTTTTGACCGGCGAGTATCAGGGCAAGCTCATCGACAACACCGGCGAGGAGTACGTTGCCCCCTGGCTCGCGGCGCTTGAGCGCATTCGCCCACAAGAAGCGACCATCTACACGGTGGCGCGCGAGACACCGGTCGCCGGCCTTGCCAAAGCAGCGCCTGAGGTGCTCGACGCCATTGCCGCGCGCGTCCAAGCCCTCGGCATTCCCTGCCAGGTGAGCTACTAGCGCACAGCTGCTCTGAAGGTGGGCTATACTAGCTGCGAACGAAAGGAAGTTAGCCATGTATGACAAAGGACCCGTGCCCGGCCGCAACGACGCTTGCTGGTGCGGCAGCGGCAAGAAATATAAGAAATGTCACAGCGCCTTCGACGAGCGCCTCGAGCGCCTGTGGGAGGAGGGCTGGGAGGTTCTGCCCCGTACGCTCTACAAGACGCCCGCCGACATCGAGGGCATCAAGCGCTCCGCCGCCATCAACGTGGGCGTGCTCGACTACGTAGGCGAGCGCATCGCCGCGGGCATGACCACCAACCAGATCGACCAGATGATCTACGACTACACCGTCGAGCACGGTGGCACGCCGGCCGACCTCAACTACGAGGGCTACCCCAAGAGCGTGTGCACCTCGATCAATGATGTGGTCTGCCACGGTATCCCCTGCGATACGGACGTGCTGCACGAGGGCGACATCATCAACGTGGACTGCTCCACGATCTTGGACGGTTACTTTAGCGACTCGAGCCGCATGTTCTGCATCGGCGAGGTCTCGGCCGAGCGCCAGCGCCTGGTCGACGTCACCCGTGCCAGCGTGGAGGCGGGTCTGGCGGCCGTTAAGCCATGGCTGCCGTTGTCCGTTATGGCCGAGGCAGTGCAAAAGACCGTCGAGGACGCCGGCTTTAGCGTGGTGCGCGAGTACGGCGGGCACGGCATCGGTAAGGAGTTCCACGAGGACCCGTTTGTGGGCTTTACCACCGAGGCGCCCGATGTGGACACCATCATGGCCCCGGGCATGGTCTTTACCATCGAGCCCATGGTCAACGCCGGAGCGCCCGACATCAAGATTAGCAAGGGTGACGGTTGGTGCGTGCGCACCAAGGACGGCAGCGATTCGGCCCAGTGCGAGGTTCAGCTCGTGGTGACCGAGGACGGCTACGAGCTGCTCAGCTGGTAGCCGTGGATACGCCGGGCTACGCGATGGATATGTTAACCATCGCGCAGCCCGGCGTTTTTATAGCGTTTTGCCTGATAAAACCTGCCAAAATAAACCTGTCCTTTTTTTGGTAGGTTGAGCGGAGAGGACTGCCTGTGAACATCCTGGTTTTGTTGCCCGTCAACGACCGTCATCGCGCAATTCTTGAGTCGAGCGCTCCGGGCGAGGACTTTATCTACACGAGCGCCGACGCCATCACGCGTGAGCAGGTCGCCAACGCCGACATGATCTTGGGCAACATAGACCCTGCTCTGCTTACCGCGTGCGAGCACCTCCAACTGTTGCAACTGCAGACCGCGGGCTATGACGATTACTTGGCCGCCGGCACCGTGCCAGCCGACGCTAAGCTTTCCTGCTCGGTGGGCGCCTACGGCCAGGCCGTGAGCGAGCACATGTTTGCCATGGTCCTTTCCATGATCAAGCGCCTGCCCGGCTATCACGACTTGCAGCGCGAGCATCGCTGGGAGGATTTGGGGCCGGTCACCTCGCTCAAAAACGCCAACGTGCTGGTGCTGGGCGCGGGCGATATCGGCGGCCACTTTGCCACGCTCTGCCGCGGCATGGGCGCGCACGTCCGCGGCATCAAGCGCCATCCGCTCGTCTACCCCATTGTGTTTGAGGACATGGACGGCATGGACGCCCTACCTGAGCGCCTGGCAGAGGCCGACATCGTCGCATCCTTTATGCCGAGCACACCCGAGACCCGCGGTCTGGCGAACGCCGAGTTCTTCGCCGCGATGAAACCAGGCGCCTTCTTTGCCAACGGCGGCCGCGGCGACCTTGTGATCACCGACGACTTGGTTGCCGCCCTGGAGTCAGGACATCTCGCCGGCGCCGCGGTCGACGTCACCGACCCCGAGCCGCTGCCTGAGACAAGCCCACTGTGGGATGCGCCCAACATGCTCATCACGCCGCACGTCTCCGGCTGGTTCCACCTGGCCGCCACGCTCAACAACGTGGTCGATATCGCCGCGGAGAATCTGCGTCACCTGCAGGCCGGCGAGACTTTACGTTGTTGGATCGAGCATTAGGGTTCCGCCGTTCTAACGAACGGCGGACCACTCGACGCTGCGAGCCCGCCGTTTGGCCAATCTGCCGTTCAATTTCAAAGGCGCGACCAGAAGGTCAGCGCCTTTTCATTTCACGGCACCTTGGCTCAAACGGCGGGCTCTCGCTGACTTTTGTTCGGCCAGTGAGGTCTAGAGCTATTTGAGCGTTGCCAAGTACTTTCTTGCGTTTTCGACGTTCATTGCTGCGACGGGCGCATGCGAACAGAGCTTGACATCGTTGGTGACCAGGAGATCTGCTTGAGCACGTATCGCTGCCGCAATGATTAAATCGTCTTCGTAATCGCTATGGAGCTCACGCTGCCTGCTCGCCATCCATATGTCACTCAGGTCGCAGGGTACCGGCGTGGCAAGTTGCGACAACACGTCGAGGCAATCCCATGCAAGTGATGTCGACGCCACGGCGGCATCTTGGGACAGTGAGCCATGCTCTCGCCGATACCATGCCTTATGTTCGCTTGAAATCAAATAGAACAGGTCTTTGGACGATGTCGCCGCATACAGCAAATCCACCTGCGCCGTGCATGCATCGCGTAAAAACTCAATCGCCACCGAACGACCACGTCGTGAGGGAATGAAATAATCGAGCCACACGTTGGTGTCAACCAAGATGCGCTTTGGAGCCTCACTCATAGAGCCAGCTCGTCTCCTTGCCATAGCGATCCGCATAGGCATTCCGTTTGAGCTCTTCGTCGTCCGATGGCTGAGCCCTGACCATATCGATTCCCGACTCACGGCAAGCGGCAGCGAACAGCTTCGACCCCTGATCCATGAGCTCGAGCTTACGTTTGGCGGCCTTTTCGCGCTCGCGCTGCTCCGCCCGGGCACGACTGGGCAGCAGGATATCCTCGAGCGCGCCGGGGCGATCGGCCAGCGACGCTGCAAGCTGCCAGAGCGCTCGCACCGCTTGGCTCGGCGTCATACCGGCCCTGGAAAGAGCGGCGTCCCCACTCCTTTTAAGATCGGCATCGAGACGTACGTTGATCTGAGCGGCGGTTGTGGTCATGACCCTTCCTTAATACTTCAAAACTATCATAAAACTCTATGGTAGATACGTAAAGCATGTATAGCATTTACAAGCATTAGCCGCACTCTGTACACAAAAAGCCGCCGAGGCACACTGCACCTCGGCGGTTACGTATCACCGATCCAGTTCGGTTTCACCTTTTGCATTTGCCCAGATAAAACCTGCCAAAATGAACCTGTCCCTTTTTGGTAGGTTTTAGAACTCTACGCTTTCGGCGCCGTTGATACGGAGGTCACGCTCGTAGAAGGCGGTGAGGGCGCGGATGGCGTACATCACGTCGCGTACGCCGCCGGTCTCGTAGCTCGAGTGCATGGCCAGCTGCGGCAGGCCCACGTCCACGGCATGCATGCTCGCCTGCATATTGGACAGGTTACCGAGCGTGGAGCCGCCGGCCATATCGCTCTTGTTGGCGAAGGCCTGCGTGGGCACGTCGGCGTCATCGCAAATAGCCTGGAACACCGCGCGGCTAAAGGCATCGGTGCAGTAGTGCTGGTTGGCGGCCTCCTTGATGACGATGCCGCCGTTGAGCACAACCTGGTTGCGGGCGTCGCACTTCTCGGCGTGGTTGGGGTGCACGGCATGCGCGTTGTCGCAGCTCACGAGCATCGAAGCGGCAAGCGCACGGTGGTACGACTCGTCGTCAAAGCCCAGCGATCCGTTGATGCGGCGCAGCGCGTCGGCCAAGAACGTCGACATGGCGCCCTGCTTGGTCTCGGAGCCAACCTCCTCGTTATCAAAGCAGCAAAAGACCGAAACGTCGTGCGCATTCTCGGCACCCAAAAATGCCTGCAGCGAGGTGTAGGCGCAGGCCAGGTCGTCGAGCTTGGGCGTCGAGATAAACTCGTCGGCCCAGCCCCAAATGCGCGCATCCTGACGATTGACCAGGAACAGATCGCGGCCCAAAATCTGCTCGGGCTCAACGTCCAGCTCGTCGGCGATCAGGGCGTCAAAGTCGCCCTGCTTAAGGTCACCAGCGCTGATGAGCGGGCACAGGTCAACGGCTCGGTTGGGAGCAAAGCCCTCGTTGACGCCACGGTTCATGTGGATGGCGAGGCTCGGGATGATGGCGACCTCGCGCTCGGTGGCAAGCAAGCGACTCTCAATGCGGTCACCCTCGCGCACCAACACGCGGCCCGCGAGCGCCAGCGGGCGATCGAACCAGGTGTAGTCGATCATGCCGCCGTAGGCCTCGGTGTTCAGGCGCAGCGTCTCGCCCGCGCCGTCAAGCTCAGGCACGGCCTTGACCTTAAACGTCGGCGAATCGCTGTGCGACGCCGTGAGCTGAAAATGATAGTCACCGGCAACGCCGTCCTCGCCCCACGTCGCGGCCAGGTCCTCGCCCACCTTAAAGGCGATAACGCTCGAGGTGTTGCGCTGCGTGTAATAACGCCCGCCCGGCTCGATATCCCACGCCGCGTTCTCGGGCAGGTAGGTAAAGCCCGCCTCGTCGAGCTCGGCCATAATGGTCGCCGCCGTATGGAACATGCTGGGGCATGCCTCGATAAAGTCGATAAGGTCGTTGGCGGCCTCGATATCGTCGGCCGTCACGTGCGCGCGCTCGGGCGTTTCCTGATCCGTCATGCTCTCCCCTTTCGCTGGGTTGATGGTCCCTTCCAGCATACCCCGCCACGCCAGCGCCGCACTCTTCATTCCGCGCTTAATTCCGCGCCACTCACCAAGTTGAGCCATCATGCCCGCGCTCCTTTTGCGACAATTGCGCTAACAGGACGAGAGGAGCCGTCATGAAGCCACGTAACATTGCCATCGCCTGCGGTGTCGCGGGAGCCGCCGTCGGCCTTGCCGCTGCCACCGGCATCGTTTATCACAAGCAAATCAAGTCCGTCGCGTCGCTCAAACGCTTGACCGACTATGCGGATGGCTATGACCTGTACGCAATCGACATTGCCTACGACTACGATCTTGATCGCGTCATCGCCGCTGGCGTGCGCGACGACCAGGCCTACATCGATGCCGTGGTGGCGCAGGTGTTGCCCGGCGTGCCGGCACATGTCCAGGCGCCCCAGTTTGCCTGCAGCGCTTTTGTCGCCGTAGATGCCGAAGGCCGCGTGCGCACCGGTCGCAATTACGACTTTAAGGACGACACCTCGGCGCTGCTGGTGCGCAATCACCCGCGCAATGGCTATGCCTCCATCGGCTTTGCGGCCCTCAATAACCTGGGCGCCAACACTCCGCTTGACTCCGTCGCCGGACGCGCCGCCGCACTCATGGGCCCGTTTGCCCAGCTCGACGGTGTTAACGAATACGGCGTGTCCATTGCCGTACTCACCCTGGATTCCAAGCCCTGTGACCAGGACACGCAACGCCCCGTCATCAACACCTCGCTCGCCATCCGCCTGGTGCTCGACCGCGCGGCTACCACGCAGGAGGCCGTAGACCTGCTTTCCGCCTACGACATGCACGCCATGGCCGGACGCGACTACCACTTCTTTATCAACGACGCCGCCGGTGACGCGCGGGTGGTGGAGTGGGATCCGCGCGATCCCAACCGTGCATGCAAGGCAACGCCCGTACGCCAGGTTACGAACTTCTACGCCTGCTATGGCAACGAAGTGCTGCCCAACCAAAAGAACGGCGAGCTGGGCCATGGCAAGGAACGCGCCATCGCCATCGCCGATGTCCTCGACGCCCATACCGGCGCCCAAGATGAGGCAGTCGCTTGGAAGGCCCTGCGCGCTGCGGCGCAAAAGCCCAATCCGGAAGACATCACCAGCAACACGCAGTGGTCGGTCGTCTTTGACAACACCGAGCCCGCTGCCGCCATCACGCTGCGCCGCCACTGGGGCGACGTCGACGCCTTCGCGCTGTAAGGAGCTGGCACCGTCGCCCTTACGCTTGCCTGACGTTGCTTACATTTCTATACGCTTGAGCTAACACCTTTTACCCCCGCATCAACAGTGTGCGGGGGTAAACTTATGCGCATGTTATAACTTGCCCGGAAGGATTCATCATGCTTAGGATCGGTCTTCTTACCAGTGGCGGCGACTGCCAAGCGCTCAACGCCACCATGCGCGGCATCGTCAAAACGCTCATGACCAATAGCGAAGAGCCTATCGAGATCTATGGTTTTGAGGACGGCTACCAGGGCCTTATCTACAGCAGGTTCCGCGTCATGTCGCCCGCCGATTTTAGCGGCATCCTCACCCGCGGCGGCACCATCCTGGGCACGAGCCGCACACCGTTCAAGCGTCTGGACATTCCCGAGGCCGACGGCGTCGAGAAGGTACCCGCGATGGTCCGCACCTATCACAAGCTGCAGCTCGACTGCCTGTTTATGCTGGGCGGCAACGGCTCCACCAAGACCGCCAACCGCCTGCGCGAAGAGGGTCTCAACGTTATCGCCCTGCCCAAGACCATCGATAACGACACCTGGGGCACCGAGATGACCTTTGGCTTTACGAGCGCCATCGACGTCGCCACCAAGTGCATCGACGACATCCACACCACCGCTTCGAGCCACGGGCGCGTGTTCGTCATCGAAATCATGGGCCACAAGGTTGGCTGGATCCCGCTGTACGCCGGCGTTGCGGGCGGCGCGGACGTCATCCTGATCCCCGAGATCCCCTACGACATGGACCAGGTCATCAAGACCATCGAGCATCGCATGGAGACCGGCAGCCGCTTTACGATCGTAGCCGTCGCCGAGGGTGCCATCTCCAAGGAGGACGCGGCGCTGTCCAAGAAGGAGTACAAGAAGAAGCTTGCCGAGCGTACGAGCCCGTCGATTGTCTACGACATCGCCAAGGAGATCGAGGCCAAGACCGGTCGCGAGACCCGCGTCGCGATCCCCGGTCACACGCAGCGCGGCGGTCAGCCCGACGCCCAGGACCGCATCTTTGCGACCCAGTGCGGCGTCGAGGCGGCACTCGGCTGCCTGCGCGGCGAGTTTGGCTACATGATTGCCCTACGCGACGGCAAGATGTGCCACATGCCGCTCGAGGAGGTCGCCGGCAAGCTCAAGTATGTCGACCCCCAGAGCGATCTGGTGCGCGAGGCCAAAGCGTTGGGCATCAGCTTCGGCGACGAATAGCCTCGGCTGGAACCGCCCCCATCGGAGACCCCAGGGCTTACCTCCCAAATCGTCCTCGGACATGTCAGGACCCCGCCGTGCGCTTCGCGCGGCGGGGCCCTTCCGTCCTGCGGAAAGATTTGGGAGGTAAGCCCTGGGGTCTCCTGCGGTAACTGGGGAGGCCGAGGCTATTCGTCTTCTTGCTGCGGGTGCCTGGGGTAGAGTGCGGCGTGCATTTTTGGGAATATTCAGCATTCGGGGGCGCTTGCATACTGGATTTTGGGCGAAAGGCAGGCGCAATGGGCCGCATCCTGTAGAAAAACGAGCGGCTCTTGAGGCGTTGGAGTTCAGAATCAGGACTTTAAGCGCTGTATTATGCGCCCGCTCCCGCACCCGCGGACTCCGGGACGCTGAAAACTCCGGAATTTGCACGCCGCCCCCTGGGGTACCTGTGGGCAAAAAGCAACCGACCCGCCGAAATATGCAATCGGCGGGGCGATTTATGCAAAAAGGCGGTTGTGGTTGCGCATGTCGCTCAGCGTTCTTACCGGCAGATGCAGCGCCGCGCGTAGCTCTTAATATCTTCGGTAAAACCCTCAAGGTCATCGAGCGTAATCACGTTATCGGAAAGCAAGTTGGCTATCTCATAACGCATAGTGCTGCGGCGAATATCGTTTACCAGCACTCCTGAGGACAGCTTGTCCCTATTGATGCGCTCCTCTAACGCCCAAAATCTACTGGACGCTTCGCTGTCGCCGTTTAGCATCTCGATGTACTGGCCGATGAGCATTTCCATATAGCTTTCTTGCCATTTTGGGAGCAGCTCCTTGAACAGCCTCCAGTCTTTTTCGGCTACCTCGCCCATATTTCCTCCGTTCGCCAAACAGGCTTAGCAATTTGATATTTATTCTATTCGGTTTTTCGCTCGCAGCCGTGAATGAGGGGGTCCTCGGTATTCGAGCTTGAGCTTGGATGAGCCGTGTGCCACAAAATGGGTCTATCTACTACGTTTACTGCCACACACTCGACCGTGGCGAAGATCGTAAAATAAAAACAGCAGGTAGAAGGCTTGCTGATTTTCAAAATAAGCGGGTATGGTCGACCCCGTCGAGTTCATCGTAGTAGATTGGCCCTTTTCGTGCGCGCGGTGAGTTAAATGCCAATTCCTGTGCCGGAATTGCCCGGTCCATTCGTAAGCTGCGGTGAAATGGGGCTGCTGGACGCTCCGAGGTTCTCAAACGGTCCGTATTTCACCGCAACTTTGAAGGGGTGAGCGGCGTTGGCTGGGTGATGCTGACGGCCAGAACGGCTTAAGCTTGCTTGCGGTGTTTCCATTGCTTTCGGCACCAGCGCATGAGTGCTTTTACAACTGGGATGGTGATGAGAATGACCCATGCAGGATGAGGCTGTCCCAAGCAGAGCCACATATAGAGGAACCAAGCAATGGCGGCTGCCGGGTAGATGGCGTCGATAAGCTTGGATAGATGACGTCGGTCGATAAAGTCACCAAGCGCGTAGTAGACGGGAATCAAAAAGACGAGGAAGAGCCCCATAGCCCACGTGCCGTAGATAATGCCGAACGCCAGATATGCAAGGGCGACAAGTGCAGGAAAGGGGAACTTGTTCCACGCGCGACCGAACTTGGTGTGGAAATGCTTGCCATGATGGTCGAGTTTGTCGTGCGCCTCCTTCCAGCTCGCAAACGTCTCGCCGTCGATGGTGACGGTGCCGTCGGCATTGGTATGCACGCTGTGCCCATCGTCCTCAAGCGTATCGACATGTATGCCACCCGGCCCAACATGGACCTCTTCGCCCTTGCGCTCGTTAGCCACATGGATACCATTCCAGCCAACATGGACCTCTTCACCTTTGTTGGGATCAATAACGTGGATACCATGCGCGAGAGAAATATCGACAAGTGGCTTATCCCCGCAATTCGTATGCTCAGTAGAAGTCTCGGTTTCTTCGGTCTCGTCCAAATTGTCTGCGCTAGAGTCACTGTCTGCCGAGTCATCGATATCACAAACCGCTTCCCCATATAGCAGCTCATCCAGTGACACACCATACAGCGCGGCGAGTGCAATAAGGTTATCGGTATCGGGCGAGGATTCGCTGCGCTCCCATTTACTGACAGCCTGGCGGCTTACGCCCAGCTGGGCGGCAAGTGCCTCCTGAGAAAGCCCAGCAGCTTTGCGGCGATCGACGAGGCGCTGTGCCATCGCAAGATCCATGGTGGTTCCTTTCGTGTGGTGACCGTTGAAGAATGACCCGAGTATGTCGAGAACAGCCGGTAGCGACCACCATTTCTAGCTTGAATCTGCCCCAACCCTACCGCAACTACCGGTAGCAGCCCTCACGACCAGCAATTTCATGACAAATGTCAGTGCAAGTTACAGCCAAGAACTCCATCATTTCAAGTCCTCCACCCCAAGCACCCGCAGCAAGAAGACGAATAGCCTCGGCTAGGACTGCCCCCATCGGAGGCCCCAGGGCCTATCTCCCAAATCGTCCTCGGACATGTCGGGACCCCGCTGCGCGCTTCGCGCGGCGGGGTCCTTCCGTCCTGCGGAAAGATTTGGGAGATAGGCCCTGGGGCCTCCTGCGGTAACTGGGGAGGTCGAGGCTATTCGTCTTCTTGCTGCGGGTGCCTGGGGTGGGGTGCGGCGTGCATTTTTGGGAATATTCAGCATTCGGGGGCGCTTGCATGCTGGATTTTGGGCGAAAGGCGGGCGCCAAGGGGCGCATTCCGTAGAAAACGAGCGGTTCTCGAGGCACCGGGGGCTCAGGATCGGAGTCTTCGGCGCGGTTTTGCGCGCCGATACCCGCTCCCGTGGACTCCGGGATGCTGAATATTCCGGAATTTGCACGGCGCCGACTGGGGTACCCGAGGGCAAAAGGCGACCGCCCCGCCAAAGTATGCATTCGGCGGGGCGGTTTATACAAAAACGCCGGTGTGAACACGCTGGCGGCTTGCTAGAACCTGAATCCCAAGTCAGGCTACTCGGCGCTCTTGAGGGCGCCGACCATGTCGATCTTGTTGAGGGTACGATTGGTGGCGAGGTTGACGATAAACGTAAAGCCAAAGGAAAGCACCACGGCGAGCACGTAGCTCAGCGGCTCGACCTCAACATCAAAATACAGCGACGGCATCTGCAAAATGTACGTAAAACTCTCGGCCAGCAAGCCGCCCAGCGGCACGCCCAGCGCAGCGCCGATCGCCGTGAGGATCAACGTCTCCTTGTTGACGTAATGGTGCACCTCACCGCGACGGAAGCCCAGCACCTTGATGGTCGCCAGCTCGCGTTCGCGCTCGGAGATGTTGGTGTTGGATAGCGTAAACACCACCACAAACGATAGGCACGCTGCCATAAAGGTCACGAGCACCACGACCGAATTGATAATCGTAAAGTTCGCCTCATAGTTTTCCCAATGCTCGGCCGTACTCGAAATCGTAAGCCAACCGTCACTCTTAAGATTCTTGCTAAACGCAATCTGGTCGGCCGACGAGCCCTTAAGCAGCACAAAGATGCCGTTAAGGCGCGCGCTTCGACCGAACACACGCTCATAGGTGCCCTGCGTCATATAAAGCGTGTTGCCCAGATAGTTGAGCGAAATGTCGCTGACTTTGACCTTGGCAGCATTGAGCGACGAATCCTGGACGTGTGCCGTATCGCCCGGCTGAATCCCAAGCACCAGCTGTGAACTTTTGCTCAGATACACGTCTCCGTCACGCAAAGACAGCGGCTCTTTGGACTCATCCTCCAGGCGCACGTAGTCGTCCAAGTCACTCGTGCGGTCATCGGGCACCACGATCAGCTGCACGGTCTCGCTCTTGCCGCCAAACGTAAAGGTAACGTTGTCGGTCATAATCGGCAGGGTCGAGGTCACGGTCACGTTGGAATCATTGGCCGCGCTGCGCTCATCCAATGCCGCGCACGTTTGCGAAAAATCGTCGGGATTGGCGACCGCCAGCAGGTCGTAGCGCGTGATATGCCCGTACTGTTTGGGCGAAAGCGCCACCGACGTGTCGCGGATGCCCATACCGCAGATCACGAGCGCCGTGCAGCCGGCGATACCGAAGATGGTCATAAAGGCACGCTTTTTGTAGCGGAACAGGTTACGCGCCGCCACCTTGTTTAAGAAGCCCATGCGGCGCCAGATAAAGCCGATGCGCTCAAGCAAGATGCGCGAGCCGGCGCGCGGGGCCTTGGGGCGCATGAGTGAGGCTGGGGTCTCGGCCATCTCGTGGCGGCAGGCGATAATCGTAGCGCCCACCACGCCCACGGCAAACAGCGCCACCGAGACGATCGAGGACACGATGTCGTACGAAAGCAACATCTGGGGCAGCGAGTACATGTCGTCGAACACCGTAAACAGGAACAGCGGCAGGCCCACAAATCCGATGATGTTGCCGAGCACGCCGCCGATCAGACATGCCCACAGCGCATAGTCCACATATTTGGACAGGATGCGCTCGCGTGAATAGCCAAGCGCCTTGTACAGGCCAATGAGCGTGCGCTCCTCCTCCACCATGCGCGTGGCGGTGGTAAGGCTGATGAGCACGGCGACGACAAAGAAGATAAATGGGAAAACCGTGGCGATGGCCTCGATCGAAGAACTGTCGCTCTCGACGCTCGAGTAGCTTGCGATGTTACCGCGGTCCTGGATGTACCAAGTGCATTCTCCCAGATCGGAAAGCTCGGCGCGGGCATCGGCAAAATGCTGGTCAGCGGCGGCGCGGCGCTGGTCCAACTCGGCCTGAGCCTGGACGCGCTCCTCGCTGCCCTCGGCCATGCGATTGATGTTGCCCTGTTCAATCCCAAAGAGCATATTCGCCTCGCGCTCGGCCGTATCCAAGCTTGCCGGCGTGTCGACCGTCAGCTCCTGAGCGCGCGCCTTCTCACGCTCCTCGCGGATCTTCTCGATATTGCCCTTGACCTCATTGATCTTTGCCGCGTAGGCATCTGAATAGGAGTTGAGGCTCTTGGCTCCCTCGACGATCACGTGGACCGCGGAGTAGGAAGAAGATGTCGCGGCATCCTCGCTCACATAGAACTTATAGTCCGCCGCCGAAGCAGCGCGAAAGGCGTTGACTGTCGAGTCGGAGCTCACATCAGTAGGATCGAGGACCTCGGCCGTAATGGTGTAATCGCCCGCGGCAAACTGATCCTTGGCACTTTGGTTGGACGAGCTCGCGTCATTGGCGGCAAAACTCACCGTATCGCCGAGTTTTTTGCCCGAAGCCTTCAGGAACTTAGATGTCACCGCGACCTCATCGGCGCTCTCGGGCAAATCGCCGCTCACGAGCACCGGTTGATCGATATTCTCCTTGGAAAGACTCTGCACGACCACGCGCTCGCGCGTTGTGCCCACGGCGGTGTAGGCGGTCTCGGTGTAGATGCCCTCGACCGTCTCGACGCCGTCAACCTCTTGAATGGCCGCAAGATCGTCGCGCGTAAGGCCATAGGTCGACTGCACGTTAATGTCATAGACATTCTGCTGGTCAAAATAGGCGTCAACCGAATCGCACAGGTCCTCGCAGCCCGCCTTAAGGCCGCACATCACGCTCACGCCAAGCGCAGTGATGACCACGATGGACAAGAAGCGCTTAAGACTGCCTCGGATTGTGCGGTAGATGCCACGGCGAAAAACCGTCGGCACCATATCGTTTGAGCTTTGAGCGGTGCGGTAGGTCGCGAACTCCCGGTCGCGACCCGCGTGCTCCGTATCGTGGTTTTGGCTGTTTTGGCGGTCCTGGTCCATGGGCGCTACCACTCGATCGTCTCGATAGGCACGGGATTTTGCTGGACCGTCTCGCTCTCCACGCGGCCGCTCTTAAAGCGAATCAGGCGATCGGCCATGGGCGCCAGCGCGGAGTTGTGGGTGATGATAATGACCGTGATGCCTTGCTTGCGACAGGTGTCCTGCAGCAGCTGCAAAATCTGCTTGCCGGTTTTGTAGTCGAGTGCACCCGTGGGCTCGTCGCACAAAAGCAGCTTGGGGTTCTTGGCCAGTGCGCGGGCGATGGACACGCGCTGCTGCTCGCCGCCCGATAGCTGCGCGGGGAAGTTGGCGAGGCGCTCGCCCAGGCCAACCTGGCGAAGCGTCTGTTCGGCATCGAGCGAATCGGGGCAAATCTGAGCTGCGAGCTCGACGTTTTCGAGCGCCGTCAAGTTGGGGACCAGATTGTAGAACTGGAAGACAAAGCCGACGTCGGCGCGGCGATATTCCACGAGCTGCGCCTCGTTGGCGGAGCTCACGTCGCGCCCGTCCACCGTCACGGTGCCGGAGGTCGCCGTATCCATACCGCCCAGAATGTTGAGCGCCGTGGTCTTGCCGGCACCCGAGGCGCCCAGAATGATGGCGAGCTCGCCGCGCTCGACCGTAAAGCTCGCGCCGTCGAGCGCATGAATGCGGGCATCGCCCTCGCCGTATGCTTTGATGACGTCTTTGAATTCAATATAGGCCATCGATTAATTCCCATCTGGTCGGATAACTCTTTAGTATTACCCATTTCGCACCTACCAAAAAGGGACAGGTTAATTTTGGCAGGTTTTATATGGGGAAACGGTAGCTATAGATGAGGCGCCGGGGAGGCAGAGACATCATCGACGGGGTCAGACCGACCGCCAAACACAACGCACGCATCTCAATCTGTCAGCCAAATCATTCGAACAGCTGTTCGTTTCTATGATATGATTCCGCTATCTGAGCAGGCCAATACGCAGAAAGGGGGCCAACATGGCGTTCGACTTTAAGAAGGAATGCAAGGAGCTCTACAAACCTGCAAGCAAGCCGAGCATCGTAACTGTCCCGCCTATGAGCTACGTAGCCGTTCGCGGAAAGGGCGACCCAAATACCGAAGGTGGCGAGTATCAAAACGCCCTGCCGCTGCTTTACGGCATCGCCTATACCGTCAAGATGTCGAAGAAAGGCTCAAGGAGTATCGAGGGCTATTTCGACTTTGTGGTACCGCCGCTCGAGGGTTTCTGGTGGCAAAACTCCCCGAGCGACGACATCGATTATGTACGCAAAGACGATTTCAACTTCATCTCGTGCATCCGCCTGCCCGATTTCGTCACCCGAGATGACTTTGACTGGGCAGTCGCGGAAGCCACGACCAAAAAGAAACTGGACTTTTCCACCGTCGAGCTGCTTAAAGTTGACGAGGGTCTCTGCGTTCAATGCATGCATACCGGACCCTATGACAGCGAGCCGGCGACCGTAGACGCCATGCATGAATACACGACCGAGCAGGGCTATGTCCCCGACTTCTCAGACACCCGTTTACATCACGAAATCTATCTCTCCGATCCACGCAAATGCGCACCGGAGAAACTTAAGACCGTGGTTCGTCATCCTATCAAGCGCGCTGAATAGCGTGGGGCGTCATTTCACGCGCTGGGTTTTAAGCCAGCCAACCAGCCGCCTCCTAGGCCGTCCGGTAATTATCTTGACGCGGCCCATCGCATCTTATTAGTTTGTTTTGCTAAAGCTGGAAAGCCTCTCAACGATGCGCAACTCCAGCTCTTTTTCTATCAAGAGAGCAAGTGTCAGAAAGCAAAATGTCAGAAAGCAACGTATCGAGCAGGATTAAACGCCTGGTCAACACCTATAGCGGCCTCGTGCTTATGGGTGCCGTCGGAATCCCTATCGGCATCATCGTTGGCGCCATCTGTGCCCTTTTTGGTCGTGTGCTCCTGGCAATCGGCGCCTTCCGGGACGCGCACGTCGCGTTGCTGCTCCCCTTTCTCGCTCTTGCGGGCCTTGCCATCGTGTTTGCCTACCGCACCTGGGGCAAGGGCACCGACCGCGGCATGAGTCTGGTGTTCGACGTAGGCCACGGACGCGAGGACGCCATCTCCCCACGTTTGGTGCCGCTCATTATGCTGAGCACGTGGGGGACGCACCTCTTTGGCGGCAGTGCGGGACGCGAGGGCGTGGCCGTGCAGATCGGTGCAACCGTCTCGCATTGGATTGGCCAGCGTCTACCTTTCCGAGACCCCGGCAACACGTTTTTGCTTATCGGCATGGCCGCTGGCTTTGCCGGACTCTTTCGAACGCCGCTCGCCGCTACGGTCTTTGCTGTCGAGGTGCTGGTCGCCGGACGCATGGAATACCGCGCGCTGTTTCCCGCGCTTACGGCTTCACTTGCCGCAAGCATGACCTCCGGCGCTCTGGGACTCGAGAAGTTCGAGGTCGCCATTACCGCCTCGTATGCGCTCGACCTCCCCGGTCTTGGACGGCTGGCGTTGTTGGGTATCGCGTTTGGTATGGTAAGTGGCGCTTTTGCCTGGTGCCTTGCCCACGCCAAGACCCTTGCGGCGCGGCTGTTCCCCAACCCTTATACGCGCATTGCCGTTATGGGCCTTGTGCTGTCGGCGATTTTGTTCGCGCTGTGGCAAGGGCGATACTGCGGACTTGGCACCAACCTGATATCGGCGGCACTCAACGGTGACGGCAAGGTCGCCATCATGCCTTGGGACTGGGCGCTCAAATTCACACTCACCATTGCCACGCTTGCCGCAGGATATCAGGGTGGCGAGGTAACGCCGCTGTTCTCCATCGGCGCCAGCCTGGGTGTCGTGCTCGCCGGGATTCTCGGCATGCCCGTCGAGCTCTGCGCCGCGCTGGGATACGCCGCCGTCTTTGGCAGCGCCACCAACACGCTACTCGCGCCGATCCTCATTGGCTGCGAGGTCTTCGGTTTCGGTAATCTGCCGATGTTCTTCATCGTCTGCGTTGTGGCTTATCTGTTCAACATGGACAAATCGATCTACGCTCTGCAAAAGCGAGCGTAGAAAGATGTCCAAGCAGGTGGTCTCAACCGGAAACGGCATGCCACTCTGAGGCTGTATTCCGGGACACGGTTTCCGCTAGGCCCTCCAAGGGGAAAGTTCATCCCATTCCGAGGCGTCAAACCGGGACACGGTTTCCGCCCACAGCCTCCTCCATCGACGTTTCCCCAGATAAAACCTGCCAAAATAAACCTGTCCCTTTTTGGCAGGTTTTAGAGGCGGACGGTGAAGGTGATTTGGTTGCCGCTGCCGCAGACAGAAGCGCTCCCGCCATGTGCTTCGGCGATGGCGCGCACGACGGACAGTCCCACGCCCGAGCCGCCTGTCTTGGAGCTGCGCGACACGTCCGCACGATAGAAACGGTCGAACAATCGGTCCAAGTCGCCTTCGGGCAGCTCGTCCACGGCGTTCGATACGATAAGCTCGGCGGCGCCCTTACCCTTGCCGTGCGAGACGGCGCGCAGGCTCAGCTCGATCACGCTGCCCTCGCTCGCATAGCGTGCGGCGTTGTCCAACAGCAACTCAACCACCTGCGTCACCGCCGCGGCATCGGCATGGACCCGCACGCCGTCCGCAATCGATATCGACAGATGCTTGCCACGCGAAACCGCCACCGACTTAAACGGCGCGGCTGCCTTGTCAACTGCCTCAGCAAGATCGATCGACGCCATGGTAAAGCCCGCCGAGCCCTCGTCCATGCGAGCCAAAAATACCAGACGCTCCGTCAGCGCCGTCAGCCGCGCGACCTGCTCGTGGATGCTCTGCGTCCACTCGCTCTCGCCGCTCTCAATCTCTTGTACCTCGTTCGCGGCATCAATCACAGCCAGCGGCGTCTTGATCTCATGGCTTGCATCGGTAATGAACCGCTTTTGCTTGCTGTAGCTCTCGACCATCGGTCGAATTACCGCGCCCGAGGCGCCCGCCACAATTGCCAGCACCGCCAGCCAGCCAATGCAGCTGATTGCCACGCTCGCGCTCAAAAACGAATGGAAGCTTGCAAGCTCGCGCGAACAGTCCACGAACACATAGGTGGTCTCGCCGTTCTGCATAAAGGCACAATAGCGGTAGTTAGAGACAAATCCCAAAGTAGAGCCCTTGGAGTATAGTTTTTTGGCAATGTGCAGCGCGCGTTTGGGACCAATCGCCGCAATACACGTTGTATCGATGCTAACCGACTGCCCATCGAATAACGTGACCTTAAAATAACGCGTATCAAATGGAGACTCGGCAGTCGTTCCCTCAAAGCGCTTAAAGGACTTAGCCGGCACATCAAAACCGTCATCCATATCCCCGGCGGAATCGTCACCCAGCGCTTCTGTCCAATCGATGCCGCCCTTGCCTGCCAGGATATAGTCCAAGCGCGCATCGGCCATTTTGCAGACGTGCGAGTAATTCACGACATTGATGCCGGCAATGATGAGCGTGAGCACCACGGTCACGGCGCCCATGGCAACGAGGATAAACTTGCGACGCAGGCGGCGGCCCAATGCGTCAGCAGAATTTGCCCGCCCTGCACTACGAAAGGTGGCACGAAACCGCTCAGTCACGTGCTTCCACCACGCGCGTACGCTCACGCCTACTCGCCTTCCTCGACAACCTCGAGCGAATATCCCTGGTTGCGCGACGCGCGGATGGCCACGTTGGCACCCAGCGCCGTCAGTTTTTTGCGCAGGTACGAGATATAGACCCACACCACATTGGCGCCCTCGGGCGCGTCCTCGCCCCAAACCTCGAGCATCAGACGCTCGGTGGGCATGCGCGTGCCGGCGTTGCGCATAAAGAGCTCCATGAGCTGAAACTCGCGATTGGCCAGATGCTCCTCGCCCAAGGGACCCACAAGCGTGCACGATGCCGTATCGAGACGCACATTGCCCACGCTGAGCGTCGTGGCATCAATTGCCGTCGCGGCACGCGTCATGGCACGAATACGCGCAAGCAGTTCCTTGGCGGCAAACGGCTTGGTCAGGTAATCGTTGGCGCCGGCGTCCAAGCCCTCGACCTTATCGGACACCTCGCTTTTTGCCGTAAGCATGATGATGGGCAGACGTTTACCGGCCTCACGTGTGCGCTTGAGCACCTCAATGCCGTCCATGCCAGGCATCATGATGTCCAGAATCGCGGCGTCATAGTCGTTAGCGAGCAGATACTCGAGCGCCGTCAGACCGTCGAGCGCGGTGTCGACCTCGTAGTCGCTATGTTGAAGAATCGCGGTAAGGGCGCGGGAGAGGCCAGGTTCGTCCTCGGCAAGCATCAGCTTCATAGTTGCTCCTTTGGCGCATGGAAATACAGGTTTCGATACTGCCGATAATAGCGCACCGAAAGCTGCCTTAGCACAGCCCTAGCGGCTCAACCTGCGCGTTTTCAAATACGCAAGATATGGCTTAGCCAAACTTAAAGCGCAGATGCCAAGCGTCTGGACGCATGCCGGCCGTAGAAGGACGGAGGCTCGTCCTTTCGCGGCGTCCTAGTTATGCAAAGCGTTCGAGCGTTATTCCTCGTACGCGCCCTCAAGCCGAAGCAGCCACTCCTTGCGGTCAAGCCCGCCGGCATATCCGTTGAGCGATCCGTCGGCCGCCACCACGCGATGGCACGGCACAATAATCGAAATGGGATTACGCGCGACCGCAGCCCCCACGGCACGGGGAGACACAACGGGCGCCTCATTTCCCGGCACCCGATGTCGAGCGGCAACACGCTGGGCGATCTCGCCATACGTAGCGACTTCGCCACGCGGAATAGAAAGCAGCTCGTACCAAACTTCACGCTGAAACGCCGTGCCAATCATATGCAACGGCGGCGTAAACCGAGGTTCCTGCCCTGCAAAATAAGCATTCAGCCAAGCCCAGGAACGCTCAAGCACCGAAGAGGCCGCACCATTTGCCGGACTCACCGACGATATGCCACCAATACCGGAAACCGCATCGGCGCCTTCAACATGTTCGGAGTCTTCCCGGAGAAGCGTGGAGCCAAAGTGCTCCTGCCCCTCAAACCAAAGCCCCGTCAGACCGCGGCCATCAGCGGCAAGCAAGATTTCGCCCAAAGGCGAAGCAAACGTCGTCGTGACCACCAGCGGCTCCTTTCAAAACTCCGCAACATAATACCGCGAATTGTGCAGACAACCTCAATCGACCCCAAAGTCACCCAAGGCAGCAGGCGCAAAGCGCCGCAGCTGCCGGCCGCGCTCCGCAGTCCCCAAAGGCGGCAGGCGCGAAGCGCCGAGGCCGCCGCCGGGACCAGGGCCCGCAACAGCCACGCGCCCCCACATCAGCCCAGCGGCCCCAACCAACAACGGCCCCATCGCAGGCCGCTTACAGCAGCGTCACCGCAGGCGGGGGCCGGGCTTAGTT
>NZ_JBGORS010000004.1:0-155653 GCF_041537385.1 Collinsella aerofaciens
CGAAGCCTTGTGGGACGTCAATTCCACTCTTCACAAGTCCTACACAACATATCGCTTTCTATAGCTAATAGAAAGACTGGTGCGGATCTTCCGCACGTATCAGATGATGACCCTTTGGTTCAGGAATATATAGAGATCGGTCACCTGTAAGTGTCTATCTACCCGCGCTTTTAGCAATGTAAACCGCGCTTCAGATAAAAAGAGGGAGCGCCGCGCACAACGCGACACTCCCCTAGCGATTCAAGAGAATCTATTAGGCTTCGAGAGCCTTCTTGGCGATGGTAGCCAGCTCGTTGAAGGACTCGATGTCCTCGTAAGCCATCTGAGCCAGGACCTTGCGGTCGAGCTCGATGCCGGCAACCTTCAGGCCGTGCATGAACTGAGAGTAAGAAATATCGTTCAGGCGAGCAGCAGCGTTGATACGAGTGATCCAGAGAGAACGAATCTCGCGCTTCTTGTTGCGGCGATCACGATACTGATACTGCAGGGAGTGCTGGACCTGCTCTTTAGCATGCTTGTAAGTACGCGAAGCGGCACCGTAGTAACCCTTCGCACGGTGCATAACGGTACGGCGCTTCTTCTTGGCGGCAACAGCGCGCTTAATACGTGCCATGTTCTATCAACTCCTAGATGGTAAAACGAAAACGGGAACGCGAACTTAGGCGAGACGCGACTTGATGACCTTGCGGTCGGCAGCGGCGATCTCGGTCTCCTGACGGAAGCCACGCTTACGCTTGGTGGACTTCTTGCTCAGGATGTGGCTCTTGAAAGCCTTGGCGCGCATAAGCTTGCCGGTACCAGTCTTGCGGAAACGCTTCTTGGTGCCGCTGTGGGACTTCATCTTAGGCATGAAATACTCCTTAATCGGTTACAGAACACTAGTTACTTGCTATCGCTTGCCGCTTTATCCTCATCGAAGGCGCCCTTAATCGGGGCGAGCAGCATAAGCATGTTACGGCCTTCCATCTTAGGCTTGGACTCGACCGTAGCGTAAGGCTTGAGATCCTCGGCGAGACGCTCGAGAACGTTAAGGCCCTGCTCCGGGTGAGCCATCTCACGGCCGCGGAACATGATGGTGATCTTAACGCGTGCGCCCTTCTTGAGGAAGCGCAGAACGTGACCCTTCTTGGTCTCGTAGTCGCCAACGTCGATCTTGGGTCGGAACTTCATTTCCTTGACCTCGACCTTGGACTGGTTCTTACGAGCAGCCTTGGCCTTCATGGCCTGCTGGTACTTGAACTTACCGTAGTCCATGACCTTGCAGACCGGCGGCTCCGCGTTGGGAGCGATCTCGACTAGGTCGAGACCCTGATCGTCGGCGACGCGCTGGGCATCGCGGATGGCGAACAGGCCGAGCTGAGAGCCATCGACGCCAATCAAACGACACGAAGATGCAGTGATCTCGTCGTTGATGCGGGTGTCATCAGACTTAGCTATTTTCCCTACCTCCATTCATAAAAAAATAACCCGGCGCTTCTCAGCAACCAGGTCGTACACATAGACTTCCTCGATTTGAGGAAGGGAATCTAAGTTGTATGACCAGTCAGCTGCTCATTGGCGCCAAAAGGTGGGAACCCTCAGGTTCCTCTTTAGGGCATTGCGGGAACAACGCCTTGCGAATAATAACACGTACAGCACGTTATCACATTACGTACACGAAAAAGGGGCCGCAACCCCCTTGAACGCTCGCTTGCATGAATGGTGCCCGAGGCGAGACTCGAAGGGCCTTCGCTTCGCGAAGTCCCGGGCTTCGGGCGCGTGGCGCCCTCGCCACGCTCCGCTACAAACAGGCCACAGGCCTGTTTGCTTAACGCTCCGCGCGCTCACGCGAGTTCGGCACGAAAAAGGGGGCCTTGACCCCCTTGAACGCTCACTTGCATGTATGGTGCCCGAGGCGAGACTCGAACTCGCACGTTGTTGCCAACGGTGGATTTTGAGTCCACTGCGTCTGCCAATTCCGCCACTCGGGCACGCAATGCGTGAGTTAGTTTATCACAGCTTTCTACCGATTAGTCCGAAAATGGAACTTCGAGCATTTCGATGAGTTCGACCGTGCGGAGCATCTCGCGCCGACGGCATCCGCGACCGTCAACCGAAGCCTCACCCATCTGGTTATCGTAAGGGTCCTCGCGCATGCCGTCGAAAGAGGGCTCAAACTCTGCCTGGAATCGATTGTTGGCCACCATACGCCACGGGTCGAGATTGCCAAAGTAGTGACGGCGGCGCCACTCCTCCCCCATCCTGCGAGCAGAAGATCCAAATGACACGTCGGCGTTGAGCCAACCGGTCTGCGGCGTATAGAACTCTGCCCAGTCGTGCGACCCCACCGAATCGGGCGCAACATACAGGCCGCTCTGCCAACGGGCAGGCACGCCCGCGATACGGCACATGGTGATAAACGTGAGCGCCATAACGCCGCAATCGCCGCGGAGCGAATGCGCGCAGTCATCGGCAATAGATCCCAAAAGCAAGTACGGCGGCTGATAGCGATAGTCGATATGCTGCGTCAGGTAATCATAGATAGCACGGGCGCGATCGAGTGGATCCTCGAGCCCGTCAATGACACAGGCTGTCAGCTGCTGTAGATACGGCGTGAATGCAATGTGCGGACGGTCCTCGGACATATCCTCGGGCAGAGGCGCGTCCATACGCGGGTGAACCGGAAGTGTGCCACCGTAGACATCACAATAAGCAGCATCGATGTGATAACGATAGGTCACCGAAAATAAGTGCTCGCTCGAGGAAGACCACGAGGCGGTACGCGCCGAAGCATTCGCGGGGGCAACAGCACCCTCCGGCGTCATATCGAGAACCTCGATATGAGACTGTTGACGACAGGCGGCGGCAACGGGTAGCCACGCGCGAACAGTCTCTCCATCTAGAGCGCCGGGGACAGACACGGACGCTTTAAGCGTAATGACGCGAGCCAATCCGTTTTGTGACTCCATCTCCTTGAGCATCTCGTTGCGCAGTGCTATTCCGTCCGTAGAATCGGGCCGCATGCCGGGAACCTCTTTGGGATATACGCGAAGCGAATCGAGGAAGTTGTCGAGAACGAACAGTTCGCCATCGATAAAGCGCCAGTCAATACGCTTACGATTAATCAGGTCATCAAACTGCTCTTCGGTAAACTCTGGCCACTCCACGCGAATCATCGCAATAGCCTGGTCGCGCGACACCGAAAAATGAAGCGGCGTCTCGAGCATGCGATACCGCTCGGCACGAACACAAGCAGCCAGCGAAGGCTCGGGGTTCCGCTCCAAAAGGCGATCGCAGGCAGCAACAGCCTGCGTCAAATACCCCGCATCCTTAAGACGAAGAATCTCGGGCGGCAGTCCAACATCGAGATGACGAAAGTCATCACAGCAAACATCAACAGAGCAACCAACAGGACCCTCGTCAATAACCTTCCCATCCGAAGGCAGCACATTAATAACAGCCATACCAAAACTCCAAGTCACTAGAACGCTTGAAGCCCATTGTAGCGAGATAAAAAGAAAGCCCCAACAAGGGAGCCATCAACACCGCTGAACGGTAGTCAAATAAATAATTCAGCCTCGTAACCCTGCGGCGTTAAACGAAGGAAGCCCCGTCCCCCGGAGCTGTTTTCTTGGCGCGACTTCTGGCAAAGCCAGGTGAGCGCAAAGGAAACAGTGTAGGGGGACGGGGCTTCCGGCGGGAAGTTTAGCGACGCTTACGCCTTGTTGACGGAGCCAAACTCCTCCATGAGCTCCTTGGTGCGGGCGACGATGTTGTCGCGACCAGGCTTGAGGAGCTTGCGGGGGTCAAAGCCCTTGCCCTGCTGATCCTTGCCAGCCTCGATGTACTCGCGGACGCCCTTGGCGAAGACGAGCTGCAGGTCGGTGTTGACGTTGATCTTGGAGATGCCCAGGGAGATGGCCTTCTTGATCTGATCCTCGGGGATGCCGGTGCCACCGTGCAGGACGAGGGGCAGGTCGCCGGTCTGGGCCTTGATCTCGCCCAGGCGCTCGAAGGAAAGGCCAGCCCAGTCGGCGGGGTACACGCCATGGATGTTGCCGATGCCGCAGGCGAGGAAGTCGACGCCCAGGTCAGCGATCTGCTTGCACTCAGCAGGATCAGCGAGCTCGCCGCTGGAGGTCACGCCGTCCTCGGTGCCGCCGATGCCGCCGACCTCGGCCTCGATGGACATGCCCTTGGAGTGGGCAAGCTCAACGAGCTCCTTGGTGCGGTCGAGGTTAAGCTGGAAGGTCTCCTCGTGAGAGCCGTCATACATGATGGACGTGAAGCCGGCCTCGATGCACTTAAAGCAGTCCTCGTAAGAACCGTGATCGAGGTGAAGGGCGACGGGAACGGTAACGCCCGTGGCCTCGACGGCAGCCTTGACCATGTCGGCGCAGACCTTGAAACCGCCCATCCACTTAGCGGCACCAGCGGTGCACTGAAGGATCAGCGGAGACTTGGCCTCCTCGGCGGCCTGGAGAATAGCCAGGGTCCACTCGAGGTTGTTGGTGTTGAAGGCACCAAGACCGTACTTGCCGGCCTCGGCCTTCTTGAGCATGTCTGCTGCGTTGACGAGCATAAAAGAAACCTCCTGTAAGGTTGCTCCGATAACGCCTGAGATTTTACCACGGCGCACCCGAGCATAAACGTTCGTTTGTTCACGAATATCGTCCAAACAGACTTTTTTGACCGTTTGCCCTACGGAATCGACCCGTTAGGGAAAAATAGCTTGACGTTTGGGCACTTCTCGTGCTTCAAAAGCCGACTATTAAGCTAAATCTGCATGAAAGGGTTCTGCATGAGCTCGCGTGCCATGGTGGTCGAATCGCCATGGCCGGTTAGGCAAACGGTATCGGGCGGGAGAAGCCGTGCGAGTTTGGAGAGCGAGCGCAGAATTGCCGCCTCGTCTCCTCCAGAAAGATCGGTGCGGCCGTGCCCACCCGGAAACAGGGTGTCGCCCACAAAGGCAATGTTCCCCTGCTCGGTGGCAGCAAACAAGACGATCCCGCCCGGCGTATGCCCTGGCGCCTCGATCACCTGCAGGTAGATATCGCCCACCTCGATAGCATCTCCCTCGGCGAGCAGGCGAGTCGGCTCCCCGGGGTCAGGCGTCTCAATGCCCCACATAGCTCGCTGTTCCTCGATGTTCGCATGCGGCACCGCCACATCCTTAGCACACAGCTCATACTGGCAGCCCTCGCCAACGGTGGTTCGCACGCCTGCAACACCACCAACATGATCGGCATGGCCATGAGTGCATACGGCGCCAAACACGCGTACGCCGGGATGCTCGGCTCGGATATGCTCCATCAAGCGCTCTCCTTCCCATGCGGGGTCGATAATCACGCACTCATTGTCCGAAATAACAGCATAGCTATTGGTCTGAATGGGACCGTTTACGAGCGTCTCGATCTCGACCGATCCCTTGGGAGTTAAATCCAAGGACACAGCACTCATGTCCCTCTCCTCTCTATAGAACTCGAGGCATCAAACGATGCCTCGAGTGTAGCGAATATCGATAATGTGGCACGTTCGTCGTGACTAAACGCGGCGCTTAAGCTGGGCTCCACCCTCACCGGGCATCAGGCGGCGCGCGTCGTAGACCGAGTCAACGCTGCTGATGGAGGCCAGCAGCGGATCCAGACCACTCGCGTCCGAGATCTCGACCATAAAGCGCAGGGTTGCAATACCCTCGCGGTTGGTCGACGTGGCGGCAGAAAGGATATTGCCGCCCGCATCGCCAATGGCAATGGTGACATCCTTGAGAAGGCCCATGCGGTCCAGGCACTCGACCACGATCTCGACCTGGAAGAGGGTGTCGGCAGCGCCGTCCCACTCCACTTCGATCATGCGCTCGGGATGCTCCATAAGACCCTTGACGTTGGGACAGTTGGCGCGATGCACCGAAACGCCACGACCGCGCGTGATGAAGCCGACGATGTCGTCGCCCGTCACGGGGTTGCAGCAATGAGCCAGACGGACCAGTAGGCCGCTGTTGCTCTCGCCCTTGACGATAATGCCGTTACTGGCGCTCTTGCCGCGCTTTTGCGGCTTGCGGTTGGAGCCGCGAGCAGGCTGCTTCACGACCTCGGCGATAGCCTCGGCCTTGGTGAGCTGTTCCTCGGGCTTGGGGTCCAAGATTTGCTCGACCTTATTGCCCACAGCGCGCGGGGCAACCTTGCCGGCGCCGACGGCGGCAAACAGGTCCTCGAGCTGCTTGAAGTTAAACTGCTCCGCCACGGCGTTGAGCGCACGCGTCGAACGCGGCGTAGAAATGCCATAGCCACGCTTACGCAGGTCCTTGGCCAGCATATCGCGACCAGCAGCAGCGTCGTCGTCCTTGGTCGCAGCGGCAAAATAGCGGCGGATCTTTGACTTGGCGGAAGGTGTCTTAACGATCTTGAGCCAATCACGCGACGGCTTGGAACTCTTGTTAGTCAGAATCTCGACACGGTCACCCGTCTTAATCTCGTGCGTGAGCGGAGCCACCGCACCGTTGATTTTGGCGCCGACGCAATGGTTTCCCACCTCGGTGTGAACGGCGTAGGCAAAGTCGAGCGGCGTGGAGCCGGCACGAAGCGCCATGACCTCGCCCTTGGGCGTAAAGACAAAGATCTCCTGATCGAAGAGGTCGACCTTCAGCGAATGCAGGTATTCCTTGGCGTCGGTAATCTCATCAGACGCAGCCCAATCGAGCGAATGTTTGAGCCAGTTAATCTGGTCGTCCAGACGCTGCGCATCGTTGGTCTTGGAGGCAGACGATCCGCCCGACTTCTTATATAGCCAGTGGGCGGCAATGCCGTACTCGGCCTGCTCATGCATCTCGTAGGTTCGAATCTGAATCTCGAGCGGGCGAGCCGTGGGGCCGATGACCGTCGTGTGGAGCGACTGGTAGTTATTGACCTTGGGCATGGCGATATAGTCTTTAAAGCGGCCGGGCATGGGGTGCCACAGCGTGTGCACCGCGCCGAGCGTGGAGTAGCAATCGCGCACCGAATGCGTGATGACGCGCAGTGCCACCAGGTCGTAGATCTCGGAGAATTCCTTGCCCTTGCGCTTCATCTTTTGGTAGATGGACCAATAGTGCTTGGAACGGCCGTTGATCTGGAAGTCTTCCAGGCCAATACGGTTGAGCTCGTCGGTGAGCGTCTTGATGGTCTCGGCCAGATAGCGCTCACGGACCTCGCGCGACTCCGCCACCATGCGTGCGATGCGCTGGTAGGCATCGGGCTCCAGGTAGAAGAAGGACAGGTCCTCGAGCTCCCATTTAATGGAGCTCATGCCCAGACGGTCGGCCAGGGGCGCGTACACGTCCATGGTCTCGCGAGCCTTAAACAGGCGACGGTCCTCACGCAGAGCGGCAAGGGTGCGCATGTTGTGCAGACGATCGGCAAGCTTAACGATAATGACGCGGATGTCCTTGGACATGGCGAGGAACATCTTGCGCAGCGTGAGGGCCTGCTTCTCGTCCATGCTGTCGACTTCGATGTTGGTGAGCTTGGTCACGCCATCGACGAGCTCGGCCACCGTATCGCCAAACAGGCCGGAAACATCGGCAAGCGAGGTCTCGGTATCCTCGACGGTATCGTGCAGCAGCGCGGCGCACACCACGTCACAGTCCATCTTGAGATCGGCCAAAATGATGGCCACCTCGACGGGATGGTTGATGTACATCTCACCCGAGCGGCGCTTTTGGTTGCAGTGCTTCTCGGCAGCAAAGCAATAGGCCTGCTCCACCTTAGAAAAGTCGTCCTCATTCATATATTTGAGGCACAGGCGCTCCAGTTTGTCGTAGCTGTCCGCCATAATCTCGGGCGGCAGCTCATCGGCATGCTTATAGTGCTCCATCTCCGAGAACGGCTGGAGGGTGGAATCATGGGCGGTACGGGCTGCGGCATCCATCGAGGTCCCCTTCCCCTAGGCCCGCGGTACGATCGGGCGGTTAACTTTGGCTAGCATATCAGAAGCGCACGAATCGAGCGCCCAACTCCGGAAAGCCGAGAACTCCATGCGCGAGCGCAAGCCCTCCAAATAGCGAATTGACCTGCTCAATTGCACACGGCCGGGGTTTTCGGCCATCGCGATGCGACGGGTGTCGTCAAACCCCGAAACGCGACAGAAACCAAGCTCTTCGAAGATTCCCAGGCCACTTTCCACCGAGCGCTCGTCGACCGGCGTGCGAGCATCGATGGCAAGGCACATCTGCGCGATGTCGATATCGCTTGCGCAGAATGAATCATCCCCGGTCTTACCGCGGTTGGAGCGCCACATGGTCTGCAACGCACGATAGAGTGTGACGAGTTCGTCGCGCTCGGGTGCGTAGCAGTCGAGCAGGCGCTCGTTGATGCGGGCGTCGCGCGACGAATAGAGCAGGTGGATCACGGCGGGCTGTCCGTCACGACCGGCACGCCCGCTCATCTGGTTGAACTCAATGGCGCCAAACGGCATGTGGTACAGCACGACATGGCGGATATCGGGCAGATTGACACCCTCGCCAAAGGCAGAGGTCGAGACGATGCAGCTGAGGCTTCCGTCTCGGAATGCTTCCTCCACGCGGCGGCGATCGGAGCGCGCAAGCCCCGCGTTATAGAACGCGATATGGGTTGCGCAATCGGGCACACGCTTGCGCAACGTCTTGGCGAGCGCCACGGACTGGTCGCGCGAATTGACGTAAATGACGGTCTTCTCCCCCGTCGCCACGATCGACACCAAACGGTTCTCGCGGCTCGCAAGGTCGCGGTCGTCCTCGAGCTGCAGGTTCTCGCGCACCGTCTCGTCGACCACCGTGCGAGTAATCGGCAGCATGCGGGCAAGCTCGGCCACGACCGGAGCCGTCGCGGTGGCCGTCGCAGCCATAACAACCGGGTCGCCCAGGGCTTTGAGGATATCGGGCATGTCGAGATAGGCGCTGCGGTCGCCGCCCTTGGCAAGGCCGGCGTGGTGCGCCTCATCGATAACGACAAAGCCGATGCGGCCCGAACGCGCGAAGCGGTCACGGTGGATAGATAGGAACTCGGGCGTCGTGAGCACGATACCGGTGCGGCCCGAAGCTAGGCCGGCGAACACATCATCGCGTGCGGCCTCCACGGTCTCGCCGGTCAGCACGCCAACGCCAATGCCAAGCGCTGCCATCGTCGACGAGAGGTGATAGGCCTGGTCGGCAACAAGCGCGCGCAGCGGATAGACAAAGATGCTCGCACGTCCGCGAAGGACAGCCTCGCGCGCAGCATGTACATGGAAGATGAGAGACTTGCCGCGGCCCGTTCCCATAACGGCCAAGACGCTCTGGTGGTCGGCCAAGGCATCGAGCGCCTCAACCTGCGCGCGGTGCGGCTGGTTCGATCCGATAAAGCTATGGATAAGCGAGCGCGTGAGCTCGGTATAGGAAAGCTGGGCGAGCGTCTCGCGCTTACGCGACTCCAGGCGCAGGCCGGAATCCGCCGGCTGCACGCCACGACGAAGCTCGCATGCCGGATCATCGACGCTGGGCAGCGTGGTATCGCGAACCAGAACATCCTTGATCATGAGCTTGGGCTTCACACGCCCCTGCCAATGCTCGGCAACGGCCTCGAACACCAAGTCGACAGCGCTATCGCAGTTGATGAGCTTATCGATTTGCGGCACGCGGAACATAATGGCCGGCACACTCGCGGCGCCATCGGTCGCCACAAAGCGCATGTGCTCGCCGGTTTTGCCCACCACGGCGCGGTCGCACATCGTCACGCCCTCGGCAGCCAGCAGCGGCACCTTGTTGCCCTGGCCAAACGGCTCAAGACGGGAGATCTGCTCGATGGTCTCGATATTCAGCTCGGAAAGGTCGACGGTGGCGGCGACCTCGTCGGTGTCTTCAAAGTCCTCGGCGGAAAGCTCCGATAGCACGGCGGAAAGGCGGCGGCGGAACTCATCGAGCTTGGATGCCTCGATGGTCACACCCACCGCACCGGCATGTCCGCCGCGACGAATCAGCAGGTCGGAACAACGCTCGACGGCGTCAAACAGGTTAACTTTGCCCACCGAGCGACCAGAGCCGCGCGCGATACCGTCCTCGATCGAGAACAGCAGCGCCGGCACGTGATAGCGATTGGTCAAGCGGCTCGCCACGATGCCTTTGACGCCCTCGTGCCAGCCCTCGCCGCCCACGACGATTGCGCGCCCGCCGTCATAAGTCTCCTCGACCTTCGCCATGGCATCGCGCGTGAGCTCCGCCTCGATCTCACGGCGTTGGCGATTGATTTCCTCGAGCTCGGCTGCCAGTGCACTTGCTTCGATAGGATCACGGGCAAGCAGCAGGTCGAGCGCCAGCTTGGGATCAGCCATGCGGCCGGCAGCATTCAGACGAGGGATGAGCGAAAACGACAGGCCGTCGGCCGTAATGGTAGAAAGGTCGGCCTTGGCAAGTGCGGCAAGCGCGATATAGCCGGGACGGGCCGTCACGCGCATCTGCTGGATGCCCTCGGCGACCAGTGCGCGATTCTCGGGCGTGAGCGGCATCATGTCGGACACGGTGCCCAGCGCCGCGACCTCGATCAGCGAACGCCAATACGACGGCTTGCCCAAACGCTCGCCCAGGACCTGCACCAGCTTGAGTGCCACGCCGGCACCGGCAAGCTCGCGCGAGGGGCCCTCGTCCTCGAGCTTGGGGTCGGTCAGGGGCACGCCCTGCGGCACCTGGTCGGAGGGCTCGTGATGGTCCGTGACCACCAAATCGATCCCCAGGCTCTCCAGATAGGAGACTTCTTCCTTGGCGGCAATACCGTTATCGACGGTCACGATCAGCTGAGGGCGAGCGAGCTCGTTAACGCGGTCGAGCGCCGCGCGCGAAAGACCGTAGCCCTCGTCAAAGCGATGCGGAATAAACGGCGTGACATCGGCGCCAAACGTGCGCAGTGCCTCGGTCAACAGGCAGGTCGACGTAATACCGTCAACGTCAAAATCGCCAAAGACCGCAATGTGCTCGTGGTTGCAAATAGCACGCTCGACGCGGTCGGCAACGACCGACATGCCCGGGATAATGAGTGGGTCGGCCCAGTCGCGATCGAGCGAAGGCGTCAAAAACAGCTGACCTTCTTCGATGGATGTAATGCCGTGCGCGACCATAATACGCGCCACCAGCCCGGGAATGCCCAGGCCAGCCGAAAGCTCCTTTTCGAGCTCGGGGTTTTGCTGAGCGACCGCCCAGCGATGCGTCGTCTTAAGCGATGACATAGGCGCCCACCCCCGATAGGGGCAGGTCGCCGCGATACCTCTCACGGTTCATAGCGATGAGTCCTCTGTGTATGCCCGCTTCGGCAGGCAGATCTGTTGAACGGATTTATTATACCGTGCAGAGCAGACGCAAATCGCCGCAGCACGCCGCGGTTTCGGTAAACGATGACGGTAATAGCCTCGAAATATTCGAGCGTTTCTGACGCACGGACGCATGCGAGCGTCTAGCATATCCATTCAAAACGGGTTCACGGGCAAAGGGAGTCACAAGCGCATATGAAGCAATGGGTTGGACTGGGCAAGTTTCTCGCGGGGCACATGCAGGTCATCGTTCCGATTTGCGTGGCACTCGGCGTGCTCTTTCCCCAACAGATTGGCGTACTCAAGCCCATCGTTCCCACCTTGTTTGCCTTTATGACGTTTCAGGGTGCGCTCAGCAACACCTTTCACCAGGTAACCGAGGTGTTCCGCCGTCCGTTGCACCTAGTCTTGGCGCTGCTCGTCTCGGCGGTGCTTATTCCCATCGCGGCGTATGCCATGGGGTCACTCTTCTTTGGCTCCAACCCCAACCTTGTCTGCGGCATTGTGCTCGAATACAGCGTGCCCGTGGCCGTCACCGCTTTTATGTGGATCAGCATGTTCGGCGGCAACGGCCCGCTCGCGCTCACCATCATCCTGACGTCCTCGGTCATCTCACCTGTGACGATTCCGCTTACGCTCAAGCTCCTGCTGGGCGCCACCGTCTCGATCGACGTGCCGAGCATGATGCAGAACATGGCCTTTATGATCGCCATCCCCGCTGTGCTCGGTATTGCCATCAATGAACTCACGCGCGGCTGGGGCCACGAGAAACTCTCTCCCGTGCTCTCGCCCGCCTGCAAGTTCATGATGATGGGCGTCATCGCGTCCAACTCCACCGCTATGAGCGAGTACGTGCTGCACATAAACGCGGTGCGCCTGGAAGTCGCCCTCTTTATTTTGGTCTTCGCCATCAGCGGCTTTGTCGTCGGTTTTCTGGTCGCACGTGCGCTGCATCTGCCATATAGCGAGACGACTACCATGTGCTTTACCTGCGGCATGCGCAACATCTCTTCGGGTGCCGTCATCGCCACGCAGTACTTTCCGGGCGAGGTCGTGTTCCCCGTCATGTGCGGCACGCTGTTTCAGCAGGTGCTGGCCTCGATTATCGGGCATCTCTTTGAGTGCCTAACCTGCGAGGAGCGCACCAAACAGCGCAAGCGGGTCGAAGCCGGCCGCGACGCCATGGCGCGCTAGGCTGTCCGCATTACGCGGGTGTTAGTCTTGCTATACGAGCGTTTCCAGATGCGCACGCAGACGCTCAGCATCGATATCGAGCGTCGTCTCGGCATTGACTTGGGCCAAACGATAGCCGACAAAGTAGGGCGAAACCACCCAACGCGGCAGCGCCTTGGCAATGGTCCGACCGCCCAGGTGATAGAAGAACAAGTTGTACGACTCTGCGCGACCACCGTGGTGCTCGTTTAGGATATAGCGCAGAGCTACCTGGATCGCATCGGCAAAGAGATCCGCCTCGGCTTGGTCTCGTGCGTCATCGCTGGCGGCGATTCCCTGCGGGGCTGAAACGTTGATCTCAAAGAACCCCATGATCGGTTCGGTTGAGATATTGACCGAGATTCTCCCCTGTTGCCAGACATTGATGCCTTCGAAATTGGCAGAAGTCAGCGAAGTGTAGCCGTCTTCCTGCTCCAAACCCACAATCTGCATGTGCGGATGAACGAGACTACCGCCCGAGAGCGGACCCTTGTTCTTGTACATGAGAACGCTGCGATACTGCTGTGAATCGATCATCTGCTGCCAGCAACCCAGGGCAAACCGCATCACATGGTGGAGTTCATCCGGCTCATAGATCACCAGGTCGGCATCGTGATCGGCCGACTCGATCAGCACGGTTTGACGGGTGGCGCGCAGGGTCTTGAACTTATTCTCGAGCCAGATGCAGTCACCATCGCGCCGGATGATATCGGCAAGTTCCTCGGTATCGCAAAAGGGACACGCGGTGCCAGGGCGCCGGTTGTCGTCGGGCTTACCGTTCGCCTGCTGAACGTCAAATACCAGCGCCACGGGTTACGCCTCCAGCGGCACGATCTTGGTGCCATGGAGCTCGGAGACGCTCAATGCCGCCGCCACGGTATCGCGGTTGGCCGTAGAAATGCCGCCGCCGGGAAGGATGGTCAGGCGGTCGCCCGCATACTCGACAAGACGCGACAGGTGCTCCAGGTTGTCCTCGATCGGCGTTCCGGCAGCACCACCATGCGTCAGGATGCGCGTGATGCCGCAGTCGGCGAGTGTGTCAATGGCGTCCAGCTGAGCCTCGGGCGAGAGCTGGTCAAAGGCCATGTGGAAGGTGATATCGATGGCCCCGCGCTTGCACTCCTCGGTCGCGCAGCCCGTAGCCATCACGAGGGCGCCGAGGGTGAGCTCGTCGAGCGCCCAGCCGCCGGCACAGGGCTTGCAGCAGCCAAAGACCAGGCCGTCAACGCCGGCGCTCACGGCAAGACCCAAGTCCATCTCCATCATGCGCAGCTCGTCCTGGTTGTAGTGAAAGTCACCGCCACGCGGGCGAATCATGCACATCACTCGCGCGTCATGCTCGTGAGCATAGCTGACCGTAGTGCTGATAACGCCGGCCGAGGGCGTGGTACCACCGACGGCAAGGTTGTCGCACAACTCGATGCGCTTAGCACCGGCATCGATAGCCGCCGGCACACGCTCAAAGTTCTCGGCACAAAACTCGTACAGCATAGATAGCCCCCAGGAGACATTTCGATTTCCACACGGCATTGTCGCACGTTAAATAGCAACCCGCACGATGGAACAAAACCTTGACAAGGAGTGTCCCAAAGTGCCGGCACATAAGGAACGTCCCCAGGTGCCACCTTGAGCGATGGGTACTCATTTAAGTACGTCCCCAATGAGTACCCGCAGGGGACAGACAGACCGGACTCCCTATACGACAACTGTTGACATCATATACTATGTGTCATATAGTAGGTGTTACACAGTATACTACGAAAGGAGGTGTGCGGATGGAGGCACAGATGAAGCGCGGCTTCCTCGAGGCCTGCGTGCTCGCGGCCGTCTCGGGCGAGGAATCCTACGGCTATCAGATCGTGAAGGACGTGCCCGCGAGTATGGGGCTCACGGAATCCACGCTCTATCCGTTGCTCAAGCGCCTGGAGAAGGCGGGCTGCATCACCGCGCGCTCCGCCGAGCACAACGGGCGGCTGCGGAGGTACTACCGCATCACGGACGCCGGGCGCGAGCGTATCGCCGAGTTCCTCGCCGAATGGCCATCCGTGCAGGAGATCTACCGTTACGTGGAGGGGGCGCACCATGACGCGCGATGAGTTCTTGAACCGGCTGGGCGAGCTTCTGGCCTGCCTGCCGGCAGATCAGGTAAAGGAAACGCAGGAGTTCTACGCGGAGGCCATCGCCGACCGTATGGAGGACGGCATGACGGAGGCCGAGGCTGTGGCCGCCATGGGCACGCCCGGTGAGGTCGCCGAGGCAACGCTCGACGAACTGCCCGCCGTGCCGCGCGCGATCGCGAGGACCAAGCGCAAGAGCACGGCACTTCTATGGGCGCTCGCCATCGTGGGCTCTCCGGTATGGATTCCGCTGCTGCTCGCGTTCGTCGCCGTTGCCGCTGCAGTCTACATCTGTATTTGGGTTCTTGCGCTCTGCGTGTGGATCGTGGCCGCGGCATTCGGGGGCGCGGGCCTGGTAGGGCTCCTGTTCGCCGTGGACGGCATCATTATCGGGCATGTTCCGTACGTTTTGGCCTCGATGGGAATGGGATTCGCTTCCATCGGTGTGGCGCTCCTCACGGGAGCCGGCGCCTGGACGGCGTCCAAGCAGATCGCGCGCCTCTCTGCCCTTTGGGCGAAGAAAGCCGTTTCGCCCTTCTGGAAAGATCGAGGCAATAAGAGCCGCATGGGCGCCGAAGCGGCGCCGCTCACGGCATAGGAAGGAGTGCAAACATGTCCAGCGTAAAAAGGATTTACCTTGCCGTAGCGGGTGGGCTTGTTGCCACGGGGCTCGTCCTGGCTGCTATCGGATTTGTGGCCTCCGGCTTTAACCTCGCTGTGCTCAACACGCAGATCGACCTGCGCGATGACACCATCATTCTGGGTGGTGTTGAAATAGACGACCCGACAGGGCTTCCACTCATCGAGCAGCTTGCCGAGGTCGGCGAGATCCATATTGGATCTGCAACGACTGGTTCGTCTTCTCCTCGCAAATGATCGAGCTCGTAGCAGCCGTCCCCCCCCTTCGGGCGCACCACGACGGGCATGAGCACGCCGCGCTCGGAGCCTTTTTGCGAGACCTTCCGTCACGCTCTTCCTGCGTGGTGAACCGGTCATCGACCGACGAGAGGCTGATGGGAATCTCTCGACTTCGGGCCAATCCCGCTCACCGATCTGGTCTTCCTTCGTGATGCGCACATAAGCGAGCAGACACCGCGCAGTGCTTCAGCGCGGCCGCACTTCCACGTCTATGACGGAGGTGCTCGGCGGCGTCTTGGCAATCCCCTTGTTTGCAGGCGTTAGCGCGTGGGGATCGCCCACTCGGGGGTCGAGGCCGCCGAGGACGGCGGCGAACCTCGCGGTGTCATTCGACATCGCGAGGTTCCCGGACCATGACCACCTGGCCTCGTACCGCGGCATAGCCCCAAGGGTGAGGAGCTTCGGCACGTCGATCAGGGCGCCCGCGCAGCGTCGGCCGGTCCGCCGTTCGGCAGAACGGCGGAAGTCCCTAGCCGCCCAGGTAAGCCTTGCGGACGTTGTCGTCGTGCAGGAGCTCTTGGCCGGTGCCGGTCATGGTAATCTTGCCGGTCTCGAGCACGTAGCCGCGTGTGGCGATGGAAAGAGCCATCTGTGCGTTTTGCTCGACCAGAAGCACCGTGGTGCCGGCCTTATGCAGATCCTCGACAATCTGGAAGATCTGCTCAATCAGAATCGGCGCCAGGCCCATGGAAGGCTCGTCGAGCATGAGCAGCTTGGGGTTACTCATAAGGGCGCGGCCCATAACGAGCATCTGCTGCTCGCCGCCCGAAAGGGTGCCGGCGACCTGGCGACGGCGCTCCTTCAGGCGCGGGAACTGCTCGTAGACGCGCTCAAGGCCCGGAGCCACCGTGGACTTGGGCTGCGTATAGGCGCCCATCTCCAGGTTCTCCTCAACCGTCATCTGCAAAAAGGCGCGACGTCCCTCGGGAACCTGAGCCAGTCCCTTACCAACCAGCTTATCAGCGGGCGTATGGGTAATGTCCTCGCCCATGAACTTGATGGAGCCGGTCTTGGAGCGCAGCAGGCCCGAGACGGTCTTGAGCGTTGTGGACTTGCCAGCGCCGTTCGCGCCGATCAGAGCCACGATCTCGCCCTCGTTAACGTTAAAGGAGATGTCCTTGATGGCGTGGATGGCGCCGTACCAGACGTTGATGTTGTAGACGGAAAGCATCGGCTCTGCCATTTAGTTCTCCCCCTTATCCTGCTTGCCCAGATATGCCTCGATAACGGCATCGTTGTTCTGGATCTCCTCGGCCGTACCCTTGGCGATAACCTGGCCAAAGTTAAGCACGCAGATGCCCTCGCAGATGTTCATAACGAGCGACATATCATGCTCGATAAGCATGATGGCGATGCCGAAGGTGTCGCGGATCTTGACAATGTTCTCCATGAGCTCCGCGGTCTCGGACGGGTTCATGCCGGCGGCAGGCTCGTCGAGCAACAGCAGCTTGGGGTTGGTGGCAAGCGCGCGGACGATCTCCAGACGACGCTGAGCGCCGTAAGGCAGCGAGCCGGCCTGTTCATTTGCCAGGTGCTCCATGTCAAAAATGGACAGCAGCTCCATGGCGCGCTCGTGGGCGGCCTTCTCGTGCTTCCAATACGTCGGCAGGCGCAGCACGCCCTCAAAGCCGGAGTAGCGCTCCTGATTGTGCAGACCGACCTTGACGTTATCCTCCACCGTCATGGTGTTGAACAGGCGAATGTTCTGGAATGTACGGGCAATACCCATGCGGTTGACCTGATAGACCGACTTGCCCGAGGTGTCCTCGCCGTCAAGCAGGATGGTACCATGCGTGGGCTGGTACACCTTGGTGAGCAGGTTGAAGACCGTGGTCTTGCCGGCACCGTTGGGGCCGATGAGACCGGCGATCTCGGTCTTGCCGATGGTTAGGCTAAAGTCGTCGACCGCCTTGAGGCCGCCAAACTCAATGCCCAGGTGGATGCACTCGAGCGCCGGGCGCTGGCCCAGGTCGCGGTCGGGGACAATGGCGCCAGAAGGATACGGGACCATCTTGCCCTTGTTGAACTCAAACTTACTGGGCATCGGCTGCCACCTCCTTCTTGGGAGCAAAGCGATCCTTAATGCGTGCGAAGAACGCCTTGAGCTGCGGGTTGTTGGTAAAGATCATGACCAGGATCAGCACGATGGCGTAGATGAGCATGCGGTAGTCCGAGAACTGACGGAGCAGCTCGGGAAGCACCGTGAGCAACGCCGCCGCGATGACGGAGCCGCGCATATTGCCCAGACCGCCCAGGACCACGAACACCAAGATGAGGATGGACGTATTGAAGTCGAACTTAGTGGCGGAGAGCTGCGAGAAGTTACCGCCGAAGAGGGCTCCGGCAGCACCGGCGAGAGCGGCGGAAACCACGAAGGCGATCATGCGGTACTGGGTGACGGAGATACCCACGGACTCGGCAGCGATCTTGTTGTCGCGCACGGCCATAATGGCACGGCCGGTACGGCTGCGGACCAGGTTGAGTACAATCACGAGCGCGACCATGACCAGGATGGCGCCGGCAAGGAAGGTCGAATAGGTCGACACGCCCGATGCGCCCTGCGCGCCCTTGATGATGGCGGTGCCGTCCTCGAGCAGGTGCAGGTCGTCGATCGTGGAGTTACCCGTGATGTTAAAGATCACATGCAGGCCGCGGGAGTCGACGCCCACGATAAGGCAGGTGACGATCTCTTTGATGATCTCGCCAAAAGCCAAGGTCACGATGGCCAGATAGTCGCCGCTCAGGCGCAGAACCGGGATACCGATCAAGAAGCCCAAGATGGCAGCGGCGATAGCGCCGACCACGATGCTGATGATCAGGCGCACCGGATCGGAGGGAACGGCGCTCTCGAGGGCGACCGCGGTGACGATGCCCGAGTAGGCACCGACACTCATAAAGCCCGCATGGCCCAGCGACAGGTCGCCCGCGATGCCGACGACGAGGTTGAGGGAAATGGCCATGACGATGTAGGCCGTAATGGGAACCAACTGGCCGGCGATCATGCGCGGGATCATATGGTTGGACTGCATAAAGAACACGATGGCGAAGGCCACGATGCACATGGCGTACGTGACAAAGTCGTGGCGCGTCTGCTTATCTTTAAGAAACTTCATAACGCTCACCTACACCTTCTCGGGGACGTACTTGCCCAAGAGGCCGGCAGGCTTGACGAGCAGGACGATGATCAAAACACCAAAGACGATAGAGTTGGCAAGGCTCGTGGAAATGTAAGCCTGCGCCATCGCCTCGATGATGCCGATGAGAATGCCGCCGACAAAGGCGCCGGGGATGGAGCCGATGCCGCCGAAAACGGCAGCGTCGAAGGCCTTGATGCCAGGCATGGCGCCCGTCGTGGGCTGCAACACCGGCGAGTAGGAGCACAGCAGCACGCCGGCGATGGCGGCAAGGGCAGAGCCGATGGCAAACGTCATCGAGATGGTGCGGTTGACGTTGATGCCCATGAGCTGAGCGGCGGCCTTGTCCTCGGACACGGCGCGCATGGCCTTGCCCATCTTGGTCTTACCCGTAAAGAACATCAGACCGGCCATGATAGCCAGGCAGGCGACGATGGTGACGAGCGAGACGGCGCTTACGTTGAACTTGGCCAAGAACTCCGGCACCGGGAAGGTGACGAGCGAAGTGAAGTTCTTGGGCGTGGCGCCCCACAGAAGCTGTGCGGCATTCTGTAGGAAGTAGGACACGCCGATAGCCGTGATCAGAACGGCCAGCGGGCCCGCCTGACGCAGCGGCTTGTATGCCAGACCCTCGATGAGAACACCAAGAACGGTACAGACCACACAAGAGAGAATTACAGATGCCCAGCCCGGGAGGCCGAGATACGACGTGGCGCAGAACGAAACATAGGCACCGACCATGATGACGTCGCCGTGAGCGAAGTTGAGCATCTTGGCGATACCGTAGACCATGGTGTAGCCCAACGCGATGATGGCGTAGACGCTGCCCATGGACAGGCCGTTGACCAGGTATTGGATAAAGACCGTCATGTTCCACATCCCCCTTTCGAATAGGTTTCCAGTTGATGTATGAAACAGGGACGTTACATCGTCCCTAGATACCAAGCAAGCAGGGAAGGCCAAAACCTCCCCTGCTTGGGATCAAAACCGCTCTATGTAAGGCGGCCTATTAGGCCTGTACGTACTTGCCGTCGGTGATGACGTACGCCGTGGGCTCCTTCTGGACCTGGCCCTTATCGTTCCAGGTGAGCTTGCCGGTCAGACCGTCAACAGTAATCTTGAGCATAGCCTTGGGCAGCTTCTCGGCGACCTCGGTCGGGTCGGCGTCGACACCAAGACCGGCCTCCTTGAGGGCCTCGGCCACCGCGTGCACGCCATCGTAGGCGTCGGCGGCAAACTGGTCGGGAGTATCGCCGTACTTATCCTTGTAAGCGTTGACGAAGTCGGCGTTCTTCTCGTCGTCGGCGGAGAACGGGGTCATGAGCAGCAGGCCCTCGGCAAGAGAGGTGTCGAAGCCCTCAACGCCCAAGATGCCGTCCATGCCGTCGCAGCCCATCATCTTGACGTCGTAGCCCATATCCTTGGCGTTCTTGAGCAGGACGGACGCCGGCGTGTAGTAAATCGGCGCAAAGATCATGGTGGCGCCGGCCTGCTTGGCCTTGGTCAGCTGGTTGGTAAAGCTCGTGGCGGAGTCGTCCTTAAAGGTCTCCTCGTCAACAACCTCGAGCTTGGACTCAGCGGCCTGGGCCTTAAAGGAATCCGCGATGCCCGAAGAATAGGCGTCGCCGGAGTTATAGAACAGCACGAACTTCTCGTCCGCATACTTCTGCGCCAGGAACTTGGCAGCGTTGACACCCTGGTTGGGGTCGGTGAAGCAAACCTGGAAGACGCAATCCTTGCCGTCGGTGACGTCCTCGGAGGACGCGGACGGGGTGATCATGAACGTCTTGGGGTCGTTACCACACTCGGCGGCAACGGCAACCGACGCACCCGTGGTGGTCGGGCCGACGAGGGCCTGCATGCCCCAGTCGAGCAGGGTGTTGAAGGCGTTGACGGCCTTCTCGCCATCGGCCTGGTCATCCTCGGCCTTGCTGGCAAGCGGCAGCTCCTTGGTCGAGAAATCCTTGCAGCCAAGCTCGACACCCTGGGTAACGGACTTGCCGTAAGACGCGTTGGCGCCGGTCAGCGGGCCGATGGTGCCAACTTTAAACGAAGCGTCGCTCGAAGCGGAACCGCTGTCGCCGCCGTTGGAGGAGCAACCAGCTAGAATGGACATCGCCCCCAGACCTGCTGCGCTCGCGATAACGCTCCTGCGATTCATAACAGGGTTCAATGACTTACCGGTGAGGCTCGACATGCGGCTCTCCTCTCAAATCTCGTCGGGTTTCGGTTACCCGACAGGCCATCCTTCGCCGTGTTCGGCGTTCGCAAAATACTAGACGCTTTAGTTAAGGAAAGTGGCGATTATTTCAACTTTTCTTTGGATTTGTTCATTTATCCATAATTCTGCGTATTTCTATTACTTTATGCAGTAATGCCACTTTATTGTGTGAAAGTAATGTTTCCGTTCTGTTACAGGCGTCCCTGCCCTGAATAAAACGGCCTCACTGGTCGCGCTTTATGCGCACTTAGGCGGCGATGTACTTGCCGCCCTGGATCACATAGGCTGTGGCGGGCTTTTCGACCTGGCCCTCGTCATTCCACGTCAGCTCGCCTGTCAGGCCCTCGATCTTGATCTTGCGCATGGCCTTGGCAAGGTCGCCGGCAATGTCGGCACCGTCGGCCGAAATGTCAATCCCCGCCCTATCGATAGCCTCGGCGATGGCGTGGACGCAATCGTAAGCGTCGGCGGCAAACTGGTTGGGCGTCTCGTCGTAGGCATCCTTATAGGCCTTGACGAAGTCGGCATTCTTCTCATCGTCGGCAGAGAACGGGGTCATGAGCAGTACGCCCTCGGCAAGAGAGGTATCGAAGCCTTCCACAGAGAGCAGGCCGTCCATGCCGTCGGTACCCATGAGCGTCATGTCGTAGCCCATGTCCTTGGCGTTCTTGAGCAAAACGGACGCCGGCGTGTAGTAGATCGGCGCAAAGATGAGCGTGGCGCCGGCCTCCTTGGCCTTGGTGAGCTGGTTGGTAAAGCTCGTGGAAGAGTCGTCCTTAAAGGTCTCGGTATCGACGATGTCGAGCTTGGACGCCTTGGCCTGCTCGGCAAAAGCGTCGGCAACGCCCGAGCTATACGTATCGCCGGAGTTGTAGAACAGGGCGATCTTGGCATCCGCGTACTTCTCGGCCAAGAACTTCGCGGCGCTGGCGCCCATGGTGGGATCGGTGAAGCAAACCTGGAAAACCGTGGTCTTGTCCTTGGTAACGTCGAGCGACGAGGCCGAAGGCGTGACCATGAGCATATCGTCGGCGATCTCGCCCGAGACGGCGACGGCGGCACCGGTGGTGACGGGGCCGACGAGCGCCTGCATGCCCCAGTCGCACAAGGTATTGAAGGCGTTGATGGCCTTCTCGCCGTCAGCGACGTCATCCTCGGACTTAAGCGAGAGTTTGAGGTCCTTGGTCGAAAAATCCTTGGCGGCGAGCTTGGCACCCTTCTCGGCCGAAACGCCATAGGTTGCCGCGGCGCCGGTCAGAGGGCCGATGACACCGATCTTGAAGGTCTTGCCATCATCGGCGGAGCCGCCGTCCGAGCCGCCCGACGAGCAACCAGCGAGTGCCGCGGTGCTACCGAGCACCGCGGCGCAAGCCAAGAAACTCCTGCGGTTAAGTACGTTGTTGACGCTAAACATGGTGTCCCCCTTTTCGCTGGCCGCGGTGCGGCCGTCTTGCGGTACAGGGCAAACCTTATGGTGCAAACGTTGACAGTTTGTTACGGAAGTTCGTTTGTAGCGAGCGTGTTTCCAATGTTTCCGCAGCGTTTCGGGGGTGGCGTTTTGTGCTGCTCCCGCTGCCAGGCAAGCACGCGCCCGCACTTCACGCTAGAATGCACTCAACCTTTAAGCGGTTAATCCATCCATAAGATGCACGAAGGAGCTATCTATGAGCGAACCCCTGCGCACCGTGAACGTCGGCCTCATCGGTCTGGGAACCGTCGGCGGCGGCGTGGCCCGTCTGATCAAGAGCCACCACGATGAGTACCTGGCCGCCTACGGCATCGACCTTAAGCTGACCCGCGCCTGCGCGCTTGCCTGGGAGCAGGCCGAAGCCGCCGGTATTGAGCGCGAGGCCTTTACGAGCGACTGGCACGACGTCGTCACCGACCCCGCCGTCGATATCGTCGTCGAGCTCATCGGCGGCGAGCACCCCGCGACCGAAATCTTCACCACCGCCTTCGAGAACGGCAAGCACGTCGTCTCTGCCAACAAGGCCCTGCTGGGCCGTCATGTCGAGACGCTCGCCGAGAAGGCGCGTGAGTGCGGCGTGCAGATTAAGTGCGAGGCCAGCTGCGGTGGCGGCATCCCCATCGTCAGCACGCTCGAGCACGACCTGGTGGGTAACAAGATCCTGACCATCGCCGGCATCCTCAACGGCACCACCAACTATATCCTGTCGCGCATGGACGCCGAGGGCGCCGATTACGCTGACGTGCTTGCCGACGCGCAGGCCAAGGGCTATGCCGAGGCCGACCCGTCCGCAGACGTCGACGGCTTCGACGCCGCCAGCAAGACGGCCATCCTCGCCTCCATCGGCTTTGGCACCCGCGTTACCACCGATGATGTGTACCAGCAGGGTATCCGCACCATCGGCGCCGAGGACATCGCCCAGGCCCGCGAGCTCGGCTACACCATTAAGCTGCTCGGCATCGCCCGCAACACCGACGCCGGCGTCGATGTTCGCGTGCATCCCACGCTCATCCCGGCAGACCATATGCTTGCCAAGGTCAACGGTGCCATGAACGCCGTCTACGTGGTAGGCGACGCCGTGGGCGAGACCATGTTCTACGGCGCGGGCGCAGGCTCCTTCCCCACCGCGAGCGCCGTCGTGGGCGATATCCTGTCGCTCTCCGAGCAGATCAGCCGTGGCGTGGCTCCGCTGCCCGAGATTGAGCCCTATGGCCACAACCTCACTTTTAAGCCCATGGACGAGCTCCAGACCAAGTACTATGTGCGTCTGAAGGTCGCCGACCGCGTGGGCGCCCTGTCCGAGACGGTCGACATCTTTGCCAAGCACAACATCTCGATCTCGCTCATCAACCAGGTCGAGGACGGCAAGTCGGGCGTCAGCGATGCCTGCTCGGTCATCTTCCTGACGCACCGCGCGCTCGAGAAGGACGTCCAGGCTGCCGCCGCCGAGCTTGCCAGCGTCGACTGCGTGGCCGAGGTCGCCAACGTCCTGCGTATCGAGGACGTCGAGGCCTGGACCGAAGGCGTTATGGCCAACTAGTCCACTACTTCGAACCTCAACGGAGCTCAACGCAAAAGGCGCGCTGCCTGCATCAACCGCAGGCAGCGCGCCTTGTTCTGTTTGTAAGGGAAACTGCGTCCCATAATTCCGACTCAGAATGGGATGCGCTTTCCGCAACGGGCCTCTCGCGGAAACCACATCCCGTTCCGAGCCTTCAAAGCGGGACGCGGCTTCCCCGAGAGAGTATCGACTACTTACCGTCGTCGTCCTCGGCTTCTTCTCTTGCATAGAGCTCCAGCATGCGGCGGCGGTATTCGCGTACAGCGAGCTTGGCGCGCTCCAGGCGGCGACGCTCGCGCTGGGTCAGCTCGGACGGGTCGACCTCGTCTCCATAGGTCTTATCGGCAAGCAGGTGCGCCGCGTCCACGATGCGGGCATCGATGTGGCCGCTCGCCGCCTCTGCAGAAAGACGCTCGGCAATCGTATCGAGCGTAGGCAGGCCCTCGAATACGCGACCATGGCCATGCGAAGTCAGCAGCTCATGCTCGCGCGCGAGCAAGCTCGCTAGGTCGTGGTGAGCGCGCAGGATGTCGAGCGCATCGGATGGATGCTCGGCAACCTCTGCCACGGCGGCGACCGGTGCGGCATCGACCACGCGGTAGAAGAGCTGCGCGAGCAATGGCATCAAGAACACCGTGATGGCGCCGGCGGCAACCATAACCGACGCGATGTCTTGCGACAGCGCACCCGCGTTGACGGCAACGCTCGTCACGGCAACGATGATCGGCAGCGCCGTGGTGCAGTAGAGCGCCACGGTGATGCGGCCATACGCCGAGACATCGCGCGTCGCAGGACAAATGCTCATAGAGATAAGAATGGGCACGGCACGAATAATCAACAACGCCACGATAAAGCCCGCGAGCAAGCCCGGGCGCGACACCACGGCCGTCAGGTCGATCTTTGCGCCCGATACGGTAAAGAACACCGGAATCAAAAAGCCGTAGGCCAGGCCGTCGAGCTTGGTCTCGAGCGTATGGTTGCCCTCGGGGATGATATAGCGCAGGACAAAGCCGGCGGCAAAAGAACCCAACACGATGTCGAGATCAAAGACGGCCGAGAACGCCACGAGCGTGACCAGGATGAGCACCGTCAGGCGCACGAAGGTCTGCGACGTGGTATCGGCACGTTCCTCGACAAACGCAAAGAAGCGGCTGCCGACGCGCTTGGAGCGGCTTGGAACCACGGCCAGCAACACGCAAACCACCGCAAACAAGCCAAGGATTACGAGCGTTTGGATGCCAGTGCGGGCAGACAGCAACACCGACATAGCAAGCACGGGTCCAAGTTCGCCCCAGGTGCCATACGCGAGAATCGAGTCGCCCACACGCGTGCCAGTGAGCGAGCGCTCACGCATGATGGGCACGAGTGTGCCGAGCGCCGTCGAAGTGAGGGCAAGCGTCACGGCGATACCGTCGAAATGACTGACCGAGAACCACGGGGTAAAGCGCACGGCAAGCCAGGCGATACCAAACGTGACGACCCACTCGCCAAGCCGTAGCGCCCCTCGACGCCCGTGATGCTCTTGGGATCGATCTCAAAGCCGGCAAGCAAGAACAAAAAGGCCAGACCGAGCTCGGACACAAGCGAGACCTCGGTATCTACATGGATGACGCCGAGCATATGAGGTCCCAGCACTGCGCCGAGCACGAGCAAAAAGACCGTCTCGGGAACGGGTTTTCCAGGAATCGCCGAGGCGATGAAGGGGCTTGCAAAGGCCACGAGCGCGATGATGGCGAGCGAAACGAATGCCATGTGATGCCTTTCTCTTGTTTGCGCTTCACTGTAGCACCCTCGCCGTCCTCAACGCGCCGTGAGCTGTCGTATCATAGTGAGGTTTACAAACATGTGGCTCAAGGCGACTGCGAGGCCCGCCCCGCAAACCGACCGCTGCCGCATACCGTACCGTACGCCCAACCGATCAGGAAGGCAGGAACCAATGGTCTCTCGTATCTACGTGGAGAAGAAACCCGGGTTCGACGTCGAGGCTCAGCAGCTCAAGGGCGAGCTGACCGAGATTCTCGGCATCAAGGGCATCGAGGCCCTGAGGATCATCAACCGCTACGACGTCGAGGGCATCGACGAGGAGCTTTTCCGCTCCTGCGTGCCGACCGTCTTTAGCGAGCCCCAGGTCGATGTGACCTACGACGAGCTCCCCGCAAGCGATGGCGCCATCTTTGCCGTCGAATTCCTGCCTGGCCAGTTTGACCAGCGCGCCGACTCCGCCAGCGAGTGCGTGCAGCTCATCAGCCAGGGCGAGCGCCCCGCCGTGCGCTCCGCCAAGGTCTATATGATCTCGGGCGCTCTGGACGAAGCCGCCGTCGAGGCCATCAAGCACTACGTGGTGAACCCCGTCGAGGCGCGCATCGCCTCGCTCGACCTGCCCAAGACACTGTACATGGAGACCCCCGAGCCTGCGCCCGTCGAGGTGCTCGACGGCTTCCGCGAGCTCGACGAGGCCGGCCTTGCCGCCTTTATCTCCGAGCGCGGTCTTGCCATGGACGAGGCGGACATCGCCTTCTGCCAGCAGTACTTCCGCGATGAGGATCGCGACCCCACCATCACCGAGATCCGCGTGATCGACACCTACTGGTCCGATCACTGCCGCCACACCACCTTTGGCACCGTCCTGGACGACGTGACGATCGACGACGCCGTGGTGCAGCAGGCCTTCGACCGCTACATGGAAATGCGCCACGAGCTCGGTCGCGACGCCAAGCCCGTCTGCCTCATGGACATGGGCACCATCGGCGCCAAGTACCTTAAGAAGACCGGCGTCATGACCGATGTCGACGAGTCCGAGGAGATCAACGCCTGCACCGTCAAGGTAAAGGTCGATGTCGATGGCGAGGACCAGGACTGGCTGTTCCTCTTTAAGAACGAGACCCACAACCACCCGACCGAGATCGAGCCCTTCGGCGGTGCCGCTACCTGCGTGGGCGGCGCTATCCGTGACCCGCTCTCGGGCCGCAGCTATGTGTACCAGGCCATGCGCGTCACCGGTGCCGGCGATCCCACCGTCCCGGTTTCCGAGACGCTCGAGGGCAAGCTGCCGCAGCGCAAGCTCGTGACCACTGCCGCCGCCGGCTACTCCAGCTACGGCAACCAGATCGGCCTTGCCACCGGTCAGGTCAACGAGCTCTATCACCCCGGCTACGTGGCCAAGCGTATGGAGGTCGGCGCCGTCGTGGGCGCTACCCCGGCAAACCACGTGCGTCGCGAGTGCCCCGCCCCCACCGACAAGATCATCCTGCTGGGCGGCCGCACCGGCCGTGACGGCATCGGCGGTGCCACCGGCTCCTCCAAGACTCAGAACACCGAGTCCATCGAGACCTCGGGTGCCGAGGTCCAGAAGGGCAACGCCCCGGTCGAGCGCAAACTGCAGCGTCTGTTCCGCCGCGGCGACGCCTGCCGTCTGATCAAGCGCTGCAATGACTTTGGCGCCGGCGGCGTCTCGGTCGCTGTGGGCGAGCTTGCCGACGGCCTGTATGTCGACCTGGACACCGTGACTAAGAAGTATGACGGCCTGGACGGCACCGAGCTCGCTATCTCCGAGTCCCAGGAACGTATGGCCTGCGCCGTCGCCGATGATGACGTCGAGGAGTTCATGGGCTACGCCGCCGAGGAGAACCTGGAGGCGACCGTCATCGCCGAGGTTACCGCCGAGCCGCGCATGCGCATGGCCTGGAACGGCGTCGCCATCGTCGACCTGTCCCGCGAGTTCCTCAACTCCAACGGTGCGCCCAAGCACCAGGTCGCCCACGTGTGCGCCCGTAGCGTGTGGCAGCCCAGCTGGGCCGGCACCACGCTTGCCGAACGCATGACCTCGCTTGTCACCGACCTCAACGTCGCCTCCAACAAGGGCCTTTCCGAGCGCTTCGACTCCACCATCGGCGCCGCGACCGTGCTCATGCCCTTTGGCGGCAAGACGCAGCTCACTCCGAGCTCTGCCATGGTCGCCAAGTTCCCCGTGGACGGCGAGACCACCACGGCGAGCGCTATGGCATGGGGCTTCAACCCCTACCTGATGGAGGCCGACCAGTTTGCCGGTGCCTACCTGTCCGTGGTCGAGTCCATCGCAAAGCTCGTTGCCTGCGGCTTTGAACACAAGCGCGCCTACCTCTCCTTCCAGGAGTACTTCGAGCGCCTGCGTACCGAGGCCGAGCGTTGGGGCAAGCCCATGGCAGCCGTCCTGGGCGCCCTTATGGCCCAGGTCGACCTGGGTGCCGGCGCCATTGGCGGCAAGGACTCCATGAGCGGTTCGTTTGAGGACGAGGCCGGCGAGCTCAACGTTCCGCCGACCCTGATCAGCTTCGCCGTGGCCGTTGGCAAGGCGGCCCGCGCTGTCTCCCCCGAGTTCAAGGGCCTGACGCACCGCGTCGTGCGCATCGCCCCCGCCACCTATGGTCAGGACTACCGCCCGGATGCCCAGCAGCTGCTCGCCGCGTTTGACGCCGTCGAGGCGCTCACCGCTACCGGCGACGCCCTGGCCGTCTCCACGCCCGGCTACGGCTGCGGCGCCGAGAGCCTCTTTAAGATGTGCGTCGGCAACCAGATCGGTATCGAGCTTGCCGAGGATGTGGACGTGGAGAGCCTCTTCACCCCGCTCTACGGCAGCTTTATCGTCGAGCTCGCCGATGACGCCGAACTGCCCGAGGTCGCCGACGGCGTTGTCGTCGAGCCCCTGGGCACCACCGTTGAGGGTTACGTCATCGATACTGGCTCCGAGGTCATCGAGCTCTCCGAGATTCAGGAGGCCTGGGAAAGCGGCATCGAGAGCGTCTTCACCTACCGCAGCGCCGGCAAGACCGCCGAGGTCGAGACCATCGACTTCCGCGCCAAGGACATCCACGTGTACGGCGGCGCCAAGATCGCCCGCCCGCGCGTGATCATCCCCGTGTTCCCCGGCAACAACTGCGAATACGATAGCGCCCGTGCCTTCCGCGCCGCCGGTGCCGAGGCCGACACCTTCGTGATCAACAACCTCACGCCCGAGGCCGTCGCCGAGAGCACCCACGAGCTTGCCCGCCGCATCCGCGAGAGCCAGATCGTCATGATCCCCGGCGGCTTCTCGGGCGGCGACGAGCCCGACGGCTCCGCCAAGTTCATCACGGCGTTCTTCCGCGCTCCCGAGGTCACCGAGGCAGTCCGCGACCTGCTCAAGGCCCGCGACGGCCTGATGCTGGGCATCTGCAACGGCTTCCAAGCCCTGATCAAGCTCGGTCTGGTGCCCTACGGCGACATCGTCGACGCCACGCCTGATGCGCCCACGCTGACCTTTAACACCATCGGTCGTCACCAAAGCCGTCTGGTGCGCACTCGCATCTCGTCCAATCTGTCCCCATGGCTGTCGCAGTGCAGCCTGGACGACCCCTACACCGTCGCCATCAGCCACGGCGAGGGCCGCTTTGTCGCCAATGACGAAGTGCTCGCCCAGCTGATCGCCAACGGCCAGGTCGCCACGCAGTACGTGGGCGAGAACGGCAAGCCCAGCATGGATCTCTCCGTCAACCCCAACGGCTCCGCACTCGCCATCGAGGGCATCACGAGCCCCGACGGCCGCGTCCTGGGCAAGATGGGCCATGCCGAGCGTCGCGGCGACAACCTGTACCGCAACGTGCCCGAGCATGTCCCCGGCGACAAGTTCATGCCGATCTTTGAGAGCGGCGTAGCCTACTTCGCTTAAAGCTTTCCCATCGGGTACAATCCCCTCGGGTAACAACACCCGCCACCGGCACTCCCGGTGGCGGGTTCTTTTTTGCTTCGCGCATATAGGAAGGACATCATGGAAAGCCGCAAGCCGTATCTCGCCACCCTGCCCGGACTCATCCTGGGCTGCCTCGTCTGCTGCGCGCTCTGGGGCTCCGCCTTCCCCTGCATCAAGATTGGCTACGGCCTCTTTGGCATCCCCGCGCACGATAGCGCCTCGCAGCTGCTCTTCGCGGGTCTGCGCTTCACCCTTGCCGGCATGCTGGTCATTGTTGGCATGAGCGTGACCCAGCGCCGTCCGCTCGTTCCGCAAGCGCGCGACATCAAGCCCATCCTCACGTTGTCGCTCTTCCAGACTATCGGCCAGTACTTCTTTTTCTACCTGGGACTCTCGCGCGCCAGCGCCATGTCGAGCTCCATCATCGAGGCCAGCGCCAACTTCCTCGCAATCCTCTTTGCCGCCCTGGCATTTCACACCGAAAAGCTCGATGTGGCCAAGGTGCTCGGCTGTGTGCTGGGCTTTGCCGGTGTCGCGCTCGTCAACCTTTCGGGCGCGGGCGGCACCTTTGGCTTTACGCTCGACGGCGAGGGCTTTATCTTGGCTTCCACGGTTGCGGGCGCCCTGTCGACCTGCCTGATCGGCATCTTCTCGCGCGAGCACAACGGCGTCTTACTTGCCGGGTGGCAGTTCTTGGTCGGCGGCCTGGCCCTCACCGCCATCGGCCTTTTGATGGGTGGCGCGCTCTCCCCCACGGCGATTGCCCCCGCCATCGCGCTCATCATCTACATGGCGCTGCTCTCCGCAGTAGCCTACTCGCTGTGGTCGCGCCTGCTTGCCGTCAACCCCGTCAGCCGCGTCTCGGTCTTTGGCTTTATGAACCCCGTCTTTGGTGTGCTGCTGAGCGCGCTGCTGCTCGGCGAGGGCGCTGGCACGAGCCCCGTTACCGTCATCGTTGCCCTGCTCTTGGTCTGCGGCGGCATCATCATCGTCAACAAACCTAAAAAGGCCTAGCGAGCTCACCTTTTTAGAGAGGTTGTTCGCACACTTTAGCTTATTGGAGCACATCGGCGAGCTGAAGGCCACCACGCACGCAAGCGTGCGCCCCTTTTTCTAGCGTATCTGGACGCCGGCTTTCTTTTTCTCGGCCTTGACGCGGTAGAGCTCCGCGTCGGCAGCACGAAGCAAGTCTTGCCAGGTATCGACGCCATCACCAACCCGTGCGTAGCCGATGGACATCCGCAACAGATACGGAACCTCGACGCGCGCGAGCTCGTCGTTGATTGTCGCGCACAGATGCATGATATCCTGTTCCGCCACTGCCTTTTGGAGCACCACGAACTCATCGCCACCATAACGTGCGATAAAGCCGCCAGACGCCGAGCAGACTTCTTTGAGCGCAGCGGATATGACCTGAAGAGCGCGGTCGCCCTCCACATGCCCATAGCGATCGTTAATCTGCTTAAAGCCGTCGGCGTCCATCATAAGCAGATATACATCTTCGGCCTGATCCACATTTGAGAAGAGCGACAGCATATAGGTCTCAAAACGGTTGCGATTGTTAAGTCCAGTCAACGGGTCGGTCGAGATGAGCTGCTCCTGGTAGATGATGTAGAGCAGCAACATGCTAATCATTATGCCGACACAAAGGCCGGGCACCGAGTATACGACCTGAAAGGTACCGCCCACCAGGGCCGGAATGGCGAAAAATGCCAAGGTTCGATAGATGGCCTTCGTCTGCAGGCTCTCGACCCTGCGAGATTGCACAAACGCATGCAGGGACGTATGTATAACGTAACAGTAGCTGACGATGGGCTGGATCATATAGGCAAAGCCGCGACGATACACGCCCTGCGAATCGATATAGAACAGGGCGTGCGTCCAGTAACTGGTAAACGCCAGCACGACCACCAGAGCCGTAGGCAACGCTACAAGCGCCACCCTATAGCGCGAGGTCAAAAGGCGAGAACCCTGTACCGTCTCGGAATAGATAAACCAAATGAGACACGCGATAGCAAAGAGCGAAAACGAAACCGCGTTGGAAATCCAGTTGGCAGCAATGCCCAACGTGCCGTCCACACCGTCCGAAAGCGTCCAGATCATATCGAATAATATGTACGCGGCAGAGGTGTAGCCAAGCATGCTAAACATTAGCTGCTGGGTGCTCGAGAACAAGGAGCGACGACTTCGCACGGCAAGCCCGATAAGAACAATCATGCATAGCACGAATATCTCAATCTTGAGTGCCTTAACCACTAGCGCCATCCCTTCAATATCCAAGTGGTCAGAATCGCCCAATTCGAATCAGGGCAATAAACACCCCTTTACTCCGCAGGGGTAAAGGGGATAATAGCAGAGCGCCCGAACATCACTGCAAAACAGTTTCTGTTCGGGCGCCCATACGGCGCGAATTGCACACGCCGGCATCATTGATGGGTATCGATTGCTACTCGCCATCGATGTCAGTCGCGACGGCCTCCTCGATGGCCTCGACACCGACAGGCGACAGATCCTCCTTGCCTTGGCAGAACTTCTTGTCGACCCAGCCAGTCAGAATCGGAGCCATGATCGCCGTGATGATAACGGCGGTGGCGATCTGAGCGTACGCGGTGGGCGCAAGCTCGGCGTAGCGCGGTGCGACCTCGGCGAGGGCAACCGGTGTGGTCATAGCCGTGCCAGCAATGGTGGAGCAAGCCACAGCGGCCTTGCCGTTGCCGCCGCACAGACGCTCGAACGCAAAGGTGATGGGACCGACGACAAACAGCGTGACAAGGCCCAGCAAGATGCCGGAAATACCGCCGGTGATAAAGCTCGACAGGCTCATGGACGCACCGAGCTGAAATCCGATGACGGCAATCGCGGGATTGGCACCGGGAACCAGCAGGTTCTTGATAAACGGGAACAGGTTGCCCAGAACCATGCCGATAACGAGTGGCAAGATGGAGCCGATAATGGTGCCAATGGGAATGTTGGCGAGGCCGGAAACACCGAGGATGATCATCGTGACGGCGGGGCCAGCCGTAAAGAACAGGATACCGACGGCGCCCTGCTCGGACTCATCGCCGAACTCGCCCATGATGCCCGTATAGAGCGCCATGTTGCAAAACGTGATGCCGCCGATGATAGACACGGAGCTCAGACCCAGGAAGTTGTCGTTAAAGAAATATGCCACGCCCAGGCCGAGAGCCGCTGCGACGACCAGCTTGGGGATCAGCACGACGATACCGGTCTTGATGGCACCCGGCGTGGACTTAAAGCTGATGCCGGCGCCCACAAACAGCAGGATCGCGGCGACGATGGTATTGGAGCCACCGCGGCAGGCAGCCGTAAAGAAGCCGCCGATCTCAAAAACCTGCGGGCAGAAGGTGTTGAGCAAAAGACCGACGATCATCGGATAGATCATGATGTCGCCCGGGATGCGCGGGACCTTGAATTTCTTTTGCTCGTTGGCGGTCGCTTCCTGTGCCATGAAACCCCCATTTCCGCTGACGGGGTACAAAAGCCCACGTCACGCTTTGCTACAGTAAAGTTTGACCATGGTACCAGAAGAAATAGACCAGCTCGGTGAAAAATTCGACAAGTTGGGATGGAACGAGACTCGGCGCCCGCGACGCCACCCCTATATAAGGCTCAAGACGATATAGAGTACGATGCCCGAGACGCAGCACCACAGCATCGATTTTGTCTTGACCGTCACGACCACGACGCCGGCGGCCGCAATCCAGGGAACCAAGGCAGGCCAGAGCCCCGCGTCGAACGCGCCGGGACTCACCAAGTCGTTGGCGACCAGCGCGGCAAAGGCAGCGGGCGGGATATAGCCCAGGGCCTCGGTAATGCGGGGCGACAGGGTCCGCCCGCGCAAGGCGAACGCCGGCGCGATGCGAAAGAACGCGATAGCAGCCCACGACGACAGCCACAGAACCAAGAACTCGTTAACGGGCATCGCGGGCACCTCTTCCGTCAAATACAGCATCGCACGCCAGCGCAATGGCAATGCCGACCACGACGCTTGCCGGCACGGCAATATTCGTGAGGCCCAAGAACTTGCATACGGCGACGGACACCGCGCCCGAAACCGCCGCGACAACGTTGCCGCGCGACAGCCGCTGCGAAAAGAGTAGACAGATAAAGAGCGACGTGCAGACGAAACTCGCAATGGCGGTGGGAACATCGACAACAGCGCCGACGATGGCGCCCATCGTACACGATACGCCCCATGTTGCGATAAGGATCACATTGAGCACAAAGGACTCGCGCGGGCCCCAATCCTCCCCTTCAACCAACTTGGCAAGCGAGATGACATATGCCTCCTCGGTAAGTGTCGCGGCAACAGCCAGCGTCTGACGCTTCGAGGCACCCGTCAGATGCGGCGCGATCGATGCCGAGTAAAGCGCAAAGCGCGAGGAGATGGCAGCAACGCTCGCGACGATCGATGCTGCAGGCACGCCCGCCAGCCACAGGTTGCAGATCATAAACTGGCCGCTGCCCGTCACAAACGTGCCGCTCAGGGCAAAGACCATCCAGGGCTCCATTCCCGTCTGCCCCATGATCATTCCGCACGGCGCGCCTATTGCAACATAGGTAAGCATCACTGGCCAGACGATTTTAAAGATCCTAAGGACCATGCCACTCCCATTCTGGTAAGTCGTCTGCATCGCGCCTCGCAACGCAGCAGAAATATCAACCGGTGGCAATAAAGTTCGCCTACAATTGCCACCGGATCGAAAGACGCAACTTTTTAGGAAGTCATTATGACAGCTATCGATCGAGACCGGGCGCGCGCGGCCTTCAAAAGCTACACCGATGCCTACGACGCCACCAACCCACGCATCGCGCTCAAAATCGAGCATACGTACCACGTGGCCGAGGCATGCGATGCCGTAGCGCGCGAGCAGGGCTGGTCGTCAGAAGATATTGACTTGGCGTGGCTTTGCGGCCTGCTACACGATATGGGCCGCTTTGAGCAGCTGCGGCGCTGGGACACCTTTAAGGACGCCGAGAGCATGAGCCATGCAACACTGGGCGTCGAGGTCCTCTTTGGCGAGAATCCCGCCGATGCACCCGCCGTAACGAGCATCCGCGACTTTATCGATGACCCGGCAGAAGATGAGCTCATCCGAGCGAGCATTGCCTATCACAGCGATTTCCGTCTACCCGCACAGCTCGACGAGCGCACACGGAGCTTCTGCGATATCGTGCGCGATGGCGACAAGATCGACATTATGCGCACCATCGCCGACAGCACCGTCGACACCATCCTCAAAGTGGATGAGGACACGTTTCTTGCCAGCCACTTCTCGACACCGGCGCTTACCGCCTTTAACGAGCACCGCTGCGTCACGCGCGATGAGCGCGATGAGCCCGCCGACTTCTTGGTGGGGCTTATCTGCTTTATGTTTGAGCTCGTCTATCCGGCAAGCCGCGCGCTGGCGCGCGAGCAGGGCGATATCTACCGCCTGCTCGACGCGCCCTTTGGCATTACGCGGCCCTTTACCGACCCCGCCGCGCATGCAACCTGGAGCCGCCTTAAGGACGAGCTGCGCCGCTGGCTGGCAAGCGCTTAGCACTCGAGCTGAACCAGCAGCTCCTCAACGATCTCAACGGCATCGCCGACGACCTTGTACTGGGCGGCACCAAAGATGGGGGCATCCGGGTCCTCATTGATGGCGACAATGCACTCCGCCCCACCGATGCCGGCGAGATGCTGGATAGCACCCGAGACACCGATGCTCACGAGGAGCTTGGGCGAGACCGATACACCCGTCTGGCCAATTTGGTGGCAATACTCCAGCCAGCCGGCCTCCACCACGGGGCGCGTGCAACCAAGCTCGGCACCCAGGGCATCGGCGAGTTTTCGCATCAGGGGCAGATTCTTCTTGGAGCCGATACCGCGGCCCACCACGACCAGACGCTCGGCGTCGGCAATCGATGCCTGCTGTCCCCACTCCTCGGCGGGAATCGAGATCTCGACACGGGCCTTAACGTCATCCGCAAGCACTACCTGGGCAATCGTGCCGGAGCGGCTATAGTCAAACTCGGGCGCCTTAAAGATGCCGGGGCGCACCGTTGCCATCTGAGGACGGTGGTTGGGGCAGATAATGGTGGCCATCAGGTTGCCGCCAAACGCCGGGCGCGTCTGCTGCAGCAGACCCGTCTCCGTATCCATCGAAAGCACCGTGCAATCGGCCGTAAGGCCCGTCTGCAAGCGCACGGCCACACCGGGCGCCAGCTCGCGACCAAAGGCGGTCGCGCCGTACAGAATGGCCTCGGGCTTGCGCTCGGCCACCAAATCGCAGATCAAGCGGGCGTAGACCTCCGCGTCGTTCTGACGCAGGCGCTCGTCACGACAGACCAGAACTTCGTCCGCACCGGCGCAAATCAGATGCTCCAGGTCCCCGAGTGAGCCCTCGGGGCTCATGCCGACCAGTGCCACCAGACGGCAGCCGCGGGCATCGGCAAGCTCGCGCCCCTTGCCCATGAGCTCGAAGGCCACGGATGCCACGGCGTCGTGCTCGTCAGTTTGCACGAAGATCCAGATGTCTCGATATGCGTCAAGGTCTGCCGCGCCGGCGGCCTCGTCGCGCTCAATCGAGATGGCGTTGACGGGGCAGGCGTCGACGCACCCACCGCACAGGATACAGCCGTCGGTTACGCGGGCACAGCGATTGGGGCGCTCACCCTCCACCACAATGCCGCCCGAGGCGCAGGCGCGAACGCAGCGACCGCAGCCGATACAGGCTTCGCTATCGATAATCAGCCCGCTCATCTATGCCATCCCCTCGATAATCTTGGCAAGTTTTACCGCCTGCTCGGACGCCGTTCCCTCAACGGCCTCGCACGTTTGGTCACGGTCGGGCACAAACGAGCGCACGACCTGCGTCGGTGATCCGGCAAGGCCGCAACGCGAGGGATCGGCGTTTACGTCGGCAGCGCTGGCCACGCGCACGTCTGCATCCTCGGCCGCGCGAATACCGGCAATACTCGGCATGCGCAGCTGGCCAATCTCCTTGGCGGTCGTCATCGCACACGGCATCTCCAGGTACACCGTCTCCTCGCCGGCATCGCAGCCGTGGACGAGCGCCAGCGAGCCACACGTCGTAAATCCCGCGCTCTGCACACAGCTCACGTCGGTCACGCAGGGGATCTCAAAGGCGCCGGCCAGCTCGGGGCCGATCTGGGCCGTATCGCCGTCCACTGCCATCTTGCCGCAGATGAGCAGGTCAAAGTCCTCATCGAGTGCCTCGATGCCGCATTTGAGGGCATAGGTGGTGGCTAGGGTATCGGCACCCGCAAAGGCTCGGTCGGTCAGCAGCAGCGCGTCGTCGGCACCGCGGGCGATGCAGTCGCGCAGCAGCGATTCGGTCGCGGGGATACCCATCGACACCACCGTCACACGCACGTCCATGCCAAAGCCGATAAAGTCGTCCTTCAGCGTTAGCGCACATTCGAGGGCACTTGCATCGAAGGGATTAATGACCGCCTGCTTGCCATCACGCACGATAGTATTGGTCTTGGGGTCCATCTTGACCTCGGTGCTTCCGGGCACCGCCTTGACGCACACCACCATATGGAAATCACTCATCTTCACGCGCCCCCTTTCTGGACGAGTTCATCCAAGAGCTTCTCCGTAAACAGGTTGCCGCGACCCAGCTGACCGGTAGGATCGAGCTGGAGTTTGAGACGCACCGACTCGACCATGGCCTCGTGGCCGTACATCGTCTCCAAGAAGCCCGCCTTGATCTTGCCGACGCCGTGTTCGGCAGAAACGGCACCGCCCATGGCCGTGACCTCGGAAGCCCACTGGGCAAAGAGCTCTCCACCACGACGGTAGTCTTGCGCATCGCGCGGCAGGATGTTCACATGCAGATGGTTGTTCCCGATGTGTCCCCAGGCAGCAGACTCAAGCCCGCTTTCGGCCAGCGTGCGGCGATAGAGGGCAACGACATCGGCAAGGCGTGCATTGGGCACCGACATATCCGATCCCAGCTTGGTAATGGTGGGGTCGGTGCGGCGACGCTCGTCAATGAGCATGTTGACACTCTCGGGGACCGCGTGGCGGAAGAACCGCTGGCACTCGCGATCGACTTCGGTGCGGGCGACCCATGTCGCATCGTCGCGGCCGCCCGCAAGCTCCAGCACCCATCCCAGGTGGTACAGCTCCTCGGTCGCCTGCGCCTCGTCATCGCAGTCGAGCTCCACGTAGACACAGACCTTTGCCTCGTCGTCGAGCGCCGGCAGCGAGGCAAACGCGGTCGACTGCTCGCGCTGGCGGCGAAGGATATCCAAGGCGCCGGCATCGAAATACTCAATAGCGGCGGCATGGGACAGCACGGGGCGCACGGAATCGGTAAAGGACACCGCCTTGTCCTCGCTATCGAAAAAGCAACTCACACCCCATACGACCGAAGGTGCCGCCTGCAGGGCGATCTCGAGCTCGGTAATGACGCCGAGCGTGCCGCACGCACCGATAAAAAGATCGATGGCGTCCATATCGTCCGCAACAAAATAACCCGAGGCATTTTTGGTCTTGGGCATGGTGTAGTCAGGAAGATCAAGCTCGAGTGTATGACCCTCTGCCGTCACAAGCGACAGGTGGCGGCCCTGGGCAAAAGCCTCGCCGCGCTGAAGCTCAAGCAAATCGCCATCAGCCAGCGCGACGTGGAGTCCCGTGATATGCGGGCGCATGGGACCGTAAGCGTAGCTGCGGGCGCCGGAGGCGTTGCATGCCGCCATGCCGCCCAGACAGGCAGATGCCTCGGTGGGATCGGTGGGAAAGAACTGCTCGGGGGACTCTTGGAACTCCTCGTAGGCCTCAAGCGATGCCTGGTCCCAACCAGCGGTCGGCAGTACCTTCTTGCTCAGCTGCTTACGCAGCTCCGAGAGCACAACGCCCGGCTCCACGCGCAGCAGAAATTGGCCTTGTTCATCGCGGCGAAGGCCCAAGTAGCGATTCATACGGGAAGTATTGAGGATATGCCCACCGTGGGGCACGGCACCGGCGGCAAGGCCGGTTCGGGCGCCCTGAACCGTTACCGGGACACGCTCGGCATGGAGCGTTTCCAAAATGGCACGGACCTCGTCTTCCGTTGTCGGAAACGAGATGCTCGATGCTTCGCCCGATGCGCGAGATTCATCGCGGCCATACTCTTCGAACTCGTCGGTGAAGGGTTTGATGGTTGCAGACACGCGAACTCCCCCTTTAGCTAACTACAGTGTTTGCAGGGAGATGTTACCGCATCGTTTCGTCGACGTGTTCGAGACCGTCTCCATAATTGGCGATTTTTACGTTCGTGCAATTCGGCGAGCGGCAAGGTTTCCTCGGCAGACGATGCTTTTGACACATATCGCCCCGCCGTCGCCGATCGCGTAAATGTCGCTCGAAAAAAGTTGAAGTAATTATTACTGCCTTTTACCTGCGGAGATGTCAATCCGTCAAGCATTTGGTCAGAAATTGGTCAAGTAGCGGCTGATACGGTCGGCGTCGACAGCCAAAACCAATGGAAGTTTTGGTCCCAGAAGCAGGGAGGTTCCCATGGCATATTACTGGCCCCAGTACGGCGTCGCCATCGAGGTCGACGACGATCCCTATCTCCTGTCTTTCGACGAAGAGGCGTTCCCCGATACGGCGGTCTACCACGTCACCACCGATGTTATCTGCGACCCCGAGTCGTTCTCGGCGCTCGCCCACCACATCGCGCGTATCCACGACATCGAGCTCCCTCACGACTTTGACGAGCTCATCTACTCGCGCCGCCTGATGCTTCACATGCTCTTTGGAGCGGACCCGTCCACGTTCGCACGTGTCTATACCACCAAGGACGCCGCATGAGTGCGAAGAAGCCGCCCCGTCTCGCAGGACTGGGGCGTCGCAAGAAACTCGTCGTTGTCTGCCTGGCTATCGTCTGCGCCCTCATCGCCGTAGGGCTATACGCCTGGCAGTCGCAGCCCGTGCCCGAAGCGGGCGCCTCAGTCACGACGGCAGAGGGTAAATCGCGACAAGAAATCCAAGATGAGCTCGATGCCATCGTCCGCGACAACATGATGACGATTTCGGTCGCGCCGGTCGCTCAGCTGCAGGAGGACGGCAAGCTGCGCGTCAACGTGCAAAACGTCCAAGACAATAAATTTCCCCAGCGATTCCGCGTCATCCAAAACGACGAGACCATGTACGAATCCGGCGTGGTCGAGACCGGCAAGACAATCGAGACGTGCCCCGCCGGCGACATCAAGGAAGGCGAGGCGTACATCGAGATTCAGGCACTCGATGCCAAGACCCTCGACAGCCACGGCAATCCGACACGTGTCAAGGTACGGGTTGAGCAAACCGAGAACTAGCTTTTTCAGCCGACGCGGCACCGCGCGCAATTCACCAGCATTCGTCCAATCATCGCGGGGACGGCCCGCGGCGAATAGAAAGGAACGACCATGGACATCACCAGGAACATGAACGGAGCCAGAGCGCTCGTCGTGGGCGCAGGGCTCGCGCTCGCGCTCGCAATGGGCGCCGCCCCGACGCCAGCTATGGCAGCCGGGCGCGTTGGAACCACAAAGGTAATGGTCAGGACCGAGATCGACAACGTTGAGTTCAAAGTTCCGACGGTTATTCCCTTCGTCGCCAAGGCCGACGGCACGCTTCAGGGCCCCTCAGAAGACGCGACCACCATCGACAATCATTCGGCCTACGGCATCCATGTCACCAACATGAAGATCGACGCCATGAACACCTGGACCATTGCCGCCGATGCCAAGGCCGGAACCGCGCAGAACTCCATCGACTTTAAGGTCGGCCCCGACGGCGCACTCCAGAACGCCAGCGCCGCAATGCAGGGGACGGGCCTCGATCTTTCCAAGAATGCAGCCTTCGACATGGGCTACCAGGGCATTGCCGGCGGCACGGACAAAATTAAGCTCAAGACAAGTGGAAACGTCGCCCGCGTCACGCGCGACATCTTCCACGTAACCGGCGAAGGCGATCAGGTTGCAACGATCACCTGGACGGTCGAGCCCGGTGCGCACACGGCATAAGGCCGTCGCCCTGGCCGCCGCCGTCAGTATCCTAGCGTTTGGGCCAGCCATGGCCTTTGCCCAGCAAGAACAGGCGCAGGCCGCCACGCAAGTGACGGTCGACCTCTCGGAGCTCGACCGCGGCAACCGCGAGGAACCGTTGGCACAGACAGACGACAGACGATGGCTCTTGGCAGCAGGCGCCACGGCAGCAGGCGCGGGAACCGCCGGCCTCGGTCTGCACATCAAACGCAGCCAGAAACGAAACACGGACAGGCCGCACTAAATTAGCTAAGGAGACCCCATGGCATCGAAGAACCTTTTGCCCGTCGTCGCACTCTGCGGCGCGCTCGCAACCGGAACGCCTGTCGCCGCTTGGGCGACTCCCGTCATGGCAGGCTCCTTACCATCAGCCCTAAGCTCCGCACCAAATCCGTCGAGCGCCATTGTGTGCAAGCGTTTCTCGATCGCACAGGCAGCAATCTCAACCTCGGGATGCCTTCGTCGTAATACGGATGGCTCGATAGTCGTGGATATCAATCGTTCGAACAAGGCAAACGGCTCCCAGGCGGGGTGCGCCGTCTGCACATGGCGCTCGGTTGCGCTCGATGCAGATGGCGATTCATGCAATTTAGAGCTGCGCATCGACATCGCTTCGGTCGATGACTCGGCGAACGGAGCGAAGGTCGCCTTCGACGGTGCGTTATTCGAGAAAGGAGGCGGTATATGTCTGGGCTGCGCCGCCGCGAATGCAGACGACACGCAGCCCACCCTCTCATTCACGGCATCGTTGCGGCTGACCAAAGCCGGCACCGATGCCATCGCGGCGGGAGAAGCATCCCTGCTGCTCTACGCCGTCAGCACCAAAGACACAGACGCTCATTTCGAGAAGCCAGCCGGATCACTCAGCCTTACACGAGGGACAGAGGCAGGCCCTATTGAAGTCGATACCCACGCGCAAAGCAGGCAACGCATTCTTGCCGACCCGGCGCTTCTCGAGATGGAGTGGAACGGATCCGGAGCCGTCGGAATTCTCCCCTCCGCGCTTAACGCCAAGACGCTCCCCTCAAACGACGAACCCATCAACGCAACCATACAAGAAGGGAGCACGGACAAAGAAGCAGGTGCGGGCGACACGCCGTCGCCGACAAACAGCGTCCCAGCTTCTTTCGAAGCACCGAATGAGCCCGCTGCCAATCCAAACGATCCCGAGCTCGCGGACAGTCTGGGGCTTGCTGATCCTCAGGAGATCGATGAAGGTAACTGCTGCGTGCTTGCCGCCCTCGACCACACAGAGGTCATCGACGCCGCGAACATCGAAGTTGCCGCCGCCAATCAGCCCGTCCGCAAGTCGGCCATCATCGCATTTCCCGAATCCATCGAAGTCGTCTTTTTGCCATCGGGCGAGGTCGTGGCCCCAACACTGCTCACCTTGTTGGGCGCCAAGAATACTCGAAACGAAATTAAAAAGGTCACGGTTGTCGACCCTGCAACCACCGCTAAACTGCGTCTATACGCCGTTGCCCCAGACGGAAGCAAGACCTTGGAATTCGATGGCGACACACTTCTAGCCTGGCGACGTCTGGACATTATGCAAGACGTCTCGTATCAGATCGAACTCGAAGGGTTTGATCGTGCCCGCGATGCCAATATCATCGCCGCTGCTATTGAATCCCCACAGCGGCTTATGACACTGCGCTTTGACTACTATCCCTATGTCCCGACAACCACCTGAGGCTTAAATGCTGCGCATCATTCCTAATACCACTTATATAACGTATTAGATGAGTCGCGATGTGCCTCGCATTTCGTTCTGCTACGATTGCCACGTTGGCATCAATACAGGAGGGCTCATGCCGGGCTTGGGAACAATCATCAACGTTGCGCTTTTAGTTGCGGGCGGTCTTTTGGGATTAGCGGGCGGCCGCTTCATTACACCGCGCATCCAAGACACGCTCATGAAAGCATCGGGGCTGTGCGTCCTGTTTATCGGCCTGGGCGGCACCATGCAAAAGATGCTCATCATCGATGGAAAGGCGCTAGCGACCACCGGTACCACCATGCTCATCGTCTCATTTGCGCTCGGTTCGCTCATCGGCGAGGCCATCAACTTGGAGGCCGCCATCGAGAACCTTGGCGAATGGCTCAAGCGCAAGACTGGCAGTGAGGGCGATAACGAGTTCACCAACGCTTTTGTCTCGACTTCACTCACCGTGTGCATCGGCGCCATGGCCATTGTGGGATCGATCCAGGACGGCCTGCTCGGCGACTGGTCAACGCTTGCCCTCAAGGGCGCACTGGACTGCATCATCGTCTGCACCATGACGGCCTCGCTTGGCCGCGGCTGTATCTTCTCCGCCCTGCCCGTCGCCGTGTTCCAGGGGACGATCACGTTGTTTGCCGGCGCGCTCTCCCCCATCATGACCACAGCTGCCCTCAACAGCCTTTCGCTCGTAGGCTCCATGCTCATCTTCTGCGTCGGCGTCAACCTCATCCGTCCTCAGACCTTCCGCACGGCCAATATGCTTCCCTCCGTCGTCATCGCCGTCATCTACGCCCTCCTGTTCTAAATCTATCAACGCAGCGGTATCTCGAACATCTGTTTGATGCTGTGCTATGATATGAGGTCACCGTAGCTGCGTTCGAGAGGAGGAGCGGTGGCCGACCAGGACATCAAGATGCTCATCGAGCGCATTATGGCCGAGGCCCGGACCCATCAGTCCGCCCGCTTCTCAAACGAAATCTACGCAGACGAGCCGATTCTCAAAACCGGCCGACAGATGCAGAATTTCCTCCCCGACCAGTACCGTAAAATGCGCGAGATATCGCGCTGGCAGGATGACCCCAAGGGCGGTGCGGGCCGCTGGCTTTCGGAAGCCGAGCTTTTTTACCGCCAGGGCCTGCTGATGGCCGACTTTGAGGACGACTGTCCCTACAACGGCACCTTTAAGTCGTACTTTCCCACCTACAACGCCATGAGCGACCGGCAGCTGCGCGGCTACTTTACCTGGCGTGCCCAAGTGCGCCGCGGAACCGTCGAGGAAACGTCTACGTCCTTTGCCTTTCTGTATCTCTATGAGCTGATCTGCGGCATTGGCGTAGATAATCCACTCGATGGTTTTAACAAGATCAAGGCTTTTTGGGATGTCTATCGCGCCTTCGAGCCCGGCATCGACCGGTTTGCGCGCGTGTGGCTGCAAGATTACGCCGTGTTCCACGGGCTCGACCCCAAGCTGCTTCGCGACTCTAAAACCGTCATGTTCGATAACGCCCTTATCGAACTGCGGCGCGCGGCACGAGACCTTGTACCGGCACCGGCGCCGTCCGGCCAGACCCCTAAGCGTCGCAAAACCTCCGAGCCCACGCTCCCCCTTCCGCCCGATGAGGTGCGCGAGGAGCGACTCATGGCCGCCATCAACGCCCTCTCCACGTACAACCTAAGTAGCTCGCGGCTCGACCGCAGCCACCACCGCGATCTGCGCCACGTGGCCTGCGCCGTGTATGTCCGCATGGCGCGCTACTATGACACGCACCGAAAGACCGGCATCGTGGCGAGTTTATTTGGGGAGGAGACGGCCATGCCCTACACCATGTTTGCCTCGGCCGTATTCTTTGCGCCCGAGCGCCACGAGGACTGCGAATACCGCCTGGATCCTATCCATATCTACCGTTGCCAAAACGGCTTTTGGGAATGCATGCGTATCCACGGTAGTAGGCAAAAGAGCAGCAAGCTCGGTGAAATGATGCGCGCCTGCGACCAACGCTTGCGCCTGGCGCTGGACCCCGCCCATCCCCTTAAGGAAGAAAAGGTCCCCAAATATCTGGCCAAGATTATCGATGACGAGATTGTGGCATGGCTTTCGTGGGACGCCGCACATCAGCCCGTCAAGATCGATATCGATTTGAGCCAGCTGGGGCACATTCGGAGCGCTGCCGCACAAACGCGCGAAGCGCTTTTGATCGACGAGGAACGCGAGGACGGCGCGTCCGCAGAAGCCGAGGCAGCGGACTCAGGGCAACCGGAAGCCGAGCCCGTAGCCGACGCGACGGTCGAGGCGGTCGCGGCGGCCGCAGGGCAGGACGAGTCCGACGAGCCGACCATATCCACCGAACAGTTTGGTGTCGTGGCACCGCTTCTCGCGCCGACGCCCGCGTTCGCAGCTGCTGCGCCCGCTGACGCCACGAACGAACTCGCGCCCGCCGCAGACGCCTATCTCCGCGCGCTGCTCGAGCACAACGCAGTACAGGCGGAATCGGCGGTAGCGCAATCGGGGCAGAGCGAGGACATGCTCGTCGATACCATCAACGAGGCGCTCTTAGACCTGGTGGGCGACACCGTAATTGAATTTAGCGCGGCAGGGCCGCAGATTATCGAGGACTACGAAGCAGACGTGAGAGGATACCTAGACCATGAGTGATACCGCATCCGCAGCACCTCGCGTGCCCAAGCGCGTCGCTGCCGTCATTCTCAACTCGCTCAAGGGCGGCGTGGTCCCGCGCATCGGCCTTCCTTACATCACCGTAGGGCGCGAGGTCGAGATCCGCGCCCTGCTCACCGATCTGAGTCTCATCGCCGACGGCGGCGCGAGCTTCCGTTTTCTGGTCGGTCGTTACGGCGCCGGCAAGAGCTTTTTGCTCCAGACTATCCGCACGCACGCCATGGGCGAGGGATTCGTCGTCGCTGATGCCGACCTGTCGCCCGAGCGCCGCCTGCAGGGCGGTCAGGGACAGGGCCTTGCCACCTACCGCGAGCTCATCCGCAATTTATCGACCAAGACGCGCCCCGAGGGCGGTGCGCTCAACCTTATTCTGGATCGCTGGGTCGCCTCGTGTGCCGACGTCGACGAGTCGGTCGTCAATGCCCAACTGGCCCCGCTCGAGGAGATGGTCCACGGCTTCGACTTCACCCGCATGCTCCGCCGCTATCGCATGGCCGCATCCGGAGGCGACGAAGAGGCCATGAGCCGCGTGACCAAATGGATTCGCGGCGAATACCGCACCAAGAGCGAGGCACGCGCCGAGCTGGGCTCCTCGACCATCATCAGCGATGACGACTGGTACGACTACGTTAAGCTCATTGCGCGCTTTTTGGTCTGCAGCGGCTACAAGGGCATGCTGGTGCTCATCGACGAACTCGTGAATCTGTATAAGATTCCCAACGCCATCACGCGCCAATACAACTACGAGAAGATCCTGACCATGTACAACGACACGCTCCAGGGCAAGGCGCAGTACCTGGGCATGATCATGGGCGGCACGCCAACCTCCATCGAAGACCGCCGCCGCGGCGTGTTCTCCTACGAGGCCCTGCGCAGCCGACTCGCTCAGGGCCGCTTTGCGCGCGAAGACCTTAAGGACATGCTCGCGCCCATCATCCGTCTGCAGCCACTCACCTATGAGGAGTTGCTGGTCTTGATTGAAAAACTCATGCAAATTCACGCCGGCTACTTTGGCCGGACGCCCACGCTTACCGAAAACGACTTGGTGGACTTTCTCAAGATTGAGTTTGGCCGCGTGGGAGCCGACACGCATCTGACGCCGCGTGAGGTTATCCGTGACTTTATCGAGCTGCTCGATATCCTGTGTCAGAACCCCGGTGCAAATGTGGCCGAGCTGCTGCAAAGCGTCGGCGGCGACGCGCTGGCGCCGGCAGCCGCAACAGGCGACACCGGCACCGCAGGCGACGACCGCAACTTCGCCGAGTTCACCATCTAACCTACCAAAAAGGGACAGGTTTATTTTGGCAGGTTTTATCTGGGCAAACGTTGAAGCAGTAATGTAGCAAGCCACTGCCCGCCGCGTTGAGAAATTCGTTGTTGAAAGGAGGCCCCGTGAACGCCTTTGACCGCTACGCCCCGTTTATCCAAGACTTCATCTACTCCCACGATTGGGAGAGCTTGCGCTCTATCCAGGTTGCGGCGGCAGATGCCATCTTTAACACGCAGGACAATGTGCTCCTGACGGCATCCACGGCTTCTGGCAAAACCGAGGCAGCCTTCTTTCCCATCCTGACCGAGTTTTGGGAGAACCCGCCCGCAAGCGTGGGCGCCCTCTACATTGGTCCCCTCAAGGCGCTCATCAACGACCAATTCGTCCGCCTCAACGACCTGTGCGAAGAAGCCGATATCCCCGTCTGGCACTGGCATGGCGATGTCTCGCAATCACACAAGGCCAAACTCATCAAAAAGCCGAGCGGTATCCTACAGATTACGCCCGAATCGCTCGAGGCGCTCCTGATTCATAAGCACATGGCGATCCCTCGTATGTTTTGTGACCTGCGCTATGTAGTTATCGACGAAGTCCATTCGCTCATGCGCGGCGACCGCGGCGGGCAGACGCTCTGTCTTATCGAGCGCCTCTCGCGCATGGCAGGCGTGCAGCCCCGCCGCATCGGTCTGTCGGCAACCATCGGCGACCCCGAGCGCACGGGCACCTTTCTCTCGCAGGGAACGGGGCGCGACTGCGTTATCCCCCGTTTTGAGGAACCGCGCCGCGTGTGGCGCATCTCCATGGAGCACTTCTACAACTCGGGCCCCCAGGCTCAGCAACGAGGATTCGTAGGCAAAGGTCCACAAGAAGCCGAGGTGCTTGCTTGCGAGCGTATTGAGATAGCGGCGCCCGCGGCGCTGCCCGCATCCGGACAAGACATGCGCCACAGCGGACAGCTTACACAGGAAGAACGCCGTCAACGTCGCGAGCAGGCGCGGGGCAAGGCCGCTCCCAAAGTCCGTCGCACTTCCTCGGCCCCCGAGGGCGAAGTCGACATCCCACGAGCGACCGAGCAGGCACTTCTCAACCCCACCGACACGGCACCTGACAACGCCGACCCCGGTATGGGCTATATCTTTGAGCATACGCGCGGCCGCAAGTGCCTGGTCTTTGCCAACTCGCGCGAGGAGGCAGAGGCCGTGTGCTCCATGCTGCGCAGCTACTGCGAAAGCCGGCACGAGCCCGACCGCTTTCTCATCCATCACGGCAACCTTTCGGCATCGCTGCGCGAGACGGCCGAGGAACTCATGCGCGATGAGGAGCAGGCGCAGACAACCGTCACCACCTCTACGTTGGAGCTCGGTATCGATATCGGCCGCTTGGAACGTGCCTTTCAGATCGATGCACCGTTTACCGTCAGCTCCTTTTTGCAGCGCATGGGGCGCACAGGCCGTCGCGACCTTCCGCCCGAGATGTGGTTTGTCATGCGCGAGGAAGAACCCGAGCCGCGCACGATGATGCCCGAAACCATTCCCTGGAAGCTCCTGCAGGGTATCGCGCTCGTACAACTCTATCGCGAGGAAAAGTGGGTCGAGCCACCCGAGCTCGATCGTCTCCCCTACAGCCTGCTCTATCACCAGACTATGTCGACCCTCGCCAGCACCGGCGAGCTCACGCCGGCCGAACTTGCCCAGCGCGTGCTCACGCTCAGCTATTTCCACCGTGTCTCGGCAGACGATTACCGTGTGCTGCTACGTCACCTCATTAAGATCGACCATATCCAGGTCACCGAAGGTGGCGGGCTCATCGTGGGTCTCGCGGGCGAGCGCATCATCAACAACTTTAAGTTCTACGCCGTGTTTCAAGAAAACGAGGAGTTTACCGTCCGGAGCGAATCGGCCGAGCTGGGCACGATCGTTAATCCGCCCCCGCCCGGTGAGCGCATCGCCATCGCCGGCCATTGCTGGATTGTCGAGGAAGTGGACTGGAAGCGCCACACTGTCTTTGCCACGCAGGTCAAGGGCCGGGTGCCGGCCTACTTTGGCGACTGCCCCGGCGACATTAACACGCATGTGCTCGAGCGCATGCGCCAAGCGCTCACTGAGCACGCAGCATATCCGTACCTTATGGGTAACGCACGGGCTCGCTTGGCGCAGGCTCGTCATACCGCCGAGATTTCGGGCGCGGGAACTAAGCCGCTCATCAATCTGGGTGGCGACACCTGGGTGCTCTTCCCCTGGTTGGGCAGCTACGCCTTCCTAGCACTCGAGCGCATGCTTAAAATCAAATGCGCCGCTGAGCTGGGCCTTCGCGGACTCGACCCGTCACGCCCGTACTTTATGCAGTTTAAGATGAAGGCCGACGAGGAGACGTTCTTTGAGGTGCTCGCCGCCGAGGCCGAAAAGGACTTCGATCCCATCGAGCTCGTCTATCCTGGCGAGGTGCCTTACTTTGACCGCTACGACGAGTTTGTTCCCGAAGAGCTCGTGCGCAAGGGCTTTGCCGAAGGCGTGCTCGACATAGAGGGCATGAAGCAGCGCGTTCACGGCTGGCGCGACCACGCCTAAGACCAGTCTTTTTTGGGACGGGGAGACTTACTTGTCGTGAAGGACGGTGCCGAGGAAGTCGGTGTCGAAGGGCACGGCTTCGGCAAAGGCGTAGTCGCCGTCGCTGGCGATGAGCAGGTAGTTTTCCTCGCCGCTGAACTTCGCATCGCCACATGGGACCACCCAGGCGTGGACGAATACCTCGAGTGCCGTGGCAGCGCAGTCGCGAAGGAACGTCACATCGCTCCCCTCGTTTGCGCTCACGACATTGGCCACGTAGATACCCCCGGGGTTCAGGCTGCCCCGCACCAGGCGCAGCGCCTCAACGGTCGCCAGCTCGCGCACGGGCTCGGCACCGCCAAAGCAATCGCTCACGACCACGTCGTAGCGACGATGGCCCACGCTCGTCACACCCAGATACGAGCGAGCCTCAGCGGTAATCACCCGCAGGCGATCGCCCACCGCGCGCTCCAGTTCATCCAGATAGAACCAACGGCGCGCCAAGCGCGTTATCTCTCCGTCATACTCGATGACGTCCATGCGCAGGCCCTCGTGCGACATCAGCGCAAACTTGGGATAGGCAAACCCGCCGCCGCCCAGCATGAGCATACGGTCGATACCATGCCCGTAAGCATCACGCATTGCGTCCTCGGCCTCAAACACATCGTCAAATGCACGATAGTACGCAAAGACGGGCTCCGCCCAACGATCGCCAACATAGCTCGCGCTTTGGTAGACGCCGCCCTGTACGAGCACGCGGACCTCGTCACCGCTCTCGTCGTGCACACGCTTCACACGTGCCAACCCGTTGCGGGTCCTCGCGACCTGCAGACAGGCAGCACGAACAGCGACAGCGGCCGCACCAAGCGCCGCGGCTCCCAGAGCAACGCCGGCAACGACGCCGGCAGAAACACTCGGCTTGTTCATCTAGAGCTCCTTTTGCAGATAAAGGCCATGGTCATAAAATCCAAGATGGCGATAGTACTCGCGCGTACCGATCGCGCTGATCACGTTGATGTACGTATAGCCAGCGTCCCGAGCTATCTGGCACGCACGCTCCACGAGCAAACGTCCCAATCCATGGTGCTGCGCTGCCTGGCCCTGATCGCCCACGCGCGCCGCCATGCCATACACGTGCACCTCACGAATCATCGCCTCGTCCGGCATCGTCGGCAGCTCGTCCGCATGTGCGGCAACAAAAGCGCGATCGGGCAGCGACAACCGCAAAAAGCCCGCGATCTTGCCCCGCGGCGTCACCCACTGCAAAAAGCGCTCGTAAGTCACCGGCGTCTCGTACGCTACTTCCTCATCAAGAGATAGCTCATCCAAGTCGGCACCCGCCGTGCTAATCTCGCGATAGCGGATTTCACGCACCGTCGCACCGTCACCCCGAGCAGCCAGGCGGTTCTCGACGAGCTGACGCAGGTTGGGCTTCTTGTTGCCCACCATGATGTCATCGGAACTAAAGTCGCGAATCATGCGGCTGATGCGGCAGAACGCCGGCGTCACCACGATGTCATCGGCCAGCACATCGAGCAGTTCTTCCTCGGTATAGGGGCGCCACTCGCCGCGCTCGTAGCAGCCCACCAGGCGCGAGCCCTCGATGAGCGCACACGGGTAGACCTTGACCTCGTCGGGCATAAAGGTCCCTTCGGTCATAAAGCGCTCGTAGTCGCGCTTGTCCCCCTCGGGTGTGGCGCCCAGCAAGTTGAGCATAAAATGAGCGTGGATCTTAAAGCCAAATAGGCGCGCGAGCGAAAACGCCCGCTCGATCTGTGTCACCGAAATGCGGCGCTCGTTGATATCGAGTAGATGCTGGTCAAGGCTTTGGATGCCCATCTGTATCTTGGTGCAGCCCAGGCGGCGGATGAGCGTGAGCGCCTGCGGCGTTACGGCATCGGGGCGCGTCTCGATAACGAGTCCCACCACGCGATGCTTCGCCGTCTCGTTAATGCGCTGCTGACGCTCGAGCTCCTCCATCGTTGCCGTCTGCCACTCGGTGACCTCGCCCCACGGCGTACCGGGGCCGTACAGACGACGCACCGCACGGTTATAGCCGCCCACGGCAGCATCCACACGCCCCTGCTCGTCGGCAACGCCGCTCGCAAGCTCAACCTCATCGGTCGCAATACCGGCAGCGCGATAGCGCTCGCGGCGCTCTGCTACCACAGGCGGCAGGGCATCGGCAGGAGCGTCATCGAGCAGACGCCCCGCCTCGGCACGGCTGATGCCCGGACGCGCCAACATGGGGTTGGCCGCCACGCCCGCCACCGCATCATCATTGAGCGCACGGAAGAGCTCCGACGTAAACCATGCCTGATACCCTTGCGGATAGTCGCTCCAGGTACCGCCGAGCACGATGAGCTCAATCTTATCAGTCGCATGTCCCATCTGCGAAAGCGCCGTCAAACGGGCGCTCACCTGCAGATACGGGTCGAAGCAGTTTTGCTCCGCACGGGCGCACGCGGGCTCGGCATGCAGATAGCTTTTGGGCATGCGCAGGTCGTTAGGACAAAACAGGCAATCGCCCGAGCACGGCCAGGGCTTGGTGATGACGGTAATGGTCGCCACGCCCGAGGCCGTTCGGCGCGGTTTCATGCGCAGCACCTGCAGCAGCTGACGCTCCAGCTCGGCATCGACATTCCATGCCGCCCAACGAGCCGGCTCCTCACGTTTAACCCGCTGGTAGAACGGCAGCAGTCGGCGCTTGGCCAGGTCTCGTTTGTCGGCACCCTCGCGGCGCGCCTCGGCATGTATCAGTTTGACGAGGGTCTTGTCGTCCACGGCCTCGCCACGACGCAGGACCTCGAGTATGTTCAAGATAATCTGTTCCATGTCCCCATTGTAAAGGCAAAGGCGCCGGAGCCAACCTCAGCCCCGACGCCTCCATCAAAGAGCACGCCTATATGCAGCGGTCTCCGAAAACCGCATGTCACTCCGAATCAAACGACATGTCGCCCGAACCGACCTTAAAACGATACGTGGCAGACTTATCACCGTTGTCGAATTCAAGATTCAATATGGTCTCGCCATCGTAGCCAAGCGGAAGGAAATCGCTCTCGAAGTCACCGCTGCCCACGGTAAGGCTCGCCTTAAAGCCCGTAGAGTTCGGAACCGTTATCTCCACATCGCCCGAGTCCACGCTTACGTCCATCGACTTCGCGGGGGCCTGGTGGAGCTCGAACGTCGCATCGCCCGAACCTACCTTGGCATTCAGGGCGTCGGTTACAGTGCCCGCAAACTCAACGTCTCCCGAGTCCAACGTCAGGTTGAGGTCATGGCACGCAATGTCCGTGACCGTCAGGTCTCCCGATTCTACATTCGCTGTAATGCCCACCATGTTATCGGCAACTTCGCGCGGCAGTTCGACGGTTACCGTGCGGTCAATGGCGCGCTCGTCATCGCAATCGAACTGGCGAAGCTTGAGCGTAGAACCCTTAACCTCGGCCAGATTCTGGGTTGCCGCATCGTAAGCAGCTACTCCTTTTGCGACGCGGCCACTCTCGATGACACGTACCGGCCCGTCGGAAACGCATTTGATCTCAACCGTACCCGACGTCACATCCAAGTCAAGGGATGTGAACGCGTCGGCATCAAACGTTTCCTTCGAAAGCTGTTGAGGCCGAGCGGAATAGTTACCGCTATTCAAGGAATCGTCCTCGTCAAACGCATCGCCCATACCAGACAAGCCGGATACAACATCGTCGAAATCCCACGGTCCATCAAAATGAATCAAAGTCCACGAAGTGCCGAAGACAAGTCCGATGATAAGCACAAACGCTCCGATGCCGACACCCAAGCGCCTCTTAGACTCATGCGAGAGCTTCATCATTCACCACCTTCTTTGGCACTCGGCTCAGCGGTGGCCGCGGCAGCCATGTCAGCGTCAACCGCAGTGGAAACGTCCTCCCCCTTAGTCCTAGCGACCGCCGGCGCCGGACCAACCTGAATATCCCCGCGCGCCCAATCGCCATCGAGCGCACGTGCCACCCAGTGATAGATGGGGATCGTAAAGAAAATCAGCGCGGCAAAGGGGCCGGCGCCAAACGAGAACATCAGCAAAAAGAACAGCAGCCAGCACACGGCCCAATACGGGAACGACTGGAACGGGCCCTTCACCGGAGTCGAGCCAACTGCGCCGCCACTCGTCACCTGCGCCGTAGCGGCATTGGCGGCTTGTGCACTCCAGCTTGCCGCTTGCGCCGCCTTGGCGGCGGCATCACTCGCCTGCGTTGCCGCCTCGGTAGCACGTGCCGCCGCCTCATGGGTACGGGCGCGCTCCGCTGCCTCGGCCTCGCGCTGACGGGCGCGGTCCTCGTTCTCAAACTCGATATCGTCCTCGATCTCATCGCTCGGATTGAGGAGCTCGTCCAGGCTCACGCCATAGAGTTTTGCGAGCGAGATCAGGTTCTCGGTATCGGGCGAGCTCTCCGCGCGCTCCCATTTACTGACCGCCTGGCGCGACAGTCCCAGCTTTCGTGCAAGCCCTTCTTGGCTAAAACCCTTGCTGCGACGAAGGTCGGCGAGCCGCTGCGCAGTTTCTACATTCATGGTTCCTCCTATATGATGCCAGCCGTGCCGCCGGACCGTTTTTGTTCTTAAGGCGCCTTGCACAGTTAAAAATCTATCCGCCACCGCCAAAAGCATGCCACCTATTCTAGTGAGATTTTTGACAACCGGCGGTTGCGGGCACATATGAGCTGCGGAAATGTGTCCAAACAAAGCAATGACCCGCAGCTCGGTTGTCCCCGTTGCAGCGTTAACGGTAGTATGGTCGTACTGTTTATTCCGCACCGCCAACGGAGGGAGTCCCGCGCCGTGAACCGCGATTTCGCCTCATCGCTCATCCAGCTCAACAATACGTTCTATCGCGAGCACTCCGCCTCCTTTTCCGATACACGCCAGGCTCCGTGGCCCGGCTGGGTGCGCACTATGGACATCGCACTCGGGCAGCTCGATGTAGCCACGATAGAGCATCCCGTCCGCGTCTTCGATCTTGCCTGCGGCAATATGCGATTCGAGAACTTTGCCGCCGGCGGCACGCTGGCTGCCAAGGGCGTCGACGGCGCGAGCCCCTCGGCAGATGCCAACTGCCCATTTGAGTTCTATGGTGTCGACTCGTGCCAGGACCTGGCCATAGATGCGCGCGGCCACGCCCTGCGCATCCCCAACCTGCACTTCCAGGAGCTCGATGTGCTCGATGCCCTCATGAAGCTCAACCCCGCCGAGACACCCGACGTGCTTTTCGACGCCCCGCTCGCCGACATCTCGGTCTGCTTTGGCTTTATGCACCACGTGCCGTCGTGCGAGTACCGCGTACGCGTGCTCGACGCCCTGGTGCGTCAGACGCGCCCGGGCGGCATCATCGCCATCAGCTTTTGGGAGTTTATGAACGACGAGCGCATGGCGCGCAAGGCCGTTCGAGCCGAAGCCCGCGCCGAGCTCACCCCGCCGTTTGAGGGTTACGATTCCGCGCAGTTTGAAGCCGGCGACCACCTCATTGGCTGGCAAAACGACCGCCACGCCTACCGCTATTGTCATCACTTTGACGATCAACAGATCACCGACCTGGTGCGCGGCGTCCGAACGTTCTACAAGAGCGGCGAGGTCCCCGTGCGCGAGCTTGAGCGCTTCCATGCCGACGGTCGCAGCGGCGATCTCAACCGCTATGTGATCCTCAAGCGCCTGTAGGAACCTGCGGTTCGTTTTGAGCGGCGCTGCCGCAAAAGACCACATTGCGTCCACCCTTTCCAACGCATCGCCGAAACGTGCAGCTATGCGTTCCGCACTTATGACTAAGGAGCCTCATGGGAGCCGTTCACGTTCGCACGCCTAAGAACTTTGTGCTCGAGGAGCGCCTGGAGCGCTACGCCGATGCCATCGAGACGAGCCCCGAGAGCTATGCCGGACATTGGCGTGAAGCATGTACGCCGGCTGGTGGCAAGCCCTTCGAGCATCTTCACCTGGATCTTGGCTGCGGCAAGGGAACATACCTTGTAGAGCGCGCGGCCCACGAGCCAAACACCCTCTTTATCGGCATGGACCAGGAGCCCATCTGCATCGCCTATGCCGCCCAGAAGATTTGCGAGCAGGAGCTGTCCAACGCACTCGTCCTGCCCCGAGGTGCCGCATCGCTGCCGCAGCTGTTTGCCGCAGGCGAGCTCGATGCCATCTCCATCAACTTTCCCACGCCGCAGCCCAAGGCCAAGTACGCCAAAAAACGACTCGTCCATGTCGACCATCTGATGCTCTATCGCCCGCTCTTTGCAGCCGGCGCCACCGTCACACTGCGATCCGACAGTAAGCCATTGCGCGACTACGCCCTGGGGCAGTTTGCCGCGGCCGGCTACGACACGCTTTGGGTAAGCGACGACGTCCGCCGCGACCATCCCGAGCATCCCGAGACCGAGTACGAGCGCCGCACGCGCGAGATGGGTGCCGTCGTCTATGGCATTTGCGCCACACCCGGCACGCAGCCCAGCGATGAACAGCTCGCGGCGGGCCGAGCGCAGGAGCAAAGCCTTGCGTGCTACCTGCCCGAAAACCTCGATGAGCTCGCCTATGTACCCCTGGGCATGGAAGAGGCCGTTGAGAACTTTAAAAACCGCGCCCGCAAGGGCAAAAAGCGCCTGCCTCAGGAACGCTAGTACCGCGCGCCCATTTCCTGCATTTTCTTGCCTGCGAACGCATCGATGCGACGCTACGCCATAATAGTTGGCGGACAAACGGCGAGAGAAAGCAGCCACATGGCACAGACCACGACAGATACCGCCGCCAGCACCGTCTCCGGCGCCGGCGCCGCCAGCTCATTCTCGGGCGGCACGGGAACCGAAGCCGAGTTCGGCTCGCTCGGCGCGCTCTCCCCCACCTGGTGGGAGCCCGAGGACGGCAGCGAGCCCGAACCATGGCTCACGCCCGATCAGGCCTTTGAGCGCTTCTTTGAATGGACGAGCGATCGCGGCATTGAGCTGTGGGATCACCAAGAAGAGGCTCTCATGGACCTGGCCGCCGGAGATCACGTCATTTTGGGCACGCCGACCGGATCGGGTAAATCGCTCGTCGCGCTGGGCATGCTCTTTATGGGCATGGCACAGGGCAAGCGCTGTTATTACACGGCCCCTATCAAGGCCCTGGTCAGCGAAAAGTTCTTCGACCTTGTGCAGGTGCTCGGCCGAGATAACGTCGGTATGATCACCGGCGACACGCATATCAACACCAAGGCGCCCGTCATCTGCTGCACGGCAGAGATCCTTGCCAACGACGCACTGCGCGAGGGCGAAGATGCCGATGTCGGCTGCGTGGCCATGGACGAGTTCCACTACTTTGCCGACCCCGACCGCGGCTGGGCCTGGCAGGTGCCGCTGCTCACCCTGCCTCACACGCAATTCATGCTCATGAGCGCCACGCTCGGCGATGTCACCGCGATCGCCGCCTCGCTCGAGGAACACACCGGCGCTACCTGCGACTTGGTCGTCGATGCCCCGCGTCCCGTTCCGCTGAGCTACGACTATGTGACGACCTCCCTCGAGGGCACGGTCGAGCTCGCCATGCGCCGCGGCGAGGCCCCGCTCTATATCGTGCACTTTAGCCAGGACGCCGCACTTGCGACGGCGCAATCCCTCGCCAATTTTGGCATCGCCAGCAAGGAGCAGCGCGAGGCCATTAAGGAAGCCGCCAAGGGCACGAGCTTCTCCACGGCCTTTGGCAAGATTCTCAAGCGCTTGCTCGGATGCGGCGTCGGCGTGCACCATGCTGGCATGTTGCCGCGCTATCGCCTGCTGGTCGAGCGTTTGGCGCAGCAGGGTCTGCTGCCCGTCATCTGCGGTACCGATACGCTCGGCGTCGGCATCAACGTACCCATCCACACCGTGGTGCTCACCGCGCTCACCAAGTTTGACGGCTACAAGATGCGTCGTCTGCGCGCCCGCGAGTTCCATCAGATTGCCGGTCGCGCCGGCCGCTCGGGCTTCGATACCGAGGGCATGGTCATCGCCGAGGCACCCGAGCACGAGATCGAGAACGCCAAGCTCATGGCCAAGGCGGGCGACGACCCCAAAAAACTCCGCAAGATTAAAAAGAAGAAGGCCCCCGAAGGCTTTGTCACCTGGAACAAGCAGACCTTTGAACGCCTGATCGAGACGCAGCCCGAAACGCTCAAGCCGCGCCTTCGCATCACACACTCCATGGTGATTAGCGTAGTCGAGCAGGGCGGCGACGCTCGCACCCGCGTGCACGACCTCATCGAGACAAGCCTGCAAACGCCCGAGGAAAAGGCAAAGCTCGAGGTTCGTGCCGACGAGATCTTCGCCACGCTCATCGACTCCGGCGTCGTCGTGCGCACCGAGGTGCCGCCCGCGCCCGATGCTCCGGCTGACACCGTGCCGGGCATCGACTACGCGCTGACGGTCGACCTGCCCGAGGACTTTGCGCTCGACCAGCCGCTCTCGCCGTTTTTGCTTGCCGCGCTGGAGCTGCTCGACCCCGAGAGTGAGACCTATACCATGGACCTCATCTCGATGGTCGAGGCTACGCTCGAGGACCCCAAGCAGGTATTGCGCGCACAGGAGCGCGCCGCGCGCGACCGCGCGATGGCCGAAATGAAGGCTGACGGCGTCGAATATGAGAAACGCCTGGAGCGCATCCAGGATGTCACCTACGAAAAGCCGCTCGAGGACTTGCTCGATGCCGCCTTCGACAAGTACTGCCAGGAAGTGCCCTGGGCCAACGACTACCAGCTCTCGCCCAAGAGCGTCCTGCGCGACATGCTGGAGAGCGCGAGCGACTTTAAGGGCTATATCCAAAAGCTCGGCATCGCCCGCTCCGAGGGCATTCTGCTGCGCTACTTAGCCGAGGCCTACCGTTCTCTCGACCGCACCGTGCCCATCGAAAAGCGCGACGAGCGCCTGCGCGACATTATCTCGTGGTTGGGCTTTGTGGTGCGCTCGGTGGACTCGAGCCTGGTGGACGAGTGGGAGAACGCCGGCAACCCGGCAGCCCTCGATGCCGCGCCGCCACAAGGCATCGACGAGGTCGTGGCGGACCGCCGCGGCTGCACGCTGCTGGTGCGCAACGCGCTCTTCCGCCGCGTGACCCTTGCCGCTCGCGAGCACGTTCGCGACCTGGGCGAGCTCGACGACGACTGGGGCATGAGCGAGATCCGCTGGCAAAAGGCGCTCGATGCCTACCACGAGCAGCACGAGGAAATTCTCACCGATGGAGATGCCCGCAGTGCCGCGATGTTTTCCATCGATGAGTCCGATGAGAAGACCGCACACGTGTGGCACGTGCACCAGATCTTTGCCGACGAGGATGGCGACCACGACTTTGGCATCATGGGCGATGTCGATCTGGACGCCACGCAAGACGGCGGCGAGGTCATCTTCAAAAACTACCGCGTCGGCTTTATCGAGGACCTGCTCGAGGACTAGCCGAACATACTGGAACGAAACAAACGGGGCCGTTGGCAATATCGCCAGCGGCCCCGTTTTTGCACTATATGCTATGCCTTATTCGGCATCCTCAACCTCATACGAATCCGCCTCGGCTGGCTCATCGCCTGTCTCGGACGTTGCCTCGCGCGCTTCGTCAAACGCTGCTTTCATGGTCTTGTTGCCCCACGTGAGCTTGCGAATGGTAAGCTCATCGGCCTTGTTGTGGGCCAGGCGCAGATTCTCGGTGCTGCGGCGCAAATCGTCCTTGGTCTTCTCGAGCTGCTTGATGGCGGCATCGATTTCCTTGATTGCCGACTCGAATTGCTTACTCGCCAGGTTGTAGTTGCGCGAGAAGCCGTCCTTGAACTTCTCCATCTTGGCCTCGAAGTTCGTGACGTCGATATTCTGCTGTTTGTACTCCGCCAGCTCCTGCTTATAGTGCAGCGAACCCATGGCGGCGTTGCGCAGCAGCGTAATCATGGGAATGAAAAACTGTGGGCGAATCACGTACATCTTCTCGTAGCGGTAGCTCACGTCCACGATTCCCGCGTTGTAAAGCTCGCTCTCGGGCTCGAGCAGTGTGCAGAGTACCGCGTACTCACAGCCCTTTTGGCGGCGATCGTGATCGAGTTTCTTAAAGAAGTCCTCGTTTTTGTGTTTGGTCGCAGTCTCGTCGTTCTCATTTTTCATCTCGAACATGATCGAGATGATCTCGTTGCCGCTCGCGTCGCACTCGCGGAAGATAAAGTCGCCCTTGGTGCCCTCGGACGCATCGTTGTCTTTCTCGAAGTACGCATTAGGAAACGCGGTCATACGCAAACGATTGAACTCAGTCTCGCAGTGCTGCTCGAGCGACTCGCCCACCATCTTGGTGGACAGGCGAACCTTCATGTCCTTAAGGCGCTCAATCTCTTCATCCTTGTAGCGAATTAGGTCATCGCTCGCGCGCTTGGCCTGCGCAAGCTCAAGCTCATGTGCCGCCTTGGCCTGTTCCTCGCGAGAATCGCGCACTGCCAGCTCACTCGTCAGCTTGGCACGTGCCTCATCGCGCTCTCGCTCCGCCGCGGCGACCGCCTCTGATAGGTTCATTTTGGCCGTCAGCTCCTGTTCGCGCAGCCGTGCGCGTAGGCCCTCGGCCTCCTGCTCAGACTGAGCCTTTGCGGCAGAAAACTTCTCCTGCACCTTCGCGCGGTAGTCTGTGAGTATGCGTTCGGCCTCGCTACGAGCGGCATCGAGTTCACGCCGCGACTCTGCCGCGGCAGCGGCAAGCGCCATCTCCTGGGCCTTGTCCGCCGCAGCAAGCTTGGCCTGCAGCTCGGCAATCTGGGCATCACGTGCAGCTACATCGTTTTGAGCAGCATTGCGCGCCGCCGACTCGGCAAGCTTGGCTTCGTCATCCTTGCGCCCCAGCTGCGCACGCAAGTTGTCGATTTCGCGCTGGAGCTCGGCGTTCTCCTTTTGAGCGTCGGCACGGGCCTCAACCGCCGCGCGCTGGCTTGCACTCTCGCGCTCTGCGGCAGCGCCCTCGAGCTTGGCACGCAATTCGGCAAGCTCGGCATCACGCTTGGCAACCTCTTGTGCCAGCTCCTGAGCCGCGGCGTTTTTCTGCTCGGCAAGTTGAGCGCTACGCTGAGACTCCACCTCCTGCAGGGCGGCCGTCGAACGAGAGCGCTCAAGCTCCAACGCCTGCTCCCCCTCACGCTGGACGGCCTTTACACGCTCATCAAGATCGCGCGAGAACTCGGCATCGCGCACCTGCTTGACGATATCCGCATAACCGGACGCATCGACCTTAAAAACTTCGCCGCAATGCGGGCACTTGATCTCGTTCATAGCAGCTCCTCGATGGACGCAAATTTCAACCTTCTACACTCTACCGCGCCACGCGGACAAAAAAGGCGCCGCAGCCATAATGGCAACGGCGCCAGATCCACCGCGAGGGTGCCTATCCCCTTTGTGGTGGCTTGGGTCCTTACAGGTCGCGGTAGTCGATCAGGCGAAGATCGGATTGAGACTCAAGCCAAGCGCGAAGCTCGGGGTCGATCAGCGCATCGACTTCCTTGGTGCGATCGGTCGTAAGCGAGCTGTTCTCCAAGATAAAACGATCGAGATAGCCCGGATGGCACACAAAGACGACCGTCTCGCCGTCCGCCATCTCGCGAATCGTCCGCATAATCGAGTCCTTGGGTTCGTAGCCCGGCTCCATCGAGTGCATCACCATGCGCAGGTCGGTGGCGCCGCATCGCACAACCGCCGTGGGGTCGAAGCTCGCCTTCTGTTCCTTAAGGCCCAGTTCCTGAGCAACCGCCGAGATCGCTCGGTTAAGGTTTTTGCTCATGACGGCATGGGCCTCAAAGTAATCGGGTTCGCGGCCCACAATCTCTACAAAGCGGTCATGCTGCGCGCGGATCTCGATGCAGGCCTCATCAAAGTCGATCAGTTCTTCGCCGCGCTTAAAATGCTCGCGGAAGGTACGGCTACTATGGAACTCACCGCTCTCGTTGAGCATACTCGGAATGAGCTCCGGGTCGGCACACGGCTTGCCCAGGCACACGTTGGTATGCTGGCCCACCGCAATGCCGGCGTCCGCCACGAGCGACCAGCCACGCTCGGCCTCGGGCATATTGGGCATCAAGCCCGCCGAGCGCACCAGACCCTCATTGATGCTGCGGGCAATCCCCAGGTTAACGGCATACGAATAACCGATATCGTCGGCACGAATGATCAATTGCTTCATAGCGACTCCAATCTATGCAAGGACCACCACAAAGGTGCCTGTCCCCTTTGTGGTGGTTTGAGGGCTACAGTCCAAAGAAGCCGAGAATCTGGTCGCGGCTAACGGGCTTGTAGTTGTTGGCATCGAGGCCAACGTCGTAGCGAAAGATAGGGCGCTCGCGATCGCGATTGCGCGCGTTGGTGCGGTCTCCCCTACTGTGAATGTGCCCGTGCAGCATGATGGCGCCGCGCGCCTTGCCATTCCAGCTGAGCATGGGGTAATGGCTCATTACCAGGCGATGGCCCTTAGCGTAACCGGGGGCGACCTCCAGATAATCGCGCACCTCATCCCAAATGTGCGGCGCGTCCGGATCTCCCCAATCGCCATCATGGTTACCACGGATGAGCGTCACGTTCTGGCATTCGATGCGCTCGCGCAGGCGCACTGCCTCCGCCATGGGCAAACGATACGTAAAGTCTCCCAGGATATAGAGGCGGTCGTCCACAGCCACGCACTCATTGATGGCATCGATGACCTTGCGGTTCATCTCCTCGACCGAATCAAACGGTCGATCCATGTCGTGCAAGATATTCGTATCGCCCAGGTGCAGGTCGGCGGTAAACCACATCATCGTCTCTGTCCTCATTTCGCAACGCGTATAAGACCTGTTTAGTATACAGACGCGGCGATGAGACAGTCACCCAAAGAGCCCGCCGAACAGACCTCGGCGACGCTTGTCCTGCTTTTTCGAAGCGTCATCCTGAGCCTTCTTGCCCTGTCGCTTTTTACGATCTTGTTCCAGCTCATCGTCATCGAGCAGTAAATCCCACTCAAACGGATCATCCGTCAAATCGAACAGGTCATCGTCATCAAACATGATTGCCTCCCTTACCGATTAGCGAGCATCCACAACATAGTTGAGAAGTCTACGGGCCCGTGCGGACACAAATTCATCCTGTCTGCGTCTTTCAATCGTTTGCCGCAACGCTTGCGCGACGGAACGCTTGCAGATAAGATAGGAACACGGATGGCACCCGTGGCAGCGGGTCTTGCCAACTCCGATACACGTTTTCATCGTGAGAAGTGGCCGTCTTCGCTTACGCGGGGACGGCCACTTTGTTTATCCCTATGTCATCTGATTCTAATGCACAAACATGCGCACGAACTTGTGCTTCCAGCTTGCGTAAGGGGCATAGCGGAACGGCACGTCCAGCCACGTTGCCTTGTTCACGATGCTCTTCTTGTGGCTAAACGTATCGAAGCTCTCGCGTCCATGGTACTGTCCCATACCGCTCGCCCCCATGCCGCCAAAGCCCATATGGCTCGTGGCCAAATGCATAATGGTGTCATTAACACAGCCACCACCAAAGGGCACGTAACGCACAAAGCGCTGCTGAACCTCACGGTCCTGGCTAAAGATATACAGGGCCAGCGGCGTCGGACGATCCGTAATAAACGTCTCGGCCTCGTCTAGGCTCTCAAACGTCAGCACCGGCAAGATGGGGCCGAAAATCTCCTCCTGCATCACGGCGTCATCGGGGGACACGCCGTCCAAAATCGTCGGCTCGATCTTGAGCGAAGCCTCGCGCGCGGCGCCTCCAAGCACAACCTTATCGGGATCGATCAGCCCGCGCACGCGCGCAAAATGCTTGGCGTTGACGATATGCCCGTAATCCTCGTTATCGAGCGGATGTTCACCAAACATACGGCGAGCCTCTTCCTTGATGAGGCCCAGCAGCTCGTCGTGCACGCGCGTATCGACCAGCAGGTAGTCGGGCGCCACGCAGGTCTGCCCCACGTTGAGCCATTTACCAAAGGCGATACGGCGTGCCGCGACCTTCAAGTTAGCCGTCGCATCCACGATGCAGGGACTCTTTCCGCCCAGCTCAAGCGTCACGGGTGTGAGGTTTTTACTTGCACGCTCCATGACGAGCTTGCCGACCGGAACGCTACCGGTAAAGAAGATCTTGCCCCAGCACTCATCGAGCAACGCTTCGTTTTCGGCACGCCCGCCTTCGACGACCGTCACCAAGCGCGGATCAAATGCCTCTTCACAGATTTGCTTGAGCACCGCGCTCGATGCCGGAGCATAGGCACTCGGCTTGATAACCACGGTGTTACCCGCGGCGAGCGCGCCGGCGAGCGGCTCGAGCGTCAGTAAAAACGGGTAGTTCCACGGAGCCATGATGAGCGTGACGCCATAGGGCACGGCTTGCGTTTTGCACACGCTCACGGCGTTAGCGAGGTCGCACGGACGCAGGCGCGGACGACTCCATCGCGCCACATGAGCGATCTGATGACGAATCTCGGAAAGCGACGTGCCGATCTCGCACATATAGGCCTCGTCATGCGACTTTCCCAAATCGGTCTTGAGCGCATGGGCAATATCGGCCTCGTGGGCCCGCACCGCATCGCGTAAACTCACGAGCGCACGACGTCGAGCATCGACATCAAACGTGGCGTGCGTCTTAAAGTAGGCGCGTTGATCGCCGACGATGCGCGCAATTTCCTCGGTGTTCATGGACCCTCCTAGTTCTCGTCCTCAAACATACCACCTGCAACAACTTCGTACATATGCTCGAGCTCCAGGCGGTCCATCAAAAGCGGAACGGGGTACAGCGGATTGGCCTCGGCATCGGCATGTGCCGCCATTTTGGGAATGTCGGAGCGGCGAATGCCCGTCACATATTCGGGAATGCCCAAGGCGGCGTTCATGCGGTCGACCCAATCGATAAATGCCTCGGCAGCCAGGCTATCCTGCGCGTTAGCCGGCGCAATGCCCGCCATGCGAGCAAGATCGGCAAGCTTGGGGGCGGCGGCGTCACCATAAGCGCGAAGCATGTGCGGCAGGATGATCGCGTTGGCCAAACCGTGCGGAATTCCGTATCGGCCGCCCAGACTGTGCGCGATGGCATGCACATATCCAACATAGGAGCGCGTAAAGGCAACACCCGCCTTATACGCCGCCGAAAGCATATTGCGACGCGCACGCATGTTGTCGCCATGCTCATAGGCCTCGAGCAAATTGTCGTGGATGAGCTGCACCGCCTGTCGCGCCATCTTGCGCGTATAGGGCGTAGTGCTTCGCCCGATAAAGGCCTCGACGGCATGCGTCAGGGCGTCCATGCCCGTCTGCCCCGTAATGGAGGCGGGCAGACCGCGCGTAAACTCGGGGTCGTGCACCGCAAAGCGCGGGATGAGCACAAAGTCGTTGATGGGGTACTTGTAGTGCGTCTCGTCGTCGGTAATTACCGCTGCAAGCGTGACCTCGCTTCCCGTGCCCGCCGTGGTGGGAACGGCGATGAGCAGCGGCAGGCGACGATGAATGCGCAGCAGGCCGCGCATCTTGTTGATGGGCTTGTTTGGCTGCGCGATGCGTGCTCCCACGCCCTTGGCGCAGTCCATGGCCGAGCCGCCGCCAAAACCGATAATGGCCTGGCAGGCGCCCTCTCGATACAGGGACGCCGCTTCCTCCACGTTTGAGACCGTGGGGTTCGCTGATGTTTTGGCATAGACCGCAGCGCCAATTCCCTTGGACGCGAGCGCTGTCTCGAGCGGTACCGTGAGCCCCAGACGGGCGATGCCGGGATCCGTCACGATAAGAACATGCTGTATTGAACGCGCCTGAAGCACTGCGAGCACATCCTCGGCGTGCTCTAAAATGCGTGGCTCGGTATAGGGCAGCACCGGCAATGCGATGCGAAAAACCGTTTGATACGTTCGGCACCAGGCACGACGGGCTAGATGCATAAAGGAAGCTCCCTCATTTGTTGATGGGTCAACATTTGCTCGACCGATTGTACTCATCGGCGTCCGCATATGGCTTGCCAATCGTTAATCAATCAACATCTTCACATGCTTAAATTGTTTTATTAAAAATCATTCCTAATAGGCTTCACTTTTGGTTGCATTTATGGATAATAGAACCCGTCAAGACGCACGTCCGGAGAGGGCCCTTACGGGACCGGACAAGCGCCCCATCGCCATCGATCGAAAGGATCGAATCATGAAGTTTGTTTGCCCCGTTTGCGGTTATGTGGAAGAGTTCGACGGCGACCAGCTGCCCGAGGACTTCAAGTGCCCCCAGTGCGGCGTTCCCGGTTCTCGTTTCCTGAAGCAGGAGGAAGGTCAGCTCGAGTGGGCTGCCGAGCACGTCGTGGGCGTCGCCAAGATGGAGGGCGTCTCCGAGGACATCGTTGCCGACCTGCGCGCCAACTTTGAGGGCGAGTGCTCTGAGGTCGGTATGTACCTGGCCATGGCTCGCGTCGCTCATCGCGAGGGCTATCCCGAGATCGGCCTGTACTGGGAGAAGGCTGCCCACGAGGAGGCCGAGCACGCCGCCAAGTTCGCTGAGCTCCTGGGCGAGGTCGTGACCGACTCCACCAAGAAGAACCTCGAAATGCGCGTTGAGGCCGAGAATGGCGCCACCGCCGGCAAGACCGATCTTGCCAAGCGCGCCAAGGCCGCCGGCCTCGATGCCATCCACGACACCGTGCACGAGATGGCTCGCGACGAGGCTCGCCACGGCAAGGCTTTCGCCGGTCTGCTCAAGCGCTACTTTGGCTAAGCCAACCGCCTGAGACATAACCTCTAGCTCGATGAGGCCCGAACCGTATTGGTTCGGGCCTTTTTCGTGGGCTTATTGCAGCTGTTCCTGAAGGACGATGAGCGAATGAGGGCTCAGGTCGTCGTATTGTATGAGGACGCGAGATGGAGCGTTCTTAGTCGATGCCCGATCACCCGTCCACAGGCAATCGGCGATGTTGACATAGGAAATACGAGCGTCAGCGAGAGCCTTCGCGAAACTCTCCCCCGCCTTGTCCTCGGCCAGGGCAACAGTGCAGTAAAGGCCGGCGTCCGCGTACTCGATCGAGACTTCCCCTGCCGGAAATACCTTCCGCACAAGCGCCATCAGGCCATCGCGTGTCTCGCGAGCGCGAACGCGGACCCGGTTTACATGGCGCTCGTAATCGCCTGATTCCAGTAAACGAGCCAAAGCGACCTGGTCAACAGAACTCACCGACGAGGCGTAAAAACCAAGGTTGCGCCTAAACCGTTCCATCAGCTCATCGGGCAACACCATGTACGCCAAACGCAACGCCGATGAAAGGCTCTTCGAAAACGTGTTGGTATAGATGACCGATTGAGCGGCATCGATCGACGCGAGCGCGGGAATCGGCTTGCCGGCAAGGCGAAACTCACAATCAAAGTCGTCTTCGATGAGATACCGACCTGGCCGCTCGGCGGCCCAGCTCAGCAACGCATAGCGACGTGCAATGCTCGTCACAAGACCGGTCGGATACTGATGAGACGGCATCAGGTGAAGGACATCGGTCCCGGTTTTCTGCAGCGCGCTCAAGTCCACGCCCTCAGCATCCAACGGGACATGCCGCACTTCGCAACCCATGGCCTGATAGATGCGCGTCAAGCGCAAATAGCCTGGATCCTCGACGGCATACACCTTGTCCGCGCCAAGCAACTGAACCAACATGGTATCGAGCAGCTGGGCGCCCGCACCGATAACAATGTTGTTGGGGTCGACATTCATACCCCTCGTCCCGCGTAGATGGTGCGCAATCGCACGTCGCAGCCGAACGGTGCCCTGCGCCGGCGCGGGCGAAAAGATTTCACGTTCGTCTTCGGACGTCAGTGTCGCCCGTAGCGCGCTTTGCCAAAGCCGCGCCGCCTCCAAAGCGGAAGGAGAAAGCGCATCGAATCGCTCGACCTGTCCGTTGACATCATGCGCGCTGGGGCCCACGGAGGCGGCATCTCGGTCGATGTCCTCCGCAGCCGAAGCCAAAACCGGCGCATCCGGAAGTTCGCACGCGTAGTAGCCGCGCCGCGGCTTTGAGCAAATATAACCCTCGGCAAGCAACTGGCTATATGCATTCTCGATGGTAATGACACTAATTCCCAGATGACTGGCAAAGGCGCGCTTAGACGGCAGATGTTCCCCCGCCGCAATGTGTCCAGCTACGATATCATCTCGAATTTGCTGGTAAACATACTCATAGAGCGATGCTTCGCCGCGTTTTTCCAAATTGTAGTCAAGCACGAGCCTATCACCTGATCTTATAAAGTCATTCAGTCTGGTATTACTCTGACCTTGTTATTATCTCGAAAACTGAGTATTTCGCCATACCCAGCTCCCCGATAGGATGTTCCGTCAAGCAATGCACATGCCAACCAAGGGAGCAACCATGGCAGAACAGACCAGCAAGGCCGATCGCATCAAACTCAACCGCGAGCTCGCGCAGATGCTCAAGGGCGGCGTTATCATGGACGTCACCACGCCCGAGCAGGCACGCATCGCCGAGCAGACGGGCGCCTGCGCCGTCATGGCTCTCGAGCGCATCCCGGCCGACATCCGCGCCGCCGGCGGCGTGTCGCGCATGAGCGACCCCAAGATAATCAAGGGCATTCAAGAGGCCGTCTCCATCCCCGTCATGGCCAAGTGCCGCATCGGCCACATCGTCGAGGCGCAGGTCCTTCAAGCCATCGAGATCGACTACATCGATGAGTCCGAGGTTCTCTCCCCCGCCGACGATGTCTACCACATCGACAAAACCCAGTTTGACGTCCCGTTTGTCTGCGGTGCCCGCGACCTGGGCGAGGCGCTGCGCCGCGTCGCCGAGGGCGCCACGATGATCCGCACCAAGGGCGAGCCGGGCACGGGCGACGTGGTCCAGGCCGTGCGCCACATGCGCAAGATCCAAAAGCAGATCCGCGACGTTGTGGCTCTGCACGACGACGAGCTCTTTGAGGCGGCCAAGCAGCTGCAGGTTCCGGTCGAGCTGGTGCGCGAAGTCCACGCTACGGGCAAGCTTCCCGTCGTTAACTTTGCTGCCGGCGGCGTAGCAACCCCCGCCGATGCCGCGCTGATGATGCAGCTGGGCGCCGAGGGCGTTTTTGTCGGCTCGGGCATCTTTAAGAGCGGCGACCCCGCCAAGCGCGCAGCCGCCATCGTTAAGGCCGTGGCCAACTTCACCGACGCCAAACTCATCGCTGAGCTTTCGGAGGACCTGGGCGAGGCTATGGTGGGCATCAACGCCGACGAGATCGAGATCATTATGGAGGAGCGCGGGCGCTAGTCCGACAGAAAGGATCGCACATGAGCGATTACGCAGACCAGACGGTCGCCGTGCTGGCGGTCCAAGGCGCTTTTGCCGAGCACGAGGCGAGGCTGTCCGAGCTGGGCGCACGTTGTATTGAGCTGAGGCAGGCGGCTGATTTGAAGCAGAACTTTGACCGTCTGGTACTTCCCGGCGGCGAGTCTACCGTTCAAGGGAAGTTGCTTGCCGAGCTTGGCATGCTCGACGGGCTTCGAAGCCGCATCGCTGAAGGCATGCCCGTCCTGGGCACCTGCGCCGGCCTGATTCTGCTGGCTCACGACCTTGCCGCCCATGACGATAAGGGCACGCCGCGATTGGCAACCATGGATGTACTTGTCGAGCGCAATGCCTATGGCAGACAGCTCGGCAGTTTTCGCACCAAGGGACAGGTAGACGGCATCGACGGTGAAGTGCCGCTGACGTTTATCCGCGCGCCCCGCATCGTCGAAGTGCACGGCGACACTGAGGCCCTAGCCGAAGTCGACGGTCGCATCGTCGCCGCCCGCCAAGGCAACCAGCTCGGCGTCACCTTCCACCCCGAGCTCGACGAAGACACCCGCCTCCACGAACTGTTCCTGCAAATGTAGGTAGAACAAAAACGAGAGTGGATAATCTCCCACTTTGAGCTTGAATGCAGGCTCAAACCGGGAGATTATCCACTCTCATCCTATGTAGTCGTTGGGGACGTTCTTAAACGACTAGTCAAACAAGAACGTCCCCAACGACCATATTGCGATAGACGACCACGTTTGCCCAGATAAAACCGACCAAATAAACCTGTCCCCTTTTGGTAGGTTTGGATCAAGGCAACGCCGATGCCTTGGTACCGACAGCGAAAACCCGCCAGAGCGAGCAAGGTGCCTTGAAACGAGGCGGCATTGATCTTTTGATCATGCCGCCGAAGTTGAAAGGCAGATTGCCGCTCTGGCGGGTTTGCAGCGTCGAGCAGTTACGGCGTTTGGTAAAACGCCGTAACTCAACTAGAAGCGGTTGCCGCGGAAGCCGCCGCCGTTGCGGCCGCCGCGATCGCCACCGCGACCGCCACGGTCGTTACCACGGTTGCCGCCGAAGCCGCCACGGTTGCCGCCGCGGTCACCATAACCACCACGGTTGCCACCAAAGCCGCCGCGACCGCCACGGTCGCCGCCGCGATCACCAAAGCCGCCACGGCCGCCACGATCGCCACCGCGACCGCCGCGGTCACCGCCACGGCCACCGCGATCGCCAAAGCCGCCGCGACCGCCACGGTCGCCGCCACGGCCACCGCGCTCGTCACGGCCGCCGCGAGGACCGCGGTCCTCGTCCAGGCCCATGGCGACGAGCGGAGCAATAACCTTATCGAGAGCGGCCATCAGCTCGGTGGCCTCCTCGTAAGAAAGCTCGGGCAGGAGCTTCTCCTTCTTATTGGCAAGCTCGACCAGGCCCTCAGCAGCATCCTCGGCAGCGAAGACGACGATCTTGCGCATATCGCCCTCGGCGTCGTCGATGCGGCCGACCAGGTCGGCAGCCTCGGCCTCGGCCATCAGGCCATCGAGCTCACGAAGGCGCATGCCCAGCAGGTCGGACATTTCCTTCTGCTCCATCTTGGGCTTGAGGTCAAGAAGCTTGATGGCGCGCTCGATGTTCGCCATGCGCTCGGCCTTGGCCTCCTCCTCCTTGGAAATAGCAAAGCGACGGCTGCGCAGCAGGCGGGCGGCCTTCTGCATCTTGTCCATCAGCTCTTCGTCATCGTAATCAGCGGCGGCCTCGACAACCTCGGCCTCCTCGGCGGAAACCTCGTCAGCAGCCTCAACCTCAGCAGCTTCGGTCTCCACGGTCTCGACTGCCTCGACCTCGGCAGCCATGGTCTCGTTCTCGGTCTCGTTCATGATCTCTTCGTTCTCAGACATGAGACTCCTTCTTGGCCCTCTCGGGCATCATCGCCCCATTCGCGGGGCCCGTCGCGCACTCTTTGCGCTTTATACATTCATGCCTCTCGGCAAAACGTCCATTAGTTTATGGTGTCGCCATCCAATCTAGCTGCAGAATCTATGTGCACACATTAATGCGACATGTGCGACTCGCGGCGAGCGTACACCAGCGACACCGCGAACCCGACAACGGCAATCACGGCCGCCACGCGCACGGCGGCTGCAAATCCTATCGTCTGGGCAACGTCCGACGCAACGCCCGCGGCGCCAGCAGCCACCGCAGAACTCGAAAGCAGGCCGATAAACAGCGACGGACCAAACGACGCGGCAATCATGTTCCACGTGTTAAGCAATGCCGTTCCGTGAGGATGCTCAGCGGCGGGAAGCGTCTCCAAACCGGCGGTCTGCGAGGGGCTCAGTACCAAACCGACGCCGGCATACACCACAACGGTCAGCAGCACGACAACGCCGCTGTTCATGCTTGCCGCGGTCATCGAGATTGCCATCTGCCCCACAGCGATCAGGGCAAAGCCGACCGGCAGCAGCGGCCACGCACCACGGGCATCCATCACGCGTCCGCCCACAATCGAGGTCACGGCGCTGCAGGCGATCGCCGGCAAAATGAGCAAACCCGCGACAAGTGCGGTCATGCCGTATGCGCCCTCAAAATAGAGCGGCAACAAAACGCTCATCGAGAACGTCGTCATCATCGACACCACCACAAGCAGGCATGCAGGCCAAAAACGAACGCTCGCCATGGGACGCACGTTAAGCACCGGATGCTCGAGCTTGAGCTGACGAACCGCAAACAGGCCGAGTAGCACAACGGCGGCGAAAAGCGTCACGATACCGGCAATCAGATTGGTCGAGAACTCGCCTACGGAATACACAAATGCCGTAATGCCGGCAGCGAGCAAAACAACCGACAGAATATCAAGCGTGAAGTTCGAGCGCTTTCCGACATTCCGAACGAGCCTTGCGCCCGCAGCGGCGACCACGACACCGCCCACCAGTGGCACTACGAACACTGCCCTCCAGCCAAACAAGGTGCACATAAGACCACTGATCACGGGTCCAAACGCCGGCCCCAGCGTAATGCAGGCACCGCCCAGGCTCAGATACAGACCGAGCTTCTCGCGCGGAGCGCAAGATAGCACTACATTCATCATGAGCGGGAACAAGATGCCCGATCCCGCAGCCTGCAAAATACGACTTGGCAGCAAAACGGCAAACGACGGGGCGACCAGGCACAGGACTTCGCCGGCGACCATGCATCCGCATGCGAAAAACAGCAGCTTGCGCGTCGAGAAACGACCGGACAGATAGGCCATGATGGCCGTAAAGATCGATGTCACGATCATGTAGCCCGAAACTAGCCACTGCGCCGTGGTGGCACTCACCGAAAAGGCCGCCATGATATCGTGCAGTGCCACGTTAATGATGTTCTCGTTAAACGCGGCAACAAAGGCTGCAATATACATTACGACGAGAAACGCCGAAGTGGCCGATGGCGTTGCTTGAACTTGTTGCTGAGATTTGCTCCCCATGCATTTCCTTCCTCTTGGAACAACAGTCACATCGCCCCAGAGGAACAGTCCAGGGCGAGCATGAGCCCTAGACTTACGTCAGACGCCGCACGCGACGGATCCGACAACATGGTCCAACGTTGAAAGATTGTAACGCTGACGCGCAGCTTTCCTTCCGCGCTATTATTAAAAGTCCACGAAAGCACGAGACATGAGGAGCCCACCATGATTAAGCCCATCATGAAATCCGAGTTCTTTTTGCGCCTGCCTTCCGAAGACGCGGAACCCGACGATGCCGCGACCGGGCAGGACCTCCTGGATACGCTCCATGAGCATGAGCACGAGTGCGTGGGCCTTGCCGCCAACATGATTGGCGTGCGCAAACGCATCATCTGCGTAAAGGACGGCAACAGGACGCTGCTGATGTACAACCCTCAAATTCTTGAGCAGGTCAATTCCTATCAGACGAGCGAAGGATGCCTCTCGCTTTCCGGCGAGCGCCCCTGTACTCGCTATCGCCGCATTAAGGTTGAGTATTTGGACGAGAATTTCGTCCACCGCATCAAAAACTTCTCGGGCTACACCGCCGAGATCATCCAACACGAAATCGACCACTGTTGCGGAATCGTTATTTAGTTCCGCCGATTCAAGAAAGCTCCCTGCAGCAAAACAACTGCAGGGAGCTTTTCATAGTGCGGAACTTCTATCCCACTAGCTCTGGCGGTAATGGTCGAAGAAGTCGGCGAGATCTTCGAGGGACTCCTTGAGCACTTCCATGCGCGGCAGGTACACGATACGGAAGTGGTCGGGCTCAGCCCAGTTGAAGCCGCCGCCGCGCGTGATCAGGATCTTCTTCTCGTGCAGCAGGTCAAGGGCGAACTGCTCGTCGTCGGTGATGTTGAACTTCTTCACATCCATCTTGGGGAAGATATAGAACGCCGCACGCGGCTTGACCACCGAGATGCCGTCGATCTTGTTGAGCGCCTCATACACAAAGTTGCGCTGCTCGTAGACACGACCGCCGGGGCGGATGTAGTCGTTGACGGACTGATGGCCGCCGAGCGCCGTCTGGACGATCGACTGAGCCGGCACGTTGGAGCACAGGCGCATGTTCGAGAGCATGTTGATGCCCATAATAAAGTCGCTCATGCAGCGCTGGTTGCCCGAAAGCACCATCCAGCCAATACGATAGCCCGCGATCATGTGCGACTTGGACAGACCGCTAAAGGTGACGCAGGGCAGATCGGGAGCGAGCGAGGCAATCGAGACGTGCTCGTAGCCGTCCATGCACAGGCGGTCGTAGATCTCATCAGCAAAGATCATCAGCTGATGCCTGCGTGCAACCTCGACGATGCCCTCGAGCACCTCGCGCGGGTAGACCGAGCCCGTGGGGTTGTTGGGGTTAATGATAACGAGGGCTTTGGTCGCGCTCGTGATCTTGGACTCCATATCCTCCAGGTCGGGATACCAATCCGCCTGCTCATCGCACAGATAGTGCACAGGATGACCGCCGGCAAGGGTTGCGCACGCCGTCCAGAGCGGATAGTCGGGGCTGGGGATCAGAATCTCGTCGCCATTGTCGAGCAGCGCGTTCATCGAAAGCTGAATGAGCTCGGACACGCCGTTGCCCGTGTAGATATGCTCCATCTGAACGTTGGGCAAGCCCTTGATCTGCGAATACTGCATGATCGCCTTGCGCGCGGAGAACAGGCCCCGCGAGTTGGAATAGCCTTCGCAGTCGGGCAGCTGCTGGCGCATGTCCTTGATGACCTCATCGGGCGTGCGGAAACCGAAGGGCGCCGGGTTGCCGATATTGAGTTTGAGGATGCGCTCGCCCTCGTCCTCCATACGGGCGGCCTCGTCGACGACGGGACCGCGCACGTCATACAGGACGTTATCGAGCTTGGTGGATTTAGAAAAAGTACGCATGGTGGTGCTCCTTGCAATTTGAGCTGAGGGATGGGGTTCGGGCTTGGAATCGTTGCGGGGTGATGATGCCTCGCCTTGATCGGCGTCGCCGGCAAGCAGCCAGGTAACATCGACCTCCAAAATACGGGCGAGCAGCTCAGCCACATCGCGCCGCGGAATCGTCTTGCCGCTCACATATTGGCTCATCTGACTCTTGCCGAGTTTTTTGCCGAGCATCTCCGATGCGCGGATCACGTCCGACTGGCGAACGTCGCGATCGGACATAGCCTGTCGCAGACGATCGCTAAACGTCTCTTGGGCCACTAGAACCTCCTTGCTGGCAAAGTTCAATTTATACAACACGAATTGAACCTGAGTTCAATTTAGGCAGCAGTATAGCGCGGCACCTCATTTGAAAGTTCAATTTCAAAAATAAAATGAGCCAAACCTCGAGATTTACCCCAAAGCGACAACGGTGTGCGCTCATTTAGAGGTATTCAAGGAATCGAGCGGCGGCAAGCGAAACATCGGCCGTTCGATATATGGCGTTGATCTGCCGATGGGGATGCCCCTCGAGCGAACGCACGGCAACATCGAACTGACAACGACGCAAGATGAGCGCCGGAAGAATGCTCACGCCCAGGCCATCCTCGACCATAGCCATAATCGCATAGTCATCCCAAGTCGACAGTTTTGAGCGCACCGCCAGCCCCGCCCGACGGAATAGCGGCGTAATCTCATCATCGGTACCCCGTTCCAGCAGAATAAACTGCTCTCTTGCCAAATCGGTAAGAGAGACGAACTCCGCCGTGGCAAGCAACGAATCTGTCGGCACCACCGCCATCAGCTCATCACACGCTAAAGACCGTGATGCCATGCCGTTTTCTCGGGGCTCACGCGGGATAAAGCCCAGGTCGCAGCGCCCCTCCGCCACCCATTGTTCAATCTCTGAGTAATCGCCCATCAGCAACTCATAATCGACGTCCGGGTGATCGGCGCGAAAACGCGCTATGACCGGTGGCAGCACGTGGGTCGCCACACTCGAAAACGTACCAATGCAGATCTTGCCGCGCATGAGCCCACGCATCTCGTCCACATGTCGCTGCAGGCGGCCAAACTCCTCGCAGAGCGCCTCAACCGCCGGCATGATCTGCCGCCCATCGGCAGAAAGCACCACACCCTCGCGGCTGCGGTCGAGCACCTTAAAACCCCAATCGGTCTCAAGGTCGCCCACCATGCGGCTCACGCCCGACTGCGAATAGCTCAGCCGCTCGGCGGCGCGCGTAAAACTGCCGGCCCGCACGGTCTCGAGCAGAACCTGCATCTTTTGAATATTCGTTTCCACGGCACCCCTCCACCTTTACATGAGTTTTTGTCATGTTATCCATGCATTATATTCGCTTTTCTTCTAAAGCCAGTTCACCCATAGTGAACATGTTCGGATATAGAGGGGATGTCAGCACATGAACAACGGATTGTTTACGTACTTAGCAGCATTGCTATTGTTTGGCTCCAACGGCATCATCGCCGCTGCCATCGCGCTGCCGAGCTCCGATATCGTACTGTTGCGCACGTTTTTGGGCGCTCTCACCCTTGCCGCCATCCTCTTCATAACCAAGCGCCATAACCTGCAGGCTCCGTCTCGCCCCCGCGAGGCCGCAGCGCTCATCGTCTCGGGCGCCGCGCTGGGCGCCAGCTGGATTTTCCTGTTCCGCGCCTATCAGACGATCGGCGTTGGTATCTCCTCGCTGTTGTATTACTGTGGCCCCATCATCGTTATGGCCCTCTCACCGCTCATTTTTGGCGAAAAGCTGACCGGCGGCAAAATCGCCGGCTTTGTCGCCGTTGCTTGTGGTGCTTTTCTCATTGCAGCGCAAGGTCTAGGCGGCAATATGCCCATTGCGGGCATCGTCTGTGGAATCGCCTCGGCCTTCTGCTATGCATTGATGGTCATCGCCAGCAAGGGTGCGCCGCACATCGAGGGCCTCGAGAACTCCGCACTCCAAGTGAGCGCCGCCTTTGTGACCGCACTGGCCCTCACGCTCATCACGCAGGGCGCTCCCTCGTTCCTGTCCGCCGGCGTCGCCGCCAGCATTGATTGGCGCGCCGTCGCTATGCTCGGCGTCGTCAACACCGGCATTGGTTGCCTGCTCTACTTTAGCGCCGTCGCCAAGCTGCCCGTCCAGACCGTCGCCGTCGTTGGCTACCTCGAGCCGCTTTCGGCGGTCGTGTTCTCGGCCGCCCTTTTGGGTGAAGCCATAACACCGGTCCGCCTGATGGGCGCCGCGCTTATCATCGGCGGCGCGCTCTTTTGCGAACTCGCCGGCAAACGCGCAAACGCCAAGGCTGGCATCGCCCAGACAGCACGTGCTTAAAAGCCCCTGCTTTGAAATGCTACCTGCGTAGATAAATAATCCCCAGCTGAGGATTATTGTCTAGAATAACCAGATGTGCCAAACTGCTCTTGTATGTATAAAGACGGCATAAAGTTTTTTGTCCTAGACAGATAACCGGATGTCTAAGGGAGTCCTCGTGGCACACAACAAACTGGAGGCAAACCTCCAAGACCAGCGCGGGCAAGGCGGGCACGGAGCCATCCCCCTCTCCGCTGGCATGCTGCTCGTAACGCTCGGCGTCGTCTATGGCGACATCGGCACGAGCCCCATGTACACCATGAAATCAATCGTCGCCAACAACGGCGGCATCGGTACCGTCAGCGAGGACATGATCCTGGGCGCGCTTTCGCTCGTCATCTGGACCATGACGCTCGTGACCACGGTCAAGTACGTGGTAATCGCCATGAAGGCCGACAACCACAACGAAGGCGGCATCTTCGCCCTGTTCAGCCTCGTACGCAAGGTGGCACCATGGCTGATTCTGCCCGCCATGATCGGCGGCGCGGCGCTGCTCGCCGACGGCATCCTCACCCCCGCCGTCACGGTCACCACAGCCATCGAGGGTCTGCGCACCATCGAATGGGGCCATGCGCTGCTGGGCGACGGACAGACCAACGTCATCATCATCACCATCATCATTATCTGCGGCCTATTTGCCATGCAGCGCGCCGGCACCTCGTCAATCGGCAAGCTCTTCGGCCCGCTCATGACGCTGTGGTTCCTGTTCCTGGCAGGCGCCGGTCTGTTCAACATGCTCGGCAACCTATCCATCTTGCGCGCGCTCAACCCCATCCGCGGCATTATGTTCCTGTTCTCGCCCATCAACCATTCGGGCATTATGGTGCTCGGCTTTGTCTTCCTGTCGACAACCGGTGCCGAGGCACTCTACTCGGACATGGGCCACGTGGGCAAGGCAAACATCTATGCATCCTGGCCATTTGTTAAGGCGGCCCTTATCCTCAACTATCTGGGTCAGGGAGCTTGGCTACTCGCCAATAACTCCAACCCCCAGATGCTCGCGATGGATATCGTCAACCCGTTCTATATGATGCTCCCCGAGCCCCTACGCCCCTTTGCCATCGTGCTTTCGGCCGTGGCGGCCATCATCGCCTCACAGGCGCTCATCACCGGCTCGTTCTCGCTGGTATCCGAGGCAACGCGCCTCAACCTTATGCCGCACCTGCGCATCCACTACCCCAGCGACACCAAGGGCCAGCTCTATATTCCGCTCGTCAATAACATCATGTGGGTCGGCTGCATCTTCATCGTGCTGCTGTTCCAAAACTCCGAGCGCATGGAGAGTGCCTACGGCCTCGCCATTACCGTGACCATGCTTATGACCACCACGCTTTTGACGAGCTATATCGCCGGCATTCTCAAGCACAAGCTGGGCGCCTGCGTCTTCGCCCTGCTCTTCGGCGCCATTGAGCTGTGCTTTTTCGCCTCGTGCCTCACCATGTTCTTTGACGGCGGCTATGTGATGATCTTCTTGGCCGCACTGCTGTTTGGCCTTATGTATGTGTGGCGTCGCGGCACCGCCATCGAGCGCACGCAGACGATTCTGCTGCCCGTCTCCAAGTACATCGACCAGCTCAATCGCCTGCGCAATGACGAGACCTATCCCGTGCTCGCCGACAATCTGGTATTTCTCACCAACAGCCCCGACCCGCTCACACTCGACCGCGACGTGCTCTATTCCATCCTGGACAAGCACCCCAAGCGCGCCAAGGCATATTGGTTCATCAACGTGCACGTTACCGACGAACCCTATACGCACGAGTATTCCGTCGAGACCTTTGGCACGGACTTTTTGTTCCGCGTGCGCCTGGACCTGGGCTTTAAGGTCAACCAGCGCGTCAACGCCTATCTGCGTCAGATCGTCGGCGACTTGATGGCATCGGGCGAGCTGCCGCCGCAACATCACACCTACTCCATCTACGAGACGCGCGGCAACGTAGGTGACTTCCGCTTTTGCATGCTGCGCAAGATGCTTGCCCCCGAAACGGACATCAACCGCAATGACCACCGCGTGATGGCCATCAAGTACGCCGTCCGCCGCGCCTGCGGAAGCCCGGCACGCTGGTACGGTCTCGAGAACTCGGCCATCATCATTGAGTACGTACCGCTCTTTGCCCGCATGCGCCCGGCCGTCAAACTTGTGCGCACCCAGGTGCCGCTCGAGGTTCAGATCGAAGAGGCCGAGGAAATGGAGGTCGACATCTTCTCGGACGACTTGGTCAACGGCAACGAGGCCGGCAAGAGCATGAACGTCGATCCCACCGAGCTGCTCGAGAGCGTCGCCGATACGCCCGAACAGCAACTCGACGGACTCGAGAGCACCCAGTTCAACGACGCCAACTTCTAACACGCCACCAGCCATTGACGACAACGGCCTCGCATCTCATAAGAGGTGCGAGGCCGTTTTATGTCGCAACGGACCAGTGAGCTACGAACGGCGCGGCTCGGGAACCACGAGCCTATCGGGGCTCGCGCCCTCGGCATCCATCAGGCTCACGTAGCGAATCGACGGATCCCCATACATCGCGTAGTAATAATTGCCCGTGCGCGCGCTAAAGCATCCGGTGTAGATAGTCTTCTCGAACTTGCCATCGCCCATCCTGGACGCACCCTCGATCATCACCACGCCCTCGAGCGAGCGGAACATGCGAACGACGTTTTCGGTCTCGCTCTCCTTTTGCGGGTAATTGGCATTGAGGTACGCCGCCTTTACAAAACGGCTCGGCGAATAGCAATCGCCCGGAATGCCGCGCATGCCGGCACCGGCTCCATAGGGCTTAAGCTCGGCGCCACGCCATGTCGCCGTCTGCGGAAAATCGCTTGTGGCGGTGATATAGGTGCGCAGGTTTTCCATGTGCCACGGGAAGGTCGGCTGGTTGGCAAGGGTGTCGACCGGATCGTCGTATACATGCAGGCCGTCAGCCATCATCTCGACCACGATGCTGCGCTGGCTGTCGCCGATAATCCAATGGAGCAGCGACACGCCCAGCCCCTCTCCGGCAGATTTGGCGACAATCACCGTGTCGCGCAGCGCGGCCTCGACCTCATCGACCGTCGAGAACGTCGCTGCCACCCACAGGGGAAACTCATAGGCCGCGATATTGGTCTTGCCATCAACCGGGCCCTCAGCATACTCGGCATAGCCGGGAAAGTTGAGTCCCGCCACGGCGAGGCCCGCATCGTTGCCGCAATCGAAGAACATAGGGTAGTTCTTGTAATCGATGCACATACCGATCACCGCGTGTGCCGCTGTCGTGTCGTCGATAAACGAATACGGAATGTGAAACCCGCGCGGCATCACGCGAACCTGTTGGCCGTAGTCAAAGCTCCAGTCGAGGTTGCGGCCCAGATACATGTTGCCGGAATTATCGGTAAATCGAATGCTCGTACACATAGCGCCTCCTAGCTTTACGTTCTTGCTAAGTTCATTGTCACCAAACAAAAAGGCGCTAAACACAAAAGCCCGGACATGACAACAATGTCACGCCCGGACCAAAAACGACGAAGTGCGGTGCTGTGGTCGCCCTAGACAAGCTTGCCAAGACAGTGATCGATCATATGCTGGATCATCTGCGCCTCGAAGCCCACAAAGTCCTGCTTGCGCTCGCGCATCTTGTCGTCGACGATCTGGTCAAAGGCAACCTTGCACTTGATATAGCGCGTGGACTTGGTGACCTCCTCGTGCGTCAGGCAGCTCTCCTCCATCTTGCTGGCGCCCAGGCCAAACACCAGACGGGGGTTGTAGAGCACGTGGGGCTCGCCGGCGTCGTCCAGGTAGACGCAGACCTTCTTGGTAACGCCAATCTGGTTAGCGGCAAGGCAGCCGGCATCGTCGAGCGACTTGATGGTATCGATCAGGTCCTGAGCAACCGACTCGTCCTCGACGGTCGCAACCTCGCAACGCTGGGACAGGATAGCCTCGTCGTGGCAAAGCTCTTTAATCATACGTTCCTCCATAGGGGTCGTTGTAACCGCTTAAGTATACGGTACCCACACATTTTCATGCGATAAATACCGTCCGTCTGTTACAAAGCGCCGAACATCAACATGCGAGGAACAGCAAGGTTGTAAAGACGATATAGTAAGTGAGTTCGTGTCAATCGGCCTAAACTCGGGGCCGAACAAGGAAAGGGTATGCATGGACGAACTTTTTCACGTCAGTGAGCGCAAGTCCACAATCGGGACCGAACTTCGCGCTGGACTGACAACATTCCTGGCGATGGCCTACATCATCGCCGTCAACCCCGCAGTGCTCTCGGGCGCCGGCATTGATGCGGGAGCGCTCGCCTGCGCCACCTGCCTGGGCGCCGGCATCATGACCATCTGCATGGGCATCTTCGCCAACCGCCCGCTCGCCTGCGCGTCGGGTCTGGGCATCAACGCCATGATCGCGGGCATCGCCACCACCATGTGCGGCGGCGACTGGCACGTGGCCATGAGCGTTATCTTCCTCGAGGGTATCGTCATCTTGCTGCTCGTCCTGTGCGGCCTGCGCGAGGCCATCATGGACGCCATCCCCGTGGTCCTGCGCCACGCCATCTCGGTGGGTCTGGGCCTGTTTATCGCCATGATCGGCCTGTGCGACGCCGGCATCATCACCGCTGGCGCCGGTACGCTCGTCGGCCTGGGCGACATCGCCTCCCCCACCTTTATCGTCGGCATCATCTCCATCGTCGTGACGGTTGCCCTGGCTTCCCGCAACGTGCCGGGCTCGCTGCTCATCGGCATCATCGTCGCCGTTATCGCCGGTATCCCGCTGGGCGTCACCCACGCCCCCGAGGGCCTCATCGCACCGCTCGACTTCTCGACCTTTGGCGCCCCGTTTGCCAGCACCGCCGACGGCAACATGGCCATCGTGAAGGTTCTGACCGACCCGATGCTGCTCGTCGTTGCCTTCTCGCTGCTCATGAGCGACTTCTTTGACACCATGGGCACCGCGATGGCCGTCGCCAAGCAGGGAGAGTTCCTGACCGAGGACGGCAATGTCGAGGACATCCGTCCCATCCTGGTCGTCGACTCCGTGGCCGCTGCTGCCGGTGGCTTTATGGGCGTCTCCTCCATCACCACCTTCGTTGAGTCCACCTCTGGCGCTGCCGACGGTGGCCGCACGGGCCTCACCTCCGTCACCACCGGCGTGCTGTTCATTCTCGCCGCGTTCTTCTCCCCCATCGTCACCATCGTTTCCAGCGCCGCCACCTGCGGTGCTCTGGTCTACGTCGGTTACCTCATGATGAGCGAGGCCTCCGAGATCGACTGGTCCGACGTGTCGCAGGGTTTCCCGGCGTTCATGATTGTCGCCGGCGTGCCCTTCACTTACTCCATCTCTGCCGGCATTGGCCTGGGCTTTATCGCCTACGTGATCGTCGCGCTCTTTAAGGGCGAGGCCTCCAAGATCAAGCCGCTCATGTGGATCGCAGCCCTTGCCTTCCTCGTCTACTTCTTTGTAGCGTAGGCGCAAGATTCGCAATACCAAACAGCAAAGCGCGGAGTCGCATCGAGCGGCTCCGCGCTTTGCTTTTAAAGCCAGGCACCACACGGACGCGCGATGTATTGCTTCGCAAGTTTTGGACGTTTTGCTCTCCAAACGGCACTACCGACGGCTACATCCTGCAGATATGCTGGATATAACCGCATAGGCCCTATGAGGATGGGAGTAACCATGGCCGTCTTGTTCACGACCCCCAAGCGCAATGACAAAACCTCTGGAGCCCATTTTGTCGAGCCCGACCTGCGCCGTTGCACGCTGCTCGCACACGGCAGCTGGCGCCGCGTGACGCGCCGCATCGTTGTAGGCGCCGTATGCGCGCTTACGGTAAGCTCGCTGCTCATGCCGAGCATCTCGCTCGCAGCCGAGTGGGTGGACGTTGGCGGCGTCCGCCACGAAGCGGCCGCGGGCCCCACGGGAGACGCCGCCGGTACCTGGTCATGGGATGGCGCCGATGACATGAAGCTCAACGGCTATAACGGCGGCGCGATCGAGGCAGCGGGCAAGCTCAACGTGAGCTACGAGGGCAACAACACCGTCACTAACGACGACGGCCGCGGCATCAAGGTTAAGGATGGCGCGAACGAGAACGCCGAGCTTAATATTCAGGGCGACGCGTCCAGCACGCTCAACGTGACATCTTCTCGTGACGCCATCACTTCCGTCGGCAACATCAACATCGACGGCGCTGGCACTGTCAACGCCACGAGCACCGAGCACGATGCCATCGATGCCGGGGGCGATGTCACCATCAAGGGCTCGGGAAACGTTAACGCCACGGGCGATTCGGATGGCATCAGGGCCGACGGCAACATCACGATCGACAACAGCGGAACCGTCACCGCCAAGGCCACCGAGGATCAGGGTATCGATGCTAACGAGAACCTCATCATAAAGGGCGGCGGCAAGGCAGAGGCAAGCTCTATCGAGGACAATGCGATTTGGGCCGACGGCAGTATCGAGATCTCGGGTGGCAGCCAGGTCAAGGCAAGCTCCAAGGAAGACGCCGCCATCGACGGTAAAAACAGCCTCACGGTCACGAACGCTTCCCTCAACGCAGGTGGCGTTGGGTATGGCATCTATGTCTACAAGGGCATCACGCTCGATGGCGCGACCGTGACGGTCCGCGCAAGCTCAGATGGCGGGGAAGTCAGCGCACTCTTCACCGATGAGGACGACATCGTCATCAAGAACGGCTCGACTGTGGATGCGCTCGCAGAAGGCAGGTTCTCGGTTGCAATCTCCACCAGTAATTTCTACTCCGGCGAAGCGGGTGGCCATATCTACATCAGCGACTCCGTTGTCAAGGCCATAGCCCGCTATGCCGAGACCGGCGGCGACGGCCCCGACCACTACAGTGGAGACCAAAACGACGAAATCATCCCTGAGTCCGAGGGCCTGAACATCGGCATCTTCGCGCAGACCAGCGAGGGCATCACGCCCGCGACCATCTCGATCGTCCGTAGCAGGGTCACGGCCGAGGGAGACACGGCGGCAATCTTCGCCCTTGCCATGAGCGCGGACGGCAAGGCGATCGGCACCATCGAAATCGAAGGAGCCACCATCCAGACGCCTGAAGGCGGCAAGGTCATTGACTATCGCAACAAGGAAGAACTCAGCGACGGCATCGTCTACGAGGCGGGTCAAACCATCGGCACGGGCGACGCCGTGATCGACTCCCCCTACAACGAAGCAGTCGCCAAGCACACGTTCATCGCGCCTCCCGAGGAGACCAAACCCGAGGAAAAGCCCGGCGAGACCAAGCCGGGTTCCAAGTCCGAGGGCACGAAGACGATCAAGACCGTTGCAGTTGCAGCCACGGGAGCCAAGACCGCCGGCAAACTCGCGGCAACCGGCGACGCCTCGAGCGCAGCCATCATAGCGACCGCCCTTGTAGGAACGGCCGCTATCGTCACAGGCGCCCTGGCGAGTCGCAAACGCTCGTAAACACTTTTTCGCACAGGACGGGTGGATCGCGGCTCTTGCCTTCCCCGTCTACTTCTTCGTAGCGTAAGGGCAAGGCTGCAAAAGCTGAACAATAAAGCGCGGAGTCGCCATGCGGCCCCGCGCTTTTCTTTTAGCGTCGGTCCCTGCGCCGGCGTGCGGCCTATTTCTCCCCCATTTTGGCCATTTTGCCCTCCAAACGGCACTACCGCCGGCAACATCCAGCAGATACGCTGAATCTAGCCGTATAGGCCCTATGAGAACGGGAGCAACCATGGCAGCCTTGTTCACGACCCCCAAACGCAATGACACTACCGCCGGAACCCATGTTGCCGAACCCGACGTTCGCCGTCGCATAGGACTCACGCACGGCAGCTGGCGCCGCGTGACGCGCCGCATCGTCGTAGGCGCCGTGTGCGCGCTCACGGTGAGCTCGCTGCTCATGCCGAGCGTCTCGCTCGCGGCGGAATGGGTCAAGGTCGGCGAAACCAAATACAACGCCGGCACTGCGGCGGGCGACGAGACCGGCACCTGGTCGTGGGACGGCGCCGACGACTTGAAGCTCAACAACTATAACGGCGGCGAGATCCAGGCCGCAGGCAAGCTCAACGTGAATTACTCGGGAAACAACATCGTCACTGCCGACTGGATCGAAGGCATCAAGGCTTCTCATGGCAATAATGAGAACGCCGAGCTCAATATCCAAGGCGACGCGGGCAGCACGCTCAGCGTGACATCTACTGAGGACGCTATCCTCTCCACGGGTAATATCAACATCGACGGAGCCGGATCCGTCAACGCCACGAGCGCTGGGTTTGATGCCATCGACGCCGAGGGCGATCTCGCTATCAAAGGTTCGGGCAACGTCAACGCCACGGGCGTATCGGATGGCATCAGGGCAAACGGCAATATCACGATTGACGACAGCGGGGCCGTCACCGCCAGGGCTACCAAGGACAAGGGTATCGGAACCGACAAGAACCTCACCATCAAGGGTGGCGGCACAGTCGAGGCAAGCTCAGCCGATGGTGAGGCCATTTGGAGCGGCGGCAACATCAATATCTCGGACGGCAGCCAGGTCAAGGCGAGCTCCGAGAAAGACGCCGCCGTCGAGGCCAAGGGCAGCCTCGCAACCACAAACGCCTCCCTCAACGCAAACGGTGTTGAATATGGCGTCTATGCCCACAAGGGCATCACACTCGATCATGCAAACGTGACAGTCCGCACAAGTAAAGGCAGATACGGTGGCGCCATTGCCCTCTTCACCTACCAAGACGATATCGTCGTCAAGAACGGCTCCACCGTGGACGCGTTTGCGGAAGGCGAGGTTTCGGCTGCATTCTCCACCAGAAACGATCGACCCAACGAGGAGGGTGGCCACATCTACATCAGCGACTCCGTTGTCAAGGCCATAGCCCGCTATGTCGAGAACGGCGACGGCCCCATCCCCTACAGCGAAAACCAAGATGGTGAGACGAGCCCCGAGCCCCAAGGCGAGAACATCGGCATCATCGCCCAGACCAGCGAGGGCGTCACACCCGCAGTCATCTCGATCATCCGCAGCAAGGTAACGGCCGAAGGAGATACAGCGGCAATCTTTGCCCGTGCCATGAGCGCTGACGGCAAGACAATCGGCACCATCAAGATTGAGAACGCCGCCATCCAGACGCCCGAAGGCGGCAAGGTCATTGACTATCGCAAGCTCCGTGACGGCATCTACGAGGCAGGCCAAGCCATCGGCACGGGCGACGCTGTGATCGACTCCCCCTATAACGAAGCTGTCGCCAAGAGCATGGTCATCGCACCTCCCGAGGTAGCCAAGCCGGAAGACCCCAAGCCCGACGAGACCAAGCCCGCAGAAAGCAAGCCCGCGGAGTCCAAGCAGAACCCCAAGCCTGAGGGCTCAAAGCCGACCAAGGCCGTTGCGGCTTCAATCACGAAAGCCAAGACTACCGGCGTGCTCGCGGCAATCGGCGACACCTCGGGTGCGGCCATCGTGGCAACCATCCTTGCGGGAACAGCCGCTATCGCCGCAGGCACCATGGCGAGCCGCAAGCGCTCTTAGACGCCTCTGCGCACATGGCAGCTCCCGCGAAGGCCCCGAGTCCCAGCACCGTTTAACAACGCCACCGCCGAGCTCCCCTCCGGCGGTGGCGTTTTCCATATGCGTCCGCAGGGTATGCACGAGATTGTCTTTGGTCTAGCCCAATCTGCATGAGCCGGCGTGCGACAATGGGGGCCGTCGATATCACAACGCCGAGAGAAGCCCGTCATGGAAGCGCATCAAAAGCAGATAACCGTTCATGCACAGCATGCCGAAAGCGCACCAGTCATCTATCTTCCCGTGGTCATGGGCGACGGCACGGAGGTTTATGAACGCTGCCGAGAGCTCAACTGCCCGCCCTTCACGCTTGTCGGCATTGGCAGCCTCAACTGGAATCGCGAGCTGAGCCCCTGGGGATGCGACGGAACCGTGCGCGATGCCGAGCCCTTTGGCGGTCAGGCATCCGGATTTCTCGATGAGCTGTTGAACTGGATAATCCCAGAGGCCGAGTCGTCGCTTCCTCAGCCGCCCACCTGGCGCGGCATTGCCGGCTACTCGCTCGCGGGCCTCTTCGCGCTCTGGTCCCTCTGGCAAACCGACGCCTTTAGCCGCGCCGCAAGCGCATCGGGGTCGTTGTGGTTTCCCGACTTTGTCGATCGCGCCAGCACGACCCCTTTTGCCGGCAACCCGCAGGCCGTCTATCTGTCACTCGGCAAAAAGGAAACCAAGACGCCCAACCGCATGATGCGGCACGTACTTGACGACACGCGCGCAATGGAAACGTTGCTCGTTGAGCGCGGCATCCTCACAACACTGGAACTCAACCCCGGCAACCACTTTGCCCAAACCGACCTGCGCATGGCGCGTGGCATCCACTGGGTTCTTGCGCACTAAGAAGCCGGCCATGCGCATCGGACGCATGGCCGGCTTTTTTAACTGAGTTGGACACAGCTGCTATTCGGCAGACCCTTCGAGTTCCGAGACATCAAACTCAAAGTCATTACCCGGCAGAATCGCATTGAGCACGATACCCACCAGCGAACCCACGGCAAGACCCGAAAGCGAAATCGTCACGCCGCCCAGCTCCAACACGATGGCGCCGGCGGTGCTGTACGCGATGCCGAGCGAAAGCACGAGCACAAGAGCGGCCACCAGCACGTTGCGGTTGTTCTGGAAATCGACCTGGTTCTCAATGAGGTTGCGCACGCCTACGGCACTGATCATGCCGTAGAGTACGAGCGACACGCCGCCGATAACGCATGGCGGCATGGCGGCGATCACGGCAGCGAACTTGGGGCAGAAGGAAAGCACGATGGCGCAGCACGCGGCAATGCGAATCACGCGCGGGTCGAACACGCGCGTCAGAGCGAGCACGCCGGTGTTCTCGCCATACGTGGTGTTGGCCGGAGCGCCAAAGAGCGAAGCCAGGATCGTGGCGAGACCATCGCCGAGCAGCGTGCGATGCAGGCCGGGATCGGCAATGTAGTTACGCTCGCAGGTGGAGCCAATAGCGGAGATATCACCGATATGCTCGATCATGGTTGCAAAGGCCAACGGCATGATGGTGATGATGGCGGTCGTGGCAAGGCCGCTATCGAACTGCGGCCCAAAGAGTGCAAACACGGTGTTGTCCCACACGATGGGAAGACCGACCCACGGCGCGGCGGCAACGCCCGAAAAATCAACCTCACCCAACGCGGCGGCAACGGCATAGCTCACCACGACGCCCAGCAGGATCGGCACGATCTTAACCATGCCGCGACCCCAAATGTTGCAGATCACGATAACGGCAACGGCAATAACAGCCACAAGCCAGTTGGTCTGGCAGTTGGCAATAGCGGAGCTCGCCAGAATCAGGCCGATGGAAATGACGATGGGGCCGGTCACCACCGGCGGGAAGAAGCGCATGACGCGCTTGGCGCCAAATGCGCGGAACAGCGCTGCCAGCACCGGATAGAGCAGGCCGGCGCAGGCAACGCCCAGACAAGCGTAGGGCAAAAGCTCGGCCTCGCCGTTGGGCGCAATGGCGGCATAACCCGCGATAAAGGCAAACGACGAGCCCAGGAACGCGGGCACCTTACCGCGCGATAGAAAGTGGAACAGCAGTGTGCCGATGCCAGCGAACAGAAGCGTCGTCGAAACGGAAAGGCCGGTGAGCACGGGCACGAGCACCGTGGCTCCGAACATCGCAAACATGTGTTGCAAACCCAACACGAACATGCGCGGGCGGCCGAGCGGCGATGCATCGTAGATGGCATCGGTGACGGCGGGCGTCGAGGATTGGGACATGGAAGTCCTTTCACGATGGAAGGGCGATCAGGCATATCGGATAACCTGCCCGAACGATACGATCCGAACCATTGTACGCGATACGCAATGCCTCGCACGCGCCGCCACCTGCAAACGGTATCGTTACTTCCAAACGCGCTCGGCAATGCGCTTGACCAGAGCGATCTTTGCCCATTGCTCATCCTCGGTCAGCTTGTTGCCAATCTCGCAGCTGGCAAAGCCGCACTGGGGCGACAGGTACAGGTTCTCGAGCGGCACGTACTTTGCGGCTTCGCGGATGCGCTCGACGATGGCGTCCTCGTTCTCGAGCTCTGCCGCCTTGGTGGTTACCAAGCCCAGCACGACCTTCTTGCCGGGAGCGACGTACTTGAGCGGCTCAAAGCCGCCGGCGCGCGGCGTGTCGAACTCCAGATAGAACGCATCGACATTCTCATGTGCGAACAGGTACGGCGCGATGGGATCGTAGCCGCCCTCAAAGGCATAGGTGGAGTGGTAGTTGCCGCGGCACACGTGCGTGTTGACAACCAGATCGTCGGGCTTGCCCTCGATGGCGGCGTTGTTGAGCGCCACGCCCAGCTCGCTTACCTTTTGCAGGTCGACCGGGCTCATGCCGGTTTTGGCGACAAAATCGGTATCGCAGTAGATGCCCCAGGTGCAGTCATCAAACTGGATGTTGCGGCAGCCTGCTGCGTACAGGTCGGCGATCACTGTGCGATAAGCGGCTGCAATGGCGTCGGCAAGTTCCTCATCGGTCTTATAGACAGCGCGCAGGCTCTCCTGCTGCCCATCGCAGCGATCGAGCGTGACCTCAGAGAACGTCTGGATAGGCGCCGGGATGGTCTGGCGTGCAACGTGGGCTTCGCCCTCAAGTGCCTTGACAAACTTAAAGTGCTCGACGAAGGGGTGGCTCTCGCCGCTAATGGGACCGGTTACCACGGCGGTGTCGGCGGTGGTCTCCTCATCGTGGAACATATAGCCCGTACGCGAGGTGCGACGCTCGACGCCGTTCAGCCCCCACATAAAATCGAGGTGCCAGTAGCTGCGGCGAAACTCGCCATCGGTGATGACCTGCAGGCCGGCGGCCTTCTGCTTTGCCACCAAATCGCGAATGGCATCGTCCTCGACAGCCTTAAGCCCCTCGGCATCAAGCGTGCCTGCCGCATAGGCAGCGCGGGCATCCTTTACGGCCTGCGGACGAAGAAAACTGCCGACGATATCGGCGCGAAACGGCGCGTTCAGCGTGGTTAAAGCACTCATAGATATCTCCCTTTGCATTGGTTGCTTTACTGGGACAGAGTATGAGCGCTCATATGGCCATCGTAAAATATACGTTTACAACAGTTTGATATAGATGATTCCTATATCAGTCTGGACTGCCATAAAGAAATTTGACCCGCGCGGAGCACAGCAGCCTAGATATGCTGACGAATCGCGTCGATATAGGCCTGCCCGTAGCGCGTGAGTGTTGTGTTCTTGCGTGTGATAATACCGATCTCCATGTACTCGTCCACATCGAGCGGAATCGAGATGATGCCGGGACCGTTGAGCTCGTGACTGATCACGCCTGAGCATACCGTGTAGCCGTTGAGGCCCATGGCCAGGTTGAACAACGTCGCACGGTCGCGCACGCGGATATTCTTGCGGCGTTCAAAGGTCGAGGTCAGTTCCTCGGAATAATAAAACGAGTTGTAGCTGCCCTGCTCGTAGGATAAAAACGGATAGTCCTCGAGATCTTCGAGCGTCACGCTGGCGTGGTCCGCCAGTGGATGGTCGGCGCATACAAAGACATGCGGCGTGGCGCAGAAAAGCCCCTCGAATACGAGCTCGTTGGCCGCCAGCATGCGCTCGATAACCTCGCGGTTATGCTCGGATAAGTACAGGATGCCCAGTTCGCTTTTCATATGCGCGACGTCCTCGATAATCTCGTGGGTTTGCTCCTCGCGCAGGGTAAAGTCGTAACGCGCGGCATCGAACTCGCGGATCACGTCAACAAACGCGTTAACGGCAAAGGAATAATGCTGGCAACTCACGCTAAAGTGCGGCACCTGCTCGGATGCGCCCTTGTACTTGCCCTCGAGCAGGTCGGCCTGGTCGAGCACCTGACGCGCATAGCCCAAGAAGGTCTCGCCTTCCTCGGACACAACGACGCCCTTGTTAGTGCGCTCAAAGATGTGCACACCCATCTCGTTTTCGAGATCGCGAATCGACGCGGTAATCGAAGGCTGCGACACAAAGAGCCGGCGCGAGGCCTCGGTGATGCTGCCACATTCGGCAACCTTTACAACATATCTGAGCTGCTGAAGCTTCATAGCCTTCTCCCTAGACGTTCGTGACGCCAAAACCCGCCGCGTCCATTTGGCGCATAAACGACGGCATCTCCCCCGTCGCGGCGCAGGCGGCAATCTGATGTAGAGCCCCGGCGACCGCATCATCTGCCGCAGCGCCAATATGCCAGCGCGCGGCAGCCGTGACGGCCTCGTTGGCATTGGCGACTGCAACGGAGTTGGGAACGGCATCGATCATGGGCAGATCGTTATCGGAATCGCCGAATACGGCCACCTCGTCGGGCGTCAGGCCCAAAGCGCGCGCTAGCTCTAACGCAGCGCAGCCCTTGTCCCAATCAGCAGGAAGGATGTCAAACAGGCGCACTCGGTTGTTGGGAAACACAAGCGAGAGTTCCGGCACCCCAGCGGCAACGCGCTCGCGTAGCTCCGCGAGCTCCTCACGCGAACGGGCACTCCAGATATTCGACTTAAACACCGGCGCGTCATCGACGACGGGACGGCACGGGGCCTCTTCGCCTTTGAGCCACGCGGTGCCGCCCGACTCCATAGCGCGACGAACGCGCTCGGGGTCACTCGTCACGCAATAGGAATCGTTGCCCCAAAAGTCATCGCCCAGGCTGTAGACTTTTAGAAATGTATCGTCGGTCTCTTGCTCCAGGTAGTCGGCCAAACGCATCAGAGCATCGTTGTCGATTGCGCGCGAGGTGACTACTTCGCCGTCGACAAACATCACCTGGCCGTTACAGAACGCACCAGTCGAAAAACACTCGGAACGGTTTTTGAACATCCAGCCCATCGCGGACGGCTGACGACCCGAAACCGGGCCAAAGTGCAGACCCGCCGCTTGCATGGCATGAATACCCTCAATGGCGTAGTCGCTGGCGCCATCATGCCCGGCTGGAATCAGCGTATCGTCCATATCGGTCAGCACAAGTTTGATCATAGAGTCCCCCGTCATTTTCACCGTATCCATTGTAACGACCTGTCAATAAGGGACAGGCATATTTGGCAGGTTTTATCTGGGAAAATGCAACGCCCCTGTTGCCATCTGCCAAAATAAACCTGTCCCTTTTTGGCAGGTGCGCTAGTATAGGGAACAACAGATTCGATGCGGGAGTGCCGGCGGTGCAAACCACAAGGCTGAGAGGGCATGGGGCCCAATCCTTTGAACCTGTCAGTTAATGCTGGCGTAGGGAGCATGCCGCCTTTACAGGGGCGCTGTCTATGCACAGCGCCCCTTTTCTATGCCAAGGAGGCATGTGCAGTGATTGATTCGGAACAGCTTAAGCAAAATGTGGTCAAGGCCGTGGAGGAGATTCGCGCCACCAATCCGATGGCCGGCTCCATCACCAACACGGTGACGATCGACTTTGTCGCCAACGCGCAGCTCGCCGTGGGCGGTTCGGCCGCCATGGTCTATCTGCCCGACGAGGGCGAGGCGCTCGTTGCCGGCGGCGGCGCCATCTATCTCAACATGGGCACGCTCTTCCCCATCTACGAACAGACGATTCCCCGCGCGGCCAAGGCGGCACACGACGCCGGCAAGCCCTGGGTGCTCGATCCGGTGGGTCTGGGCATCGGTAGCCTGCGCACCCAGCTGGTAAACGAGCTCAAACAGTACAAGCCCGCCATCGTGCGCGGCAATGCCTCCGAGATCATCGCGCTCGCCGGCCTGTGGGGTCTTGAGGGCGAGGCAGCCGATCTGAGCCGCGTGCGCGGTGTCGATACCACCGACACGGTCGACGCCGCCCGCGGCGCCGCCGTGGCGCTCGCCCGCTACACCGGCGGCGCCGTAGTGGTCTCGGGCGAAGTCGACCTGATTACCGACGGCACGACCGTGGCCAAGTCCCACGGCGGCAGCCCGCTCATGTCCAAGATCACCGGCTGCGGTTGCTCACAGGGCGGCGTGCTGGCCGTGTACGCCTGTGCCGCCGACCCGTTTACGGCAGCCATCTGCGGCACCGCCGTCTACAACGTGGCCGGCACGCGTGCCGCCGCCGTCGCCGATGCCCCGGCAAGCTTTAAGGTCGCCTTTATCGACGAGCTCTATCGCGCAACCGCCCAAGACATCGCCGATAACCAACTCGAGCTCGAGGAGGCATAAGCCATGTCCGAACCCGCAACCAATGCCGGCATGAACACGCTCGTCGCCGTAGCCATCGCCCCATGCGGCACCGGCGACGAGCTGTCCGCCGAGGTCGCCGAGGTCGTGCGCGTCATTCGCGAGAGCGGCCTTCCCAACCGCACCACCTCGATGTTCACCGAGATCGAGGGCGACTGGGACGAGGTCATGCAGGTCGTGCGCGACGCGACCTTTGTGTTGGCGAGCAAGGGCATCCGCACCGAAGTCGTGCTCAAAGCCGATATTCGACCCGGATTTACCGACACCATGACCGGCAAGCTCGAGCGCATGGAAGCACAGATCAAGAAGCAGGAGGAAACACGATGAGCATCCGCGACAACCTTGACATCTCGGCCTATCTGGTACTCGGCCCCGAAAATACGCTCGGTCGCCCCGTGGGCGATGTAGTGGCCCAGGCACTCGACGCAGGCTTTACCTGCATCCAGGTGCGCTCCAAGGTGGCAAATGCCCGCGAGATCATCGCGCTGACGGGCGACGCCGCGCAGGCCATCGCACGCGCCGGCAAGACCGGTCAGGTCGCCTTGCTGATCGACGACCGCCTTGACTGCGTGCTCGCCGCGCGCGAGCAGGGCATTGCGGTCGACGGCGTGCACGTGGGCCAGAGCGATATTCCCGTCGAGGTCTGTCGCAAGCTGCTAGGCCCCGATGCCATCGTGGGCCTTTCCGCCCGCTGCGAGGAGATGCTCGAGTACGTCAAAACCGCCGACATGAGCCTGGTCGACTACCTGGGCATCGGCCCGCTCCACGAGACCGAGACCAAGCGCGACTGCGGACGCGCGGCCGACGGCTCTATCATCACCAAGAGCTTTGAGGACCTGGCCGCACTCCACGCGGCAAGCCCCGTGCCCATCGTGGTGGGTGGCGGCGTCAAGACGGCCGACCTGCCGCAGCTCAAGACCACCGGCGTCGACGGCTTTTTCGTGGTGAGCGCCGTCTGCAGTGCCGACGACCCCCACGCCGCCGCCAAGGAGCTCGTCGACACCTGGCAGCAGGCAGAGGCATAGGCCGAGCAGCTGATTCGCAGCCTCATATCTTCAGCAACGGAAAGCGCATCCCAGTTTGGACCTCCATTCCGGGATGCGCTTTCCGCCGCAGCCCCTACTCCGCCAGATACGCTTCCAGCGCGGGCAGCGTCGCCTCCGCGTCGCGACGGCCGATCTGATAGATGCGCTCGAGCTCATCCGGTTCGCGGCACAGCGACGGCACCTTCACTGATTCACTCGGCCGCACCACAAAGATCTCGCCGGCAGCCTCGCGACGTGCCAGGTCATCGAGCGTGGCATTGTAGACCTCATGCCGATGCTCAAGCGCTGCGACAAACTCCGGGTAGTGACGGAACACGCGCCGCAGCATGGGCATCACGCTGTTGGGCTGCTTTACAAAGCCCGCCGGCTGCGTCAGCACCACCACGTTGCGGTCATACCCCTGCGCAAACAGCCAAGCACTGGGAATGGAATCGGCCACGCCGCCATCCAGATATTTATGCCCGTCAATAACGACAGGACGCGTTGCCACGGGAATAGCAGACGACGCCCGGATCCACTCGATATCGCGCTCGTCACCATACGGCAAATCGTGATAGACCGCCTCGCCCGTCTCGATATCGGTACACACGCACGTAAACCGCATGGGGCAGGCGCGATATGTCTCCAGGTCGATGGGATCGCGCTCGATGGGCACCTCGTGATAGGCAAAATCGGCATTGAACATGTCTCCGGTTCGCAACCAGCTCGTCACGCTCGCATAGCGCTTATCGGCACAATAGGCTTTGTTGTAGCGAATGGCGCGGCCGATCTGCCGCGATTTAAAGTTGTAGCCAAACGCCGCGCCCGCCGAAACGCCCACCATATGGTCGCAGGTCAAACCGTGTTCCATCCAAACGTCGAGCACGCCCGCCGTATACATACCGCGGTAGCCGCCTCCCTCGAGCGCAAGCCCCACCGTGCGCGTCGTATTCGGCTGTGCCATGCGACCATCTCCGTTCCTGCGTTTTAAAACGGGACAAGTATACCCGTCAACATATATCGTCTCAGTCGCATTTTCATCGAACATCGCATCGTCGCGTTACCGTTTGGCGAAAAATATCCGCCTACAGCATGTGCACCCCTATATAATTTTGTACTGTTGTTTATACTACTCAGCAGTTATCAACAGCGAACATTAGCCGGCGAAGTAGCCCAACAACGCAACAAAGCGGGAGCCTGGATACACGCAAAGTGTTGAGCAGCAACGCGTGTGCACAACGAGCTCGCCCGACGCAATCCGCCCCGACCTCAGAAAGCCGCTTACAACATGGACACCGTCAGTAATTACACCGAAACGCTCGAAAAGACCGTCCGTGACCTTCTCGAGCGGCAGGAGGATCTGATCAGGACCGCCTTTACCGACCAGCTTACCGGACTTGGCAACCGCGGCGGCTTTGCCCGTTCCCTCGAAGAGCTCTGGGAGCAGGACATCCCCGTTACCATGGCGTTCATCGATATCGACAATCTCAAGCACTGCAACGACGTCTTTGGGCATGACGAGGGCAACCGCTATATCTTGCAGGTAAGCCTCTATTTCAAGCTGTATATGAAAGTGGACGAGGCGGCGTTTCGCATAGGCGGCGACGAGTTTGCCATCCTATCTACGATTGCGACCGAGGACGACCTCGCCGAACGTCTGAAACACTGCCGAACGATCCTGCTCAAAAACAACGATTCCGAGATGCCCCACTCGTTTAGCTACGGAGTGGCACACGCCGACCCCGCCCTGGGCGAAGCCTCCAATCGTATGACACTCGATGCCGACCATCGCATGTACGACTACAAGCTACGCCATGCCATACACCTTGATCGACGCAATATCACACAAGTCCACGCCGACGACTTCGAAATAAGCGACCGCGTTTTCGATGCCTTTTCGATGCTCAACGAAGGCCGTTATTGCTTTATCGAGAACTTGGACAAGCATCGCACCCTTTGGTCACAAGGCGCCTTGCGCGATCTCGGTCTTCCTTCCGAGCATATAGACAACTGCCACGATTACTGGAAAACGCGTGTCCATCCCGATGACCTTGAGGCCTATACCAACGATATCGACCAAATCTACAACGGCTCCAAACACCGCCGCGTCATGCAGTACCGTATGCGCAATGCCGCGGGCGACTACGTCCTTTGCCGCGCTCGCGGGTTTCGTATCGACGGCGACGGAAATACCCCCTCGCTCTATGTCGGCGAGCTCGTCAACCACTCGCTTGCCGAAACCGTCGACGCCGCTACGGGCCTCGGAACGCAGCGTATGCTGATCAACGCTATCGATGCCTGCCGTCGCGACCGTTGCGAGACGGGGCTTATAGCGGTCCGCGTTCGCGGCACGGCAAAGCTCAACGAGCTCTATGGGGCCGAGGCTGTCGACAACATGCTTGCCGAATACGCAGGCCGCATGTTGTCGATCACCCGCGGCAGGAGTCGCGTCTTCCGCTCACGAAACGCCCAGTTCGTCGTGCTCAGTAACGATTTGGGCCACGAGGCATTCGAGCAACTGACCCATCATCTTAAAGAAGCCGTTTTCGCTCCTGTTCGAATCGCGGACGACACCATTACCCCCGTCTGTCTTGTCGTCCCGGCCTTTTACGAGCACTTAATCAATCAAGCGACCGCTGTTTTAGGCGAACTCGACCGTCGTCTTCGCGCCGCCGGCGGGCTTGTCCCCAACGACAGCCTCCCCATACCCGAGATTGAGCGCAAAAGCGCCGTCGCCGAACGCATCGATACGCTCACGGGCCTCTATCGACCCAGTGAGTTTATGCGGCGCGCTAACGCATTTCTCGAGGCAAGGCGCGACGGCACCTGGTGCATCGCCACCGTCGACATGGGGCACATGCGGCTGTTCAACGAATGGCACGGACAGGCCGAGGGCGACCGCATGCTCGCCGATGTGGGCACGGTTCTCAAGGACATCGAGAATGCCGACATGGGCGTCGCAGGGTACTGGGGCCAAGATGACTTTTGCGTACTCATCCCCTTTAAGCACATCACCGTCCATCAAATCTACAGCCGCGTTCGCGAGGCAGTAGCCAGGCATGATGACGGCGTAGGTTTCTGGCCGTCCATGGGCGTTTACCCCATCGACTCCAATGAGGAAATCACCATCGATGCGCAGGCAAAGGCCATGTTTACCAATCGGCGCGCGGAAACCGACTTTAAGGATCGCATCGCCGTCTTTCGCCCCGAGGAATACAAGCGCGAGGTGGCGTTTCACCGCACCCTCACCGAGTTCCAGTATGCACTCTCAAACGACCGCATCACCTACTACCTGCAGCCCCAGGTTGATATGGAAACCGGCGAGATCATTGGCGCCGAGGCGCTCACGCGCTGGATTGACAAAGATGGATCATTGATTCCACCTGCGTCCTTTATCCCCGCACTCGAGGAAAGCGGCTTTGTGGTGACGCTCGACAAGTACATTTGGCAGGGTGTCGCCTCGTGGCTGCGCGGGCGCATCGATCGAGGACTTCGCGTGGTTCCAGTCTCGCTTAATGTGTCGCGCGTGGATATCCTTGCCTGCGACGTTGCCGAACATATGGGGGCGCTCGCCGCCCAATACAACCTACCGCCCGAGCTCATGCGTATCGAGATCACCGAGACGGCTTATACGGGGGAGTCCGAGGCCGTGGACAAACTGACAGCCGACCTGCACACCCGCGGCTTCTCGACCTATATGGACGATTTTGGCACCGGCCAGTCCACGCTCGCGATGCTCAAGAACGTCAACGTCGACGTCATCAAGCTCGACCGCACCTTTGTGCCCACCGACCGCGATCAAGGCCGCAGCGCGCAGATCGTGTCATCGATGCTCGAGATGGCGCAGTCGCTCCATCTGCCCGTCGTGGTCGAAGGCGTCGAGACAAATGAGCAGGCGAACATGCTACGACAGATGGGCGCCCGCTACGCTCAGGGCTTCCTCTACTACCGCCCCATGCCGGCGAAGGATTTTGAGGCATTGTTCGATGGTGGCAAAAACAACTGATACGCTCGCGCGCAAAACACCACCGTCTAGGGGAGCATTTGTCCCCATTGGCTAACTCATATCCCCAATTCAAACCGAATTGGGGATATGATACGGAGCATCCTGTCACCCAAGGAGGTTATCCATCATGAACGAGTCGTATCGCCTGGGCGAGCAATCAATCATTGCCCATCTTCAGCGACTCGCGAACGGGGCCTCAACCGCCGAGCTCGATGTCGCGGCGCTGCCCACGGAGTTGCGCGCCGTCGGCGAGCAACTGCAGAAAACGCTCGCCGTCTTGCAACAAGAACGCCAGCTGCTTGAGCGCAGCGCCTATATCGATTCGCTCACCAATCTTGGCAACCGTGGTGGACTCGACCACCATGTCGATCAGCTCTGGCTCAAAGGCACTCCCTTCACCTGCGCCTATATTGACATCGATCACCTTAAGCACTGCAACGATAAGTTTGGCCACGCCGAAGGCAACCGCTACATTCTGGGCATCTGCCGCGCGCTCACCGAGGCAATGGAGCACGATGAAATGCTGTTCCGTATCGGTGGAGACGAATTTGTACTCGTGTCCCCCACGACAGGCGAAGCCGAGCTCGAGCAGCGCTTGGAGCGGACACGCACCGATCTTGTCGAGGCAACATCGGACGGCAAGGCGCCCATGATCGCCAGTTTTAGTTTTGGTTGCTCGCATGTCGACCCGCTTGCAGGCGATACGCGTCGCCAGATGACGATGGATGCCGATCGCAAAATGTATCGCTACAAGCTCATGCACCGCGTGCAGCAACCGAAAGAAGACAACGCGCCGATGCGGCCGATTGCCGATCAACTTCCCTGCAACGACCGCGTGTTCCAGGCGATCTCCATGAGCTCCGAGACACGCTATCCGTTTATCCTCAACCTCGATACCGGCGAATCGCAATGGTCGGTTAATGCCGTACGCGATTTTGGCCTGCCCTCCCAGCACCCTTACAACTCGCTCGACATGTGGCTTGCCCGCGTTCACCCCGAGGACCGCGACAACGTACGCGCCGAGCTCGACATGGTGATAAACGGCACGTGGCACTTCCACTACATGCAGTACCGCGTTATGGATGCTACCGGAGCGTACGCGCTTTGCGACTGCACGGGCTACCGCTTGGACGGCACCGATACCGAGCCTAACATGTACGTGGGCATTATCATCAACCGAAGCCTGGCAGATACGACCGACTCGGTAACGGGCCTGGGCGATGTCCACGCCCTGGTCAGCGCCATTGGCGAAATGCGCCGCGTGGCGCGCGAGGCAGGCTTTATTGCCATTAAGGTTGACGATATCGCCGAGGTCAACGCCCGCTTTGGCTTTGATGCGGGCGACCGCGTGCTCGCCGAAAGCGCAGCCTGCCTCATGGATTGTTCGCGCGGCAAGGGTCGCCTGTTCCGCTCAACGGGGCCAACGTTCGTGGCACTCTTCGATGAGCTCGGCCCCGAGGCAATCGACGAGATCGCAAGCGACATCGAACGGTTCCTGGGCTCTCCCGTGCTCATCGGCTCGCTTGAATATCAGCCGCCCATTCGTGTGGCGACGCTTCATCTGGACAGCGTCGACCGACAGCCCGTTTCCATTTTGAACGAGCTCAAAGCGCTGCTTAAAGAGGCAGTACAGGTACCGGGCACCAAGCTGGACTAGCGTCGTGGGGCGCGACGTGAAACACAAGCCGTTTCGCATCGCGCCCCACGCCATCCGCCCTCTCGTGCGATAATCCTCCGCAGAAGTCACCGACAGCAGAGGGAGTTTGTGATGAAGGTTCTTTTAGTCAACGGTAGCCCCAAGGCAAACGGAAATACCGCTCGCGCGCTCGCCGAAGTCGCCGAGCAGCTTAAAGCCGAGGGTATCGATAGCGAGGTATTCCAACTGGGTGCCAAGCCCATTCGCGACTGCATTGGCTGTGGCCAGTGCGGCAAGCTCGATTGCCGCTGTACCTTTGACGACGACGTGGTGAACGAGCTGATCGCTGCCGCCGAGCAGGCAGATGGCTTTGTCTTTGGCTCCCCCGTCTACTATGCGCATCCCAGCGGACGCATCCTTTCGGCCCTCGATCGAGCCTTCTATGCAGGCGGCCATGCCTTTGAGCACAAACCCGGCGCCGCGGTCGCGGTCGCCCGTCGCGGCGGCACGTCGACCACGTTCGATGTGCTCAACAAGTACTTCACCATTAAGCAAATGCCCGTGGTTGCTTCCACATACTGGAACAACGTGTTTGGCCGCGTGCCCGGCGACGCCGATGGGGATGCCGAGGGCCTTGCCACCATGCGAAACATCGGCAAAAACATGGCTTGGCTCCTGCGCTGCATCGAGGCAGGACGCGCCGCCGGTATCAACGCGCCCGAGGCCGATCGCGCAACGACCAACTTCATCAGGTAGAACGGCGGAGCATGAATATCCAGATTTTTGGCACCAAGAAGTCCTTCGATACCAAGAAAGCACAGCGCTTCTTTAAGGAGCGCCGCATTAAGGTGCAGTTTATTGACCTTAAGGAAAAGGAGATGAGCAAAGGCGAGCTCACGAGCGTGATGCAGGCGGTCGGCGGCATCGACAAGCTGCTCAACCCCAAGGCCAAGGACGAGGAGACCCTCGCGCTCATCCAGCACCTCACCCCTAGCCAGCGCTTCGACAAGTTACTCGAAAACCAGCAGGTTCTAGCCGAGCCCATCGTGCGCAACGGCAAAAAGGCCACCGTCAGTTATTGCCCCGATGTATGGGGAGCCTGGGAGTAGCCTGTGTTATTTGCCGGCGCGTGGGTATAAGAGCAGGCGTTTGGCATAAGATTCAACTGTAAGCCATGTCTAACAAAGGAGGGCATATGCCCAACAAACCCGTGAAGATCATCATGCTTACCGGATACCTCGGTGCCGGCAAGACCACGCTGCTCAACCACATCCTCGCTAACGACGGCGGCATCCGCGCCGCCGTGATCGTCAACGATATCGGCGAGATCAACGTCGACGCCAGCCTCATCGCCGACGGCGGCCTTTCCGAGACCGACGACCTCATCCCGCTCACCAACGGCTGCATCTGTTGCACGCTTTCGGACGACCTTGCCAACCAGCTGCAGGGCATCGCCGATTCGGGCAAGTTCGACTACATCATCATCGAGGCATCGGGCATTTGCGAGCCCATCCCCATCGCCTACACCATCTCGAGCTTCTGCGACGAGGCCAAGGTGGGCGGCGAGCCCAAGCTCGCACTCGATAACATCGTGGCCGTGGTCGACTGCGCCCGCATGTATGACGAGTTCAACGGCGGCCGCGACCTGCTGGCCGAGGATATCGACGAGGACGACATCGAGAGCCTGCTCATCCAGCAGATTGAATTCTGCTCCACGCTCATCCTCAACAAGACCGATACCGTGAGCCCTGAGCAGATCGCCGAGCTCAAGGCCATCGTGCGCAGCCTGCAGAAGGACGCCGTGATCGTCGAGGCTCAAAACGGCGAGGTTCCCATGGAGGAGCTGCTCGACACCGACCGCTTCGACTTTATGCGCGCCTACAACTCCGCCGCTTGGATCGAGGCCATGGAGCATCCCGAGGAGCACGAGGACCCCGAGGTGCTCGAGTACGACATCGAGACCTTTGTGTACTCGCGCCGCAAGCCGTTTGACCTGCAGAAGTTCACCGATTTTGTTGAGCAGGAGTGGCCCGACGAGGTCATTCGCGTCAAGGGTCCGCTGTGGCAGACCGGCGATCCGGACATGTGCTACATGTTCGAGCAGGCCGGCCACCAGATGCGTCTGATGGAGAACGGCCTGTTCGTTGACTCCGCGCCCGAGGGCGAGAAGCAGAAGATCATCGACGAGAACCCCGAGATCATGCAAATTTGGGACGACGAGACGGGCGACCGCATGACGAGCCTGTGCATCATCGGCCGTCACATGGACAAGGATGCGCTCGTCGCCTCCCTCGATGCCTGCCTGACTGACTGGCACCGCGCCTAGGTTTATCCAAGCGGGCATTTTTCCGCTACGTAACCGTCAAACCACCACGAAGGTGCCTGTCCCCTTCGTGGTGGTTTTTCGTTCTGAGCCAAGGAGATTCATGTTCAACATTGTGCTGTATGCGCCCGAGATTCCAGCCAATACGGGCAATATCGGCCGCACCTGCGTGGTTACCGGCGCCCGCCTGCATCTGGTCGAGCCGCTGGGCTTTTCGCTCGACGACAAGACGGTACGTCGCGCCGGCCTGGGCTACTGGCAAAACTTGGACGTGACGTCCTATGCCGGCTGGGAGGATTTCCTTGCGCGCAACGGCCTCTCCCCTGCCGACGAGCGCCTGCATCTGCTGACCAAAAAGGCACGCCGCACCTATGCGCAAAGCACCTACCGCGACGGCGACTACTTGGTCTTTGGCAGCGAGAGCTCGGGCATTCCCGAGCCACTGCTTGCCGCGGCGCCCGAGCGCTGCGAGCGCATCCCCATGCTGCGCGATTGTGATTCGCTCGAAAACGCCGACGCCTGGGAGGCCCATGAGGAGTCGCTCGGGCACACCGAGGACAGCCACGAGGCCATCCTTCAACAGGATATCTGCGGCAACTTCGTCAACCCGGACGACTACCGCATCAGCGCACTCAACCTCTCCAACAGCGCCGCCATCGTCCTCTATGAGGCTCTGCGCCAAACAGGCTTTCCGGGAATGTGACAAAGGAACTGTCCCTTTGTCACATTCGGTTATAGGTAGCGGCCGGTGATGCTTGCGGGGCAGGCCACGATGTCGCCCGGCGTGCCGGCGCAGACGATTTGCCCGCCCGCGTCACCGCCGCCCGGGCCCATGTCGATCACATAGTCGGCGTTGCGGATAAGGTCGAGGTCGTGTTCGATCACGACAACTGTGGCGCCCTTGGCGACGAGGCCGTCGAACACACTCAGCAGCACCTGAACATCGAGCGGGTGCAGGCCAATTGTGGGTTCGTCGAACACGAATACGGCATCATCCTGCACGCGGCCCATCTCACTCGCGAGCTTAAGACGCTGCGCCTCGCCGCCCGAGAGCGCCGGCGTGGGCTCGCCGAGCGTGAGATAACCCAAGCCCAGGTCGTGCAGGGTCTGTAAGCGCGCCTGAACTTTCTTGAGCCCCACCGTAGCGTCGAGGGCCTCGTCCACACTCATGTCCATGAGCCGCGGCAACGTAAGCAGGCTCCCGTCCTTGCCCTCGCGATGGATATGCGAGGCCGCGTCTGCATAGCGTGAGCCGCGACATGACGGGCAGACGATCTCGACATCGGGCAAAAACTGCACGTCGAGCGATACCGAACCCGTGCCATCGCACGTAGGGCAGCGCAAGGCGCCGGTGTTGTAGCTAAAGGCGCCCGCCTTGTATCCCGCCGCCTTAGCCTCGGGCGTGCGGGCGAAGGCGCGACGCAGCTCATCATGGATGTCGGCATAAGTTGCCACCGTCGAGCGCACGTTGGCGCCGATAGGCGTAGCATCAATCAGATTTGCACGGGCAATGCCCTCGGCGTCGATCCAGCGCACATGGCTTGGCAGGCGCTCGCCAGTTGCCTGAGCCTTGAGCGCCGGGATGAGCGTCTCGAGCACCAACGTCGTCTTACCCGAACCCGAAACGCCCGTCACCGCGACCAAGCGACCGCGCGGGATATCGACTTCGAGCGGTTTGACGGTATGGATGGCATCGGTCGCCATGCGGATATGGCCCCGGTCGAACATTTCGTCGTCAGCCACCTGCGGCCGCAAGCGCTTGGGCTCCGAGCGCAAAAACGGGGCGATGCGGCTGTCCTGCGATTGCTCGACCTCATCCACCGTACCGGCGGCGATCACATTGCCGCCGCCTGCTCCGGCAACGGGGCCCATCTCGACCAGATAGTCGGCTTCCGCCAGTACGCGCGTGTCGTGGTCGACAACGACCACGGTGTTGCCGTCATCCACCAAATCGCGCATCACGCCTACCAGGCCGTCGACATTGGCAGGATGCAAGCCAATCGAGGGCTCGTCCAGCACATAGAGCACGCCCGTCGATCGGTTACGCACCACGCGGGCGAGCTGCACGCGCTGACGCTCGCCCGTGGAGAGCGTGGCACCGGCGCGGTCGAGTGAAAGGTAATCGAGGCCCAGATCGACCAGTCGACGGGCCGTGCTCAAAAACGAATCGCAGATATCCGTCGCCATGGGCTGCATCTCGGCCGGCAAGGATGCGGGCACCCCGCGCACCCACTCAATCGCCTCACCCAGCGTCATAGCCGCGGCCTGCGCCAGATTGATACCGCGCACCTGGGGATGGCGTGCGGCCTCGGAGAGACGCGTGCCGCCACAGTCACGGCATGGCCCCTCGCGCAAAAAGCGCGCCACGCGCTTGAGGCCCTTGTCGTCCTTAACCTTGGCGAGCGCATTCTCGACGGTATAGACAGCGTTGTAATAGGTAAAATCGAGCGGCGTGGCGCCCTCGCCGTTTTTGGGAACGTAGAGAATGTGCTTTTTAACCGCCGGACCGTGGAACACGATGTCGCGCTCTTGAGGCGTGAGCTGGTTAAACGGCACGTCGGTGCGCACGCCCATCTCGCCGGCTACCTGCTTCATCAGATCCCACATGAGCGTACCCCAGGGAAGCACCGCGCCTTCGTTGATGGTCTTTGACTCGTCGGGCACCAGGCTCGCTTCGTCCACCTCGCGCATGACACCGGTGCCGCCGCAGGTAGGGCACGCACCGCCGCTGTTAAAGGCAAGGTCCTCGGCACTCGGCGCGTAGAACTCGCGGCCGCATGCGGGGCACGTGAGCGACAGGCCCGCAGCCACGTTAAGGCTCGGCTCCACACGCGCCCCGCAATGTGGGCACACGTGATGGGCACAGCGGCTAAAGAGCAAACGCAGACTGTTGTTGAGCTCGGTCATGGTACCAAAGGTCGAGCGCACGCCTGGCACACTGGGACGCTGATGCAACGCGAGTGCCGCCGGTACGTGCAATACCTCGTCCACCTGGGCGTGCTCGGCCTGCGTCAGGCGACGTCGAGTATAGGTGCTGAGCGCCTCCAGGTAACGGCGCGAGCCCTCGGCATAAAGAACTCCCAGCGCCAGCGAGCTCTTGCCCGAGCCCGACACGCCGGCAATGCCCACGAGCCTCCCCAGCGGAATATCGATATCGATGTCCTTGAGATTGTGGACACGTGCACCGCGCACCTCGATAGCCTGCGGGCTCATCTTCTGTTCCGTCACCTTTATCACCCTACTCATGCCATAAAACGCGGTCGCGGATATACTCGCCCAGCATGGGCACGGTAAACCGCACAAGGCCGTATCCGGCGGCCTCGATGACGCGCTCGCGAATCAGGCTTGCGCGATATTTACTCGCCCAGCTCTGGGTACGGTCGCAGCGCTCAATGATATCCGCCGTGCGCGTCGGCTTGTCCTCGTCAACCGCCATAGCCTCGATAAAGAGGCGCTGAGGGCTGCGCAGACCGTAATACAGAGGTGCGTCAACCGCTTCGTAGAACTCGGAGACGGCATCCGCATGGCCATTCTCGACATCGCGCCTTTCGATGACCTGCGAGCCACGCCGGACAGCAGACCGCCACATGTAATAGCCCACCAGCTGAACCATATAGGGATGCCCCATGCTCTTGCGCGCCGCAAGGTCCGCCGTCTCCGCGTCAACGTAAAGACCAGCGTCTTTGACCGTCTGGATATACGAATCGCGCACTTTGGGCAAAGATATTGCCCCCAACGTACGCTGCTGGGCACGCCGCAAAAACGTCACGCTCGGCTCTTCGAGCAGATCGTCAACCATACTGGGCAAGCCGGCGAACGCCAGCGCAAGACCGCGCTGGTCGCTATCGGGCAAGCCCGTGGCATCCTGGTCTCCGAGCACCTGCTGATAGAGGACGGCAAGAGCCGCCAGTTCCTCGATAGACACCGATTGTGCCTCGTCAATCGCAAACAAGACGCCCTTGCCCGGACCGAGCTTCTTGAGACGCTCGTTGACCAGCCCTCGCAATGTCTCGCCTTTTGCCCGCGCCGCCTCGACCGACATCCGGCCAAACGACGGCCCAAACTCCATTGACGTCACAACGGGTTTATTCGAGCGAAGCGCGTCGGCCAAGCGGTCGCACAAACCAAGCGAAGCGGAATCGGAGACAACCGCCCATCCGCGCTCGCTGGCTAGACGTTGCAGCTCCCGCAGGAGAACCGTTTTGCCACAGCCGCGGTTTCCCGTAATGAGCATGAGCCTGCCCGGCGCTCCGGCGCCGTTGTCGAGCCCTTCCTCAAAATCTTCGATGACCGACTCGCGACCGATGAGTATCGGAGGCCGCTTACCAGCTGTGGGCTTAAAGGGATTTGGATTCATATCGGCCTCCTCGGATTGGCAAACCCTGGTAACAGTTATACCAACTTATACTGAGTTATACCAATAGCATGTGACAAAGGGGCTGTCCCTTTGTCACATGTGGCCGAAAAACTCGGCGTCTGCCGCTCGCCAGGGACGGAAGGTGGCGGGATCGATCTTTACGTGCGCTGCGGCGGGCACGTCATACCATTTGACCGTGTAGCCGGCGCCATGAGAGCAAAAGACCGAGTCGGGTGTGTTGGGCAGATCAGCCTCGGGCTCATAGGCGGCCATCTCGATTACGCGCTCGGCATCATGACAGGACGCGTACCCGGCGAACTCAAGGTACAGATGTCCGCGACCGCTCGTGTAGGCAGCCACCTCCAGCGCATAATCCTGCACCTCGGATGCCGGCACGCGACCCACAAGCTTCGCCCGGTCTCCCGCCATCGTCGGCGGCTCGTACTCGGCACCCATGCGCGTGGCATCCGAGAGCGCCCGGCCCACGCACTCCCCCGGCACCTCGAGCTCAAAGTGGTACCACGGCTCCAGCAGCACGGCTGCGCCGGCCTCACGCGCCTGCATGAGTCCTTGGCGAATCGCACGGTACGTGGCCTGACGAAAATCACCGCCCTCGGTGTGTTTGGCATGCGCACGGCCGCCCGTGAGCGTAATGCGCACATCGGTGATGGGCGAGCCGGTCAGCACGCCCAGGTGATCGCGCTCCATGGCGTTGGTGAGTGCCAAACGCTGCCAGTTAAGATCGAGCTCGTCGGTCGAGGTCACGGTGCCAAACTGCACGCCCGAACCTGCTGGCAACGGCTCCAGGCGCAGATGTACCTCGGCATAGTGGCGCAGCGGCTCAAAGTGGCCCACGCCCTCGACCGGCTGCGAGATCGTCTCCTTATAGAGAATGCCGCCGGGCTCAAACCCAACCGTAAGATCAAAGCGATCAGCCAACACCCGCTGCACGACCTCGAGTTGCACGGCGCCCATCAGCTGCAAATGAATCTGCTCAAGATGCGTATTCCAGCTTACGCCGAGCATGGGATCTTCGTCCGCCAGCTCAGTCAGTGCTTTGAACACCGCGTGGACATCGTGTTCGCCCGGAAGCACCGTATAGGTGAGGACCGGCGCAATGACGGGCGCATCGCCTGCGGGCTCCGCGCCCAAGGCGTCCCCCGGGCGAACGTGCGCAAGACCCGTCACGGCACAAATACCGCCAGCAGCAACTTCTTGGGCAAGCTCATACTTCTCGCCGTTATAGATGCGTACTTGATCGACCTTCTGCTCCCATGCCTCGGCACCGGAACGTCCGTCAATCATCTGCTTGGCGTGCAGCGTGCCGCCGGTCACTTTAACCCAAGCCAAACGCTCGCCGCGATCCCCGCGGCTGACACGATAGACGCGCGCGGCAAACTCCGGGAGCCACGCCTGCTCACGCATCAGCGCGCATATGCCATCCAGCAGCTCGTCAACGCCTTGGTCCTTGAGCGCCGAGCCAGCAAAGCAGGGAAAGAGCTTGCGCTCGGCAACCATGCGCGACAGCGTTGCGACAGAAAGCTCACCCGCTTCAAGAAACTCCTCGAGCGCCGCCTCGTCCAACGCGGCAGCGTCCTCCTGAACGGCACCGCCCGCCAGCAGTTCGCTGGCATCCAGGCAGCCTTCGGAAAGACGCTGCCCAAGCTGTCCCAGCAAAACATCACGGCCGGGATTCTCCAAATCGATCTTGTTGATATAGATAAACGTCGGGATGTCATAGCGCGCAAGCAGGCGCCACAGGGTTTCGGTGTGCCCCTGCACGCCATCGTTGGCGCCCACAACCAAAATCGCATAGTCGAGCGCGCGCAGCGTGCGCTCCGCCTCGGCAGAAAAATCGACATGCCCTGGTGCATCCACGAGCATGACGTGGGTATCGCCGTGGTCGAGCACGGCCTGCGACGAGAAGATCGTAATGCCGCGCTCGCGCTCGATCGCGTTCGTATCCAGATGCGAATCGCCATCGTCCACGCGACCGCGCTTGCGAATGCGACCCGCGTTGAACAGCATGGCCTCGGCCAGCGTGGTCTTGCCGGCATCGACATGCGCCAAGATTCCAACGACCGCTTGCTTCGACATGGCTCTCCTCTTATTGCAAGCCCATCGCACGCGGCAATGGGCATCCTCGTTCCACACTGGATGATACAATTTACGGGCCGGCGGGCGAAGCGGGCCCTATTCCCCGACCGAGCTCATCGCCCCGCGTTGCCGCGCGGCGATTTTCGTAGGTTCGCGCCTTGCGAAAGCCGGCACCTCCCCTTTTTGTCTGCCCGGACTCATCTGGGGCAGTAACAACGCGAGCCTCACAACGACGCGTTTTACCAAAAATGACCCCACCCGGGGCCATTTCATTTAGATGGAGTGTTGGCATGCGCCTGGGCGCTTATGCCTCGCGCAGCCAGTCAAACGCAATGCGCGGTGTGCCGTCCGACACATGCACGACGCCGACACGCTCGAACCCCGCCTTGGCGATGGCGCCCTGCATAGGCAGGTTGTCTTGGTGTGTGTCGATACGCAGATGGCCGATGCGTTCCTTGGCAAAGGCAAACATCGCAGCCGCGATACCGTGCGCGGTGCCGTCGGACGCCACACGGTGCAGCACGGCGTACGGAGTGTCGCTGCGCCATTGCCCGTCCTCAATTACGTCATAGCACTCGTCCGGGCCCGGTAAAAAGGCAAACGTCGCCACCACGCGACCGTCGACTTCGCACACATAGCTGCCACCAGCGGCAATATCGGCAGCCAGTTGCTCGGCAGAAGGCGTGCCCTCGGGCCACTGCGTGGCGTTGCCATGCGCGCGCATAAAGGCGCGGGCCGTGTCATAGATAGCCATGACGGCGGGAATGTCGGTATCGAGGGTTTTTCTGATCATCACGCGGCGACCTCACGTTTATTGGTATCACTTTGATTGAGCAATGATACCAGCGTTTGGAGAGGGGCGCGAAGCGGATGGGAAGCAAGAAGCGAGCCGCCTGGTCAAAGGCCAAAAGCGAGTTTTTGGGCGCTGCCACCGGCGGCGATATGAGCGACCTGTTTGCGCGCGAGGACGAGCGCCGCGACGCCCTGGACGCCGAGCGCGACGAGGCGTGGCGCTACAAGTCGTGCGAACGCAAAAACCGTTACGACACACGCGCCGAGGCCGAGGCAGTTATGGCCGACTGCGAAAACCGCGGGCGGCGCGGCCTTGCCTGCTACAAATGCGAATACTGCGGCGGCTGGCATCTGACGTCGCACCCCTGGAAATAGGCCCTGCATCGGCACGGCGCCGGCGAAGCGCCGGCCATCGCACGCAAGCTACGGGCGCGGCGGCACCAAAACATCGTAGCGAACGGCCTTGCCCGCAAGCTGATAGCTCGGCTTAACGCCGGCAAGCAGCGGCCCCTTCACCGGACGCTTGATAACGACCTTGCGCGGCCGCACCGCAAGCGCCGCTTCGACCAGCGTCTCCTCATCGGCACACGGCTGTTCCAGATGATGCAAGAGTTGGAACTTCTTTTTCACCGCCGCGCTCTTGGTGCGCTCGGGAAACATGGGGTCCAGATATACCACGTCAGGAGCGGTGAGCTCGCCCCGCCCGATCAGCTCAGCTGTATGGCGAAGGCCGGCAATGCTGTCCTCGCCCGCATGCAAGCGCATGTGCGACACGGTAGCCGCAAGCGCCGAATCATCTGCCGCACGATCCAAGGCATCCTTGAGGAGCGCCGCGATCACGCAATCCTGTTCATACAGATCGACGGTAAAGCCCGCGGCAGCCAGCAGCAGCGAGTCCTCGCCAAAGCCTGCCGTGGCATCAATCGCCCATGGTTGCTCGATGCCTTTTGTGCGCGCAGCCTTCACCAGTAGCTCTTGCTGCAAACGGCCCTGCTTGAGCCGTGGAAGCATGCGGCCAAAATCGGCTCGTAACTCCATCGAGCCATCGGTGAGCGTGAGGCCCTCGGGTGTCCTGGTTAACTCGAGCCCTGCCGCCCGAGCAACAGAAAAGGGATCGACGACGCCCATGGACACTCCTTAGCAAACAAAACGAATACATGGGCGCCATTCATGTCGGCACCCAACCGTCCGTTATTGTCCCACATGCGACATGGTCCACAGCATCCCAATGCAAAGCACCGCCATCAATCCCGTGCACACGGCAGCGATCACAGAATCACCCATGCGCCTTCCCAACGACCGCGGTTCACGCACTTGCTCTGGTCCGTACATCATGGCTCCTCCTTAGACTCACTTCTTATCACGGCCTCATCATCGCAGCGCCGCACATGAGCTGCCATCGATTTGACTTACGTCCAGCTTTCCTTTTTGAAAGGTTGAACCGTGCAGGCAAGAGACGCTTTCAGGCGCATGCATCACCGCGTTGAACTACAATGTGCTTCACCATATGTGCAGCACATAGGGTGCGCCAGGTTGGCGTACTCGTATCGAAAGGACCAGCCATGAGCTTCACTCGCAAGACTCTCAAAATCCTTGCCCTGATTTATTTTGTTCTGGGCATCGCCAGTCTCGTCATTGGAATCGCCGGCATCGCGACCGGCAAGTTCGAGTCCACCTACGGATCGAACGCCATGCTCGCCGCGGCCGTGCTTGTCGCCAAGGGCGTCGTCGATCTTGCCGCAGGTGTTGCGGGCATCAAGGGTGCCAACAAGCCTTCGCAAGTGGATGGCGCGTTTAAGCTCGGTATTGTTGCCGCAATCGCCACGATTGCGCAGGCCGTGCTCACGCTTCCCGCGTTTGGCGGCGACGCCATCAACTTTGGCGCCTTTGTCATCGTGGTGTACGACCTGTTCTTTGTTCAGCAGGCACATGACGTTAAGGCCGAGAACAAGGACCGCCTGTAGGCACCTGTCCCCCGCAGCTCCCTGCAATCAAGCAACCAACAAGGGCCGATCGCGCATCTCTGCGGTCGGCCCTTTACGTTTGCCCAGATAACACCTGCCAAAATAAACCTGTCCCTTTTTGGTAGGTTGTTAGCTGTGGCGGTACTCGGCGATGATGAAGTCGATGTCGGTTTGAAGAGTGTCCAGGTTTGCCAGGCGCTCTTTATCGGCAGGGCGCGTACGGTAGTAGTACGGCGTCATTTGGAACACCGCCTCGATGTCAGCCTGGGTCTGGAGCGTAATGTTCGCAGACACCCGCAGCGTTGAGACCAACTCGAGTTCGGTGGTCTTCGGCAGCTTCTCGTCATTGAGATATGGCGTGTCGTAGAGCACCTCTTTGAGGCCAAACAGATGCCGAGCACCCGGCACCACGGTGTAGAGCGAACCCTCTGGCGCCAGCACGCGGGCAAACTCACGCTCGTTAAAAGGAGCGAAGAGCTCGGTCACCATATCAAAGGCGCCATCAGCCACGGGGATATCTTTCATGTTGGCCACGAAGTACGTCGCATCGCCGCGCTTGGCGGCAAGGCGCACCATCTCCTTGCCCAGGTCGAAACCGTAAGCATCCACGCCCGGCACCGCACCCATGGCGCTGGTGTAGTAGCCCTCGCCACAGCAAATGTCGAGCAAGGTCATGGGGCCGTTCGTAGACGCGGCACGTTCAGACATCCGCTCGCGCACCAGCTCGACCATCGCATCGCGCAACGGCGCATAGTATCCGCGGTTCAGAAAGTCACGACGGCTGCGCGCCTGCGACTTGGGATCGCCCATGGAGTCGCCGCTCTTGGACGAGCGCAGCAGATACAGATAGCCCTCGCGCGCACGGTCAAATCGGTGTCCGCCCGCGCATGCAGCACCGCGTTCGTCGTCCACCAACGGTTCATGGCAAACGGGACACAACAACATGGCAACTCCTTAGCGCGAACAACACAACGTCCACCATTGTCGCACGCCTTCCCCACCTAGTCATAGAAGAGACAAGGAGTGTCCCCAGCTGCCGACAGAAAAGGAACGTCCCTAAGTGCCGGCTGGCTGCATTAGGAGTATCATCGTCTGCGCAAATAAGCACGAAAGAGCATATTAGAGATTGAGAGCGTATGGCAGACACCGCATCTAAGCACATTGACATGACCACCGGCTCGCTGTGGCGCAATATTCCCCTGTTCGCCTTCCCCGTAGCCGCCACGAGCATCTTGGAGCAGCTGTCGAACCTCATCGCCACCGTCATCATCGGTAACTTCTCGGGCGACCAGGGAACCCTCGCCATGGCAGCGGTCGGCTCCAACGTTCCGCTTACCAGTCTTATGCTCAACCTGTTTATCGGCATGTCGCTTGGCTCCAACGTGGTCATCGCCAACGCTATCGGCCGCAACGATCAGAACATGGTCAACCGCGCCGTACACACCTCGATTCTCATGGCGCTTGTGGGCTTTGTCGTCATCGCGCTGGGCGAGATCTTTGCCGAGCCCATGCTCGCCGCGCTCAACGTTCCCGCCGAAACCATGCCGCTCGCCTCGCTCTACCTGCGCGTCTTTTTGCTCAGCATGCCCTCGATCTTGCTCTATAACTTTGAGGCCGCGATCTTCCGCTCCGTCGGCATCACCCGCATGCCGCTGCAGGCGCTCGCCGTGTCCACCGTCCTCAACATTGGCCTGGACCTCATCTTTGTCCCCGTGCTCCACTGGGGCGTCGCGGGCGTCGCCATCGCCACCGCCATCGCCTACACCGTCAGCGCCGCTACGCTCTTTATCCGTCTGCTCAAGACCGACTCCGTCGTCCGCGTCACTCCACGCGACTTAGGCTTAGACCCCGTCGCCCTCAGGCGCATCGTCAAGATTGGCCTGCCCGCCGGTATCCAAAGCGCCGTCTTTGCCGTCGCCAATATCATCATCCAGTCCGCCATCAACAGTTTGGGCACCGAGGTCATGGCGGCATCCAGCGCTGCCATGAGCCTGGAGTACGTGTGCTACAACCTGCTCAACAGCTTTAGCCAGGCCTGCACCACCTTTGTGGGGCAAAACCACGGCGCTCGCCAGATCGACCGCTGCACCAAGACGCTCAAGGTCTGCCTGGTCGAAGGCGGCATCGTTGCGCTCACCACCATCGTCATCATCGTCGGTCTGGGGCGCGAGATCCTGGCGCTCTTTAACAGCGATCCCAACATCGTCTCGATCGGCTATATCCGCGTGTGTTCGATCTTCCCGGCGTACGCCTTTAGCATGTTCTACGAAAACATGTCCGGTTACCTGCGCGGCTTTGGCATCTCGCTTATGCCCGCCCTCATCACCATGATCTGCGTCTGCGGCATTCGCTTCTATTGGGTATTCTGCGTGTTCCCGCACTTCCGCACCTTTGCGAACATCATGATGGTCTACCCCATCAGCTTGGGCACCACAGCGTTCTTTATGGTCGTGGCGGTACTACTCTGCCACCCGGCACGCACCTATCGCGCCGCCCAAGTCAAAGCGACAGCCCGCTAAACACCGCGTTCAACGTCACGCCAGTCATTAATTGACAATATGCGAGCTCATATAGTCGATAAAGCGCCTCGTGGCGACAGGCATGGTGTCCCAGCTGCGCCAGGCTGCCACCACGTCGCGCGAGGGGGCGTGCACGATGGGACGCACGCGAATATCGGCCCGCATGCCCTCAACGGTACGACGGTAGAGCATGCTCACGCCTAACCCCTCCTCCACCATCGCCATAATGGTGTAGTCGTCGGTGACCTCACTCGTCACGTGCGGCGACAGCCCATGCGCGGCAAACGCATCGAGCACCAGGCTCTGCTCGCCCTCGTCCAGCAGCACAAACGGCTCGGACGCTAGGTCGGCGAGCGTTACCTTTTCCTTTGCCGCCAGCGGATGCGCGGCCGGCAACAGCGCAACCAACTCGTCGTGATAGACCACGCGCTTCTCGAGCCCGGCGGTAAATCCGCGCGCCGTAAAGCAAAAGTCAACCACGCCGTCGTGCACCCACTGGGCGTTGCGCGTGTAATCGCCCTGCTTGAGGGTAAAGTGCACGCCCGGATGCAGAGCCCCAAAGTCGCGGATCACACGCGGCAGTACGGTACGACTCACGTTGGTAAACGTCGCGATACGAATATCAGTCGAGGAAAGCCCCATCAGCTCCTGGCGCTTGCCCTCAAGCTCGGCCTCGGCAGTTACGATTTGGCGCAGATACGGCAGGTACTGCTTGCCGTCGCGCGTAAGCGAGACACCTTGCTTACCGCGCTCGATAAGCGTGGTGCCCAGCTCGCGCTCGAGCGCCTTGACGGCCTGGCTCACCGCGCTTTGCGTATAGCCCAGCTCGTCGGCCGCGCCCTTCAGGCTGCCGCGATCGACCACCATACATACAATCTGATACCGCGATGCCATCGTGCCTCCACATCAATGCAGCCGTAAAACGTTTTGCCAGGGCTTTTTCTGCCAGCATTAGTATTTCTTAATCATACTGAAGATACATTCGCTTTACTACATCCACATCTGGGAGCAGAATCCTTTTTGCGAAACCGTTCTGTAACAAAAGGAGTCCCATGGATCGCAAAAAAGCAATCGCGCTCTCATTTTCCGTTCCCGTCGCATGGGGCTTTTCGTACCCCCTCATGAAGATTGGCATGGACAGCATGAACGCCACGAGCATCGTCGCGCTACGCTGCATCATCGCCTTTGCGGCCTGCCTGCTGCTCTTCCACAAGCGCGCTTTCCGCATCAACCGCGACCTCATGGTTCGCGCCGCCATCATCGGCGCCATCATGGCAACCGAGCTCACCTGCATGTGCCTGGGCTCTAGCCTCACCTCCGCCTCCACCGCCGGCTTTTTGCAGAGCCTGACGGTCGTGATCGTGCCGTTTGCCAACGCCGCCCTGCTGCGTCGCGCCCCCGAGCGCAAGGTACTCATCGGCACCGCCATCGTCACCTGCGGTATGCTGCTGCTCTCGGGTGCCGACTTTACCAGCCTGAATCCCGGCGCGATCATCATGTTGCTCTCGGCCTTTGTCTATGCCAGCCACATTATCGTAGCCAAACGCTTTGTCGAAGAAGTCGACCCACTGGCCTTGGGTGTTTGGCAGCTGGGCTTTGGCGGCCTGTTCTCGGGCATCGCCGCGTGCACCTTTGGCGGCTTCACGCTTCCCAGCACGCCCAACGAGATCGTCGTGGTCGTCGCGCTCGCACTCATCTGCTCTGCCTACGGCTTTATCACCCAGACGCTCGTGCAGCCCCACGTGCCTGCCGAGACCACCGGCTTTGCCTTCTCGCTCGAGCCGGTCTGCTCCGCCGTCTTCTCGTTCTTCCTGGTCGGCGAGGTCCTGAGCCCCATCGCTTTCTTTGGCGCCGCCCTCATCCTCACCGGCGTCATGGTGGCAACTGTCGAGCTTCCACGCCTCCGTGCACATGGACAGGCTCACATGGCAGGAGCGCCCGAACGCGTCTCGTAGACCCCGCTCCTTATGCAGCCGCGGCAAAAAGGTCTCCAGACGCCTTTACAATAGATGCCGACAGAGCATCTGCCATAAAGGAGCCCCATGGACACCGCAACCCGCGACCGCAACATAGCAACTTGGTTGGGCGATGCGCCGCAGCCGGTACGTGACACTACGAACCAGCTGCTCGAGCGCATCGCCCTTTTGCGTGCCGAGCAAACCATCTACCCGGCACAAGACGACATCCTCAATGCCCTCGCCTACACGCCAGCCGACCAGGTCAAGGTTGTCATCTTGGGTCAAGACCCCTATCACGGACCCAACCAGGCAATGGGGCTGTCGTTCTCGGTCCCCGCGACGCAAACCAAGTTGCCGCCGAGCCTGCGCAACATCTATAAGGAACTCAAAGCCGATCTGGGTTGCCCCATTCCCGCCACGGGAGACCTAACCCCATGGGCACAACAGGGCGTCCTGCTCCTCAACACCACGCTCACCGTGCGCGAGCATGCCGCCAACTCGCACGCCAAACTGGGCTGGAGCACGCTCACCGACTATGTTATCGAACGCTGCTGCCAGCTGCCCCAGCCGGTAGTCTTTTTGGCATGGGGCCGCTTTGCCCAGCAGATGGTCGAAGGCAAGCTCGCCGCAATCGGCGCGGGCAAGGCAACCGACAAGTTCTGCCTGGCCTCTACGCACCCCTCGCCGCTTTCGGCCAACCGTGCCACAGCAGAACTCCCCGCTTTTATGGGGTCACGTCCCTTCTCGGCAGCCAATCGGCTACTCGAACAGCACGGCTCGACCCCCGTCAACTGGGCTTGCCTCGGCTAAAAATCGATACATCAAAAACGCGCCCGACGGCAATCTTGCCATCGGGCGCGTTTTGTTACTCAGGCCAAATAAATTGTGTGCGGCCGGCCTCGCCGCCATCGATCAGCAAGCTCTGCCCGGTCATAAACCGGTTGGTTACGCCCACAAAGTAGATCCACTCGGCGATCTCTTGGGCGGTGGCCCAGCGTTTAAGCGGCGTGAGCTCCATAATCTGGTTCCACAGGTGCTCGTCTTCCATCACGCAACGGTTGAGCGGCGTGATAACGCCGCCCGGGTCCACACTGTTGGCGATGGCCTGCGGTGCCAGGCGGTTTGCAAGGTTTTTGGTGTAGGCGATAACGCCACCCTTGCTGGCAGCATAGGCGGGAAACTCCGATCCCGTATGTCCGCTCGCCGACCCCACATTGACCACGGATTTGATAGCCGGCGCCGGCTTGGCGGCAAGCCCCTCCCCCACAAAGGCGTAGCGCTCGGTCACGTTGATGGTGCCACGCAGGTTGGCGGCAATGTCATCGGCCGAATCCTGTACACCGGCAACGTTCACGATTACCTGAGGCTCAAGGTCGCCTGGAAACGAGTTAGGCTCGCGTACATCAACGATCAGATGGCGGTAGCGCTCGTGCTCGACCGCCGCCGGCAGCAGGTCAAAGCCCACGACCTCGTGGCCCTCGTCCAAAAAGCGCTGCACGCACGCGGCTCCGATACCGCCCGAAGCGCCCGTGATCAAAACCCGCATACTTGCTCCTTAGGCGGTTGCGTGGCGCTCGAGGTACTCGGCGCCCACATTCTCACGCTCCCAGCCACGCACGACCTTGTAGCCCACGGGGCTCAGGAAGACCTCGCACAGCAGCTCGGCAACAGCGCCGGTCAGCGAGCACATAAGGACCTGCACCCAGGTCCAACCAAAGAACGTATGGCTCACCACAATGGCAAAGACCAGGTTGTCGATAAACTGGCCAACACCCGTGGACACATAGGAACGGAAGGCGAAGCTCGCAAAGTTATTCTTTTTGAGCATACGGCCGAGCGACTGGTTGAGCGTGGAATTAACCACGGCAGAAACGAGCATTGCCAGCGAAGAGCCCAGCACCACGTACCAGGTGCCGCCAATGGTGGCGTTAAGGGCGCTGTTGACCTCGATCATGCCCGTGTCGTAGTAGGCGCCCCACATGCCGGGCGTGAGCGAGCATGCCCAAAAGCACAGGCTCACGGCCAGGTTGACCAGCAGCGCGAGGATAGAGATTTTGATGGATGCCTTGGCGCCAAAGCGCTTGCAGATCATGTCCTGGCACAAAAACGAAACCCAGCTCACCACAAAGCCGCAGTCGAGCGCCAGATACGGCAGGCTGATAAGTTCTTTGTTGGCCAGCAGGTTCATCATGATGACGCTCACGAAAAACAGCGAAACCGTTGCCGCGGGAATGCTCCGCAACAGGACCTTGTAGTCCTCCATGACCTTCTTGATCATTATGTACTCCTTTGGTTTTAGGTTTAACGAGCAGGATATCGGACCCGAACTGCTCGGACGTCACGGTCTTGAGACGACGGTGGGTATGATAGCCGCTCACACGGCATCAGGCAAGCAAACGGCGCGGCAGCCCCGCAAGGCTACCGCGCCGGCGCGCTAAAACGCTACGTTGCCAAACTCCGACAGGATGAGGTCGGGGTTATGGTCGGTCGCCCAGTCCACGTTCCATGGGCTCGTGAACAGCAGCAGCTTGCCGCCGCGCATGTCCTCGACGCGCAGGGTGTCGCGCGTGAGTGAAAGGCCCGGGATATCGATGGTGTCGGGATCGTTCTGGATCCAGCGGATGTCCGTATAGGGCAGTGGCTGGCGACGAACCTCAACACGATATTCGGCCTTGAGGCGGCGCTCGAGCACCTCAAACTGCAGCACGCCGACCACGCCCACGATGACGCTCTCCATACCGGCACCCAGCTCGCGGAAGATCTGGATGGCGCCCTCCTGGGCAAGCTCCTCCATGCCCTTCACAAACTGCTTGCGCTTGAGCGTATCGACCTGCGTAATGCGGGCGAACATCTCGGGGGCAAACGTCGGGATCTGCGGATACTGCACATGGCGCTTGCCAGAGCACACGGTGTCACCGATGCTAAAGATACCCGGATCGAACAGGCCCACGATATCGCCCGCGTACGCCTCGTCCACGATGGCGCGGTCATCGGCCATCATCGACGTGCCCGTGGCAAGCTTAAGCTTGCGGTTGCCCTGCACGTGGAAGGCGTCCATGCCGCGCTCGAACTTGCCCGAGCAAATGCGCACAAAGGCGATGCGGTCGCGGTGGTTCTTGTCCATGTTTGCCTGGATCTTAAACACAAAGCCGCTAAAGTCGTCGCGGCAGGGATCGACCGGCTCGCTGGTGAGCGTATCGGTATAGGCGCGCGGCGTCGGGGCCAGACGCAGGAACTCCTTCAGGAAAGGCTCCACGCCAAAGTTGGTAAGCGCCGAGCCAAAGAACGCCGGACTCAACTTGCCGCAGGCCACGGCATCCAAGTCGAGCTCGTCGCCGGCGCCATCGAGCAGCTCGATGTCATCCATCAGGTTCTTATGGTTCTCTTCGCCGATGAGCTCGTCCATAGCGGGATCGCCCAGCTCGGCCTCGACCTCGGCGACCTTCTTGGTGGCGTTGGCGTGGCCGTCGCCCTCAAAGGCAATGACGCGACGGGTCTGACGGTCGAACACGCCGCGGAAGTTGCGGCCGCTGCCGATCGGCCAGTTCATGGGATACGTATTGATACCCAGGACGTTCTCGATCTCTTCCATGAGCTCAAACGGATCGCGAGCCTCGTGGTCGAGCTTGTTCACAAAGGTGAAGATGGGAATGTGGCGCAGCGTACAGACCTTAAAGAGCTTTTTGGTCTGGGCCTCGACGCCCTTAGCGCCGTCGATGACCATGACTGCGGCGTCGGCGGCCATAAGGGTACGGTAGGTATCCTCCGAGAAGTCCTGGTGGCCGGGGGTATCGAGGATGTTGACGCAGGCGCCATTATAGGTGAACTGCAGCACCGAGGAGGTAACGGAAATGCCGCGCTCCTTCTCGATGTCCATCCAGTCCGAGACGGCGTGCTTGGCCGAGCTCTTGCCCTTGACCGAGCCGGCAGTCTGGATGCTGCCGGTATAGAGCAGCAGCTTCTCGGTAAGCGTGGTCTTACCGGCGTCCGGGTGGCTGATGATCGCGAATGTGCGGCGCGACGAGATTTCATCCGACAGGCTTGCCATGCGGATCCTTTCTTGCATTGAGTGCATTACGTCGTTGTAACCGCATTATTGTAGCCGCGAAATCCCGATCTAGGGCGCCTATCAGGACAAATTCATCAGTCAAGGCCCGGGCAGCCGGCCCAATCCGAATTTGTCTCTTGCGTAACTGTGCATAGTGTATATATACTGTGCTTACCGGTTATATACACGTGTAGCCCAACAGCTAAGGAGCCGCTGTGGACATCATCCTATCCAATTCGAGCGATAAGCCTATCTACGAACAGATATCCTCGCAGGTCAAAGCTCAGATCCTTTCGGGCACGCTCGCTGCGGGAGCCAAACTCCCCAGCATCCGCGCACTCGCGAGCGACTTGGGTGTGAGCGTCATCACCACCAAGCGCGCCTACGCCGACCTGGAGCAGCTCGGGTTTATCTGCACCGTGCAGGGCAAGGGCTGTTTTGTCGCCGAGGGCAACCAGGAGCTCTTGCGCGAAAACCAGCTCTGCCATATCGAAGAGCTGCTTGCGAAAGCGGCGAACCAAGCCGAAGCCTTGGGCGTCACGCGCGACAAGCTGCACGAGATGCTCGACCTCGTAGCCCCCGAAACCATGCAGTAGCCATCTGCAAGAAAGGCTATACCATGCAAAATTTGCTAGAACTCAAAGGCGTATCGCGCCGCGTGAGCGACCGTTTTTCGTTGCGCGACGTCACGCTTGCTGTGGAGCCCGGCCAAATTGTCGGCTTTGTGGGAGCAAACGGTGCCGGCAAGACAACGACGATTCGAGCCGCACTCGGGCTTATAAAGCTCGATGCCGGCGAGGTACACCTGTTTGGGCAGCGCTATGGCGCCGACACGCCCGATGAATCGCAAAGCCATCTGCGCTCCCGCGTCGGTCTTGTCCTGGACACATGCCCCTTCCCCTCCACGCTCAAGGTGGGCCAGATCGAGAGGCTCGTAGGCCCGGCATACCCCACGTGGAGCTGCGAAACGTTCGCCGGATTCATCGACCGATTTGGCCTCGATCCCAAGACAAAGGTCAAGGACCTCTCCCGCGGCATGGGCATGAAGCTGCAGCTCGCCTGTGCGCTCAGCCACAATGCCAAGCTGCTCGTTTTGGACGAAGCCACCGCAGGCCTTGATCCCATGGCGCGCGAGGAACTGCTCGACGAGTTGCTTACCTTTGTCGCCGACGGCCAGCACAGCGTGCTGCTCTCGAGCCACATTACATCCGACCTCGATCGCACTGCCGACCGCGTCATCTGCATCGATAACGGCTCGATTGTGTTTGACCTGCCGCGCGAGGACATTACTGACCGTGCTGGCATCGCTCACTGCACTCAGGCACAGACCGCCGAGCTCATGGCTTGCGTCGAAGGCGCCCGTGCCGCCCACCACGCCTATAGCGTGGACGTGCTCGTGCCCAACCGTCGCGATGTGCTCGAGGCCTTCCCCGAGATTCCCTGCGACCGGGCAACCATTGATGACTATCTTCGCCTCATGCTGAAAGGGGCTTCGAAATGAAACGCGCCTTTATGTCTGAGCTCGCCATCGTCCGCACGCTTGTCCCGAGCATCGCGGGTGTCGGTCTGTTCATATTCGTCGTGTTGACCCTCGCCAACGCATCGGACGGTGACTCTGGCATGAGTGCCGGCGCCTGCGCGGTCAGTGCCATGTCACCCATCATGGTCATGAGCTCGCTGGCCGGCTTCGACAATCAAAACGGATGGGAGCGTTATCGGGCAACGCTGCCCCTCTCGCGCAAAGACATCATCTGCGCACGCTACCTGAGCATCATTGCCTTCTCGGCCGTTATGACCTGCGCCGCCGCGCTTTTGAGCATCGTCTCCATCCCGCTCTTCGATCACACGGGCATTCTCGCCCTTCCGTTCTTCGATCACACGGGCATGCCCTCGACGGGACAGGTTGTCTTTGAGACCACAATAGCCTCCACCGCATCGATGCTCATCTCCCTCATGATGGTGTTTTTGGCACAGCCGCTGTTCTTTCGATTTGGACACATGGAGGCGCTGCGCCTTTCCGTCGGCCTGTTCGCCCTGCTCGGATGCCTTGCCATGGCCACGCTGAGCTCCTCCAACCCCATCAGCAACTGGCTCATGTCGATTGCCGGGGCGAATCCCGATCCTGCCGTCCTCGGCTGCCTGTGCGCAGGAATCGCCGTACTGGCCCTCGTGCTATGCGCACTTAGCTGCATCGTCAGCACCAAGGTCTACCGGGCACGCGACCTGTAGGCGGGCGAATCTCGACCCACGCAGATCGCAATCGGCCACAATCGCGCCCCTCAAATCCGTGACAAATGGCATATCCCCGGCCCGTGCGCAACGTTCTATAATCAAAACGTCACGGGCCTCGGCCCAATTTCGATCATCCAAGGGGATGTCTTTTTGGTCATTGTTCTTTAGGGAACGGTCAATCGCATACAAATTGAAAACGGCCGTCTTGCGGCCGTGGTTTGTTGCGCCGTTCCGCCTCCGTCATCTGCCACATATGCACCTGATAGGAAAGAACAATGAACTCTGCGAATTCTCAATCCTTCCCAAAAGCCACGAGCTTCGCCGCGGCACTCGTACGCTCTAAGATTATGGGGCCGAACCCCCTCAAGCTCTGCGAAGAACTCCTTTGCGGTGCGAATATCCCACGCGGCGCCCGCGTCTGCGACCTTGGGTCGGGCACCGGCATTACCAGCGCCCTGCTTGCCCGCGAATACGGATTTGACACCTACGCCGTCGATCTGTGGAGCGACCCTGTCGAGAACCGCGCGTTCTTTGATTCGCTCGACATTCCCCGCGACACTATTCACCCTGTTAAGGCGGACGCCTCACAGGGACTGCCGTTTGAGCACGACTTTTTTGATGCGGTCGTGAGCATCGACTCGTACAACTACTACGGCCGCGACCCGCACTATCTGGACGAGCGCCTACTCCCCTACGTAAAGCAAGGCGGGATGCTCTACGTAAGCATCCCCGGCATGTTTCGCGACTGCCACGACAACCTGCCCGCCTGCCTACTCAAATCCTGGACACCCGAGCAGCTCGACTATATGCACGACATAGCCTGGTGGCGCGCCATGATCGAGCCGACCCCCGGCGTCGAGATTGTCTCGATGCAGCCTATGCTCTGCACGGACAAAGCATGGGAAGACTGGCTCGCCTGCGACAACGAGTACGCAGCAGGCGACCGCGCTGCCGTTGAAGCCGGCGCGCTCGAATACCTCAACACCATCGCCATCGTGCTGAGAAAGTTCTAAACAATAGCCGCGCGATCCGTAAACAAACGGCCTCGCGCGGCTTCTTTAAAACGAGTCCTGAACAAACGCAAAGCGCAATACGCTACTTGCGCAGCGGCTTGGGCAGCGGAATACCGGCGGCGATGGCTGCGGCGATGATCATGCAGACGATACCCCTGAGTGGGAAACACATGAGCAGCAAGCCCACGACCATGACGGGCTGGCGCATAACGGCGCCCATCGTCGATGCCGTGCAGACGGCGACGCAAAAGACCGGATCGGCGCCGGTGAGGATGGCAAGGCCGTAGCCCAGGCTTACGCCCGAGAAGATAACCGGGAAGAAATGGCCGCCACGCCAGCCCATGTTGATGAGGGCGGGTGTCAGCATGGCCTTGACAAGACCGGTCGCGATGAGCACACCGGCGGGGATGGTCAGATAGGTTTCCATGAGCACATCGGCCTGCGTCTCGCCGGCAAACATGGTGTAGGGCAGGGCCGTGCCGCAGATGGCGAGTGCCAGACCGGCCAACATGGCCTTGACGACCGGGCGCTCCCCTATGGCGTGGGCCAATGCCTCGCTCGCGTGCTCCGAGACAAAGTACAGCCAGCCACAGACCGTACCGACGAGAGACAGGGGGATAAGCCAGGCAAGCTCGAGGTTACCCACCTGGGCGGACTCGAACCTGGGCATGCCCATGCCGCCGCCCATGAGCTGGCCGAGCAGCAGGTAGGTACCCAGACCGCCGGCAATCGCAATGCCGTAGACCACGGTCTTTTGCGCCTTGGGAAGCTTGATGGTGATCTCGTCGGACGCGGACTCATCGTCATTAGCGCCCTGGCCGTCGGCGCTACCGGCAAGCGGCGCCACAAAACCAAAGACGGGCGCGGTAAAGAGTGCCGTCAGGGCAGCCTGGGTGCCCAGCAGCGTGAGCTCCCTAAACTCGGCGCCAAAGCGACGCATGCGGTCGCCGACCCAGCTGCACAGACCCGCGATAACGCCGGTCAGGCCGGCCTCCGGTCCAATGCTTCCGCCAAACAGCAGTGGCAGCAATGCCGCAAGCGAAAGCTTGCCCAGGTTGTCGTACGGGTAGCATCCGTCTTGCTTAACCTTAGCCATCACCTGGTTGAGGTCATCGGTCTTGGTGCCCGTAAGCTTTTCGTACAGACCGATCAGCAGGCCGCCCAGCAGGCAGACGAAAAACGGGTACGGCAGAAAGCCAAACGGGCCGCTGGCAAGCTCGGGCGAAGCGACGCCCAGCGCGTGCGGAATCTCGGTCCATAGATAGTCGATACCGTGCTCCATCGCAAAGAAGAATAGCCAGACTGCAGCACCCGCGAGTGCACCGGTCACGGCAACGCTGACCAAAAACAGCGCGCGGTTTGTGGGTTTGGCAAGGTTATCCATCGGGTCCTCCCGCGGTCAAAGTCGACATAGATACATTTATATTGTAGAGCGCGCGTTGCCCGAACGAGCCAACCACCTGCGCCGCAAACGGCACCATTGGGAGTCATAGTGGGGCAGGCTCAAGACTTATCCGTTGATAATCGAGGTAATCTCACGCAAATCGTCGGCAAAGTAGATGCCGAGCTGGCGCCTCGAGCTCGAAAGCCCCTTATCAATCATGTGCCCGAGCAGCGCCTTGAGGTCGTTGTAGTAACCGTCCAGGTTATATAGGATGCATGGCGCACTCAGATGCCCCAGCGACACGGCCGACATGACCTCGGCAATCTCCTCGAGCGTGCCCGTGCCACCCGGGAAGGCGACGAACGCGTCACCGAGCTCAATCATCTTGGCCTTGCGCTCGGCCATATCACTCGTCACGATGAGGTCGTCGATGCCATCGTGCTGAAACTCGGCCTCGATAAAAAAGCTCGGCTCCACGCCCGTCACATGACCGCCAGCATCGAGTACGCTATCGGCGAGCGCACCCATCAGGCCCGATTTGGACCCGCCGTATACCAGCGCGTGCCCGTTAGAGCCAATCCAGTTGCCCAGCTCTTGCACCGCAGGCAAAAATGCTGGGTCGTTACCAACGCTGGCGCCCAGGTATACCGTGATGTTCATATGCAATCCCCCTCATCGTGACGCGCGGCGCCCGTTCTAGCGTTGGCGGCGGCGATATTCGCGCACACGGCGCGACAGGTCGGCGAGCTCGTCACGATCGAGCTCTTCCAAATGCTCAAGATCGTCCATAAAGCGCGCCATGGTGTCCTTTTGGCGCAGCTTGATGAGCGTATTGCAGTAGTTCACCGCCACACCCGTGAGCATGGCGATGTAGAAGATGCTGATGACGCTCAGGACGACGGTAATCGCGCGGGCAACCGGCGTCTCGGCCGGAATATCGCCAAAGCCGATGGTCGAGACCGTCTCAAAGCTAAACCACAGGCCATCGCCAAACGTGAGGGTCGTAGGCTCGGACAGCCAGACAGCCGTCGAGCACAGCAGGTAAAAGATAAGAAACAGGCCCGTGATGCGTGCAAAGCCAGCCTGTCGCAGCACATCGGCAAGCGTCCTCAACCTGTTCATTGCGACCCCTTCCACGGACAACCAATCACGTTCGCTCGGTATTGTCCCACAACCGGCAGTTAGGGACGTTCCTTTTGTGCCGGTAGAAAGGGACTGTCCCCAACTGCCGGGCGGGACCGTTTAGCGGTGCAGCTGCCGACTGGACAGGCTGAGCTGGTATCCTTATGCGGTAATGTCTCGATTCGTTAGGATTGCATGTGAGAGCTTCCGCTGTCCTTCGTTCAGTTATATATCGCGCCCTGGCCATTGTGCTTGCCGCGCTTGCCGTGCTGAGTTCTATCGCGCCTGCCCAGGCTTTTGCCGATGACTCTAGTCAGCCAGTCAAAACGGTCCGCGTTGGTTGGCTCGTCAACAATGAGGGCTTCCAGGACGGCACCCCCGGCGAGCGTCTCTCGGGATGGGGTTACGAGTACCTCCAGACCCTCTCGTACTACACACCCGGCTGGCAGTACGAATACGTCTCCGGCACCTTCACCGAGCTTATGGAGAAGCTCGAAGCCGGCGAGATTGACCTCATGCCAAACATCTCCTACTCCGAAGAACGCGCCCAAAAACTGCTCTTCTCGTCGAACCCCGAGGGCACCGAACGCTACTACATCTACGCTAGGCCCGACCGTGACGACCTCGCAAAGGGTGACCCTCAAGCACTCCAGGGTCTCACTATCGGTTTCAACCCCGGCGTCATGCAAACCATCGTTGGCCAGCAATGGCTCGCCAACGAGGGCATTACCTGTACCTATAAGGAAATCAGCAGTAACGGCGACCTTTTCGATGCGCTGGCAAACGGCGAAGTCGACGCCATCATCATGAACGACACGACCTCGTCGCCCAACGCCTCCCCCATGTTCTACATTGGTTCGAGCGACTACTACTTTGCCGTTCCCAAAAGCCGCCCCGACCTGATGAACGACATCAATGCTGCCATGACGGCAATCGCTCGCGTCAACCCACGCTATAACGACGAAGTCAAATCTAGCTACTCGACCCAAAACAGCGGTTCATCATCGCTCAACGGCCCCGAATGTTCTTGGCTCAAAGCAAACAACAACACCATCACGCTCGGCTACATTACGGGCAAACTCCCCTACTGCAACGAGGACGAAGACGGCGAAATGGAAGGATCGCTCGCATCGCTTGCGACGACGCTACACGATAAATTTGGCATTACGGTCAAAACCGTCGCCTTTGATAGCTACAAGATGATGTCAAAGGCTCTGTCAAAGGGAAGTATAGACGTTGCGCTGCCGGTATACCGAGATTACTGGTTTGCCGAGCAAACAGGCGTTGTGCAGTCGATATCGTTGGGGACCATATCCCTCACCGCCATCCACACCGGCAGCAACCTGAACAAAGACCTTCAGAACATCGCCTGTACCAAATCATCGTTTGTCAACAAAAATGCACTTGAAAGTCTGTTCCCCACAGCGACCGTAACCGAATACCAATCCGACGATGAAGCGTTCGATGCCCTCAGGAAGGGAACGGCGCACTGCATCGTCACTCCCAGTTCACGCGTAAAAACCATCGGTGACCGTTACGATCTCGAGGACTGCGAGACGACCGAGCTCCCTGACACCTGTGAGCTCTCGTGCTGGATTTCGCGCGGAAAACCCGAGCTGTTGGGAATCATCAACAAGGGCATCATCAATGCCGGAGAATCGCTCTCCGCAAGCAATTTCTCCTCCACGTCGTACACGGCCCAGGAATCCAACACGCTTCAATTCCTTTATCGCAACCGCACCGCCATTGCAGCTACCCTCATCGGTATGTTGTCGGTCGGCGTCGTCCTGCTCATCTGGGCGCTCGTGCGCGCTCGAACCGAGCGCAAAAAAGCCGATGCTGCCAACGCCGCTAAGACGGCATTCCTCACGCGCATGAGCCACGACATCCGCACGCCGCTCAACGGCATCCTGGGTCTTATCGAGATCGAGGAATTGAAGGAAGGCGATATGCAAGTCGCCCGCGAGAGCCGTGCCAAGGCGCGCGTTGCTGCCAATCACCTGCTCTCGCTGATCAACGACATCCTCGAGATGGGCAAAATCGAAGACCGCAAGCTAACACTGGAACATGCGCCTTTTAACCTCAAAGAGCTCTGTGACGATACGCTGGTGCTGTGCAAGCTCCGCGCGTCCAGTAACGGCATCACAATGCAGGACAATAGTCTGCCGTACGCCACGGGGCCATACATGATCGGCAGTCCCACCCATATCCGACAGATCATGATCAACCTGTTAGACAACAGCATTAAGTACAACAAGCACGGCGGCTCCGTCGCCTTTAGTTCAAAGACCAAGCCACTCGATAACGGGCGCGCGCTCTTTTGCTTTAGCGTTTCGGATACCGGCATTGGCATGGCTCCCGAGTTTTTAAAGCATATCTATGAGCCGTTTGCCCAAGAAGGTGACGATGCGCGCAGCAAGTTCCAAGGAACCGGCATGGGCATGCCAATCGTCAAGTCGCTTATTGAACTGATGGGCGGCACCATCGAAGTCAGCAGCGAACTCCATGTGGGCACCACGTTCTACGTGGAAATTCCGCTCGATATCGACAAGAACCCCCGGGCGCGGGCGAATACGGTCGAGAGGGCGCTCGACTGCTCGCTCGCCGACATGAACGTGCTGCTCGCCGAAGACAACGAATTGAATGCCGAGATTGCCCAGACGCTGCTAGAATCCGAGGGCGTCGTGGTCACCCGCGCCGTCAACGGCAACGAAGCCGTCGATCTGTACCTGTCTCATCCCGCCGGCAGCTTCGATGCGATCCTGATGGACATTATGATGCCGGACATGGACGGTTACGAGGCAACCCGTGCGATTCGCCTGAGCGAGAAAGTCGATGCAGCCGATATCCCCATCATCGCGCTCACCGCCAATGCCTTTGCCGAGGACGCCAAGGCGGCACACGACGCCGGCATGAACGCCCATCTGTCCAAACCGCTCGACTTTAACAAGCTCAAAAACATACTCGCCCGCATCAAGAAATACGGATCAGTTTCGCTATAGTTTGTGCTCAACCACCATGCACGGCCAGAAAGGAAACCAACGATGTTTAGGCCCTTACGTCGAAAGAAACGCGCCATCACCGACGAGGAAGCGCGCGAGTTGCTCGCCACCTGCAAGCGCGGCGTCTTTGCCGTCAACGGCGATGATGGCTACCCCTATGCCATTCCCGTCAACTACTTCTTTGACGCCGAGCACGACAAGATTTATTTCCATGGCGCCAAGGCTGGCCACAAGGTCGACGCACTCAAACGCGATGACAAGGTCTGCTTTACCGTTTACGGCAACGAGTGGTACAAGGACGACGACTGGGCTCCCTACGTTATGAGTACCGTTGTCTTTGGTCGTTGTCGCCTGGTAGATGAGGCGCCTGCGTTTATCGAGGACAAAGTCCGTCAGCTCGCGCTTAGGTACTACCCTTCTGCCGAAGAAGTCGAGGAGGAGATCGCCAAAGACATCAAGGGCGTCCAGCTTTACGAGATTACGATTGAGCATCTCTGCGGTAAGCAGATTCACGAAAAGTAAGCCCCTCAGCAAGCCTCATCAATAGCAATATGGCCCGGTTCCAACCCACCTTGGAACCGGGCCATATGCTTATGAAGCGTCGGCGGCTATGTGCGCAAGCGCCTCAACGAGCTCCTGCGAACTCACTGGTTTACTCAGGTGCGCGTTCATGCCCGCCTCACGCGAAAGCCTGCGATCGTCGGCAAAGGCGTTGGCGCTCACGGCGATGATCGGCGTGGTCGCGGCATCATCGCGATCGAGTGCTCGAATCCGACGCGTGGCCTCAAGGCCATCGATACCGGGCATCATGATGTCCATCAACACCACGTCGTACTCGTGAGGCGCGCTCGCGGCAAACATCTCGACGGCAGACTCACCATCCTTAGCATGCGTCACGACGGCACCGGCACGGGCGAGCGTAAACTGTGCAATCTCGGCATTCAGGTCGTTATCCTCTACGAGCAAAACACGCAAGCCCTGGAGCGCATCGCCGTCGCCCGCGTCCACGCGCACAGCCTGAGGAATCTCGGAGCGCTTGCACTTCTCAAACGGCAGACGGATGGTAAACGTCGTCCCCTGCCCCAAGACGCTCGTAAAACTCATGGTTCCGCCCATAAGCTCGACCAACTGTTTAGCAATAGGCGCACCCAGGCCAGTTCCCGATGAAGCGCCTTCCACCTGCTGCTCCTCGCGACAAAACGGCTCGTAGAGGTGCTGTTGGAACTCCTCGCTCATGCCAATACCGTTATCGGCGATCGTGTATTCATAGACAGGAACGCCATCCGCTGGCTCCACCTCGCGGCACACCAGGCGAACATAGCCGCCCCGGCGGTTGTACTTGACGGCATTGCCGGCAATATTGAGCAACAAGCGCTTGAGGTGCGTCACGCTCACCCGCGCATAGGGATGATTAAGCGTCTGCTGATCGCAGATAATTGTCACCAGGCGTTCCTCGGCCTGGCGCTCCAGAATATCGCGCACCTCGTGGTTGAGGGTCACCAAATTTGTGGGAACAAGCTCCAGGTCGACCTGCCCGCTCTCCAGGCGACTCATATCCAGGGCCTCATTCGCAAGGTCGAGCAGCAGTCCCGATGCCGTCCAGATCTTTGAGCGGCACTCGGTCTGCTTTTGCAGATCGTCCGCATTGGCATCGCCGACCTCAACCATACCGCGGATGCCGTTGATGGGCGTGCGCAGATCGTGGCTCATGCGACGCAGGAACTCCGTCTTTGCCGAGTTGGCAGACGAGGCCTCACGCGCCGCCTTTGCCAGCTTGTCGCCATAGTCGCGCTCCTGCTGCAGCAAGTCCGTCAAACGTCGACGATCAGCGCGGCGACGCACCATCACAACAGTGGCTACAACACCGCTGTAGAGCACCAGCACGCCGGCAGCAACAACCGCGACGACCTCAAAGTAGCGCTGCGCCGAGGCATAGGTGTACACGTAGAATTTTTGCGCTTTGCCGTATGTGCCCAAATACCACTCGCCGTTGACGTTGACCAGTCGGACTTTACTGGGCAGGCATCGATCCTTAATTTCGTCGACAATGATGGCGTCCGTCGCGGGCAGGTCGAACACGCCCAATACGGTGGGTTCGACGGCATTGGTCGCAACGACCTTGCCATCGTTTTCGATCACGATATTGCCGCTATCGATAGTTTCATAACCTTCGAGCAGACTCTGCAGTTTGAGCGTATTGCTTGCAACCGCCTTCGCGCTCTGATGCCTTACCGCGATAACGATACCCTCGCCATCCTGCCGGGTCACGCAACCAATGTCTGCAACCGAATCATCCGCAAGCGTAATACGATCGGTATAGGACTTAAGCGGATGGGTTGCCACCTCCAACACGGGCGCTTCTTTGAGATACGTAGCAAGCGACTCGTAGCCCACGCCATCCGTCGAGGACTAGGACACCAAATTGCCCGATGCGTCCGTCACGATCAGTGCGCTCACGTTGAACTGGTCAGCATATTGCTCCAGCGCGGCATTATCCACCGAACCGTCGCGCTCCATATCGCGCGCCACCTCTCCGGCGATCTCCATAACGCGAATCAGGTTTTTGGTCGTATAAGCGCTGTTGAACGCATCGTAGGAAAGGCTCTGCGTCGCCACGTAGTCGACAACGTCGGCAAAGCGCTGCTCGGCCTGGGCCGTGGTGTAGCCGTAGCTCATCATGCCGGCGACAACCGAGAGCGCTATACCCACCAGGGCGGCAAGGAGCCATACCCAGGTCGAATGATTGCCCCGCTCCTGAGCGGTGTAGTCGGGCGCATCGATCACGACAGGCCCTCCATATTCAAAAATGGTGAGGGGTCATCAAAGTACTTTGACACCAGGCGTTCCATGGTGCCATCGGCAAGCATTTCTTGGTAGGCATGGGTGAGTTTAACGTCGATACCGCGCGTGTCGTTGATATCGAAAGCGGTGCCCAAACCAACCTCCAGCAGCGGCTCGTTCAGAATGCGATACGTCACGCCATAGTCTTTTTCATAGGTGAGCAGCGAGGACTCATGTGCGGCGATAGCGTCGACCAGGCCCTCGACGAGCGCCGGGTTCAGGCACGAGCGATCCGAGAAGCTGTAGAGCTCCTTGATCTGCGGAACGTTTTCATTTGTATGATTGAGCAAAATGTCCTCGGGCTTGGTGGTGGACTGAACGGCCACGACCTTGTCCTCAAGATCGGCAAGCGTGTAGATATCGCTCTGGGGATCGACCGCGACCACCTGGCGGCTCGCAAGGTACGGGCCGGCCCAACGACACTCGTTTTCGCGACCCGTCATGCTAAAGCTGCCCATGACACAATCGAGCTCGCCGCTCGCCAGTAGCTCTTTCTTCTTTTCCCAGCCAATCAGCTGGTATTTTGGCTTGTAACCAATGCGGGCCAACGCCTCGGTCAATATCTCAACATCCAGGCCAACGATATCGCCGTACTCGTCGGTATACACAAACGGTGGGTAGAGGTCGCTGCCGACGTTGAGCGTCTTAAGGTCGTCGTCTTTGACCTGAGAGGCATCCAGGCCTTTTGATGCAGACGCCGAGGCCTCGTCATTCGACCCAGAACAGCCAGCTATCGCTACGACAAAAGCACTCGCCACTGCAAGCGCAACAAACAACGATATGGCAACCGAGCGGCGAGGTCTTCTCATCGAGCTCCAGACGATCCTGCTTACAGACTGAAATGGTTAAAAATAATAGCAAATGAAACCACTCGAGCGCCCAATGGTTACAGACGCTTTACCCTGCGGGGCCTTCTAGCCGACTTGGCAGAAGGCCCCGCATGCAGCGCGCACTTACCGTGCATTAAAAACGTAGCGGTCCAGGCGGTCGCACGCTTCCCTCACGCGCGAAAGCGGCAGCGCCAGATTCACGCGAATGTGGCAGGGCCCGTGGAACGGACGGCCATCCTGATACCCAACGCCCACGCGCGCCCCCTCGTCAAGCAGCCACTGAATATCGCGGCCATGTTCGCGACACCACTCGGTGCAGTCTAGAAACACCATGTAGGTGCCCTGCGGACGCGAATAGCCCACACCCTCAAAATGCTCGTCCACGTAATTGCAGAAGTACTCGATATTGCCGGCAAGCACCATGTTGAGCTCGTCCACCCACTCGTAGCCTTGCGGCTGGTAGGCACCGATAAGCGCATGCATGGAGAGGACGTTCATCTCGTTGTAGTGGGTCTTGTTGGACACGGTGCACACGCGGTCGCGCAGCGTCTCGTTATAGATGATGTGGTAGCTGCCGACCAAGCCCGCCAGGTTGAACGTCTTGCTGGGCGCATAGAGGGCAACCGTGCGCATGCGGGCGTCCTCGCTCACCGACTGCGTCGGGATATGCTTGTGACCCGGCAGGATGATATCGGACCAAATCTCATCCGAGATCACCACGCAATCGTGCTGGCGATAGATGTCCATGGCACGTTCGATCTCGTCGCGCTCCCATACGCGGCCGCAGGGATTGTGCGGCGAGCAGAACACCGCGGCATGGATATGGTTTTGGGCGAGCTTGCGCTCCATGTCCTCAAAGTCCATACGCCACACACCTTGGTCGTCGAGCCTAAGCGGGCTGTGGACAATGCGATAGCCCGCAGCCTCGATGGACTTGGTAAAGCCGATGTAGGTGGGGCTATGGACCAGCACCGCATCGCCCGGCTGGACATACGCGCGCAGCGTCGACACGACACCGCCCAGCACACCGTTTTCGTAGCCGATATGTTCAGGGCGCAGGCCCTCGACACCATTGCGGCGACTCTGCCATTCGATGATGCGGTCGAAATACTCAGGGCGCGGATTGAAATAGCCAAACATGGGATGCTGGGCGCGCTGAATGATGTGTTCCTGGACCGTGGGCACCGTGGCAAAATTCATGTCCGCCACCCACATGGGGATGCGGTCGAAGCCCTCGTCGGGTGCACTCGGAGCCATACCGGGGATCTCGCCCCAGGAGTCAATGGCGATGGCGTCCATGCCGTGGCGGTCGATAAGCGAGGTAAAGTCGTATTTCATGCTGAGCTCCCGTGCAAAGCGGATTGTTTTGGTAGGCGTTATTGTCCACCAGCGTGGGCGGTTTTGGCATGGGGTTTGGCTCTTAATTTGACGGGTGCGGACGAATGGCTGATTAGTCTTGCGCGTCGTTGACGGCGACTACGGTTAGCCGGGTTTCATCGACCGTAAAAGATATGTCGAGCCCGGCGAAGGCCAAGTGATAAACACGGTTTGGCTCGTGCTTGCTGCCCGCGCGGCGCGGATCCTGGCGAAGGACCTCGACCAAGCCGGGGAGCTTTGCGGGCGGGACCATATCCTGCAGCGCTTGCGGGAGCTCGACATCGAGCTTTTGCCACGGCGCATCCTCAATCCAGCCACCAGTCGCATCCGGGTGACAGTCTGCAAACGGAATGTAGGGCTTGATGTCATAGATGGGCGTGCCGTCGCGCAGATCGGCCCCCAGCACATGGATGATGGGGCCATCGTCGGTAAGCTCGACGCGGTCGAGCTTGACGCAGGTGAGCCCGATGGGATTAGGGCGAAACGGACTGCGCGTGGCAAAGACGCCCACACGCTCGGCTCCGCCCAGACGCGGCGGACGCACGGTTTTCGACCACTTGGCATTAGTTCCGGACCTGTCCTGCGACTTGGCATCGGCAGCTATGTCCTTAGCCGTGCCGCCGGGCGTGCCGTTTTCAAAACGCCACAGCAGCCATAGGTGAGAGAAGGAGTCCAGGCCCTCAACCGCTGCATTGGAGGCAAATTCCGGCTCAAAGATGATGCGCCCCTGCAGGTGAGGCGCCAAAAAGCTGTTGCGCGGGATGCCGAACTTCTGCGGCAGATCGGTATGTATGTGTGCAATAGGTTCCATGCCGGTCATTGTACGGCATGGAGGTGTGGGGCGTTGCGCGCAATTCTTCGCCGCGGTCCCCGTCGTGCAACCAACGGTTGCTTGGAAGGGTGCCGGACACTGCGTATGCTTAAGCCATCAACCAGCAGAAAGGAGCCGTTATGGCCTTCGCAGAAAAGCTCATTGCTGTCCGTCGCGCCCATCACCTTACCCAGGAGCAGCTCGCCGCCAAGCTCTTCGTCACACGCCAAGCCGTCAGCCGTTGGGAGCGCGGCGAGGTCACACCGGGCATCGACATGATGAAGCTCATCGCCGCCGTGACCGGCGAGCCCCTGTCTCACCTGCTCGAAATGCCCGAGCACTATTGTCAGAGCTGCGGCATGATACTCACGCCCGACGACTGCGGCACCGATGCTCACGGCGCCACAACCGATCATTACTGCAAGTGGTGCTACGACCATGGCAAGTACACCTACGACACTACGATGGAGGCAATGATCGAGGATTGTGCCCCGCGCTTGGCACAAAACACCGGTATGTCGCTCGACGAAGCCGTCTCGCTCATGGGCGCCGTGCTGCCGCAATTGGAGCGCTGGCGCACCGTGCAGGAAAACGAGGAGTGCTACGGTGCCGAGGCACGGGCGCGCTATGGCGATGAGGCTATCGATGCAGCAAACGAAACGTTACTGGACATGGATCCTCAGACATGGAACGACATGAAGGAACTTGAACGCGCTGTTCTGGGCCAGCTCTCGATTGCCATGGGCGATGGCGAACCGGAAGGCAGCGAGGCGCGCAAGCTTGTCGCAATGCACCGTCGATGGATTGGCCTTAACTGGGGGCACGAACCCCAGGACGAAGTATACCTGGGCCTCGCCCACGGCTATCTTGCCGATCAGCGCTTTATCGACTACTACGACAAGCCCTGCGGCACCGGTGCCACGGCATTTCTGGTTCAGGCGATCGAGTCGTCGTTGACGCGCGCATAGACCACGGCGGCTTTGGGTATCTCAACCGAAACCTCAACCGATTGGAGACACCATGGCTACTGATCATGAACTCGCGCTCTACGTTATGACCGGCTGCCCGTATTGCATAAAGGTCAAGCGCTTCCTGGCCGATAACGGCGTGGCCATCCCCGAGCGCAATATCTCGACCGACCCCGATGCCGAGCAGACGCTCATCGCCGTCGGAGGAAAACGCCAGGTTCCCTGCTTGTTCATCGATGGCAAGCCGCTCTACGAGTCGAGCGACATCATCGCGTGGGTACAGGAGAACCTGCTCTAGCGTGTTATTGCGGTCGGCCCGCCCCAACGCACAAACCCATACGGCACAAACATGTACGTCAGCATCCAAAGTCAACATTTTCCGACATCTTTGGATGCTGCCGTACAGCTTTTTGCGTGGGCCCCTCACAGCCACTCATTGGGGACGCACTTAAATGAGTAGGTAGGGATTCAGTTTCTCAAATTTATAGAACATATGTTTGCTCTCTGTGTTATACTCATCCCAAGGCATGAGACTGGTCGAGAGCTCCTGTGGAGGTCCCCAATGACACGCTGGAGCGAGCTCAGTAAGTAAGATCGGTGGTTACTGCACTCGTCCATCTCAGACAGGCTGCGCTCCTGTTCGCCGTCGCCATCAAAGAACGGCACTCACAACCAAACGTTTCCGTTATCCGTGAGTCACACAGGAGTGCATCGTTATGGCAAAACAATTATCAACCCAAAATATCATCGAGCCTGCACTGCCAGATGAAGAATATGTCTACACGTCTGTCAGAAAAACCCTCGAGCACGCTCGTTCCCACGTTGAACGTGTCATCAACTCGACGATGGTCAAGGCATATAAGGACAATACGGCCCTTTTCTATTAGGTGTCCCTAATTCGAAACACACTATGTCATGAATTGAGTTGGTCTCGCCATCGAAGACTGATGAAGACGAGTCCACCGACCCCTAGAGCCACGCGCGAGGCAGCAGTGGAAAAGACAGTCGACCCCTTTATTTAGAGCAAGACGAGAGGAATTAGACATGGGATACCAAGAATCACTGATTCGAGTAAGCAGCTTGGCAGAAATCGCCGGTATAGAGAAGGCCATTGCCGAATCCGAAGAAGTCCAAACCCTAGAGTATCTCGTATGTGTTTGTGGAGCCAAAGCCAAAGTCGACCTTTACCGCGACAACACCTTCACGGCGTCTCGACCTCTTAGCGACATCAAACCCAACGAGGAACCGATTATAAGGGCTGGGGACCTATTTGCCGTCGTCGCGGGTGCAAGACTGTATCAACCTTTTCTCTGGATCGACTGCATCGCAGGAATCTCCGATCCAGGATACGAGAAGCTCATGGAAGACTTTCCGCTTGATGTCCCACGGCAAGAGGCAATCATCCATCCAGACGAAGCAAAAAAGGCAGAAATATTCATGAGAAGAAGCCTGAACCAAAGCTATACCCGTGTCATGCGAGGCGAACACCCCATTCAGCTTCCAGAAGAATTCATCAACCCACCTGACCCCAATCTGAAATCCCCATTGGCTAGCTAACCAAAACAGTCTGCTTAGCCCTATTAACTGCTTGTATTTTTGTCTACAAAACTGTATACAAAAAGAGATTCCGAGAACCAACACTCGCCATTATGTCGATCGATTGGAGGCACTATGGACGCTAAGCAGCTCGAAAAGATGATGGGGTTTGCTCCTGGAGAGTTGGAGAAAGCCGCGGAGGCATACGAAAAAGATGAGTGGCCGAAGGGTCGCACCATCAAGCTGGGAAGGCCGTCGATCTCCGATGAGCCAAGCGTTGTTTTATCGGCACGTGTGGGTGAGTCTGTTCTTGATGCGTTTGACGCAAAAGCAAAGCGCCATGGGCAAACACGCACGGAGCGACTCAGGGAGCTCATCACGCTCGATGCAATGATTGCCTAGACTCAACTCCCCCGCCGACCCAAACATATACGCCAGCATCCAAAGTCGACATTTTTTGACATCTTTGGATGCTGGCGTACTGCTTTTTGCAACATAGTCATTGGGGACGTTCTTAAATGACTAGTCGTTAAAGAACGTCCAACGACTAACTAGCCGTGGAAGCGGGCTATGGGTGCAAGTGGCTGCTCACGAAAGACGCGCTCGACGGCGGCGCGGTATTCGTCGACCTTTTTGGTCTTACGTACGAGCTTGTGAACGGTAGCGGGGTCAGCGAAAGCGCACTTGGCGTAGAACCACCACTCCTTCATACGAAAGACCGCATTGCCGCCAATCTCATCCGCATAGGCTGCGAACAGCGTGTCGTGGAAGCGCTGCAGCTCGGCTGCCGTGGCGGCGGGACCGCCGTTGACCATGCGAGCCAGCGCGGGGTTCGCGAGGAGACCGCGCCCCAGCATTACATGGCGCGTGCCAGGATAGGCCTCCGCCAGCGCATCCATGTCCTCTAAATCAAAAATGTCACCGTTATAGGCGACCGGAAACGGTGCCCGCTCCAACGTCTCGCCATAGAACTCCTTGCGTGGCGAGCCCGTATAGCGGTCCTTTTGCACGCGCGGGTGCACAATCAGCTCTGCCAGAGGCATGCGGCAATACAGATCGAGCACGCGCTCGTATTCGTCGTCGCTCTCCAGCCCCAGCCTGGTTTTTACCGACACCGGCAACGGCGAACGTTCGCACACGTCACTCAAGAACACCTCGAGCTCGTCCAAGTTGCGCAAAAAGCCCGATCCTTTGCCCTTGGCAACAACCGTACCCGAGGGGCAGCCCAGGTTGAGATTGACCTCGCGGTAACCCATGTCGGCGAGCACCTGTGCCGCCCACACAAACTCATCCGCGTTCTTGGACATCAGCTGAGGCACCACGTTGAGCCCCTGGTTGTTGGCAGGATCGATCTCCTTAAACGCTTTGCCACCAAAACGGTTGCCAACCCGCGGCGGCGGCAAAAACGGCGTGTAATAGCAGTCGAGCGCACCAAAGCACTCCGCATGCACGCGACGGAACACATGCCCGGTAATCCCCTCCATAGGGGCCAGCGAAAGGATCATCTACTCTTCTCTCATATCAACGGACGTGACAAAGGGACTGTCCCTTTGTCACATTATTCGGAGCGCAGGGCTTCCACGGGGTCCTTTTTGGATGCACTGCGGGCCGGCAGCAGACCGGCGACGACCGTCAGCAGCACCGAAATCGCGATGAGCACCAGCGCATCCTGCACGGGCAGGCTCATCAGGTTGGGGACCTGTTTGGCCGCAAGCGCCCAGGCATTGACCGGGAAGCTCACGAGCACCACGACGACAATGGCAAAGACGCCGGCAATGAGACCTTCGATGAAAGTCTCGGCATTGAATACGTTGGCCACGTTACGCTTCGACGCGCCGATCGCGCGCAGGATGCCAATCTCCTTTTTGCGTTCCAGCACGCTGATGTAGGTGATGATGCCGATCATGATGGAGCTGACGACCAAGCTGATGCTCACAAATGCGATGAGCACCAAGCTGATGGTGTTCACGATGTCGGTCACCGAGCCCATGATGATGCCCATGTAGTCGGTGTACGAGATTGCCTGTTCATCGTGACCAGCGGCTTTGACCTGCTTGTTGTACGCATCGATGTGATCGAGCACGCGCTCTTTGGCCTCAAAGTCGCGCGGGAAAATCTTAACCGAGATGGGGTCTGCCTCATCCGCATAGCCCAACGTGGTCAGATTGTTGTCGTAGGTGAGCTTCGACGCCTTGGCATAGCTCATCATGAGCGAACTCAGGTCCTCGGCGTCCATGTTGAAGTGGATAGCATGAGCAAAGGCACTCGCATCCACGTGCATGGCGCTCGCCAGGTTGGCAAAACTCGAAGACATCTGCGTCGCCATCTGGTCCATGAGCCCTGCCGCGCCCGCCTTGAGCTGGGACGATACCGTCGACGCTATCTGCTCGCTGATTGCCTTCATCACCTGATCCATAGCCTGCTGCAGATACGGAGCCAGTTGCTTTTGCACATAGTCAGTCATCGCCTGCCGCAGGCGCTCGGCCAGGGCATCGCCGCCGAGCGCTTTGAGCTGGGCCAGGATTTGCTGGACTGCGGCATCATTCTCAAGATATGCCGAGAACGCGGCGGCAAGCTTTGACGCGTCCTTAAGATCTTCGGGCGACAGCGCCTTAAACTGATCAGACTGCAAAAAGCCCTCAAACAGTTGGTTGGCAAGCGTTCCCACCTGCTGCATTTGCTCGGGCGTGAGCTCCAGACCGTCAAAGATGCCCGAAAAATCTGGGGCCGGCGCTTTGGCCATGATGTCGTTGAAGTCGATGTCCTTCCCAACGCCCGAAAGGTCAATGTCCAGCCCGGACAAGTCGATACCAGAAAGGTCCATACCGCCGGCAGCGCCCGAGAGCGCAGACGTATCGAACGAGAACGCGCTCTTGAGCGCCGCCTCGTCCACACTGAACATGCTGCCCAGATCCACTCCTTGTTTGGCCTCGCCTTGCAGTTCGTCGAAGGTTTTGCCCGTAAAGACATCCATCTCGGGGTGGGCGAGCTGCTCCTGAACAATCTGCGAATCGGTGGCGCGCTCCATAAGCTGGCGAGTCAGCGCATGCGTATAGGCAATGCCCGGAGACAACGCGCTCGCATTGGCGGTCTCGTTAGGTCGCACCACGCCCACAATGTGCACATCAATACCGTCGGCAACCTTGGCCGTCATAAAGTCGGCGTCGTCAGACATGTCAGTCCATATGCCGGTCTCTTCGTTTTTGCGATAGGCATCGGCCGGCGACAGCACCTTAAACGTCGTGGACAGCGCATCGTCGTAGGTAAAGTCGGTGCCGGTCTCGGGCGTTTCGACCCCACCGTCGGCCGCCATGGCGCTGTTAACCAGGTCGTTGAGCTCATCGATATCCAGCGCACCGATGCTGTAGAGCGTGTAGTCGCCCACCGTGCCGCGGCTCGAAAGCACCATCACGGCTTCGTTGGCAGACGTGGGCCAATGACCGGCGACGACATCGTACTGGCTGTCGAGCAGGCTCTGGTCGTCGATCATCTCGTTAAAGACCGAGGTTCCCATGGAATCCATGCTCACCGTTGCCGCCGAGCTCGCGCCTCCGCTCATGGCCTCGGTCATGGCGTTGGGCACCAGCCGGACGGGCTTCTCATCGCCCTTACCGGCACGATAGACAACCGGCGATACACCGTAGCCGTACTGAATGGCGTTGACCTCTTTATCGATACCGTCGCCACCGGCATCGAGCCATGCCTTAAAGCTCGTCATATCGTTGGACTTAACGCTTGCAAACATATCCTTTACAGCCGTGACCACGGGAATCTTATCGGTTCCCTTAGCCTTGCCGCCGGCACTGTCGTCGGACGAATCCACATTTTCAGGCGAGTCATCATCCGCGGCCCCCTGTCCGCCCATCATGGACGACAGGTCGTAGTCCTGCTTGGAGATCGTAAGCGGGTAGCTCGAGAGCGTGTCCTCCTCGACCTTTTTGATGTAGCCGTTTACGCCATTGGACAGCGCCAGGATCGCCGCAATACCGATAATGCCAATCGACCCCGCAAAGGCCGTCATGGCCGTACGGCCCTTCTTGGTCATGAGGTTTCGGGCAGAAAGCCCCAGCGCCGTCACAAAGCTCATCGAGGTTTTGCGCGTAGGCTTGGCCTCGCGGCGCGTGGCGTCGGCGACATCAAAGGGGTCGGAATCATCGGTGATCTTGCCGTCCGCCAGGTTGACGATGCGCGTGGCGTACTGGTACGCCAGCTCAGGATTGTGCGTGACCATGATAACCAAGCGGTCGCGCGCCACGTCCTTGAGCAAATCCATGACCTGTACGGATGTCGTTGAATCCAAGGCGCCGGTCGGCTCGTCTGCCAACACGATCTCGGGGTCGTTGATCAGGGCGCGGGCGATGGCCACGCGCTGCATCTGTCCACCCGATAGCTGGCTCGGGCGCTTGTTCATGTGCTCGCCCAGGCCGACTTTCTCCAACGCCTCGCGCGCACGCTGGCGGCGCTCGGCATGGCCCACACCCGTGAGCGTCAGCGCCAGCTCAACGTTTTCCAAAATGGTCTGATGCGGAATGAGGTTATAGCTCTGGAACACAAAGCCGATGCGGTTGTTGCGATAGGCATCCCAATCGCGATCGTGAAAGTCCTTGGTCGAAATACCGTCGATCAGCAGGTCACCGGAATCGAAATGATCGAGCCCACCGATAACGTTGAGCATCGTGGTTTTACCCGAACCCGAGGGACCCAGGATGGCCACGAACTCGTTATCGCGAAAAGACAGGCTTACGTTGTCGAGCGCCACCTGCGTAAACGACTGCGTGACGTACCTTTTGCAAATTCCTTTGAGCTCCAGCATGGACGGCAACCTCTCCTGCGCAGGCACCCTGCCCGCTCTCCCCCGCCGTTCGTATTCGACGCGTTTGTCCTACTCTATCCCCATTTTTCACCGACACCAGTGAGGAATGTAACGAACCGCGCCAAAAAACGAACGGGACGGCGCCCAAAAGAAAAGGTCCCGAGCGGGACCTCTATATGGTGGAGCTTATCTTGAAAGGTAGCGGACTACTTCGCACAGCGACACGCGATCCTCGCTATGCTTTACGCGTTTTTTACTGCTCGCTATTCGCAATCGCCTGGTCGATAAGCTTGTCGAGTGCTGCACGCTGCTCGGCGGAGCTGATGGCTCCCACGATTGGATCCCCTACGATGTTGCCATTCTGATCGATGACATACGTCGTCGGGAACGAGAACAAATTTGACGTAAACTTACCGGCCTCGCTATCCGACTTGAACCAGATGTTCTTATATGTCACGCCCTTCTTGCTCAGCACGTCCTTGGCATCTGCAATCTCGCCCTTGTTGCCATCGAGCGTAAAGGAATTGACGCCCACGACCTGGCCGCCCTTCTTGGCAAGCTCCTTATTCAGGTCCTCAAGGTCGCCCAGCTCGCCCACGCACGGCTTGCAAGTAGTGAACCAGAAGTTCATGACGGTGACCTTGTTCTTAGAGAACAGCTCGTCACTGTTCACGTCGTTGCCATCCAGGTCCTTGCCCGTAAAGCTGGGGAACTTCGTCGCCTCGCTCGAAGCATTGGCACCAGCCGTCATGCCAGCGGTCGAAGCGTCGACGCTCTCGCCTGCACTCGGCGTGCTTCCACAGCCGGGGAACTCCTTCTCCAGGCTCTCGAGCTTGTCCTCGATCTCCTTGATCTGCTGTGCACCGGCCTTGAGTGTCTTAAGCTCATCCGCCGTGAACTCATCCTTGGCGCCGTCGATGGTCTTGAGCAGAAAATCGCCGTAATTGCTGCCATCCTCAATCATTGCCGAGTCTTTATTTGCCGCATTGAATACCTTTTCCCACAGCGCGTTATCACTCGAAAAGATCTCGTTCTCCTTCTGCATGAGCTTCGCATACAGCTCGGCGGCCTCGTCGGCATTGGCCGGCTTCTGCGCAGTGAGCTCTGCGATCTTAGGATCGGAGCTCGCAGATTCGCTCGCATTGCCACCGGGCGCCGAACATGCCACAAGGCACAAGGCCAATACCGGCACCATAAACAGGGCCGCAATCTTAGAAAGCTTCATGGTCATTCCTCCGTTTTGTCGAAGCTTGTTTTACTTTTCATCAGCGGTCAGAGGGAGTTTTTCTGCCGACACATCCAGGCCGTAGCGATAGCTGATGGCATCGACGGGACAGGCCCCGATGCACTTTCCGCACCGGATACATTCGGCATGATTGGGCGCGCGGACCACATCAACGTCCATCTGACAAACCCTTGAACACTTGCCGCACGAGACGCATTTGCACGCGTCAACCTGAATCCCCAACAAGGACACCTTATTCATGAGCGCATAGAATGCACCGAGCGGGCAAATCCATTTGCAGAAGGGACGATAGAACAAAACGCTCAGCACTACCACGGCAATGAGAACGACAAGTTTCCAGGTAAAGAGTTGGCCCAGCGCAGATCGAATGCCGGCATTGGCAATGGCCAGAGGAATGGCGCCCTCGAGCACACCCTGTGGACAGATGTACTTGCAAAAGAACGGATCGCCCATCCCCACATCGTTGACCAACAGCACAGGCAGCAATACCACGGCAAACAGCAGCACAAGGTATTTGATATACGTAAGCGCCTTGAGCCTTTTTGTCGAAAGCTTTTTGCCGGGAATCTTGTGAAGCAGCTCCTGCAGCCAGCCAAACGGGCACAGAAAGCCGCATACAAAGCGTCCCAGCAGCACGCCGAGCAAAATGAGCGTACCGGTTACGTAGTAGGAAAAGTTGAACTTGGATGAACCTACCACCGACTGGAACGACCCGATGGGGCACGCACCCGATGCCGCGGGGCACGAATAGCAGTTAAGTCCAGGTACGCAGACTGTTTTTCCCGCGCCCTGATAGATGCCGCCTTTGGCAAAGTTTGGCAAGTGAATGTTGGTGATGAGCGTCGCCGCCGCCTGAATGAATCCGCGAAATCGGGCCAAAACATGCGACGCAGTGTTTTCTCTTTTATCCAATTCCGATACACTCCAAGCACAGCCTAATCGCTTTGGCCAGCACGGCATCCGCCTCGCCACGCATAACACCAAAGCACACCATAGTGATTCCGACGATCAACAAAGCGACCTGTACCACGGGTTTTACCGCTTTGAACAACTCGACCACTCCTTTCGTTACGCGACCATTGGACCATATCGACTATAAAATCCGTGTTAAGCGCGATTTGGAATGTGCAAGGAGACTGTTATGCGAATTTTGATCGTCGAGGACGAGCGGGCGCTGTGCGATGCAATCGCGCGCAGTTTGCGAAACTTGGCGTACAGCGTCGACTGCTGTCACGACGGACAGGAGGCGCTCGACCTACTGAACGTTGAGGCCTTCGACCTCGTGGTACTCGACCTCAACCTTCCCCGTATCGGCGGCATGACCGTACTCAGGGAACTTAGGAAAACTGACTGCGAGACTAAGGTACTGATTCTGTCCGCACGTGGCGAAGTATCCGATAAAGTCGCCGGACTCGATGCCGGCGCCAACGATTACCTCACCAAGCCGTTTCATCTGGACGAACTTGCGGCAAGGATCCGCAGCCTTACCCTCAGGCGCTTCGCACAAAGCGACATAGTATTAATCTGCGGAAAGCTCAGCTTTGACACCAAGGCGCGCATCGCTTCCGTGGACAGTGAAGCTCTATCTCTTACGCGCAAGGAGACGGGAATCTTGGAATACCTGATGCTTAATCAGGGGCGACCGGTAAGCCAAGAGGAGCTTATCGAGCACGTTTGGGATAGCAGCGTGAACAGCTTTAGCAACGCGACCCGCGTTCACATCTCGACACTCCGCAAAAAGCTACGCATCGCTTTGGGATACGACCCGATTCGCAATCGGATTGGAGAGGGCTACGTTATGGAGGACTGCGAATGAAGCGTTTGTCGCTGCAGTGGCGCATTACGCTGATGACGGCACTGCTCACGTGTGCAGCATGCGTGCTGACGAACTGCCTGGTCGGCTATACGGGCATGCGCTACATGGATGCCATCGGCAGTAACATCTCGGCCTTTAACGCAACCGGCGAAGATTCACCCCAGGCGTTCGACCCAACGAAAGCGACCCCCGATGACAAGGTCACGATCGTCGTAAACGACGCACAGGAGTCTTTTGGCACGACAACCTGGTGCATCACGGCCGGAGTCACACTCCTTGGCGGCGTGCTGGCATACTTTGTGAGCGGCCGTGCGCTCAAACCGCTACGGGCTTTTGCAGCCCAGGTTGAGCGTGTGCAGCCTGACAACCTAAGCGAAATCAGACTCAGTGAAGATGTGCCCACCGAGCTACAACGATGCAGCGCCTCTTTCAACGACATGATCGCCCGTCTTGGCGAAGGGTTCTCTGCACAGCGTCAGTTTACCGGCAACGCCGCACACGAGCTGCGCACCCCGCTCGCCCTTATGCAAGCACAGATTGAACTATTCATTTCCGAGCGCTCCGGTTTGCGACCCGAAACAGCCGAGCTGCTCGGCCTGCTACAAGAACAAACTGAGCGGATGTCGCGGATGACCAAGGTGTTGCTCGAGATGAGTGAGCTCCGCAGCGTTCCTTGCGAGGACGATGTTGAACTTGGTCCCTTGTCCGAAGAGGTCCTCACCGACCTTGCGCCACTTGCCGAGAATAAGGGCATAGCCCTCAATTGTGCTGGAGACGCTTTAGTAATCGGGAGCGACACGCTCCTCTATCGGCTGGTGTTTAACCTGGTCGAAAATGCCATCCGTTACAGCCGCCCCGGCTCGACTGTCAACGTCTCCATCTGCGACAACAACAGCCGCGTGTTCCTGCGAGTCGAGGACCAGGGCCCGGGAATACCCAAACAGTACCGAGAGAGCATCTTCCAGCCGTTCTTTCGTCTAGACAAATCCCGCAGCAGGGCATACGGCGGCGCAGGACTCGGACTAGCGCTCGTTTGGGAGATTGCAGCTCTTCACGGTGGCACGGTAGAGGTCGAAGCAAGTTCCGAGAACGGAACCGTGATGCTCGTGACCCTCTCAAAGGGGGCCACCACGTGATCCGACTGTCCAGGGGCCCCACTCGGCATTGTGAAACGCGTCCCAAAACTTGGACATGAGAAATGGGAGGCAGTTCGCATCTATGCCGAGGACGAAGTCCTGGCAGGGATTCAGGATGCGAAGAGGAAGCTTACGGCAGAAACCCCCGACAGAGTCGTGACCGTCGGCGGCAACTGTATGGTGTCGCTTGCCCTCTTCGATTACCTGCACGGGAAATACGAGAACGTTGGAATCGTCTGGATCTATGCGCATCCGGATGTATCCACGCTGAATGATGGCTACCCCAACGCTCACGCCATGGTACTTGGCAGCCTTTTGGGAGAAAGTCATCCCGGTCTTCGGCGGCGAATAACGCGAATGTCCGCAGGCAGACTCCAACCTGTGCGCGGAGAAGCTGGGCGACGCAAACAAGATTCCTCGACTCGAGCATGGAGATGAATCCGTCTATCAGTCTCATCGCATACTCAGAGGAGGATGCCAGATATAGATCCCATTGGGTAAAGTCGCCGTTCATGAAGGGAATCACTGCATTGCGCTCGGCGACTCTCGAGGCACTCAGGCTTTGTTCTATTTTCTCAGCTTCTTGTTTGAACTGTTCGCTATCCAAAATGCCCCAAATGCCGGCTTCTCAACAAATCAAAAAAACAAGAGAGACAGAGATTAGGTTCATGCTCCACTGAACCCGCGCTTCCAGTCGAGGCGCTCCTCCTCGAAGATCTCCCCGGAGTCCCGTATCTCGCGCCCCTCACGGATCTGTCCATATCAGTGTAGCCAATCCAAGCACAGCCCCACCGCACGGCCCAGTCGCTTCCGGTCCCGCGTGGCCCCGTGAAGGCGGAAGGGCGTGGCTGTGGGCGGTGCGTTCCTTTCTCCTCGTACTTTTTTGGGCATGCGTCACGGCCCCCCCGCGCGGCGCTGAGAGCGAATCGGCGCAGGCTTGGGGCCAGTTGCTTAGAGGTTGAGGTTCGGGTTTCGCCGGCTTACGCAGCTTGGCGGGCAGAGCGCCCGGGCTCGCTGCGCCTAGGGCGCGGCGGGGTCCGCGACGTCGGAGGTGTCGATCTCGTCCAGATTGGCGAGCTGGCTGATGAACGGGATACTCTCGTGTTCGTCCACCTCGACGCCGCCGAGCACGATGGTGCTGTCGCGCGTGTCGATTTGGGTTGTGAACACGGCCGGGTCGAAACCCGAGGCGATAAAGCCAATGCCCGCGAGGACAACGCCCGCGGCAACGAGCCCGCCCGCCACGGCAAGGTAGATCTTCTTCGCGCTGGTCATGGTACTCACTCCTTTCTACGCCGCAAGATGCGCGGCAGCGCCGCCCTTCTCGCCCTTACCCTTCCAGAAGGGCGAGGCGGCCTTCCTCGCCCAGAGCGCCGAGAGGCGCGCGATTTGTTTTGAGGCGGCCCAAGCGCCAGCACCAACGAAGAGCGCCACGCCGACGAGGCCGAGCCCCACGCCCGCCGAGGCGAGGACGTACGGGAAGTGGCCGATGGTGACGCCGCTTACGGCAAGCAGGAGCCCAACTACGCCCGCGCCCCCGAGCGCCGCCGCGACGATCCACACGCAGAGCGCCAGCACCCAGATGCAGATATAGACCGTGACGGCCACGGCGGCGAAGGCGGCGAGCAGCGGCACCCACACCGGGGAGCCCACGATGGCCAGCACCCACAGCAGCGCGGTGCTGCGCCGGCGCGTCCTCGCGATCGCGCGCGGCACGGCGGGCAGGTCGTCGAGCGTGGCCTCGGCAACCTCGCCGGGGGCGCCCATGGCGGCCACGGCCTCCTCCTCGCTCATGCCGTCCTCCATGCGGTCGGCGATGGCCTCCGCATAGAACGCCTTGGTCTCCTCCACCTGCTCGGCCGGCAGGCAGGCGAGTAGCTCGCCCAACCGGCCCAGAAACTCATCGCGCGTCATGGTGCGCCCCCTCAACGTATGCGTAAATCTCCCGTACGGACGGCCACTCGGCCAGGAACTCCTCGATGCGCGCTCGCCCGTCGTCCGTGATGCGGTAGTACCGGCGCAGCCGCCCGTTGTGCTCGGCGGAGCGCGCCGTGATGCACCCGGCCTTCTCCAGGCGCTTGAGCAGCGGGTAGAGCGTCGACTCCGTGAGCCCCATGCTCGCCGGCACGTCCTTCACGATCTGGTAGCCGTAGGACTCCTCGCCGGAGACGGCCGCGAGCACGCAGGCCTCCAGGAAGCCGCGCTTCATCTGGGCCTCCATCCGCACACCTCCTCTCGTCATATACTATGCTATACACACTATACGATGCAAGGTATTAGGCGTCAACTCTCATCGTGAAGATTCTCCGGCCCCTGCGCGCTGCGAACGTGATGTCGCGGGGCGGTTGGCATTATGCATGAAACGTCAAGTAACGCTCTTTTGATCCACTTCCACTCGGCCCCATATGCCTTGTACAACGCCCCCCTTCGACCTCGGGTTCAAGAGAGCCGCTAGGCTGGACGTGCCGGACGGTAAGGTCCTGGACGCCATGGTGGACTTCTCCGATACCATGCGGGTCATGGGTCTACGCCGATGGAGGCCCACGCACGCGGCAGGGCTCGCCCGTCACCGCTGGTCGCCGGACGATCCCCACGCCCCGCTCGCCAACGCGCAGGCGACAGCAGCAGTCCTGCGCTGGCTGGAGACGCTGGAATGCCCAGAAGGTCCGTTTCCCATCGCTGCGACAGAGCTTTTTGCAGGGGTGGCAGTTTTTCTATATCCCAAGGTCAGCTAGGCTTCGGTAGCCACCTTGGGAGTATCGCCAATAGATTCTTCCTTTATACGTTCGGCATAATCGTAGGCGATACCCACAAATTCCAGTCCCGAGCAACAGGAGTACAATTGCTGCTATTGTTGCCAGCTGTTGGGAGATGGAAGATGGACTGCGATGGCTACCCATGCGTTCCCATGCCGTTGATGTGCACTGCCTTTGTGCCGGGGCAGATCGACGCTGCGGTTGCAGGCATTTCCGACCCCGATTCGCGCGCCATTGCCACGGCAGAAGCGCTGTACTTTCGCGGACAGGCCACCCTCGCTGCCAAGACGGCGCGCCCCTATCTTGACGCCAACGATCCCGCGCTGCGCTATTCCGCATGCTTTATCTGCGGATATGCCAGCCTGTCGCTCAACCGTATCGCCGACACCCGCCGGTGCCTTACTGGCATCCTCGATACGCCAACTGACGAGGAATCGCCCGCCATCCACGCCATGCATATCCTGTTCGCCTCCGCCGCGAGCGTCCTGCTGCACTTGCCTTCCCCGTATTCCGCCGAAGAGTTTTATCCACTTGCGGCGCATCTGCCCGAAGGCCTGCGCCTGTTCGCCAGTTACGTGATGGCGCACGCCTTATATCTGCGCGGCGAATACGGCCGCAGCCTGGGCATGGCGGAAAACGCCCTAATTATGAAACAGGGAAGTTATCCCATCTCGGAACTGTTCCTGCACCTGTCGGCTTCCATGGCCTGCATGAGTCTCAAAGACGTCGACGCCGCAAAAACGCACTTCGGAGCTGCTTGGAACATTGCGCGCCCCGACGGCCTTATCGAGCTCATCGGCGAGCACCACGGCCTTTTGCAGGGGCTTATCGAGGCATGCCTAAAATCGCAATACCCCGACGATTTCGCTCGCATCATCGAGATCACGTACCGCTTCAGCTACGGCTGGCGGCGCATCCACAACCCCGATTCGGGCGAGGACGTTGCCGACGATCTAACAACCACGGAATTCACCATGGCCATGCTCGCCTGTCGCGGATGGACCAACGCCGAAATCGCACGCCATATGGGAGTATCGCCGGGCACCGTCAAAAACCGCCTATCCGGCGTATACGCAAAGCTTGGCATCGGCACACGCGCCGAGCTGGTCGCGCACATGTTGCGTTAGCGACCGGGCTGCCAAGCGCATCGAACGCGTTCCGGAACCCGGCGCTTCGCTCGATTAATTTGGACATTTTGACCCTTGAACGGCACTACCGCTACGGGGCACCTTCTCGCAAAATTGGATTATTTCCACCGATATTTGCGGGATGGGAGCCCAAGATGCTTGATCGCCGTTCGTTACTTGTTGCTGGAGCGTCCTCGCTAGCGAGCATTATGTTGCCTCGCGTGCCGGGAAGCGAAAATGCCTTCCTGCTGCCGTTCGCGCCCACCGCGGCCTATGCCGACGAAGAAGAGCCCTTCAAGGTGCTCGTTCTCTCGCGCACCATGTTTGGTGTGGTCGTGGTCGACGTCGCCAACAAGAATACGCCCATCAAGGGAGCGCAGGTCACGCTCACGTCGCGCTACGCCGCAGGCAAGCAGCTCACCGCCACGACCGATGACGAAGGCACGGCCATCTTTGAGGTCGCGCCGCTTTCGGAAGGCTACGTGGACGAGGCAACGCTTCTCGACGCGTACGACTTTAACGGCGGTATCTCCATCAGCATGAAAGGCTACCGCGATGTCGAGATTCCCCTTGCGCGCATCCAGGGCGGCACCGCCATTACCGCACCCACACGTCCGCTTTCCGACGGCGAGCCGTACTTCCGCCAGCTCACATTCGACGAATGGGACATCCAGTACGCCGACGCCACGTTTATGGCAATGCCAGCGGACGAAGCAGCAAACGACCAGCCCGACACGCACGCTTTTACCGTGCAGGCTCATCTGCCGCAGGGCGGGCAGGCAACATTGCATATCAATAAAGTGATGCCCGCTGCGGGCAGCTCATCCGAAACCGTCGCGCAGATTGGCCAAGTCAAGGCCAGCGCATCGGGCGCGGATAATCTGGCGACGTTCACGCTCGAAGACAAGTTCCTCGATGCAGCGTCGAGCCTTCTGGAAGAAGGATGCAAGTTGCGCTTTGTCCTCGACTACCAGGGCAAGACCTATACGCTCTCCTCCCCCATGGCCGTTGTCACTGCGCCGGCCGCAAAGGCAGAATCCGGATCGACCACTATCGTCCCCACTACCATGGACCAAGAGATCACTCCGTTTGATTTCCCCGCGGCGTTTCCCGGCATCGGTGGCAATAAGTTCACGTGCTGGATGCCCACATTTCCGATCCTCTTCGATTTCTCGTTTGCTGGATACGTACTGTTTGGCGGAGGATACAAACCAGCCAGCTATATGAACGATTCGGGCAACCCTGATCCGGAATACTGGAAGAAATCGCCGCGCGAGTCGGGCGCCAAGCAGGCAAACCGCTACCTCGACGAGATGGAGGGGAAGTGGAATCAGTACAAGAGTATGAGTGCCGGTTCGGGCACCGATCCAAGAAACACCAAGCTCCTTCGCCACCATTGCACGCCGCTGTTCACGATGGATATCGCCACACAGCTGTACGGCTCGCTTGCCTACGATTGGGTGGGCAAAACCTGGGGTAACAACAACGACCCCGCATACGGCAATATTAAGGCCCTCTTCCAGGTAAGAACCGACCTCAATTGGACCGAGCAGTTTACCCTAGGACCGGTGCCGTTTTTCCTAAACGTCAATCCCTGGGTGCTGGCGAAGCTGGCGCTCGCTGTGGGTGCCCACACGCACGGCAGCGGCGCGGCGTTTTTTAAAAACATTTCGCTCGACTATTCAAACACGTCGGGCTCGTTCACCATCCAGATCGGGCTTGCCGTCACCTTTGGCGCCGGCGTTGCAGGCGTCGCCTCGTCTGCCGTGCGCGGCGCCGCATCCCTCACGCTGTTCATTGGGTACGAGAAGGCAGATGGACACCAGCTTCCGCGACTGCGCGTAGGTGCAGACGTCGATGTCGATGTGATACTCCAGTTCGTAATGTTCAAGTGGACCACCAAGGCTTGGTCGGGGTCGTGGCCCACACTCATCGATTCGTGGAATATGTCGGTGAACAATGGCGACCAGTATGTGCTCCAGCGCTCTGAGCTGGCATTGGGTGGAAATACGCCTTATACGTTGGATGCCTGCTTCGGCACGCCCGGCAACGCCGAGGCAGGTGGTGTGCCGCAATTTATCGCATCGGCCACCATCGTCACCAACGCCGAGCTGCTCGCACGCGCCGAGGTTAAGGCCACTGCCGCAAACGTCGCGCCTACCGTACGCGATTGGGACCGGGCGGTCACGCGCATTGAGCTCGAGGCGGATGCAGAAAGCGACGACACGGGACAGATCGAGCATTTCGTCCATGCACTGATAGAGGACGACGACAACGCCGCGCCGATGTATAAGTACGCCTATATCGGGCAGGCGACGAACGCCGTTGCGGACCCGAACGCCAATTCTGCCGGCGTGTCGGAGGACGAGCGTGGCGGCATAAAACCCTCGAGCGACAACGTGCTGTTTGCTGGCGTGCTCAGCGAAGCTCACATGAAGCTGGCAATGATTGCCGGCGTAGAATGCCTATTCCGTATCGCCTCGGTGCGCTACGGCGACAATGGCCGCTCGCGCCTGGTGGTGCACACAAAGGCAAACGGCACGTGGTCCGCTCCCACGCCCGTGGACTTCCCCCTTGGGTTTGGCGAGGGCGACGTGGAGCGCAACGGCATATTCGATTACGACTTCGACGTGGCGGAATATACGGACGGAAGAGGAAACCAGGACGCCTACGTGCTGCTGGTCTCGGGCGAGCGCCCCGCCGGCGACAACACCCATTTCGATACGGCGAGCACATCCGGCATACTGTCCGTTGTGCGCCTGCGCATAAGCAACGACGGAGTTCGCGTGGTGTCGCATACGTCATGGCGCAGCATCTCGCGCGGCCGCCTGCAAGAGGATGGCTACCATTGCCTGCAGTGCCCGCGTATCACGGTGGGCAAGACGCTGGTCGACGGACGCCTGTCGGGTGCCTACCTCCACCGTCGCGGAACCACCGCAGAAAAGGCGCTCGGCAGCGAGGCTGAGGTTGCGCTGGAGTGCTTCACGCTGTGGTCGGACGTTTCGGACGACAGCCTGACGTTCCGCCAAGTTCTTCGCTTTCCGCAGGCACCGTCGAGTATCGAGCTGAGCGAGCCCGAGAATATCAACGGCAAAATGGTGGTGCCCGTTGCGTACGAGACCGCAGACGGTTGCGGCTGCGCATCGTACGCCGTGATCGGCCAGTCCATTGCGGGCTGGGGCGTTATGCCACCAGACGCCACGGTGCCCCATGCGGTGCCGTGGCCACAACATTCGGGCTTTTTGGCCACCGTCAACGAGCAACTGCAGCATATTACTTGGACGCGAGGCGCATCGGCATTTGCAACGCAGCCCGTGGGTGCCGCAGGCTGTGGCCCGGCATCGTTTAGCGTAAGCAACAACGGCAGGTGCGCGCTCTATGTAGAGAACACCGATGGCAAGGTGGGGCAAACCTACGACGAAGAAGGCAACCCGGTAGCAGTGATGGGCAAGCACTTCCGTATCTTCGCCAGCACCTTGGCAGGCGATCTGTTCACGGAGCCGTTCGTGATGTGCGAGCTGGACCATCCCGTCGATCAGATAACGACATTTTTGACGTCGGGAGGCATGCTCTCCGCGCTCGCCACGCACATTGTGAGCGCGGAGAAGAGCGAGGCAGAGCTGCACGGCATCGAAGTGCCTCTGGTGGCGTGTGCCACTCCGACGGGCGCGGTCGCTACCTCAGGCGCGGTGGTGCCCGGAGCAGCAGGCGAATCCTTCATGGTCACGGTGCGAAACGACGGCAACACTTTGCTGACCGCCGGCACGATCGATCTGTACCGAGAGGGCTCCAGCCAGCCGTTCTCCAGCGCATCCATCGGATTCGGAGCGAACGCACGCATGGCTTCGATCTACGATCCAGAACTTGCCGAAGATACTTCGGCCAACGACATGGCACACGTAAAGTACGCGCTCGAGACGCTGGGCGCGCGTTTTGCAACGCACCCGCTGGTAGCCGACAACGGCAACGCCGTGCTGGCACCGGGTTGCACGGCACAGTTCCGCATGAGCTTCGCCATCCCCGAGAGTTGGAGCGACGAAGTGGGCAAACGCGTAACGCTGTATGCGAAGGCACGTAATCTGGTGGCGCTCGATCCCGTGACGCTCGAGGAAATCCGACCCGGCGCAAACTCGACGCTGGGTGCCGTACTGCACGAGCTTCATATGCCCGACGCGGTATGCGAACGCTCAGAAGTGCAGGTCGGCGTATGCGACAGCGCGGATACGGCAGGACTTCACGACGCCCCGATGACAGCAGACGGCGATGGTGGCTCGAGTGGCAGCGGTACTGACGAGGGCGGCGGCTCCGGCGGAAGCAGCTCCGGCAGCAGCAAGGACCACGGCAATAACAAACGCTCCGGAAAAGCGGGCGCGCTTGCGGGCACGGGCGATGTCAACGCTCCCCTTACGGCAGCCGCTGCAGCACTCGCCGCGGCAGGCGCGGGCCTCATCGCCTACAGCGCCCGCCGCACGGCGCTCAAAAAAGACACCGCCAATGAGGTCAATTCGGATAGGCCTCGCTAGCTCCAAGTTACATGTCATTATGGAAATCATGTTCGTCATTGCGCGCACGGTGCCCCACTGTACCCGAAACCGCGCGAGGCACTGGCCCTGCTCATCGAGCGTCAAAAAGGGCTGGCCCCGATAACTCGGAGCCAGCCCTGAGTCGCCTGACGTAAGAATCGCGGCGTTATTTGAGCTTCAGTGCCTCCATCATGGGCACGGCGGCATCCCAGTCGATCTTCCAGCCGATCGACACGCGGACGGTTTCACCCGTTGCGGGAGCCGTCGCAAACAGCGTATGACCGTTGTCGGGACCGGTAAAGCGCAGCCACGTTATACCGTTGTACTCGACCTGGTCGGTTGTTGTCTCCTTGCCTTCGTAGACCTGCTCTAGGCTTGCAACCTCTTCCTCCGGCGAGCGCGGGAAGATGCTGATGTTCAGGCGTCCTCCAGTCTCGTCGTGGAAGAAGTTTGCCTTTTCGCGCTCTTCGTCGGACGAATCCAGCGTGTACCCATCGGCGGCCTCGATGCTGTACGATGCGCAGTCGATGCCCATTAAATCTGCCTTCTCGCCAGAATCGGCCACGCCGCCGGCCGCCTTGAACTCCTTGGTCTCGCATCCCGTGGTGTCAAAGTGCATGGCCTCATGATTCTTGGCGGGGGCGTAAGCGTCTACGAACTCGACAGTGATGGGCCCGTAGTACGCCGTCTTGGGCGCCCAGAAATACACGTACTCAACGGTCTCGCCCGGGCCGATATCTGGCCTCTCGGAAAGATCGATGCCCTCGTGAAGCTCATCGGGAGCCTCACTTGCAACGTAGTCGAGCACGGCCGACTTGCCGGAAGTAAACAACGGGTCGCCTGCCTCAAGATCGCCCTGGGCAGCATGCACGTTAAAGGAACTGAACGTCCTGTTCTTTGTGTTGTTGTTGGTAATCTTGATGTGCAGGTAAAAGCCGTCCTGCTTCTTGGCATCACCGCGATAGAACGTACCGTGAGCCACCGACTCATAGGTAATGCCTGCCACCTCGACCGTCTGCGACTCATAGGCCTTGGCCTTCTTGGACTTCTCCTGCACAGGTGCGCTCCCGCCCGAGCCACTCGGCGCATTACCGCCGCAGCCTGCCACCGTACACGCCAGCACGGCCGAAAGCGTCACAGTGGGAATTCCTAACAGCAGCTTCTTCGTCATGGGCTTCATCATCCTCACCGCTCCTTTCGGCTTGTAGCTCATCCGTTGCCCGAGTCGCGAGTCGACTCCGTGGCATCGGCTTCCACTATGAGCGTATGACGAAACACGGCGCGGGCGAAGTGACCCACGGCCCAAATAACGACCCGCCAGCGTTCCTTATGGGCCAAAGGGACTCGCACACGCACGCCCGTGGCCCATAAAACGAGACGCTTGTCCCAATGTTCGATTCGATCCATCCGCAAGCAAGGTAGGGCGCCTCCAGCCGCCTTCAAACTTACTCGGACAGAACCGACTCGGTTTTGTCCGAGTAAACGAATCTCCATCGAACTCCGAACGATTGTTCGATGGATTTCGTGTTAGATGGAATCGCCCACGGCCTGGGCTATGCTACCTTGACTATCTATATGACTTAAACGCAGCAAAAGGAGCACCGAGAGAGCGAGTATGGCAAAAAACACCGCAAACTATGGTAACGACAGTATCCGCCAGCTCAAGGACGAGGAACGCGTACGCCTACGCCCCGCCGTCATCTTTGGCTCGGACGGACTCGATGGCTGCGCGCATGCTGCCTTCGAGATCCTGTCCAACGCCGTTGACGAGGCGCGCCAGGGCTACGGCAAGCTCATCACCCTTACCGCCTTTCGCGATGGCTCCATCCAGGTAGAGGACAACGGCCGCGGCTGCCCGCTCGACTGGAACCCCTCCGAGAAGCGCTTTAACTGGGAACTCGTCTTTTGCGAGCTTTACGCCGGCGGCAAGTACAACAACAACCAGGGCGGCGACTACGACTTCTCGCTCGGCACCAACGGCCTGGGCTCGTGCGCGACCCAGTACGCCTCCGAATACATGGACGTCACGGTTTGGCGCGACGGTAACAAGTACTCTCTGCACTTTAAGAAGGGCAAGGTCGTCGGCGCCAAAAAGAAGGCACTCGAGATTGAGCCCAGCGATGAGGACCGCACCGGCACCACCATCAAGTGGCGCCCCGATCTTGAGGTCTTTACCTCGATTAGTATTCCCCACGATTGGTATCGCGAGACCATGCGCCGCCAGGCCGTGGTCAACGCCAACGTTACCTTCCGCCTGCGTATCGAGGGCGACGATGGCGAATTTACCGAAGAGGATTTTTGCTATCCCAAGGGCATCGAGGACTACGTGCTCGAGAAGGTCGGTACC
>NZ_JBGORS010000005.1:0-134734 GCF_041537385.1 Collinsella aerofaciens
ACCAAGCCCGGCCCCGGCCTGCGGCGACACAGCCGGCGGTTCTTGGGCATCGCTTGCTGGCGGGGTTCCTTGTCTGAGTTGGACTTAGTTGGTGGGGCTACTGGTCCCGATCGCTGTCCCGCGCCGTTCCGGCGCGGGAGGCGAGCCTCTTTGGGAACGCAGAGATAGCCCAGCTGTGGTGGCGTCGCGCACCGATAGCTGCACTTTGGACTGCGTCGGACTCGTTATTCTCCGAACCCCTCTCCCCTTTTCGCTGGTTCGCGCTTTGCGCGAACTCCGCGCTACTGAGGACCTGCTAGGATTCCGAGGTTGAATCCGTCGCCTCGCCCCGTCCCAACATCGCCCTCAGCTTCTCAAAGCTCTCCTCGCTCAGGCAATGCTCCATGTGGCAGCCCTCTTGCGACGCGACCTCAGCCGAAACACCCGCATCCTCCAGCAGCCCCACGAAAAAGCAGTGGCGCTCCCACATTTGACGGGCAACCTCAAGACCGCGTTCCGTCAGATGCACGTCGCGTTTGCCCATCTCCACGTAGCCGGTGCTCTCCAAGGCTGCCATGGCTTTAGAGACGCTTGCTTTGGTTACGCCCAAGTATTCGGCGACGTCGATTGAGCGCACCGTGCCTTGGCGCTGCGACAGAACGTAGATCGATTCGAGATAGTCTTCTCCGGATTCACGTAGGGCCATGGGCCGCCTTTCGCGATGGCTTCTAGTTAGCCTTTGGATACTTTCCACGGCTTACTTTACCGCAAAAGTTGCCCATGTCTTACTTCATTGACCAAAAAGTTAGCCGCGTTTCACAAAACACGCGGGGCAAGCAAGGCGACACGGCACGCAGCGCGCAAGGAGTGTCCCTAGCTGCCGGCAGATAAGGAACGTCCCCAAGTGCCGGGTCGTAGCTACACGAGGCCAAAGTGCTTCGCGGCGTTGTAGATGCCATCGTCGTCCACGGCTGTCGTCACATAGGTCGCTGCAGCTTTCACCGTGTCCTGCGCATTACCCATGGCCACGCTTGTGCCCACGGCAGAAAACATTGACAGGTCGTTCTCACCGTCGCCAAAGGCGATCGCCTCGCTCGCGTCGATGCCCAGCCGCTCCAGCGTCGCCGCCACGCCCAGGTCCTTTCCGCCGTTGGCCGGAATAATGTCGCAGAACAGATCGCACCAGCGCGTGGTGAGCGAATGCGACACGGTGTCGGTCACGATATGCTCGTCGGCAGGGTCCACAAAGGCGCAGAACTGGTAAACCGGCGCATCGAAGGCGTGTTCAAACGGCTCCTCGTGGTAGACGATTCCCGCGTTGCTGCCTGCCGTCACCACGCGCTCGGACAGGCGGTTCACAAACGAGTTCTCGCCCTGCATACACAGCGAGTCATAGCGCCCCTGCGCCACCTGGTCCACAATCACCGCAACGTCGTCCGGGTCAATCGGGCAGCTACGGTAAACGCCCTTGGCATCAAAACAGCGCTGACCCGAAAGCGTAATGTACGCATCCCAACCCAAGTTGAACAGCCAATCGGGCATCTGGTAGGTCGGGCGACCCGTAGCAATCACACACGCGATCCCCTGCTCGTGAAAGCTGTCGAGCACCTGCTGTGCCGACGCCGGAATCCGGTGGGTCTTAAAGCTCAGCAGCGTGCCGTCGATATCGAAAAACGCGGCCTTGATCATCCTCGCCTACTCCTCGCCCTCGAGCTTCTCGCTCGCCTCGAGCCACGCCATCTCCAGCTCGTCCATGGCGGCGTGGGCCTCGTCGATCTTTGCCTGCTGCTCGCCCAGCGCCGTGTAGTTGGTGGGGTCGACCTGAGCCATCGCGGCCTCGGCCTCCTCCACGCGGGCGCGCTGCGTCTCCATTTTGCGCTCGAGTGAGCTCACCTCGCGGCGAAGCTTCTGGCGCTCGGCATTGGAAAGGCCGTTGGGCTGACCGCTCGACTTGGGCTTTTCGGCCGCAGCTGCCGCGGCGCCGGTGTCGAACGTGCCGGTCTTGGCACTCGGTGCGCCCACGGGTTCGCCCTCGGCAGTGGCGTTGCACAGGCGCAGGTACTGGTCGACGCCGCCGGGCATATGCGTCAGGTGGCCGTCGAGCAGCGCCCACTGTTGGTCGGTCACGCGCTCCATCAAGAAGCGGTCGTGCGTCACCAGGATCAGCGTGCCCGGCCAGCCGTCGAGCAGGTCCTCGACAATCGCCAGCATGTCGGTATCGAGGTCGTTGCCCGGCTCGTCCAGGATAAGCACGTTGGGCTCGTCCAGGATCGTCAGCAGCAGCGACAGGCGACGGCGCTGGCCGCCCGAAAGATCGCCGATACGACTCCAGAGCTGCTGCGTCGTAAAGCCCAGACGCTCGCAGAGCTTCTCGGGCGAAGTCTCCTTGCCGTCGATGACGTAGTACTTCTTATAGTGGCTGAGCACCTCGCGAATCGTGTCGCCCATGTAGGGCTCGAGCTCCTCGAGCTGCTGCGACAGCACGCCAAAGCGCACCGTCTGGCCGATCTTTACGCGACCGCGCAGGGGCGCGATCTTGCCCTGAATCACGTCGAGCAACGTGGACTTGCCGGCGCCGTTCTCGCCCAAAAGACCATAGCGGTCGCCCGCACCGATGAGCCAGGTCACGTCGGTGAGCACCTGCTTGGGCGCGCCATCGGTATCCGCATAGCCGGCGTCCACATCGACCACGTCGATGACCTGCTTGCCTAGGCGGCTCACGGCAAGGCGCTTGAGCTCCAGCTCGTCACGCACGGGCGGTACGTCGGCGATCAGCTCGCGAGCAGCCTCAACGCGAAACTTGGGCTTGGTGGAACGCGCCTGGGCGCCGCGGCTCAGCCACGCGAGCTCCTTGCGCGCCATGTTGCGACGGCGCTCCTCGGTAACGGCGGCCATGCGGTCGCGCTCCACGCACTGCAGGATATATGCCGAGTAGCCGCCCTCGAAGGGATCGACCTGGCCGTCGTGGACCTCCCACATGCTGGTGCAGACCTCGTCCAAGAACCAGCGGTCGTGCGTGACCACGAGCATGGCGCCCTGGCCGCGCTGCCAGCGGGCCTTTAAGTGACGCGCAAGCCAGTTGATGGTGCGCATGTCCAGGTGGTTGGTGGGCTCGTCGAGCATGAGCACATCGTAGTCGCCGATCAGCAGGCGCGCAAGGTCCACGCGACGGCGCTGACCGCCCGAGAGCTCGCCCACCATGCCCTCCCAGGGCACATCGCTAATAAGACCGGCCAGAATCTGGCGCGTACGCGGACTCGACGCCCACTCATACTCGGGCGTGTCGCCCACAACGGCATGATGCACGGTATCGGTGTCGACAAGCTGATCCTTTTGACCGAGTAGACCGATCGTGGTGCCGCGGCGGTGCGTCACGCGTCCGTCATCGGGCTCCAGCGTGCCGGCGAGCACGCTCAGCAGCGTCGACTTGCCGTCGCCGTTTTTACCGACAATACCAATGCGGTCGCCCTCGCCCACGCCGAGCGTCACGCTATCGAAAATATGCTTGGTGGGAAACTCTAGGCTGATGGAATCGCATCCCAAAAGAATCGCCATATGCCCTGCTCCTTCGTAGAGATTCAACGTTGTCCATGATAGCGAAAACCACCACAAAGGGGACAGGCACCTTTGTGGTGGTTTTGGGCAAGCGCACCAGCACGCGACGCAAAAAGGCGGGCCATCTCCCGCAAGAGATGACCCGCCTCTCCAATCAGCCCCGCGGCAACCGTGGCCGCCGCGGGCCTCAAGCATGTCCCGGACTAGGAGAACATGCCGGTGAGGTAATCATTCAGCCGCTTATCCTTGGGCCGTTGGAAAATCTCGTCGGTCTCGTCGTACTCGACCATATCGCCCATGTAGAAAAACGCCGTGCGGTTGGAAACGCGCGACGCCTGCTCCATGTTGTGCGTCACGATGACGATGGCGCGGTCGGCCACGATCGACGACATGAGGTCCTCGATCGCCAGCGTCGAGATGGGGTCGAGCGCCGAGCAGGGCTCGTCAAACAGGATTACGTCGGGGTTGAGTGCCAGCGTGCGCGCGATGCACAAACGCTGCTGCTGACCGCCCGAAAGCGCGTAGGCGCTCTTGTCGAGCTTGTCCTTGACCTCGTCCCACAGGGCCGCACCGCGCAGGCTTTCCTCGACCATGCGATCGAGCTCGTCGCGGTCGGTGATGCCGTGGCGCTTGGGCGCAAACGTGATGTTGTCTCGAATGGACTTGCGGAAGGGGTTGGGCTGCTGAAACACCATGCCAATGGACCGGCGCAGCTCGTAGGTATTCTCGGTCTTGGTGTTCACGTTGCGTCCGCGGTAGCTGATCTCGCCCTCCACGCGGCAGCCGCGAATCTCGCGATTCATCAGGTTGAGGCTGCGCAAGAAGGTCGACTTGCCGCAGCCCGAAGGCCCGATGAGCGCCGTGATCTCACCCTTGTGGAAGTCGAGCGACGTGTCGTGCAGCGCATGGTGGTCGCCATAGTACACGTTGACGTCCTTGGTGGAGAGCACGACCTCGTCGCTCACGGCCTTGCCGCTCACGCGCACGTGCTTCTCGCTCTCCCCCACACTCGACAGAAAGTCCTGGGTCTCGGACGTGGCCGCATCGGTTGCGGGCGTCGCATTTATCTCGCTCATTCGGCCGTCATCCTCCTTGCCAGTTGCTTGCCCACGATACGGGCGACTACGTTAAACAGCAGCACGCAAATCATCAGCAGCGCCGCGGTGCCCCAAACGATCTGCTGGGCCTCGGGGCTGCCCTCACCGTAAATCTTGTAGATGTGCACGGCGAGCGACTCACCGGGGCGGAACACGTTCCAGGCGCAGGTGGGACTCGACAGGTTAAAGCTCAAGAAGTTCAGACGCACCGGCGAGCTCATGCCCGAGGTAAAGAGCAGCGCCGCGGCCTCGCCAAAGACACGGCCGGCCGAAAGCACGATGCCGGTCACGATGGCGGGCATGGCCTCGGGAATCAGAATGTGCAGCGTGGCCTCCCAGCGGGTGAGTCCCATGGCCAGGCACGCATCGCGCTGGGCCTGCGGCACGTCCTCGAGCGCCTGCTGAATCACGCGCACCAGGATGGGGATGTTGAACATGGTGAGCGCGACGGCGCCGGAGATGATGGAGTACTTCCAGCCCAGCTGCACCGAGAACACCAGAAAGCCGAACATGCCGACGACGATGGAAGGCAACGAGGACAAGGTCTCGATAGCGGTGGAGGCGATGTCGCGGATAGGCCCATCGGGCGCGTACTCAACCAAAAAGACCGCGCCGCCCAGGCTGATGGGCACCGAGATGATCAGGGTGATCAGCAGCAGGTAAAACGAGTCGAACAGCTGGTAGAGCACGCCGCCCTGGGTTCCGTTGGCGCGCGCAGGCTGCGTGAGGAAGCCCGGCTGGAACAGCGTCGAGATGCCCTCGAACAGGATGTAGGCCACCATGGAGACGACGATGAGCATGACGATGGCGACGATCGCCGTCAGCACGCCCGTGGCGATGCGGTCCTGCCTTTGGACACGCCCGAGTCTCGCCTCGTCGATATGGATGCGCGTGCTAGCCACGAGCCTTCGCCCCCTTGCGGCCAATGAGATGGATGATCAGGATGAAGATGAGGCTCATGCCCATCAGCAGAAGACCGAGCGCCCACAGGACGTCGTCCTGGGCCGAGCCCTCGGCATAGACAGCCATAGATGTGGTGAGCGTGGTGGTGATGGTCGAGGCGGGCGACAGCAGCGACGTCGGCATGGCCTCGATGCCGCCGATAACCATGCGCACGGCGAGCGTTTCGCCAAAGGCGCGGGTCATGCCAAGGATGACCGCGGTCATGAGCGACGGCATGGCGGACTTGAGCACCACGTGCCAGATGGTCTGCCAGCGGGTGTAGCCCAGTGCGAGCGAGCCCTGACGGTAGCTGTCGGGCACAGCGCGCAGGCCATCGACCGAAAGCGTGGTCATCGTCGGCAGAATCATGACTGCCAGCACGATAGCGCCGGGCAAGATACCCAGACCCGTGCTCACATGGAAAACGCTCTTCATAAGGCCGACGACCACGTGAAAGCCGATCAGGCCAAAGACGACCGAGGGAATACCGGTCAAAAGCTCAATGAGCGGCTGAAAAACCTTGGAGCCAAACTTAGGCTGAATCTCGACCGCAAAGATGGCAGAGCCGATGGCGATGGGCAGTGCGATGAGCGTGGAGAGCACCATGACCGCAAACGAGGTGACGATCAGGGGCAGGGCGCCAGTGTAGGGCAGGCCGTTTTCGGCCGTGTTGGCCAGGTCCCACTTGGTACCGGTAAAAAACTCGACGATCGAGACGCCGTCCTTGAAAAAAGCCGAGAGCCCCTTTTGGGCGACCATAAAGATGAGCGCGGCAACGACAAGCGTCACGAGCGCTACGCACGCACCCGTGACGCCCAGGCCCACGTTCTCAAGCTCGCGCTTTGGCAGCTGTTTTGCCATTGCAAACCTTTCCGGGGGCGATTACTTATTTAGCGGAGACCTTGCCACTGGCGTCCTTGACGACCTTCATGGCAGAAACGGGAATAAAGCCCTGCTCCTCGACGAGCTTGCCCTGGACGTCGTCGGAAAGCATGAACTCCAGGAAGGCCTTGGTGGCCTCGTCGGCGTCCTTAGCACAGTACATGTGCTCGGTCGCCCAGATCTTGAAGGAGTCGTCGGTGACGTTTGTGCTCTTGGGCTCGACGCCCTCGACCATGATGGCGTTGAACTTGGAGTCATCGAAGTGCGAGAAGTCGAGGTAGGAGATGGCGTTGTCGGTGCTGCCCATCTGAGTCTGGACATCGCCGGACTTGTCGAGCTCGGCGTCGCCCTTAAAGTCGACGGCCTCGTCGCCAAAGACGGCGGCCTCGAAGGTGGCGCGGGTGCCGGAGCCGGCCTTGCGGTTGAGAACGACGATCTTGGCGTCGTCGCCGCCGACCTCCTTCCAGTTGGTGATCTGGCCGGAGAAGATACCCTTGAGCTGCTCGAGGGACAGGTCGTCGACCTTGACGTTCTTGGAGACGACGGGGCCCATGCCCACGACGGCGACCTCGTGGTCGACGAGGTTCTTGACCTGGTCGGTCTCGAGCTTGGTCTCGGCGAAGACGTCGGAGTTACCGATAGTGACGGTGCCGGCGGCGACAGCGGTCAGGCCCTTGCCCGAACCGTTACCCGAGCCAGAGACGGAGACGTCCGGGTTGGCATCCATGAACTTCTCGGCAGCAGCCTCGACGAGAGCCTGGAACGAGGAAGCGCCGTCGTAGGTCACCTCGCCCGAGACGGACTCGGCAGCAGCGGCGCTGCCCTCAGCAGCGGTGTTGGCGGCGTTGGAGCCGCCGCAACCAACGAGACCGAGACCGACGATGCTGGCAAGACCACCAGCAAGGCCGAGGAACTGACGACGAGAATAAGCCTGATCGAGCATGATCTTCCTTTCATACATGCGACTCGCGGGCACCCTGCCCGCTTTGCTGTTTGGAAAGATACGGTCTCGATCGGGCGACGACCGCCTTATCTGCGGTTTCTTACGGACATTTGATAGACCCTTACCGCAAGCTCTGCCCAGCCTTTACAAACGGATAACAAACCCGCCACCAAGCATGACCCGCCTTTTACACCAATAAAAACAAAGTTGCGGTGAAATAGTTCCTGCTTGGCCATCAAATGGCCCATTCTAGGAACTATTCCACCGCAACTTAAAAAGCCCGGACGAAAGGGGTGCTAAGTTGTTAAAACGCCGCAGCCTTAAAGCTCAAGCTCGTTCAAACGTAAGATCGCCACGATGTAGATCTTGAGCGCCTGCTTGAGCTGTTCCTCGTTGGCGCACTCGTTGGGACCGTGCATCTGGCCGCCCCACTCGGGCAGCTCCAGACCGGTCTCCTCGGGGCCAAACGAGACGGCGCGGGCAAAGTTGCGCGCGTACGTGCCGCCGCCCATGGCAAAGGGCTCAGCATGCTTGCCCGTAAACTCGTTATAGGTATCAATAAGCGCCTTCACGGCCGGATCGTCGGCAGAGACCGAGAACGGCACCTTCGCACGACCCACACGGCACGTCACGCCAAAGCGGCCGACGAGCGGCTCGAGCTGCTCGCAAATGGTATCGACGCTCGTGCTGTCGGGGAAGCGCACGTCGATGACCTGCTCAATATGGCCATCCGCCACGCGAATGACGCCAGCGTTGCAGGTAAGCGGGCCAAACGCCGGACTCGTCGCATCGATACCCAGGCCGCGGCCATAGGCATCCGCATGCACAAAGGCCAGGAACTTGACGAACTCGTGCTCGGCAGGCGTCAGCAGGCGCTCGTCGCGTGCACCAAACGCGTCTTCGGCCTCGCGCAGATACGACACGATCAGGCCGACGGCGTTGATGGTGCCCTCAGGCATCGAAGCGTGGCCGCCAATACCGTGGGCGAAAATCTGCGCATGCCCGTTATCAAGCGCCGTGATCTCCAGGCGGTCGGCGTTCTCAACGGGCGCCGGCAGCTCATCGGCGGCAATCGCGAGCTCGCAGATGGACTGCGACGGAATGGCATTGCTCGCCTCGGAGCCGCTCCACGACACGATGCGCCCGCCGTCGATCTTGGGACTCACGAACGTCGCCCCAAACTGGCCCTTCTCGGCATTGCAGACCGGAAACTCGGCATCGGGCGTAAACAAAAAGTCGGGGTCTGCGTGGTTCTCCAGATAATGGTGAACGTCGGACATGCCCACTTCCTCATCGCAGCCCAGCAGCGCGCGGAAAGTATAGCGCGGGGTAATGCCGTGCTTGAGCAGATAGGCGCCGGCGTAGAGCGACAGCACCGCCGGACCCTTGTCGTCGATAACGCCGCGGCCGAGCAGCCAGCCCTCGCGACGCTCCATCGCAAACGGGTCGGTGTTCCAGCCCGGGCCGGCGGGCACCACGTCCACGTGGCAGATGGTCGCGAGCTGCTTGTCGCCGCGGCCAGGAATATCGGCAATGCCCACATAGCCCTCGTCGTCGCTCGTCTGATAGCCGAGCTTCTGCGCGATGCCGAGCGCACAGTCGAGCGCGTCACGGACCGGGCGGCCAAACGGCGCGCCGGGCTCTGCATCGGCAGAAACTGCCACGGACGGATAGCTCACCAGCTGCTCGATATCGGCGACGACATCTTCCCAGACCTCGTCGACATACTCGGCGACGCTCTGCTCCACCTGATTCATGGACGACCTCCTTACCAATGAGCGGCAAGCGTACCCGCCCCTCACATTTAGTTCCTAGATAGAGAAAAGTTTAGCAAGCTCGGCCACCGAGTGCACCACTGCATCGGCACCCGCCGCCTCATGCTCACCCGGCGCCGCCGCGCCCGAATAGATGCCGATGCACGGCACGCCCATCGCGTGCGCGCCCTCGACGTCGTTAAAGCGATCGCCGATCATCACGGCATCGTCCGCCGTCGCGCCGAGCGCCGCCAGGGCATCGCGAACCGAATCGGCCTTGGTCTCGCGCCCCTGCGGAGGATTCATGCCAACCACGGCTTCGAACTGAGAAAGACCAAGCTCATGCACCATGTCGATGCATTTGGCCTCCATGCGTGACGTCGCCACGGCCATACGCTTGCCCCGGGCGGCCAACTCATCCAGCAGCTCGGGAATCCCATCGAACACGGGGTACTCCTCCGGTCCCAGCTCATCAAAAAAGGCGCGGTACTCGTCGGCCACCACAAGCGACTCCTCGCGGGAAAAGCCGTAAAAGTCGTGAAAGCTCTTCCACAGGGGCGGCCCGATCATGCGGCGCAGATCACCCATCTGCGTCTCCGAAAACCCGCGCGCAGCCAGCGTCTTGCGCGTCGAGGTCATCACTGCCCGACCCGTATCGGCCACCGTACCGTCAAAATCGAACAGCACAACCGGCCGCTTGCCTATCTCCAGCGCCTCCATCGGTATCCCTCTTCCCCAGTTGATGATTTCCACACCGACACTTCAAACTGTTGACTATTCAACAATTGAACCTAGCAATGTAGAGCAACTCCACTATACTTGTCGCACTTTGCTCTCAGAAGGCGGCGCCGTCGCGCCCCAACGAAAGGTGCAATTATGTCTTTTGCCATCATAACCGACTCCACGTCGGACATCTCCCCCGCCCGTGCTCAAGAGCTTGGCATTTACGTGATTCCGCTGCATGTGATTATCGAGGGCGAGGACCTGCTCGACCAGGTGCAGATTACCGCTGAGGAGTACGTCGCCCGCATGGCAGGCTCCGAGCAGCTACCGCACACCTCGCAGCCGAGCGCCGGCGAGTTCAAGGCACTCTTTGACCGCGTGCTCGCCGACGGCCACGATAGCGCGATCTTTATCTCGCTGTGCAGCGAGTGGTCCGCCTGCTATGCCAACGCCAGCCTGGTGGCCGAGACCCACGAGCTCGACGTGCGCTGCATCGATTCGCGCACCGGCTCGGGCGCCGAGGGCCTACTGGTGGAGTACGCGCTGGCCATGCGTGAGGACGGCCGCAGCCTGGACGAGACCGAGGCGCAGATCCGCGCGACGCTGCCTGACGCCCATCTGCTGCTAATTCCCCGCACGCTCGAGAACCTCGTTAAGAACGGCCGCGCGCCTAAGCTCGCCGGCCAGCTCACGCAGATGCTCAACATTCGTCTGGCCGTTTCGCCGGAGTGGAAATCGGGCGAGATCAAGGCCGTCAAAAAGGGCCGCGGCGCCAAGCGCATCGTCGCCAACACCATGGCTGACTGCCTCGCATTTTTGGCCGAACATCCAGGCTCCAGCGTGCGCGTGCTCACGACCGGCGCCGCCGAGGAGCAGGAGCTCGTCAACCAGGCGCTCGCGGGCCAGGACTACGTAGACGCCGGCACCGGCCCCATCGGCTGCACCATCGCCACCCATGTAGGCGTCGACGCCATCGCCATCAGCTACTGCCCCCGCTACCAGCCAACTCGCTAGGGACGCCCACATCAGTTGCGGTGAAATAGGGACTGTTTTTGGCTTATTAGCCGTCAATCAATCCCTATTCCACCGCAACTTAGAAGCAGTTCATTTGGGACGGGGCTAAAAAGACTGGCATGTAACGTTACGCACCGGTCTTTTTAGCCCCGTCCCATTTTAGCTACTCTACATCAGCCCGCTCAGGGCAATGTCAACGGCCTCGTTGAGGTCGTCGGTAATGTGTACCAGATCCGGATCGAGCGGACTGATCATACCGGCGCTCATCACCGGACCGTTGAGCCAGTCGAACAGGCCCTGCCAGTACTCGCTGCCCACCAGCACGAGCGGCATGCGCTTGACCTTGTGCGTCTGCACCAGCGTGAGAACCTCGAACATCTCGTCGAGCGTGCCAAAGCCGCCGGGAAATACGATGGCGCCCGAGCTGTACTTAACGAACATGGTTTTGCGCACAAAGAAGTAGCGGAAGTCCATGCCGAGGTTCACGTATTTGTTGAGCCCCTGCTCATGCGGAAGCTCGATACCCAGGCCGACCGACTTGCCGTTGGCGCTCGCCGCTCCCCTGTTGGCTGCCTCCATGACGCCGGGACCGCCGCCGGTGATAACCGCCACGCCGCGCTGGGCGATTTTGCGCCCGACGGTACGCGCCGCCTTGTAGAGCGGATCGGTCTTGGGCGTGCGGGCGCTACCGAAGATGGTCACCGCAGGTCCAAGCTCGGCAAGTGCGCCAAAGCCATCGACAAACTCTGCCTGAATTCGCAGCACGCGCCAGGGGTCGGCGTGCAGCCAGTCAGTCGACTCCTCGGGCGCCAGCAGGTTGGCGTAGGTGTTGTCCTTAGGAATCATGGGGCCGCGCATGACCACGGGGCCGCGGCGGTACGTCTCGTCGTAGGCAGGCTCGCCCTCGACGTTCTCATTCTTAATCATGGGTACTCCTATCGAGAAAAAGAAAAGCGGGCGGGGTCGACGCCATGCGTCAAACACCCGCCCGAACATCAACTATTCGGTATGGTACCCACGATGCATCAAGCACTTGCAAGCTATCGGTCAGCGGTCGCGCAACCGGTGTCAGCGAATGTGACGACCGGCTGGCGCTCGGCCATTGCCGTTGCCCACGCTCTGCAAGCGTGTCCGTCGCTCTTAGTAATCCACCGCCGCTGGGCTGTTCATCCAGTCACTCACGAACGCGCCGTAACGACCCTCGATAATGGCCTGGCGGGCGCGCTGCATCAGGTTGAGCAGGTAGTAGATGTTGTGCATCGACAGCAGAATGCCGCCGAGCATCTCCTTCTGCGTGACCATGTGACGGATGAGCGCGCGGCTGTAGCCGCCCGTGCACACCGGGCAGGTGCAGGTGGGGTCGATGGGGCCGTCGTCGTGCGCAAAGCGCGCGTTACGGAAGTTAAGGCGACCTTCACTGGAGAACGCCGTACCCATGCGACCGGTGCGCGTCGGCAGCACACAGTCGAACATGTCGATGCCCACGCCCACGCCGCGCACGAGCGTGGTGGGGTTGCCGACACCCATCAGGTAGCGCGGCTTATGCTTGGGCATGTACTCGCTCACGAGCGGCGCCAGGGTCTCGAACATGGTCTCGTGATCCTCGCCCACCGAGTAGCCACCGATACCATAGCCCGGGAAGTCGCCGCACTCCTCCAGATGGCGCAGCGAACGCAGGCGCAGATCCAGGTGCATGCCGCCCTGAACGATGCCAAAGAGCGCCTGGTCATCGCGGGTATGCGCCTTATAGCAGCGCTCGGCCCACATGCTCGACAGCTCAACGGCGCGCTCAACGTAGGCGCGCGTGGCGGGATAGCCCGGGCACTGGTCGAGCTGCATGCAGATATCGGAGCCGAGTTTCATGGCGATTTCCATGTTGTCCTCGGGCGTCCAAAACACGTGGCGGCCGTCGTAATCGTTGACGATAAAGCGCACGCCCTCATCGGTGAGCTTGACGGCATCGTTGTGGCTGAAGACCTGGAAACCGCCCGAGTCGGTGAGGATGGGGCCGTGCCAGTTCATGAACTTGTGCAGGCCGCCCAGCTCGGCGATGGTGTCCTCGCCGGGACGCATGGACAGATGATAGGTATTGGCGAGCACGATCTGGGCGCCGAGCTTCTTGACAGTCTCGGTAGGAATGCCCTTGACGTTTGCCTTGGTGCCCACGGGCATAAAAATCGGCGTCTCGATGTCGCCGTGCGGGGTGTGCAGTACGCCGGCACGCGCGTGCGTCGTCGGGTCCTCGGCGATCAGGTCGAATTTAAAAAGGTTCTGGTCCATAAACTGGAACTCCTTGGTTGCGGTTCATACGCAAACCATTATACGGGCAACCCGCAAGAAGCACCGACTCGACAGAAACTGGCGCAAGAGGTGGCGCGGCAGGGACACGGCAAATGAGCGCGGATTTTTGGACGCTTACCGAATGAGCGTGGATAATCTCCCACTTTTGCCCAAAACACAGACCAAAAACGGGAGATTATCCACGCTCATTTTGTGGGCACTCATTTAAGTACGTCCCCAATGAGTGGAGCTATTTACCAACCACGGAAACGCCGATGTTTTGTCAACGTCAGCGAGCGGGTCACATTTGAGACAAGGTGCCGTGAAATGAAAGGGCGCTGACCTTCTGGTCGCGCCCTTGAAATTGAACGGCAGATTGTCCAAATGCGGCCCGCGCAGCGTCGGCCGGTCCGCCGTTCGGTAGAACGGCGGAACCCCTAAGGACGCTGGCCCATGCCACCCTCGAGGGTGACGGTCTCGCCGTTCATATACTTAAAGTCGGGACCGCAGAGCTGAACGACAACGCGGCCGATTTCCTTCTCGACGTCGCCGTAGTGGCCAGCCGGCGGCATGTGGACGTTGGCCTTGAACGCCTCGGGATAAGCATCCTGGAAGTTCTCGAGCGCAGCGGTCCAAGCAAGCGGGCAAACGATATTGACGTTGATGCCGTCCTTGCCCCACTCGTTGGCAGCGACGCGGGTCAGGCCGCGGATGCCCTCCTTGGCGGCAGCATAGCTGCACTGGCCATAGTTGCCAAACAGGCCGGCGCCCGAGGCAAAGTTGACCACGGAGCCCTTGGTCTCCTTCAGGTGCGGATAGGCCTTCTGCATGTACAGATAGGTGGCATACAGACCGGAATAAATGGCCAGGTTAAACTGATCCATGGTGTGGTCGGCGATGGTCACACCCGAGGCGCTGGCCTGAGCATTGTTGACGACGGCGTCGATGCGGCCGAACTCCTCAATGGCCTTGTCGATGACGTTCTGGACGACAGCTTCGTTGTCCTGACCAGCCGAAACATCGGCCTGAACAGGCAGAACCTTGACGCCGTACTCGGCCTCGAGGGATTCCTTGGCAGCCTCGAGCTTGGCAACGTTGCGGCCGGTAATGACGAGGTTTGCGCCCTCCTTGGCAAAAGCGATATCGATGCCGTAGCCGATGGAACCAGCGGAGCCGTCCTTAAGCGTGGCCTTGCCGCCGCCGGTAACGATCACGGTCTTACCAGTGAAAAGTCCCATATAAAGTCCTTTCAAATCGCGACGGGCCCGCCCGTCGACTGCGCGCATCCAACTTCACGCGCCAAAAGCTGAAATGCAACTTTAGCGGGTTCAAGTGAAAAATAAAGCCCATGGCAGGCGAACGGCGCAACGTCTTTCGGCGAAGGGAATGTCAAGTACAAACTGGATAAAGTGGCCGAGTTTTTGCTATCGACGCGAGCCATCGAACACGTTTTGAAACTTTGCTGCGGCGCGCGGGATGTCAGCGCGAGACTTTATCATAGGGTGACGAACAACGATGAGGAGCACATGCCTATGACAGACGAGCTGGACCCCCAGACTCAACAGCATATTGATGATTCCGCAGACGTCGCTGCAGATGCCGACGCTGTGACCTGCGATGATATTGACCTCGACGACCCCATCTTGGACGAAAGCGCTACGGCGGAAACCCCCGGCGCCGAAGATGCAGGCGAGCAAAATGACGATGCGCCCGCTCAGGACGACGACCCCGTACATGATGCCACTCCGCAAGCTGCGGGCCCTATCGAGGTTTCTTCAGAAGAAGAGCTCGACGCCGTCATGGACTCCATGATGGATGCCGTCAAAGCGATGAAAGACGCCGTGGCCGACGCTGACGTTGACGCCGAGGAAGAGGAGGCCGCCGAGGCAGCCTCGACCTTCGTACCCGGCGAGACTCCGGTTGCCGACCAGGGCAGCACCATGCCCTCGTTTCTGCAGCTCGAGCACCCCACGATTGGCGCCGATGCAGTCGACCCGCACGCAGCAGGCTTTTCTGTGATCGAGGGCGGTACCGGCAATATCGCCGTGCCGCAGGCTGCCGATGCGGATGCTGCCGGCACCGCTCGCCCGACCGCCCCGCACTCCCCTGCCGCGAACCGCGATCTGGGGACCGCTGTCTCGAACACCGCGAACGCCGTGGGCACCTTTATCGCCCAGGGCGCCTCGGCCATGCGCGAGATGAACGCCGCGAAAAAGGCACTTGCCGATGCCCGCGCCCACTTGGCCGAACTTGAGCAGCGCATTGCCAATCAGGCCGAGGAACTCGAGACGCGCCAGGATATCGCAGGCCGCTACGACCAGATCGTCGCCGACCAGCGCCAGGCGATTGCCACGGCCCAAAAGACTGCAGCGGCCGCCGAGATTGACCGTGATGCCCACGCCGCCAAAGCGACAGAGCTCAAGGGTCAGCTCGAACAAATGAAGACAGAGGATGACGCGACCGAGCTCCGTCTGAAGGCCGCGCTCGATGCCGTGGAGGCCCGCGAGACGAGCTCGCGCGAGACCGGCAACCGCCTCGTTCGACGTCTTGAGGATTCCAAGCGCATCCGCGACAAGGTGAAGGCAGAGCGAGACGCCGGCATTGCCGCCGCACAACAAACCGTCGACGCCACGCGCGCCCAACTCGAGACGCTGCGTCATGAGTATGCCGAGCTGCAACGCAATCCCTCGGCAAATCCCGCCAACTATACGGTGCGCACCAGCGAGCTCTCGATGCAGATTTCCGACACGGCAGATGCCCTGCGTAAAGCCGAAGAAGATGTCCCGCGCATCACCGCCGACCTTGAGCATTCACTTGCCGCAGCCGAGCAGGCCGTCGAGCAGGCTCAAGCCCCTATCGCCGACGCAAAACGCGCGCACCAAGCCGTGACGACCGAAGCCGATGCCGCGCGCGACGAGTTGCAGACGGCGAAGACTGCCGCCGCGACTCGTCAGCGCGAACTGCGCGAGAAGATCGCCGCGGAGGACAAGGCACGCCGCGAGCAGGAGCAGACCATCGCCAACGCCCAAGCAGATGTCGCACATGCGCAGTCGATCATCGAACAGGCGACCGAGGTGCACGACCACCCAGAGATCACCGAGTCGCTTGCAGGGTCCCTGGCCCGAGACAAAGCCGAACACACCGAGACCGAGCGAGAAGTCGCCCAGCTCGAGGCCACCGAGGACGCGGTGCGCGAGCGTACCCGCGACTCACGCATCAAATTCACCGGCGCCATCGTCTGCATCATCGCTGCAGTCCTCGTACTCATCGCAATCTGGCTATTCACAAGCAAGTAGTCATTGGGGACGTTCTTAAACGACTAGTCAAACAAGAACGTCCCCAAAGACTAGTCCAATGACGAGAGTGGATAATCTCCCACTTTGAGCCCCCAAGCAGGCCAAAAACGGGAGATTATCCACTCTCATTCTGCAGGCACTCATTTAAGTACGTCCCCAATGAGTACATCCCCAATGAGTACCTGCCGATGCTTTGGCGAAGTCAGCGAAAACGCCCCTAAGCGAGCAAGGTGACGTGAAAGAGGAGGGCATTGACCTTCTGGTCATGCCCGACGATTGAACGTCAGATTGTCCAAATGCGGCCCGCGCAGCGTCGGCCGGTTACGGCGTTTGGAAAACGCCGTAACCTACTGAATGAGCATCGCGTCGCCAAAGCTGAAGAAGCGGTAGCGCTCCTCGATGGCGGCGGCGTAGGCATCCATGATCTGGTCGCGGGTGGCAAGCGCGCTCACGAGCATCATGAGCGTGGAGCGCGGCACGTGGAAGTTTGTGATCAGCGCGTCAACCACGTGATAGGTCGATCCGGGCATGAGGTAGAGCTGCGTCGTGGCGTTCTCGCGCACCACGATGTCGCCGCGGCCGAGCGTATCGGCCCCGTCCTCGCGGCCCTCAAAATAGCGCGCCGTCACAGCCGGATCGGACACCGGAGCATCGGCGTCAAACGCGCTCTCGAGCGAGCGCACCGCCGTGGTACCGACAGCAATCACACGATGGCCCTCGGCCTTCGCCTTATGCACGGCGTCGACAACCTCCTGCGACACGTGGTAGCGCTCGGTGTGCATCACATGCTGCGTGGGATCGTCCTCCTCCACCAGACGGAAGGTATCGATGCCCACCTCGAGTTCGACGGCGGCAAACTTGGCACCCTTGGCCTCGATGGCAGCCATAAGCTCGGGCGTAAAGTGCAGACCCGCCGTGGGAGCGGCAGCCGAGTGCTCTTCCTTCATGGCGTAGACGGTCTGGTACTTCTCGGGATCGCCCTCGTAATCGGTAATGTAGGGCGGCAGCGGCACGTGGCCGGCAGCATGGATGGCCTCGTCGAGCGTGCGCGGGTCGCCGGCGGCATTGCAACCGGCCGGCTCAAAGCGCACCAGACGGCCACCACGGCTATCGGTGACAAAGTCGATGACCTCGGCCGTCAGCACCACGGGAGCCCCCTCGGGCGCATGGGCGCCACCGGCGCGATACTCAATCTGGGCACCGGGCTTCAGGCGCTTGCCCGGCTTGACCAAGCACTCCCAAACATGGCCCAGCGGGTCAACATCCTCGCGGCGCTTGAGCAGCAGCGTCTCGACCACGCCACCCGAGCCCGATTTGCGACCGATCAGGCGGGCCGGCATCACGCGCGTCTTGTTGATGACGAGCACATCGCCCGGCTCGATATAGTCGATGATGTCGCGGAAGATGCGGTGCTCAACGGTACCGCCGTGCTCCAGCGGCTTCCCCGCCTGGGAGCCTTTGCGATCCACCACCAGCAGGCGGCAGGAGTCGCGCGGCTCGGCAGGAGCCTGGGCAATCAGTTCCTCAGGAAGGTTGTAGTCAAAATCATCGGTACGCATAGACACGTCGGATACTCCTTATATAACTAAAGTCCGCTCTACATCCTAGCAGGCTGACGTCCCAAACGAACTACTTTTTGGCGGCTTTGCGCTCGTCGCGGATGCGGGCGCGGTCCATGGCCGCCTCGACAGCAGAAAAGCGGCAGCCGCAGTAGTTCTGTCGATACATGCCCAGTTCGCGCGAACGGCGCGTAGCCTCGGGATAATACGGGCGAAAATCGCGAATCACCGGGGTGAGCCCATGAGCGGCCGCCAAACGCTCAAGCACGTCATTGCAGGTGTCGAACAGCTGATACGGCGAGACGGCGAGCGTCGTACCCACATATTCAAACCTGCGCTCCTGGGCAACGCGGCATGCCTCGGCCAAGCGCAAGGCATAGCACGAGCGACAGCGACGGGGCCGATCGGCACCCAGCGGGGCCACGCCGGCCTCCCAGCGCTCGCGGTCCTCCCCCGCCTCGATGAGCTCGATGTCGCCATCGGCACACCACCGGCGCAGCTCGTCCAGACGCCGCCGCCATTCATCGCGCGGTTGAATATTGGGATTGGTCCAGCAAATCGTGGGCTCAAACCCCTCCTCGCGCAGCAGGCGAACCGGCTCAAGCGAGCATGGTGCACAGCACGCATGCAGTAACAACGACTTCATCGACATCCCCGTCCCAGAAAACTCACCCCGACATCATGGCAGCTAAAATAGCCCCGCCCCAAAAAGACTACTTTGCGAAAAAGCGCACGCCAAAGGACGTATCCTCGCAGGCGACGATACGGCGGTCGCGCAGAATGGTCCGCACGTAATACCAATCACCCACACAGCCCGACAAGTGCAGACCAGTCGCCAGGTAGCACAGCAGCGGATAGTCCGAGAACGCAAACCCCAGGGCAAATGCTGTCGTCACAACAACCGTCGGCGCCAGGCAAACCGCCATGTACCGCCGGCGCGAATACACAACGCCCTCGGCGCAGGCATAGATCATCGCCGTCTCGCGATTCGCCCCAAAGGTCACCTGCGCGCCCGCAGGCGCCAGCAGCTTAAAAAACACCGCATGCACCAGCTCGTGCACGGCAAACGATGCCATTGAGACCGCAGCCAAGCCGACTATCCAGCCCACGACAGCCATCCAGCCGCCCGCCTCAGCCGCGTCCAAGTCCGCAGGCCCGCCCAACAGCATAAACACCGGCACCAGGCACACGGCAAACACCGCGATCACGGCCATCCCCCACACGAAGCAAGCGTGTAGAAAATCCTCGTCCTCAAACGCATGTATGTTGGAAATCTCATTCATAGCATCTTAGGATAGCGCCCCTGCCACGCACCCGCCCGCATGTGCGATAATGTCGAACGATATGCACGAATTGACCACCGCGCCGCCGAACCCCGTGCCCGGCCGCGCTCTTACCTATATGCGAAGGAGTCCCATGGCATCCAAATACTCCATGAACGACCGTCCCAGCTGGCCGCGCCGCGCCATCGTTACCGCCGGCGAGCCCTACGGCAACAAGGGTCTGCACTTTGGCCACGTCGGCGGCGTCTTTGTCCCGGCCGACTTCTTCGCCCGCTTCCTGCGCGACCGCCTGGGCCGCGAAAACGTCATCTTCACCTCGGGCACCGACTGCTACGGTTCGCCCATCATGGAGAGCTACCGCAAGCTCAAGGAGAACGAGGGCTACGACAAGTCCATCGGCGAGTATGTCGAGTCCAATCACTCCCGCCAGGCCGCGACCCTCAACAACTACAACATCAGCTGCGACATCTACGGCGGCTCGGGCCTTGAGCCGGCGGCCCAGATCCACAACGAGGTGACTGCCGAGATTATCGAGCGCCTGCACGAGCAGGGCACCATCTCCAAGCGCTCCACGCTGCAGTTCTACGATGCCAAGGCCGGCACGTTCCTCAACGGCCGCCAGGTCATCGGCCGCTGCCCCATCCAGGGCTGCAAGTCCGAGAAGGCTTATGCCGACGAGTGCGATCTGGGCCACCAGTTTGAGCCCGAGGAGCTCATCGCGCCCAAGAGCCAGCTCACCGGCGAGGTGCCCGAGCTGCGCCCGGTCGACAATCTCTACTTTGACCTGCCGGCCTACCTCGACTTTATGAAGACCTACACCGCCAAGCTCGCCCAGAACCCGCAGGTTCGCTCCGTGGTCTCCAAGACCATGGAGGAGTGGCTGCTGCCGACTCAGCTCTACATCCAGAACAAGTTCCGCGAGGCCTTCGATGCCGTCGAGGACCAGCTCCCCGAGCACACCGTGCTGGAGCCCGAGGGCAACAAGAGCAGCTTTACCGTCACCTTCCCCAGCTGGAAGGAGCGCGACGACGCCCACGCGGTGCTCGCCAACGGTGGCGTGCGCTTCCGCAGCGGCAAGGCACTCGTGCCCTTCCGCATCACCGGCAACATCGACTGGGGCGTTCCGGTGCCCGAGGTCGATGGCGTCTCCGACGTCACCTGCTGGTGCTGGCCCGAGAGCCTGTGGGCGCCCATCAGCTATACGCGTACCGTGCTCGCGCGCGATGCCAAGGCCGCCGGCGTGACCGAGGGCGTCGCCGCCCAGGATGCCGCCCTCATGGGCGAGCCCGCCGCCGACTCCACGCAGGTGCCCGCACCCACCTACCAGCACAGCTCGCTCGACTGGCGCGACTGGTGGTGCTCTGACGACGCTCAGATTTACCAGTTCATCGGCCAGGACAACATCTACTTCTACTGCATCGCGCAGACCGCCATGTGGGAGGCCCTGGGCTGGAACCTCACACAGAGCACCGTCAGCGCCTGCTACCACCTGCTCTACATGGGCAAAAAGGCCAGCTCGTCCTCGCAGACGCCTCCCCCGCCGGCAGACGACCTGCTCAACCACTACACCTGCGAGCAGATGCGCGCGCACTGGCTGTCGCTCGGCCTATCCGAAAAGCCGGTGAGCTTTAGCCCCAAGGCATACGACACGCGTGTGACCGGCAAGGACAAGGACGGCAACGAGGTACGCGCCTGCGACGACAAGCGCGTTATCGACCCGGCCCTTAAGGAGAGCGCGCTGCTGGCCGGCGTGTTCAACCGTCTGGCCCGCAGCTGCTTCTACGGCGTCGCCGTCAAGGAAGGCGACGAGAGCCCCTACCGCAACGGCTGCATCCCCGCCGGTGCCGCTTCTGACACCGTGGTCGAAGCCGCCCAGCAGGCAGCCCTCGCCTTTGAGCAGGCCATGTACAAGTTCGAGACGCACCGCGCGCTTGCCGTGTGCGACGACTACCTGCGCGCCGCCAACAAGCGCTGGAGCGACGCCTCCAAGGCCGCCAACAAGCTCGAGGGCGAGCCGGCCAATGCCGCGATGACGCAGGCCCTTGTCGACGCCTTTACCGAGCTGCGCGTGGCGACCGTCCTGATGCACGGTATTGTGCCGGCCGGCTGCGAGCTCATCTGCGAGTACTTCGACGTCGACCCGGTCGCTTTCTTTAGCTGGGATAACATCTTTGCCTCCACGGACGAGTTCGTGGAGATCCTGGGCGAGAAGCCCGGCGAGCACCGCGTGAAGCCGCTGCCCCCGCGCTTCGACTTCTTTAGCAAGCACGAGAGCCAGTACTAAACACTCGACATGTAATGGAATGGGAAGGAAAGACGGATGTCCAAGCCGCGTCGTCGTAAGCAGAAAAAGCAGGTCAAGGCCGAGCTCAAGCTCAGGCAGTTTGCCGCCACCGAGCTTTCCGACCAGCTTGCCGCCCTTCCTTGCGCCGCCGACCTGCCGCGCTTTATGGTCGACACGGTCGCCGGCGCCTATGCGCCCGCCGATGCCGAGCTCATGATCAAGGGCTTCGGCGCCGCGGTCACACGCCCGGTCACGCTGCGCGCCAACACGCTCAAGGCAACCGCCGAGGACATCGCTGCGGTGCTCGATGCCGCCGGCATCGCCCACAACCCCGTCGCCTGGTACCCAGACGCCTTCATCCTGCCCGACGCCCAGGTTTCCGACCTGTGGGACCTCGACATCTACCGCGACGGCAAGATCTACTTGCAAAGTCTGTCGTCCATGATGCCGCCGTTGGTCCTGGGCGCCCAGGCAGGCGAGGACATCCTGGACATGTGCGCGGCCCCCGGTGGCAAGACGACGCAGATCGCCGCCCTCACGCAGGGCCAGGCGCACCTTACCGCCTGCGAGATGAGCATTCCCCGCGCCGAGAAGCTCGAAGCCAACCTCCACCGCCAAGGCGCAAAAAACGTGCCCGTCGTGCGCATCGACGCACGCGAGCTCGACGAGTTCTTCCGCTTTGACCGCATCCTGCTCGATGCCCCCTGCACCGGCACGGGCACCGTCATCAGCGGCAACGAGAAAAGCCTGCGCGGCCTGACCGAGCAGCTGCTGAGTAAGTGTACCCGCTCGCAGCGAGCACTTCTGGACCGCGCCATGGGAGCCCTTAAACCGGGCGGCACGCTCGTCTATTCGACTTGTTCGATCTTGCCGCAGGAAAACGAGGACGCCCTGCAAGAGGCCCTCGACAAGCACATGGATTGCGAGCTTATCCCCCTCGACGGCACGCCGAGCGAAAGTGAAACGCGCCGTGCTCAGGAAGTTGGCGAAGAGCCACGCATCGAGTGCAACGCCCTCACCGAGGCCATCGCCGCCAGCCACGTCTCGTCCGTCGCCAACGGTATGCCCGGCACGCTGACCATTCCGCCTAGCCGCGACTTTGAGGGCTTCTACATTGCCCTGATCCGAAAACGCAGCTAGCGCACGGATCCAAAACTCAACAAGCTATCTCTGTGCGCGTTTGCCCTGCTGGTCGCGATGCTGTTTAAGCATCGCGCGCTCCTTGCGTTCGGCCCTTTTGCCTTTAATGGCCGTAACCACAAAGTAGATGACCGCGGCGGCAACGATTGCGCCCACACACAGGCCAATCGAGCCCAACATTGCTGTCAATTCCATACCGCGTCACCTCTCTTTTAAACGGGACTTTCAAGATAGCACCTCGATCCCCGCCACCACAGCTCCTTCACGTTCGCCGCCCTTCGGTCTAACGAGGGACGCGGCGGGGAAAAATCAACTCGTCAAACGATTTAGCAAGCACAACGCTGCCGGCACCCTGCCGGCCGTCATCACATAGAATCGAGCCTCCATGGATACCCTCAACGATCTAAACGAGCGCGTCGACGCCTTCGTCGGCACCAGCTCCTTCGACACGCCTGCCGCGGCAAACGACCAAGCTCCCATCGATGTGCCTGCCGAAGTTCACGAAGACATCGTCGCCTCGGTCGATTTCTCCGAGGTCGAGCTCGCAGACGAGTTCACCGAGCCCCAGGTAGCCGTCACGCCCAACGGCCTGCTCCCTATGGAGCCCCTGCCCATCGACGGACGTCTGCGCAAGGCTGCCCTTCGCATGCCCGACGAGATCGAGGAGGCCAGCGGCTTCACGCTCTTCGGCCGCCGCATCAAGTCGCTCATTTACACCACCGATGTCGCGGTCATCCGCAACTCCAACGCCGATGCCGTCTTTGCCGTTTACCCCTTCACGCCGCAGCCGGCCATTACGCAGGCACTGTTGACCGTCGCCGAGTGCCCGGTCTTTGTAGGCGTGGGCGGCGGAACTACGACCGGTAAGCGCTCCGTGCAGATGGCAGCCGTCTCCGAGATGCAAGGCGCGGCGGGCTGCGTGGTCAACTCCCCCGCTACTGCCGAGATGGTCGAGCACATCACCAACATCGCCGACATCCCCGTCATCGCTACGGTCGTTCGCTGCGACGACGATGCCCACGCCAAGGTGCGCGCTGGAGCCAAGATTCTCAACATCGCCGCCGGCAAGAACACGCCCCAGATCCTACGCGAGCTGCGCAAGCACTATCCCAACCTGCCGCTCATCGCGCCGGGCGGCAAGACGCCAGAGAGCATCCGTGAAACCATCGCCGCCGGCGCCAACGCCATCATCTGGACGCCGCCTTCGGCCCAGCAGCTACAGACCGACATGATGCAGCGTTATCGCAAGATGAAGGAAGACGCCACACCTGTCATCTCGCACGACGATGTGCCCATTATCGACCAGGTCTCCGCCGCCGAGGTCAGCCAGGTCGAGAACATGAATCCCGACGTGCCGATTCCCGACGAAGTCATCGAGCGCGTCGCTTCGATCCACGAGCGCGTCGAGGAGCATCGCGCCAACCGCGGCCTCAAGCCGTCACTGCACGGCTTCTTCTTCCGCGGAAAGAAACGCTAACCCCAACAGCAAGGCCCGCCCCACAAACGTGAGGCGGGCCGTTTTCGTTTGAGCAATCATGCAGCGATGTGATGGGGCAAACTAATCCACGCGCTTGTCGCCCATAAAGAAGAGCGCCACCGTACCAGGTCCGGTATGCGAGCCAATCAGAGTACCGATGTTATTGATCTCAATCTTGCCTTTAAGCTGCGGAATCTGTTCCTCGATCAGCGCCGCAACTGCCTCGGCATCCTCGCGGCACGCCGAGTGCGACATGACGCACTTACCCGAATAATCCGCACCGTCCTGCACGTGTGCCATCATGGTCTTAGCCATCTCGGAAATCGCGCGCTTCTTAGTGCGAATCTTCTCACGTGGCGACAGCCCACCTTCGCAATCGACCGTCATAAGCGGGCAAATCTTAAGCGCCGTGCCGATGATCGCGCTCGCAGCCGAAATGCGACCGCCGCGCAGGTAGCTCGACAGATCGGTCGAGAAGAACCAGTGGTGCAGGTTGAGCTTGTGCTCCTCGATCCAGGCAGCCGTCTCGTCGAGTGAAGCCCCGCTATCGCGCACGTCGGCGGCACATTCCGCCAGCAGGCCAAAGCCCGAAGACGCCGCCAGCGAATCGATGACGCGCACCTTGCCGCCCTGGGGATAGCGATCCGCAAGCATCTGCGCCGCAACGCAAGCCGAGCCATACGTACCCGAAATACCCGACGACAACGTCAGGTGCAGCACGTCTTTACCCTCGGCAACAAGCGGCTCCCAAAACTCCTCGTACTCACCCACGCTCACCTGAGACGTCTTGGGCATGGCGCCTGCGGCAATCTGGGCAAAAAACTCGTCCGGCGTAATCGACTGATACAGATCGTCCGTATAGACAACATCGTCGAGCTCGTAATGAAAACACACGACAGGGATATTGCGCGATTCAAAGAACTCCCGAGTTCGATCGGCGGCGGATTCACAGGTCGGGACAAAATCACTCATATGGGGCTCCTTACTCATTGCTGCGCAAATTATCGCACAGTGAGCCTACATACGGTACATATGTCCACTATTTACCAAATCGAACCAAAAATTGCGAACATCTTTACCACCATTGTTTCCACCGACCCCACGCATAAATATCTGAGAAAACACCCTCTATCGTCTCCACCCAACCGCCATATCTACCTTCACTAAATCGATTTACCAAACCGTTCAGCCGACAATTCAGCCGCTGGCGCAAAATCGAAACAAAAGCGGCGCATACTGATAAACGTTTGACGCTGTTTATCAGTTTTACCAGCCCTATCGGAAGGTGTTTCATGGTCGCATTCGATCGCAATCCGCAAGACTTCAAGTATCTGCGTCTGCTGTCGAGACAGTTTCCCACCGAGCAATCCGCGTTTACCGAGATCATCAACCTCTCGGCCATCCTCAACCTGCCAAAGGGCACCGAGCATTTTATGAGCGACGTGCATGGCGAGTACGAAGCCTTTATGCACATCCTCAACAACTGCTCGGGCGTCGTGCGCGAACATGTCGACGAGATCTTTGGCGACACGCTCTCCTTTGACGAGAAGGGCGAGCTGTGCACGCTCATCTACTACCCGCGCGAGAAGATCGAGCTAGTCCGCAGCCGGCGCGAGGACTCGCCCACCTGGTACAAGACGATGCTTGACCAGCTCATCATGGTCGCCCGCTCGCTTTCGAGCCGCTATACGCGCTCCAAGGTGCGTAAGGCCATCCCACGCGATTACGCCTACATCATCGACGAGCTGCTGCACACGCATCCGGACGAGAACAACTATCGCGTGCGTTATCACGAGCGCATCGTGGAGTCCATTCTGGAGACCGCCAGCGCCGACGACTTTATCGAGTCGCTCGCCTCGCTCATCAAGCGCCTGGCCGTCGACCACCTGCACCTGGTGGGCGACATCTTCGACCGCGGCGGCGGCGCGGCCAAGATTATGGACCGTCTGCTCACCTACCATTCACTCGACATCCAGTGGGGCAACCACGACCTGCTGTGGATGGGCGCTGCGGCCGGTGAGCCCGCCTGCATCGCCACGGTGCTGCGCAACAACCTACGCTACGACAACTACGAGATCCTGGAGAACGACTACGGCATCTCGCTGCGTGAGCTTGTCGCCTTTGCCGATGCCACCTACACCGCCGGTGAGTCCATCACCCCGCTGATCAAGGCCATCAACGTCCTGCTCTTTAAGCTCGAGGGCCAGATTATCCAGCGCCACCCCGAGTTCGACATGACCGACCGCCTGTTACTCGACAAGATCGATCACGACACCGGCACGGTCACGCTCGCCGACGGCAGCGTGTGGCCGCTCACGACCAACGACTTCCCCACCGTCGACCCGGCGGACCCCTATACGCTCACGCCCGAGGAGCAGCACATCATCGACAAGCTCGTGTCCGAGTTTGTCACCGCCGATCACCTGCATCGCCATATCGATTTCCTCTATTCTCATGGCTCGATGTACAAGGTCGCCAACGGCAACCTGCTGTTCCACGGCTGCGTGCCGCTCAACGAAGACGGCACCTTTAGCAGCATGAACTGCCTGGGCACCTGGCACGCTGGCCGCGATTATCTCGATTTTTGCGACCACATCGCCCGCCGCGCCTGGCGCGTGGGCGACCGCGACGCCCTCGACTGGATGTGGTACCTGTGGATCGGCTTTAACTCACCCGCCAGCGGACGCCTGGTGCGTACCTTTGAGCGCGCCTATATCGCCGATAAGAGCACCTGGGTCGAGCCGATGGACCCGTACTTTACGCTTACCAAGTCGCCCTCGGTCTGCGACGACATCATGCGCGAGTTTGGCGTCGCGCCCATGGCATGCTCACCGACCGGTCACATCATCAACGGCCACACGCCCGTTAAAACCACCAAGGGCGAGCAGCCCATCCGCGCCGAGGGCAAGCTGCTGGTCATCGATGGCGGCTTCTGCCGCGCTTACCATCCCAAGACGGGTATCGCCGGCTATACGCTCATCTCGAGCTCGCGCGGCTGCCGTCTCAAGTCGCACCGGGCCTTTACGACGGTTGCCGAGGCACTCACACGCAACGTGGACATCGAGAGCGAGACCAACCGTTTTGACCAAGCAGACCGTCGCCGCATGGTGAGCGACACCGATTCAGGAGCCAAGATCCGCAGTCAGATCCAGGACCTGCGCCAGCTGCTCGATGCATATAGAAACGGTGCTATCGAGGAGCGCGCCTAGCCCCACCCGCGGGGATTGGCTAAACTTGCTGAGTTTGTCATCCCCACGGCGTCCCGGCGCCACCCTAAGGCAGGTACCATGCAAAAGCTCCTTGCGCAGATTATGAAGTTTGGCGTCGTCGGCGTCATTGCCACGGTCATCGACTTTGGCATCATGAATCTGCTCCACTACGGTCTGGGCCTCAACATCCTAATCGCCAACACCAGCGGCTTTATCATCTCACTCATCTTTAATTACGTCGCCAGCATGAAGTACGTGTTTGCGCACAAGGAAGGCATGAGCCGCCGCCGCGAGTTCATTATCTTTGTCGTGCTGTCCGTGATCGGCCTGGCACTCAACGACGGTATCGTGTTGACGCTCAACGCCGGCCTGGGACTCGAGGCCAATATCGCCAAGATCTGCGCCACCGCGCTTGTCATGGTCTACAACTTTGTGACCCGAAAGATCTTCCTGGAAGGCGACGAGACCAAGTAACTCGCAACCTTACAGCCTTACGATGCCCACGGATGACGCGCGTCGAGCGCTGTGTTGTTCGTGGGCTTTGCTCGTTTACGGGCAAATTTTCAACGTTTGCGGATTAGCTCTTGAAAATTTGGCGAGTTCGTATAGTTCTTGGCAAAGACCTTACGTTTCCCTTGCAAAAGCTCTAAAGTATCCTCTGCTCGATTCATCAACGCATTGGATGTGATTACGTGCGCAAGGCACTGGCACAACCTCATACCAAGCAGTTCCTCAAGTTCGCTGTCGTGGGTCTTATCTCCTTTGGCATCGACTGGGGTATGCTCATTGCGCTCGTCGAGCTGTTTCACCTCGACTTTTTGATGAGCACCACGGTTTCGTTCATCACGTCCGTCGTGGTCAACTACTGGCTCAGCATGAAGTACGTGTTCGACCATCGCGAGGGCATGAGCCGCAAGCGCGAGTTCACGATCTTCACCATCCTGTCGGTGATTGGCCTGGGCCTCAACGATCTGTATATGTTTGTGGGCGTCACGTTTTTGAGCATCGGCTACCAGGCCATGAAGGCCATCGCCACGTTCTTGGTCACCTGGTACAACTACTTTAGTCGCCGCTTCTTCCTCGAGGGCGCACGGTCGTAGTCGATTCACTATTTGCTTGAATGTATAACCGGTTGGAATTCCCATTCCAACCGGTTTTTTGTTTGCCGAGAGACCCGGCAACCCAATCCCATTCGCATGAAAAACGGGCGGCCCGGATGTTTGTCCGAACCGCCCGTCTGGCGCGCTATGTCGAGGCCTCTAGCCTGTAACGTAATACCAGACCACGTTGTCGCCGTTGGAGAGAACGTAGTTGCTGCAAGCCGTCATGGGCGTTGAGCCGTTGACGGAGTACATCCAGCCGCTCGTGCCGCCGTACTGTTTCTCGGCCAAACCACCAATCGCGGAGACATACGTGCCGTACGACGAGCCATGTGCGTTGACAGAAAGGCCCAGCGCGCACAGGGCATCGTAGACGGTAGCGCCTTCGTTAAAGGTAAAGGTGCCACCAGAGGACACAGGATTGCCCACAGCGCTCGATGTGACCGAAACCGTCACCGTGACGTAGCTGGACTCCTGCGAGCCGCTCTGGCCGCCCGAGGAGACGTTTCCACCATTAGAGGATGAGGCTCCATCAGACGACTGGCCACCGCCCGAAGAAGCACCGCCAGACGCATTGGAAGTATCACCGGTTCCCGTATTTTGGGCAGCGGATTTATCGCCAGACTTCTTGCCGTCCTGGTCCTCGGACTTCTTGTTATCCGAGTTCTTGTCCGATTCCTTGTTTGAAGACTCGGAATCGTCCTTGGACTTGGACTCATCAGAATGCTTGGACTCATCTTTTGCGTCATTCGATGACTTGGAATCCTTGGAACTGGCCTCGCCCGAAGCGGCAGACGAGCCAGACGCCTTGGTGTCCTTGGTGACGACGCTCTCCCCCGACACGGTCTGAATGATCCAGTCGATAGACCAGGCACCGCTTGTGGAAGGATGGACGAAACCCAGCGAGACGACGATCAGAATGGTGCACGCGGCAGTCAGAACGCCGAGGAGCGCCTTGCGGCGAGGGGCGGACGCCGCCGAAGCGGCGCCCTTTTGCTTTGCATCGTCAAGCTGGATAAACGAGGAATCTGGTTGCTTGGGGTCAGCGTCCTTGGATTTATTGGACACAGCCCTCACCTACCGACGTTTGGTGAACACGAACACACCGACGATGGCGAGACCGATGACGCCGGCGGCGATGCCAACAATGGCGAGCGGGTTGGTGCCAGTCTCCTGCTCGGAAGCACTAGAGGACTTCTTAGCAGTAGTCGTGGAAGCAGCACCCGTATCGGACTTGGAATCGGACTTCTTGTCGGACTTGCTGTCCTTCTTGTCAGACTTCTTGTCAGACTTCTTCTCGTCCTTCTTATCGGACTTATCGGAGCCCTTCTTGTCGGACTTGTTGTCCTTGGTCTCGGTCTTGGTCGACACCGTCGTCTTGGTCGTCGGCTTATGACCCGGGGCGATAGCGCCGCCGGCCTGCTGGCCCTTAGAGCCGGAGCCGGAACCCGTGCCCGTGCCAGCGCCAGCACCAGAACCGTTGCCAGCGCCACCGTTGCCACCATTAGTGCCAGAACCGCCATTGCCGCCAGGGTTAACGGCATTCTTGGTCCACTTGGCATACAGCGTCAGATCGGCCGTCACCGGTGTACTGAAATCATACGCCTGCGTGCAAGCCTCATCGGTATACCAACCGCCGAAAGTGTAGCCATCGCGCGTCGGATCGGCCGGCTTGACCAGCTTGCCGTCGGCCGTAGTCTGGAAGTCGACCTTAGAACCCTCGCCAGTCTCAAACGAGACCTTAACGCCACCACTCAGCTTGAAAAGCGTGCCGGAATCGTTGATGTAGTAGAGGTTACCCTTGGCATCGCAGGCAATCGGCGAGTCACAGTAATTGTTGTGTCCCGCTGCGCTAAACGCACCGGTCGCCTGTGCGTCACCCATCTTGTAGCGATACACGCCACCGCCCGAGGTGTAGTTCACATAGTCGGAAGTCGCACCATAGTTGACAGTAAAATAAACGTACGTGTCATCCGCCTGGACACTCACGAGCGGTGCGCCCTTGATGCCACCGGCAGGAAGCACGGAGCCATCGGCAGACGAAACCAACGTCGTAGCAAAGTCATTATCAAGGTCGACAATCGCCAGCGCCGAACCGCCAGAAACCTCGCCACCGACAATCAGCTTATTGCCATACAGCGTGGGCATGCAGGCACAACCCGTAAGACCAAGATCGATGACGCGTTCTTCGGAAATGCGCGAAGAGGCCCTTGCGTTTGCGTCCGACAGTGCCAGCACGTGGAACTTGCCGTCACGCGAGATCACATAGGCATGCTTGCCGTCTTTGGACAGTACACAGCCGGAGTTGACGATGGCACCAACCGAAACGCTGCCGAGCACATCACCCGTCGACTTGCTCAGCATCTCAACGGTACCTGCACTCGTCGGAACCAGAATATAGCCGTCGCCCACTGTAGCGCTCGTCCAGTAGTAGCCCTCATCAGCATTAACATGCTGCCAAGAAACGGCGCCGGTCAGTATATTAATACGCGTCAGATGACCGTTATTGTACGTACTCGTTCCATAGTCGACATCAACGGTGCCAACGTAGAGATAGTTGCCATCGACCGTCAACTGGGAATTTGACTGGGCAGATTTGCTCACAGAGTCAGTGACCCAAACCGTCGTCAGCGTATCGGCCGTCAGAGCCTGGACCGCACCGCCGTCAAGCGGGACGATGACCAAGCCTTTCGTATAAATCGGACGCGTGGTGTAGCCAATCGCAGTCTGAAGGTTCGACTCGGCAAGCACCTTGCCCGACTCGGCGTCGATCTTAAGCAAACGCTTGTTCACGGCAAGGTAAACGTTGCCGTTCACGACAATAGGCTCGCTCGCATTGGAATACGTGGCACCCGAGTAGGCCCTCCAATCGAACGTCCAAGAGCTTGCCAGCGCGCCCGTAGGCGTGGACACGTTCTTGACCACCGCATTGGAATTGCCACTCCAGTCGGCTTTCCAATCGGTCGGGCGCGAAGCGCTCGGATCGACTACGACTTCATCGGGATTAGGAACGGTGTCGCCAGGGGCGTAAGCCCAGACGATTTTGTCGCCCGACTTGAGCACGTAATCGCTATCGAGCTGAGGCCCGGGAACGCCGTTGACAAAGAACGACCATGCACCCGACAGCTCGGTGCCATCAAGCGGGGAGACAAGACTATGAACACCCCAATAACCAAATTGGTCGTACATCTTGGACTCAATGCCAATGGCATCGAAGTAGGCAGCGGAAGCGTCCTTGATCGTCGTGCCCTCGACAAACACCTGCGTCGAAGGATCGGTCCAGCGCTGCGCCTTCTCATCCTTCTTACCGATGATCTCCATTGAAACGGAAACCTGGCCGGGCATGGTTCCATCAAAGCCATAGACCCAGGTAACCTTGTCCCCGGCCTTGAGCGTGTAATTGCCCGCGCCGACATTGGCCGCCTGACCGTTAACGAAGAACTGCCAGAATTTCCAAGTGTTTTCGTTAACTTTCTCGCTCGAAAGCGTCACGGTCTTGTTGAACGGTGAAGTCAGCGACTCGAGATACCAGCCGTACGTGCCTTTCCCCGTTTTGGCGCCAATGCCAGCCTTTTTAAAGGCCTGCTCGGAAAGATCAGCAGCGGTCGCGCCCTCTTCCACCAAAGCTGTCGTGGGCTGCGCCCATGTCTGCTGAGCGCCCGAGGCGTCCTGGCCGATAACGGTGCAGCTAACGGAAATCTGATTGGCGGGCGCGGGGTCACCGTACTTCGAGTAGCACCAGACGACGGAGTCGCCGTCCTTGAGCGTGTAGCCGCCCGCGCCGACCTCGGAGGCGCTGCCGTTGACGAACAGCTGCCAGTACGCGCCGGTCGCCGAGTCGTAGCCGAGCTTGCGGTCCTTATCGAAGGGCGACGTGATCGTGTTGAGCGCCCAGCCCCAGGTGCCGTTGGGATCGTAGTCGGCCTTGAGGCCGGCCTGCTTGAAGAGCTGCTCGGAGAGGTCGGCCGCGGTCGAGCCCTCCTTCAGCGTGATCCGCTGCGCGGCGGCCCAGGTCTGCTGGGCGCCCTTGGCGTCGGTGCCGACGACGGAGCACGTGGCAGAGACATCCTGGCTCTCGGCCTTGACAGGCTGAGTCTTGGCCTCTCCAGCGGCAGAGACAACGGCGGCGTCCTGCTTCGAGGCATCGGGCGTCGATGCAACCGGCGCCTCATTGCCTGCAGCGCTATCGTCCTCAGTCTTGTCGGTAGGGCCCGAAGTTGTCGCGGCGGCATCTTGCTCGGCAGTGCCCCCATTCGCCACCACGCCGCTCGCATTGAGGTCGGCAGCAGGGCTTGTCGCGGACTCACCAGAGCCGTTCTCGGCAGGCGGTGCCGTCTGAGCCACAGCCTCGGCAATGCCCTCGGCGCCCTCGGCCCACAGCTGAGCCGGCGTGGTGCCAAAGGCCATCGCGAAGGCCAGGAATGCCACCAGGCCGCGCTTAGCTACACCGCGTGCAATCGCGCCACGGCGATGCAACGAGGCGCGCTCGCGCTCGTCCTCAAACATATCCATTTGTCCCCCATTGTCTGTACTTGGAGCGTTACCTTGAGGCTGCCCCACGTCATCGCGCATGTTGCGCTCGAGTTCCCCCATCGGGGTCCCCCTTCCCTCCAGAGCCCTATGCACACCGGCGGCATACGCCGCAGCCGCATACAAGATGGGAGGCGATCCGACTTAACCTTAACGGCTCAGGCGCGCCGTCCGATCTGCGACACGAACATCCCGAGCCAAGAGGAATTACGGTTACTGGTACAGCCGGGGACTTGCACCCCAATTCTCCCAAACGCGCAGGAAAACCGCGCATTCGTGCGTCTCCGCACCACCATCTAGGCCATCGATTATTACCGTCAGTATGGTATCACGCAAAAGGGCCTCGCACGCAGGCGAAGCCCAAGGTAAAAGCTATTGTTTGCGATAGGAAAATGCGGTGACGGTCGCGGCCTCTAGTGCTTGCCGCCGTGACTGTTGAGCCAGATATTGCGGCCCAGCATAAGCGCCAGCACCAGTGCGCTGACGTAGCCCATAAAGCCAATGACCGGGATACCAAACACAACCGGCTCGATGCGCGCGTAGTACACCACCGACGAACCGATAAACAGGCCAGCAATCACAATTGCCATCGACATGCGGTCGATAATTCCGCCCAGCTGTCGCAGCGCCTTATCGCTGCTCATGATCTGCGTGTTCACCTTAAGCTGGCCGCGCGTAAGCATGTGCGAAGCCAAGCCCAGATACTCGGCCGCCTCGAGCGAGCCTTTTGCCGCGCGATAGCTGCTCGCGGCAAGATCGCGTCCCATATCGCGCACACGCGCATAGGTGCTTTTTTCGTTTTTGATGTGCGTCTGGATGATCTGGATCATGTTGACGTTGGGCATGTACTCGGTCAACAGGCCCTCGAGCGTCACCATGCCGCGGGCGAACATCGTTACCACGCTCGGCAGCTCAACGTCATTCTTACGCGCGAGGTTTAACAGCGAGGTCAAAAACTCGCCGATATCCAGGTCCTTCAGGTCAAGGCCCGCAAAGTCAGCCACGATAAAGTCAAGATCGGACAAAAACGCTGAATGATCGAGCTCAGCCGAGTCGCCACGCGTCACGGCGAAGCGCATGAGCGAATCCTTGAGCTTGGGCACGTCACCCTCGGCCACGGCGAAAATCATGTCCTTGACGATACCGCGATCGTGACTCGACATGCGTCCGACCATGCCCAAGTCGATAAAGTAAACGATGCCGTCCTTGAGAATAATGTTTCCCGCATGCGGGTCGGCATGGAAAAAGCCGTCATCGAGCACCTGCGTCGAGTAATCCTCGACGATTGCGGCACCGATCTTTTCCAAGTCATAGCCCTCGACCACCAAGCGTTCAGGATCGGCGATCGAAATGCCGTCGACGTAGTCCATAACCACCACGTGCTCGGTGCACAGGTCCAGATAGGATTTAGGACACGTCACGCCATGAACGCTCTTATGGAACTCGTAGAAGTCGTTGAGGTTTTTGGCCTCGGCCAAAAAGTTGGTCTCCTCGCGAAACGAGGCCCACAACTCCTCGACTACGCCGTGCAGGTCAACAAATTGATCGGTGTTGACGAACTTGGAAACGATACGCACCACCGAGCGGATGATATCGATGTCCTGTGCCATAACCTGCTGCGCACCGGGACGCTGCACCTTGACGGCCACGTCCTCGCCCGTCACCAGACGAGCGCGGTGCACCTGCGCGAGCGATGCGCTACCAAGCGGATTGGGGTCGATCGCATCGAACATCTCCCCCAGGCGCAGGCCGTATTCTTCTTCCAGACAACTGAGTACGACCTCGTACGGCACCGGCTCCACGTCGGAGCGCAGACGACGCAGCTCGTCGCAAAAGCGTTGCGGCAGAATCTCGGACCGGTTAGCCAGAATCTGCCCCATCTTGACGAACATGGGGCCGAGTTCCTCGAGCAGGCGGCGCAAACGAACCGGCGTGAGGTTATCCCACACGCGGTACTTTTTGACCAGGCGAACAATCTGCCCGATGCGCTCGCGGCGACCCGCCGGCGTGAGCTGGTATTCTTCATCCGGCGCCATCGCGTCGGGCTCCTCGGGGACCATATCGACAGCGCGCGGCTTCTTGCGAGCGCCCGAGACGGTGGCATCGACCTCATCGACAACCGCCGCCTCGTCACCCAAGGGATCTAGATTGTTGTAATCGGTGGTGGAATCTGCCATCTGCGCTGCTACTCGGCCTCTTCGGTATCCTTCGCATCGTCGGGCTCAACGGACTCGACGGGCACCGAGGTCACGTTGTCCTCGACCGAATCGACGATGTCGCGCACATGGGCCAGGAAGGCCGTGCGCTCGGGGGCGGTCATGACGCGGACGCGAGCCAGAATGAGTTCGTCGAGCACGCGCTGAGCCGCGGTCTCGCCCTGCATGCCCAGACGCTCGGTCAGGTCGGAGATGGTGCCACCGGCTTGCTCGAACATGTCGGACACGCTGCGGGCGATATCGGGGGCGCCTGCGTCCTTGCGCACCTGCTCACCCTTGGTATTGAGGTCGTCGAGGACCTTCTTGCTACCCTCGACGGCAACAGCGGCGGCGCCGAAGCCCACGTTGATGGCGCCGTTAACAAGCTGATCGAGTTTCATAACCATGGTTGTCTCCAATCACAAACAACTGCATTGGCGTTCTTGTACCCAAGATTGAGTGAAAGCGACAAAGCGTTTTAGCGCTATTCGATCGACGGGAAATCCCTACCTCACGTTGTCGTTCATCGCGAAAGAGTTCTTCATGGCGCAGCTCGTGGTGTAGAGCACCTTGCCCAGTAGAGCATCGGTCTCCACGCGAACACGCTCGGCAAAGGCCTCATTGGCGCGTGCAAGCTCGGCAGGTACCTCGGCCTCGGGCAGAGCGGCTACGGCAGCATCGACGTCATGGATCTGCTTGTGGCCCATGCCACCGACCTTCTCCTGATAATCCTCGACCGCGCGACCGCACTCATGGAAACGGACGTCGGCCAGGGCGCCGATCAGGCGGTTGGCCCAGTAGAAGTTTTCGGACGTCACGCGAGCCTGCGTATCGGCATAGTACTCGGGCATGGTCTCGACGTTGGCGTACAGTGGAACCAGCGCGTTAAACGAGTTGGAGCCAAACGCCATCCACTGCACGGCGCGATAGGCCGGCTGCGCATAGGGACGCAGCTGCAGCACGGCGAGCTGGCTGTTGCGGTTGATACCGATGGGGCGATAGGCGCCACGCGTAGCGGGCGTGCCCTTGCTGCCGTAGCAGTCGTACTCCGTGCCCTGGTAGTGGCTCGAAAGCACGTACTTGATGTCCTCGATGGTCACCTTGCGCTCGGGCACGCGGCTCCAGGGAATATCGTCGCTCTCGGGCGTGTAGTCGGCGTCGGGGCCGTCCCACACATCGCTGGGGTTGAGGCAGCGCTGCATGTACCACGCGCGCGGCGTGTTGTAGACATGGTCGCTGTCGCTGTGCGAGCCAAAGGCCTCGCGCGGGTTGAAGACCGCAGCCGGGCCGTCGCCCTCAACGCCCAGCGTCAGGTCCAGATGCCACTCGGCCATCCAGGCGCGCAGGTCGGCGGAGCACATGTGGTCGGCTTGGGCGCCCTCGGCGTCATCCAGGTCAAAGCTGTCGATACCCAGCTGGTTGGGCATAGTCACATAGGCGTCATCGGGCACGCGCTTGGCAATCCAGTGGTGGCCGCCGATGGTCTCGAGCCACCAGATCTCGTCCACGTCGCTAAAGGCGATGCCGTTGTTCTCGTAGGTGCCATAGCGCTCGAGCAGGTCGCCCAGAATGCGTACGCCGTCGCGGGCGGATTTGGCATATGGCAGCACCAGGGTCACCATGTCCTCCTCGCCCAGACCGCCGGGCTGCGCCGGAACATAGCCGTCCTCGCCCTCGTTGCCCTTGGCGGGCACGTAGTCGACGAGCGGGTCGGCGCCGCGGACGCGCTCGTTGGTGGTGAGCGTCTCGGTTGCGGACATGCCCACATTGAGCTCGTTGAAACCGGCCTCGGCCCAGATGCCGTGGCCCGGGACAACATCGGGGACGCTCGTGTAACGCATGGGGTTATCGGGCAGCTCAACGGTCAGGTGACTCAGGACGCTCGTGTAGACGCGCGGCTGCTCGTCGGGATGCACCACGCGCATACGCTTGGGCTCAAACACCCCGTTGGACGAGTCCTCGTTGCGGGCAACCAACGTCGACCCGTCGTAGCTCGCGTTCTTACCAACCAAAATCGTTGTGCACGGCATGCGCATCCTCCTTGAGCGAAGAAATCAAACGATAACAGTGTATCGCTTCAGCGCAGAAAGGGCGAAACCGCGGCGCTGGCAACCCCCGTGGTCAAAAAATGCCAAATATGAGTACTGTCACCAATTTAGTAACAGCAATTTTGCTACGCATGGATGTCAAAAATCTACATTTGTTCAAAAATTAGATGATGTAATTCCTCATAGGTCCAATAAAATAGGCTCTCTATCGATAATAAATATCGTTAGAGAGCCTATTTGACCTAAAATATATGTGACTATCTTGGCAACAGTACTCATATTTGGCATTTTTTGTCCACGGGGTATAGAACTAACCCCCTCAAACAGCCCAAAACGCCTATTTCGATGCGCGCTCGGCCGCCTCGATCACGTGTTTGGCGAGGATCGCCGTCGTCACAGCGCCCACACCGCCCGGCACGGGCGTGATGGCGTTAACGACCGGCTCCGCAGCATCAGAATCGACGTCACCCACCAGCTTGCCAGCGGCCTCGTCCCAATTAATGCCCACATCAATGATCGTCTGGCCCTCGCGAACCGCGTCCACACCAATCGTACGCGCGCGTCCAACGGCGGCAACCACAATGTCGGCAGCACGGCACTCGGCAGCAAGGTCGCGCGTATGCGTATGGCACGTTGTCACAGTCGCATTGCGCGCCGTAAGCATGGCGGCAACAGGACGCCCGATCACCAGCGAGCGACCGACAACCGCGACCTTAGCCCCATCCAGCTCAACGCCGTAATGATCCAGCAAAGCAAGCACGGCTTCGGCTGTGCAGGGGGCAAAACCCTCGCCGCGCCCCGAAAGCGTGGTGAGCAGCGAAGCCGGCGTCATGGAGTCAACGTCCTTGGCAGGATCGAGTGCCGCGGCAACCGCGTCCTCGTCAAGGCCGGCGGGCAGCGGGCGGAACATCAGGCAGCCATGAATAGCCGAATCGGTATTGATGTCCTCGATGGCCGTCAACAGCTCGTCCTGCGAAACATCGGCGGGAAGCAAAATGCGGCGAGCTTCAATGCCAACCTTCTCGCAGCGCTTGAGCGCACCGCGCTCGTAGGACAGGTCGTCCTCGCGCTCGCCCACGCGAACGATGGCCAGCGTCGGCACAACGCCGCGCTCACGCAAAGCCGCGCAGCGAGCGACGAGCTCCTCGGTCAAAGCGCGGGCAACGGGAGCACCCTTCAGCAGCTCAGCCATGGCTATCCTCTCTTCCTTGCAGCGTCGGCGGCGCGGCGCGCCAGCGCATCGGCGCGCGGCAACCACGTGTCGAGCAACTCATCACACGCCGTCTCGAGCTCCTCAGCACGAGCGCGATCCTTCATAGACGTGGTGTTCGCAAAGAGCGTCAAGCTCGCGCCCTGCATAGCAGAACGGCAGAACACGGCGCCGCACGCCACATCGGACAGCAGCTGACGCGAACCCTTGTCGGCCATGTCCTCGAGCAGCGCCAGTGCACGCCCGCAGGCATCCATAATGCGATACGGCGGCATAGCGGCCACATGCAGCGCATCCTGAATCGCGGTCGCTCGAGCCGGATCGCCACGCGGAATACCGTACGCCGCGGACACCTGCCCATAGGCACGAACGTCCTCGGCAACCAACTCGACAAGCTCCTGGGCCAGCTCATCAGCCTGGGCAAACGCGCGCGTCAGGTCATCCGCGCGATCGGCAAGCGCGGGGTTGGTCGCGCCGTAGCGCGCGACCATCCCGCACAGCGAGGCGCCCAGCGCGCCCACAAAGGCGCTCGCGCTGCCACCGCCGGGAACCGGCTCGCGCGCGGCCAGCGCCTCGGCAAACCCGCGGCAGGTCTTGTCCATCATCTCTTGGCTCATACGCATGCACCTTCAAGTCATATACATCGGTCGAGCGGCAACCGCCGACCGACCGCATCGATCACATAATGGTGCTAAGTCTAGCCCATAAGTACTCGAGCGTCAGCGCACCTGGCCATCGCTGATTTCTATGGCACACGATAGGCGGCAGCGACACAAACATGGGACACATGGCCCACGTTTCGAGACTCCCGGGCAGCGGCAACTGGGGCATACATATAGGTAAGGAGCCCTATGTTGGGGCAAGCTCATCACGGCACCGGACGACGAATGGAGGAATAACCGCACAGTAAACAAAGGCATCATGTGCATGCGTAACCGCCGCCCCAGCGATCCGCGGCACACGATGTCCCTGGCAGACAAGGAGGACGCCACCATGAAGAAAAAGACCCTATCGATCCTTTCCCTTTGCATCGCCCTCTTTGCCGCGTTTGCCCTTGTCGGCTGCGGCGGGAGCGCATCGGGCGGCGGCAGCGCCTCCAAGAACGAGAGCAAGGAAAAGGCCCCCGCAGCCGCAAAGACCGACTTTATCTGGTTTAAGGTCGAGATGCCCGAGAACGTTGGCGTGAGCGACTCCGCCGGCAAGAATGCCGACAGGGTCCAGCTCACCTTCCTCGAGAACGAGAACACCACGGTTGACCGCTTCATACCTGTTTGGGAAGAGAAGATGACGGCAGAAGAGGCTCTTGCCGATGAAGGTCGAAAGAGCAGCATGTTCCAGTGGGAAGTTGGCGACCCCGTCGAGTACAACGGCAGGACATGGCTCACCGGAACGTGCAAGGACAACCGCGGCACCCATACCTATCTCTTTACCGACGTTGAGCCGGGAAGCGTCTGCGTTCTCATCGCGAACTTCGACCTGCACAAGAAAGAAGCCGAGGCGCTCCTCAACTCCATCGAGTTCCCCGATGACATGGCAGAGGCAGTTTCCGAGGCACGCGAAGTCGAGATTTCGAGCATCGAGATCAAGTAACGGGACGCCCGCACGCGCCTACGCGCACCAGCGCGCATGCGCCCATTAAAACAACGGGCGCCCAACCCGGGGAGGGCCGACAGCATCGGCCCTCCCCTCTTTTGCGCCCTCGCATATTGCCACTTGTCGGCGCAAATCCTGCCCCCAGAATGGGACACATGGCCCACCCGAATGAGCTGCTCGCGCGTACAGTAAAGACAGGTAATCCATGGGCGGTTACAGATCGAGGAGGACACGACCATGAAAAAGAAGGCCTTTGCGATTCTCACCCTCTGCATGAGTCTCTTTGCCGCAGTTGCCCTGGTGGGTTGCGGTGGAAGCGGCGGCGCCACCGGCAGTGGCGGTGGCGGCGGAGCAGAAAAGCCAGCCGTGGATATGAGGACCGATTTCATTTGGTTTAAGGTCGAGGTCCCCGAGGGCGTCGAGATCACCGACGTCGCAGGCGACACTGCCGACAGGGCCCAGTTTAAGTTCACCGAGAGCGAGCACGCCAGCGATCGCTTCATCCCCGTCTTCGATCCTGACAAGAACGCCGACGAGCTGTTCGACTACGAGGCAAAGTGGAATGCCAGCTTTGAGTGGACCGAGAATGACCCCGTCAAGTACAACGGCAAGACTTGGCGCAACGCTTCCTATACACACTCGGGCGGCGTAACGACCGAATACTTCACCGACGTTGACGGGGGCAGTGTGTATGTGCGTATCGGCAACGTCGAGGAGCACAAGGACGCCGTCGAGACCATGATGAAGTCTCTGGAATTTGCCGACGACATCGCCGAGGCCAAGACCGAGGCCATGGACGTCAAGCTCGACGATATCGAGATCAAGCGCTAAGCGACTGGCGAGCGCAACGAGAAACACGGTCGCAGTGCAAACAAGCGACGGTACCCCAGCGCTTCGTACCCAGGGAGGGCCGGTAAACCGACCCTCCCTTTCTTATGCCTGTAGCCGACGAACGCGAGGATGCCGGACGTCGGAACCGCCCCAAATGTGGCAACAGTACGAAAACGACAAACGCCCCAACACGTCCGCCCGCCGATTTATTGTGCCGCGCAGGCAATTAAACCAGCATCTTTAAACATCTGAGCAGTATAGTGACCAAAACTATCGCATAACCGCACCCTGCGAACGGAGGAGTTATGACCGAACACCACGCCATCAGCCGTCGAGCATTCACGTTGGGCCTAGGACTCGCAGCATTGTCGCCATTTGTAAGCCTGCCCGAAACCGCGGGATTGGGCCTTCCCGTGCGCGCGGCATTTGCAGACGACGCCACCACAGCGTCGGCCAACCTCAACAAGTTCGTCATTCGCCTTCGCCCCGCGGGCTATTTTCGCACCGCGAGCGTCAACGAAGACGGCAACGTCATCGGCAACGTCTGCCACCTGTTTAATGACGGCACGTCCAGCAAGCTCATCCTTGAGAACGTAACGACCAAGAATGACGATACAAACTGGTATGCTATCCGCACCTTGCTCAATTTCGAAGAGCATAAAAAGACGGGCTACAGCATTTGGTCGGTCGATGGCGACTCGGACAAAGATGGAAAGGTTATCCACGTATGGAGTGGCGAGTATGACAACAAGCCCAGCCGCGCTTTTGCGTTCGAGCGTCAATCAAACGGAACCTATATCATCCGAGACCGCACGGTCGAGAAAGAAACCGAGAAAAAAGACATTAAGTACCTGGCAATAGAATCGAACGGCAAAGACCAGGACAACAATAAGATCTGCCATAAGAGTGAGAGCATTCCGTGGGAGCTCGAACTTATCGGTTACGACATGAAAAAGAACGATGCCACGGTTAGCAGCATCGACTGGATCACGTATAGCAGCTACGTCGATGGGCCATGTTGGATGAGCCACGTCGACGACGACAAGTACCTCGACGAACTGAGCATCCCGGGTACGCACGATTCGGGCACCTGCAGCGTGGACAACGACACTGAGCCCCAATCCTCGCAAGTAAAATGCCAGCAGGATTACATTCCCACGCAGTTGCTCGAGGGAATCCGCTATTTTGATATCCGGCTCGGAAAGGGCGATGACCCCGGCATCGACCACGGAATTTTCTATCTGCTTAAAAAAGACGGGCACTTTTTGCATCTTTCCGATGTCATCAGGTACTTCAAAAAGTTTTTGAACGAAAACCCGTCAGAAGCGCTTATCATGCTCGCATCGCGCGGCAACGATGAGGCTACCGACGAAAGCATAACGACGGCCTTCGCCAAGGTTATGGCCGATAACCCCAACCTGTTCTACACATCGGGCCACGTCCCCACGCTGGGCGAGGTGCGCGGAAAGATTGTCCTGCTGCGTCGATTTGGGCTCGCCGGCAACAGCGTAAGCGGCCACACGTGGGGCCTCGACCTCACCCAATGGGATGACAAAATCAAGGCGCATTCCGGGCAGTCGATGTGTCTCGTCCAAGACGCACGGGGATTTGAAGCCATAGGGGAAACGGGCAATGAAGAGCCCTATTGCACCAAGGTATATGCCCAGGACAAGTACAAACTCACGGGAACCGACAAGCTCAGTTGGGTCGATAATGCGCTGAAGGAAACGACCGGGCGCACGCGCAACAAGGTGGACGTCGTGGACGATGCCGGGGCCACGGTGCAAGTCCAGGAGCGTTGCTGGTCTATCAACTACACCAGCTGCACGGGCTTGTCGCATGGAGGCAATCCTTTTACCTCGGCACGAGTAGTCAATGAGCATCTGTATAAGAGCCCGTACATCAACCCCAGCGGCAACGAGAAAACAAAGTCAGATTACCTCAAGCACATTGGCATCATCGCATCCGACTTTGTTGATGCGGCGCTGGCCCGGAGCATCTACCAGCGCAATTACGATTACGATACACAGCACAAGCAGACAGCTTCGTACTACCTCCCGACCTGCATGCGCATGACGTACGGCGACTCGCTGAGCGATGCCTCGCTCCAGGATGGCAAGACCGTTGGCGAGGGCCATTTCCGCCTCGTCGACAGCAGCAACGTACTCAACGTGGCGGCTTCGGGCCATGCGTTTGCCATCGAATATGTGGATGTCGACGCCTTGGGCAACGAGACCGTTACGGAGCTGCGGGGCTCCGTGCCCATCGATATCGATCCACGCGCGCTGACGCCCCATTTTGAGGGACTCGAAGGCCTTAAGGCCGGCGAAGACGTGCGCGCCAAGATTGCGGCATCACTCGAGGGCAAGCTCGAAACCGATGCCTGCACGGCCCATCTCGAGTTTGTGCACGACGCGGACGGCGCTCCGGGCGCGGCAATGGCCGAGGGCGAAACATTTGCCGCAGGAACGTACTGGGTGCGCGTGAACGGTCTCTTGGGCGACGCGGCGCAGAACTACACGCTCGCCAGCGACGGAGCCGCAAGCTTTACCGTAGCGGCCTCGGGCAGTGCAGGCGGCACCGGCAGCGACACGGGTTCCAACGCAGGCGGCGCCGACAAGAACGGCAAGAGCAACAAGAGAGGCCAGGGCAAGAGCTCGGGCGGAAAGCTCGCCAACACGGGCGACGGCTCTGGCGTTGCCGCCGGGCTCGCTGCCGCCGCCGTGGCGACAACGGTCGCAGGTGCAGCAATGCTTGCCAGTGACCGCGACAATACCGAGGACGTTAACGAATAGGCAAGCCAGTCTTTTGGGCGCATTAACCCAATCGGGGCGCAGAATACCGTTCTGCGCCCCGATTTTTACCTTGGCCCGAACGCCGCTATCGGCTACATCACCATGTTCAGAGCTTTCACAAATTCCTGGGCCTTCGCACGGCTACTCAGGCTAAAGACGCAAGCGGTCAACAGCCTGTTACGCAGGGAAACGTCGCGACCCTTGATCCTGTTGACCCCCGTGATGTCCTTAAGGTAGACAATCTCGGTGTGCCTGTCGCCAAAAGTGCCCTTCTTGAGCACCTCGATACGATTGGGGTAGATCTTGACGTCTTTAAACCTACCCGAACCTTTGTCCTGGAACAGCAAAGTGTTGTTATCCATGCGTGTCGCTCCCGCGGGGTTCGCTAAAACTGCCTCTATGGCCACATTTTAGTCACTTCGGGAATCCTGCACGAAGGCGCTAGGCGACATTGGAATTCGAGTCCGCGCGAGGACTTTTAATGAAGTGCCCGGCACTTCCCCGCAACACAAAAACGGGGCAGTCCGCACTCCTGCGAGCTGCCCCGTGTAGCTGGCCATCGCATCACGACCCCAACCGGCTGCGCTTCCCTACTTCCCAAATATCGCAGCGAACAAGCCCTTGCGTTTGGGCTTCTCCTCTCGGTAGGAACCCTCGACGGCGGCTGCCACCTGGCGCGGTTGCTCGCCGCCTCCACGGCGCACGATCTGGTATAGGAACGGCGATTTAACGTATTTGACCTCGATGGGCGTGGCATGCACGGTACTTTCGCCGGACAGATGCAGGCTCGGGTTGAGCGGCGCCACAATATGCGTTTCGCGCTTGTCGCTAAACACCACCGCGGCCGCGCGGCCCGTCTGGCCGTTCACGGCGATGCGCACTTGCTCGCCATCGCGGCTATCCGACGCCGGACGATCGACAAAGTAGACCGGCACCATAACCAGACCGTCCTTGTGCTTGCGGGCCTTGCGCGCCCAGGTGCGGATGCTCTTTTTATTGAGCCCCAGCACCGCCTCGGCATCGTTGCCGGCAACGTCGAGCGCCAGCTTATCAATGACCACCTGGTCCTTGGTGGACGCATCGACGGAGACAACGCGGAAGTCACCTTCCTGCATGGCAGGGTCAAACGGCCCAACCTTGGCATAGTCCCACGGCTCCAAAATGCCCATGAGACGAACGTCCAGGTAGTTTGCCCTGGGATATGCCCAGTCGAGCACCTCGTAGTACACCAGGGTCTCCTTGCTCAGGCCCTTGCCCGGGAAGGACGCCATCATGCGCAGGTCCGCCAGCGCCATGGGGAAATAGAAGAGCATCATGTCGTTTTGGATCGTATCTTCCACGTCGTGCCCGGCAAAGGCGTCGGGATACTGGCGCACCAGCTGCAGTGCGTTGGCACGTGCTTGCTGCGGCGAGATTTCGCAGGGAATACCCTGCTCCGGCACATACTCCGCACCCACGCCCATGGTCAGACGCTTGCTAAACGTACCGGGCTTGAGCAGATCGGCAATGCCGATCTTGTTGCCGCAGGACGGGCACTCAAACACACGCTGCGTTGACTCACCCTCAAAGGACGCTCCGCAGAAGGGGCAAGGAATGCTCACATGCGTGGCCTCTTGGAACTCCTGCGCCGTGCCGCGATCCTCCCACAGCAGATGTTCCAGGACCGACTGATTGCGCCAGTGCGAATTGAAGAAATACCAGTCCAGATCCTCCGGGCGCTCGAGTTGCGACACATGCGTGAGCTTGAGCAGTCCATCCACCACCGTCAACGGCGTATGGCGAATGCCCAAAGCGCTCTTGGGCTCTCCGGCGTCCGCCTGCCACGGAATGACCGCACCGCAATAGGCGCACTCAAAGCTGCGCTTAGCCTGGTGCGAGTACATAGGGCCGCCGCAGTTTTGACATTTAATGGCAAACATCTCGTCCATGGAAACATCCTCCTTAAGCACGGGCTGTCGACATTAAGTATGTCGAGCAAACAGGCACATGCCCATACCCATGTGGCCCAAAATGGACCACCCAGGCAGACGAGAAGGCTCGCTCGTTAGCACCGGCAGACCATTGCTGCATTTTCTGAGCATCGGTGCACAGCGCCTCCGCGCGAGCTACACTGTCTCCTTAAACATGATTGTGAGGACGACCGCTATGCTATTTGTAAATCGGCTGGTACATACGCTTGTTCCCGGCAGCGAGGGCGAGCCGGTCGATGCATCTTGCCGCACCAACGCGGGCTTCGCCGCAAGCCTCATCTGCATTGGCCTCAACATCACTCTGTGCCTGGCCAAGGGCATCGCGGGCCTGCTCGCCGGCTCTGTCTCGCTCATCGCCGACGCCTTCAACAACCTCTCCGACGCCTCGAGCAACATCGTGAGCCTGCTCGGGTTCCGCCTTGCCAGCCGCCCGGCAGACGAAGGCCACCCCTATGGCCACGGCCGCTATGAGTACCTAGCCGGCCTGTTCGTCGCCGTCCTGGTTTGCGCCGTCGGCATCAACCTGATCCTCGAGTCGGTCACTAAGATCATCAAGCCTTCCCCCACTGCATATTCGGTGCTCTCCTTAGCCGCCCTCGTCTTGTCCATGCTCGTTAAGCTCTGGATGGCCGCGTTCAACCGCACGTTGGGCGACCGCATCGACTCGGAGACGCTCATCGCCACAGCACAGGACTCCAAAAACGACGTCATCACCTCGGGCTCGGTCTTGGTGGCGGCGCTTATTTCGCAGACGACCGGCTTTGACCTCGATGGCTGGGCAGGCCTGAGTGTGGGCATCTTCATCTGCATCAGCGGCATGGGCCTAGTGCGCGACGCCATCAGCCCGTTGCTGGGCCAAGCGCCCGATCCCAAGCTCGTCCAGGCAATCCGCGACAAGATCATGTCCTATCCGCAGGTCTTGGGCACACACGACCTGATGGTGCACGACTACGGCCCCGGTCGTCAGTTTGCCAGCGCCCATGTGGAGATGCCCGGCGAGGGCGATGCGTTTGAACATCACGAGATCCTGGACACCATCGAGCACGATATCCAACGGCAGATGGGCATCGATATCACGCTGCACTGCGACCCCATCGCCACCACCGGCGACGACCTGCGCGGCTGGGTCAAGCGCGGCGTCATGCAGATCGATCCCGCGCTCTCCATCCACGACCTGCACGAGCACGACGGGTTTGTTTCGTTTGACCTGGTGCGTCCCGACGGCTTTGACATATCCGACGAGGAGCTGCTGGAGCTCGTCACGCGCATCGTGCACGAGCGCCGGCCCGACGTCTCGTGCGTCGTCACGTTTGATTCGGGCTTTAGCTCGCCCGAGCGTCCGGCCGAGCAACTGTAGCCCGCTTAACAGCTAGTTTCCCTGCGCGCCCGAGATGCCGTTTTGCAGTGCGTTCCAGGCATCCGTCGCCATATCACCCAAGTTCTGAGCGGTGTCGCCCAGGTTCTGGGCCGTGTCGCCCAGCTCTTGGGCCTTATCCCCAAGCTCCTGTGCCTTGTTGCTCAAGTCCTCCAGCGTATTGGAACTCGAGCTGTCGGTACCGCTTTGGCCGTCGGGCGAGTTGCCCGAGCTATTCTTGTGCGTGAGTTGAATTTCGAGGTTGCCGCTGTCGTTATAGTAAGCAGAAGTAACGACCCAGTTGGCATCGACGACGGGCGTTGAGCCATCATCAGTCAGGACCACGGCATTCGAAAGATCGGCGCCGCGCGACTTGAGAAGCTTCTTGGCGTTGGACCAGTACTGCCCCGGGATATCGCTCAGATCGACGGTGCTAGACAAGGCGGACTCGGTTTGCTCGGCAGTGGTATCGGCCGTTGAACTCCCTCGCTTGTTGAGCATGCCCGACACAATGGCAAACACAACCGACAGCGCAAAGAAGATCGCCAGCACGATGAGGATCTTCTTGATCACGCTCGACGAACGCAACGGCTTCTTCTCCTCGTCCTCGCCATATTGCGGAATCGACTTGGGGTACTCGCGATACGCCTCGCGCGACTCGTAGCGAGGCTGCGCCGTGCGAGGCATATACGTCGTCTGCTGGGGCTGCGGAATGGGATTCTGTGGCAGGTCATCATAGGGATTCGGCGTCGAGGCGGCATAAGAATCCTGCGGCGCGTAATCAAACGGGTCCGGAGCTGCGTTCGGAGCTGCGTTGCCATAGGGGCCTTGCGAAGATGCAGCGTAAGAATCCTGCGCCGTGTCGCCATAGCCCATAACCCGGGTGGGCTCGGCAGAAGGCTGCATCGCGGCGGGGTCGGTATAACCGGGGTTGGGAACAACGCGGGTCACATCGGCGCTATCGCCAGCCTGCGCGGAACCGTAGCCGCCCATTACGGTCGTCTTATCCTGGTCCATGCAACGATTCCTTTCCGTCGCCCTTAAGCATCAAGTTATCCATGCATTCTACCCGCGCAAAAGCCTATGATGGGCAGAGCCCGTCGGTATCTACAAGACATGCGCGACAGGTGGCAACAGGCGAATCGAGGAACGTCATGGCAAAAAGCAAGCTCATCAAAGACACGACGCGTGCCGAGCGCGAGGAAATCATCAAGCTGGCACTCGCCGGCTGCGGCAACGGCAGCTGCGATAACTGCGGAAGTTGCAGCTTGGGAGCCGGCGATCCATATGGCACCTACCAGCCCTACATTGACGGCGAGATGGAAATCGCCGATATCAACATGATGGTCGCCGAGCGCAACGCCAAACTCTTCGGCCTCCAGCGCGGCTAGAAAACAAAAGCCCCGCCGGGCCTTGGTAGGCGCGACGGGGCGGACAAGCAGCTATGGGCAACAGGCTTAGAACAGACCGGTGATGTTGCCGTCGTTATCGACGTCGATGTTCTCGGCCGCGGGAACTTTGGGCAGGCCCGGCATGGTCAGAACGCTACCGGTCAGCGCGACCACAAAGTGGGCACCGGCGGAAACCTTGAGTTCGCGCACGGTGATGCGGAAGTTCTCGGGCGCGCCCAGCGCCTTGGCGTTATCGCTAAAGCTGTACTGCGTCTTGGCGACGCACACCGGCAGGTTGCCAAAGCCGTTCTCGCGCAGCTCGGCGAGCTGGCGCTTGGCAGCCGGCGTAAAGTCGACGCCGTCGGCGCGGTAAACCTTGGTGGCGACGGCCTCGAGGGCATCGGCAACATCGGCGCCGTCCTCGTAGGCAAACTTGAGCTCGCTCGGCTGCTCAATCAGACGCATGACTTCATCGGCCAGGTCGAGCGCGCCCTCGCCGCCCTTGGCCCAGACCTCGGAAAGCTTAACGTTGACGCCGAGCTTCTGGCACTCGGACTCGATGAGAGCAAGCTCGGCCTCGGTGTCCGTCGGGAAACGGTTGATGGCGACCACGCAGGGCAGACCATAAACGTTCTGGATGTTGTCGACGTGACGCAGCAGGTTGGGCATGCCAGCCTTGAGTGCCTCGAGGTTCTCCTCATTGAGGTCGGCCTTGGCAACACCGCCGTTGTACTTAAGCGCGCGGGCAGTGGCGACGACCACAACAGCGCTGGGGCGAACGCCCGTCATGCGGCACTTAATGTCGAGGAACTTCTCGGCACCCAGATCGGCACCGAAGCCGGCCTCGGTAATAGCGACATCGCCAAAGCGCATCGCCATACGCGTGGCCATGATAGAGTTGCAGCCGTGGGCAATGTTGGCGAAGGGGCCGCCGTGGACAAACGCGGGCGTGCCCTCGAGCGTTTGCACCAAGTTGGGCTTGAGCGCGTCCTTAAGCAACGCGGCCATGGCACCCTGGGCCTTAAGGTCGCGGGCGCGGACGGGCTCGCCGGCAAAGCTGTAGCCGACAACAATCTCGCCCAGGCGCTCCTTGAGGTCGTTAATGCTCGTAGACAGGCACAGGATTGCCATGACCTCGGAGGCGACGGTGATATCGAAGCCATCCTCGCGCGGCACGCCCTGAGCCTTGCCGCCAATGCCGTCGATAACGTGGCGCAGCTGGCGGTCGTTCATGTCGACAACGCGCTTCCAGGTGATGCGCTTAACGTCGATACCGAGCTGGTTGCCTTGCTGAATATGGTTGTCGAGCATGGCGGCCAGCAGGTTGTTGGCAGCACCGATGGCATGGAAGTCACCGGTAAAGTGCAGGTTGATATCCTCCATGGGGATGACCTGAGCCCAGCCGCCGCCGGCAGCACCGCCCTTAACGCCAAAGACGGGACCGAGCGAAGGCTCGCGCAGGGCCACGGCGCTCTTGACGCCGCGACGACGCAGACCGTCGGCCAGACCGATGGTCGTGGTGGTCTTGCCCTCGCCTGCGGGCGTGGGATTGATAGCGGTCACGAGGACAAGCTTGGCCTGGTGATCAGTTGGCTCGTTGAGCAGGGAATAGTCGACCTTTGCCTTGTCAAAGCCGTACGGAATCAGATGCTTAACGTCGACGCCGGCGTTCTTGGCCACCTCGGTAATAGGCAGTGGCGTAACAGAACGTGCGATTTCGATGTCAGTAGGCATGGGCGGTCCTTTCGTTACCGGATGAGAAAAAGACCAATCCAGCATAGCACGGGCGTGCAATAGTAAAACACCCATAACCGATGAACGGCGATATGTTTACCCGATGCCCAGCGATAGCCCAACAGCCCGCCAAAACAAACCCGTCTCTAAACGGCTGGCTCAATTCCCAAATGCTCAAAGGTGCGAAGCGTTGCCTGGCGGCCCTGGGGCGTGCGAATCATCAAGCCGCACTGCAGCAGATAAGGCTCATAGACATCCTCGAGCGTTCCCGGGTCCTCGCCCACCGCGCTGGCAAGCGTCGTCAGGCCCACGGCACGACCGGAGAACGTCTTGGCGAGTGTCTCCAAAATGCGAATATCCATCCAGTCCAAGCCAAGCTCGTCGATCTCAAAAAACTCGAGCGCCTGACGGCAGATATCGAGCTCAATAGGCCCGTTGCCGCGCACCTGCGCGTAATCGCGCACGCGTTTGAGCAGACGGTTGGCAAGACGCGGCGTGCCACGCGAGCGCGAGCCGATCTCGAGCGCGCTGGGATGGTCGATTGTCACGCCCAGAATGGTCGCCGAGCGTGTCACAATCTGGGCAAGCTCCTCGACCGTGTAGTAATCCAAGCGATACGAAATGCCAAAGCGATCACGCAGCGGGCCGGTCAGCATGCCCGAACGGGTCGTGGCCGCCACCAGCGTAAACTTGGGAATATCCAGGCGAATCGAACGCGCCGCAGGACCCTTGCCGATCACGATATCGAGCGCAAAGTCCTCCATCGCGGGGTACAGGACCTCCTCGACCGATCGGTTAAGGCGGTGGATTTCGTCGATAAACAGCACGTCACCCGGCTGCAGGTTGGTAAGGATGGCAGCCAGGTCGCCGGTACGCGCGATGGCCGGACCGCTCGTCGTCTTGATCTGAGCGCCCAGCTCGTTGGCGATAACGGTGGCCAGCGTGGTCTTGCCCAGGCCCGGAGGACCCGAAAAAATCACGTGGTCGAGCGTCTCGCCACGGCTCTGCGCCGCTTCGATCAACACGCGCAGGCTCTGCTTGATGTGCTCCTGGCCACAGTAGTCGTCCAGGCGCTGGGGGCGCAAAGTGCGATCGACATCGAGGTCCTCGGCCGTCAGCTCCGAGCCCACCATGCGCTCGCCGTGCGCCATGGATGCCGCCGGCGAGTTGCCGGGCGTCGCCCACAGGTCCTGAGAGTCATCGGCTTCCCACATCACGCATCCATTCCGAGTCGCTTAAGCGCAGCGCCGAGCAGATCCTCGACACGCATATCCTGCCCATCATACCCGCTCAGGGCAACATCGGTCTCCTGCGGGCTAAAGCCCATGGAAAGGAGCGCCGCACGGGCGTCATCGATCACCGAAGGAGTGGCGGCGGGAACCGGCATCGCAATCTGGCCGGGAATCACGTCGACCGGCACAAAGCCCTTGTCCTTGGCAAAGGTGCTCTTGAGTTCCAAGATGAGGCGCTGCGCTGTCTTTTTGCCCACACCGGGCACCTTGGCCATGCCCTTGTCATCCTCGGCCATTACCAGGGAATACAGCTGCCCCACGGTATAGGTGGAGAGCACGGCGAGCGCCAGGCGCGGACCGACGCCCGAGACGGACACGAGCCGATCAAACATCGTGCGCTCGTCCTTGGAGGCAAAACCAAAGAGCGTCATGGCGTCCTCGCGCACCTGCATACGGGTATAAAGGCGTACCTCGCCGCCGGGCGTAGGCAGCGTGGCGGCAGTGCTGCCCGAAATACCAAGCTCAAAGCCCACGCCCGATACATCGACGACGGCCGAGCTCATCGTGGCCTCGACAAGCGTTCCATGGAGCTGGGAAATCATCAGTATCCGGTTCCTCTCTGTTGATAGAACTCGCCGCCGGTAAGCGCCCGGGTGCGGCTGAGGTTAACGTGGCAGATAGCGCAGGCCAGGGCATCGGCGGCATGGTCGGGATGCGGGTCGTGATCGAGCTGTGTGAGCGTGCGCACCATGTAGGCGACCTGCCGCTTATCTGCGGCACCGGTGCCCACCACAGCCTGCTTGATCTGCATAGGCGTGTACTCGCCGATCTCGAGCGCGCATTCCGAAAGCGCCACGAGCGCAGCACCGCGGGCATGCGCCGTAGGAATGGCCGAGCGAACGTTGGCGCCAAAATAGATGCTCTCGATGGCGGCGGTATCGGGGCGGTAGCGCTCCACGACACCCTTGAGGTCGCGGGCGATATGCGACAGGCGCACCGCGAGCGGGCTGCCCGCGCTGGTCTCGATACAACCGTAGGCACGGCAACGAACCTCGCCACGTCGCTCCTCGATAATCCCCCAGCCCGTATGGGCCAAACCGGGGTCGATACCCAAGATAACCAAGCCGACCTCCCCTCGTCACAAGCACATCGCAAGACAAGGCCCCGCGCACCATTCACGAACGTCTGTTCTAGAATAACACAACGGGGCCAAGGTGCTTAGTTGAAGTATCGGGGTTGAAAGCGAATCCCATCCCATAGTTAGTTTTGGCTAAAGAACGGAAACTGCCTCGGATCAACCGGCGGGTGCGGCATCGGACCTCCCTGCGGTCCACCCTGGCCGCCCATCATCTTATCGATGGCGTCCTGGACCTCGCCCTCAAACTTCTTCATACTCTCATGCAAACGACGCTGACCGTCCTCGGAGCGCAGCTCTTCCATCTGCTCGGGCGAAATACCCAACAGCTCGCCTAATAAGCCCATCATCTCGCCGCGCATACGGTCACTCGTATCGTCGTCGGCAAAACGGCGCACCTCGGCGCGCGCCAGCGAATCAACCGCCATGCGCTCCTTACCGTTGAGCCCCAGATCGGACCACGCAAGCATGTACGGCCAGGCGCGCTCGGCAAACGAACGGGCCGAAACGATCGGCGCCGTCGGTAGCATGCGACGAGCAGCCTCACCTTGGCGCACGAGCATCAGCAGCAGCGAGCAGGCCTCGGGCTTGGCGGCGGCCATCGGGATGTCATCAAAGGGGCGGTTGCGGTCCACGTGCGACTCGAGCGCACCATCGACCTCGCCCGGCTCAAGCCCGCCCAGCAGCTGCGCCGCGCGATCGAGCATATCAACCGGGCCGGCGAGCGCCGAGAGTGCCTGCGCCAGCACGCGATCCATGCAATCCTCTACCGCGTTGAGCGTCACGAGCTCTTGGGGCACCACGGCCGAGGTGCGGTTGCGCACGCGTGCCACAAACTCGAGCGTCGACAGATACACGTCGCCAAAGGGCGCAAAATCGCCCTGGTAGCCGCCGGACAGCGCGGGCGCCGCCAGTGCATACTCAGTCTTGGAAAGCGGGCTCAACGCCATGGCGCCCAGCTCGAGCGCCGTATCCTCGAGCATCAGGCCCAGCGCGCGCGAACGCAGGCGCTCGGCATCGCCCGCCGACACGTCGCGGTCGAGCACGCGCTCCGCATCCGGCGCATCGCGCTCGACGGTGCGAATGTGCAGGCGCTCAGCGATTGAGCGAACAGCAGAACAGCGGGCGGCCTCGGCCTCCTCCTGCGCCGGCGTAAAGATGCGGTTGCGCCCCAGCACTAAGCCAATTACGTTACGAGGACCCAAGGCATCGACGGCAAGCGCCGCCAACAGGGACGACGGCAAATCGCCCTCGATCGCCACCACGGCATGCGACGTACCGTGGGCGCGGGCATTGTCGCGCACGGCAAGCACCAGCGCCTGCCACAACCACTCCTCGGAGCGAAACTGGGGCAGCTCATGGTCCTCCAGGGCATCGAGCATCACGCCGCGCTGAATCTCCTGAACCAGCAGGCTCTCCTCAAAACACGGCGCCTGGGCCACCACGCGACCGCAATCGTCGAGCACAAACGACCCGCCGGTATACACCGACTCGTCATAGGCGCCGACCGGCGCCATGCAGGCAAACCACACGCTGCGCTTGGAGGCGATCTTGCGGTAGGCACCGCTGCGCACGGCGGCGACGGCGGCGGTCTCGCGATCGGTCATGTCAAACGCGTTGAATTGGAAATAGGCAATGAGGTCGACACCGGTCGGCAGCATCTCGAGCTCGCGATCCAGGTCAAACACCACGGCGATGCGCACGCCGTCCACGTCAAACACCGGCGGTGCCCAACGTGTGTCGTTGTTCTCACCGCGCTGCAGGGCAATACTTGCGCGCGCAGGCACCACGCGACCATCCTTAAGCATCATGTAGTCAAGCAGGGGCTGGCCCTCAAACGAAACCGCAGCGGGCACGATGCAGATCATATCGAGCTCTTGGATGCGCTCGGCAACGCCCGTCAGGCCCGTCAGCATATCGTGCTCAAAATCGGCAGCGCCCACCAGGCTGCCCGGCATGGCACCCATAAAGAGCGGGGCCGGAACGCACAGCACGCGCGCGCCGCGCTCATGGGCCAGGCGAGCCTGGTCCTCGATGCGGCCGCAAATGCCCTCGATGTTACCCAAGCGCATATCGATCTGTGCAAGTGCGAGCTTCATGGCCCAGCCCTTTCCGTCGTAAATCGTCGTTGTCGTAGTAAAAGCGCCGGCCGCATAATGCAGCCGGCGCTCGCATGTGCATATGCTAGCTATGATACCCCGAGCGGGGGCGCGCTCCTAGAACGTCGCGGACCACAGCCCATGCAGGTTGCAGTAGGCATAGACAGTACCGGTCTTGGAGCCGCCAGCGAAAAACGTCGTGGGCTTCATGCCGGGCTCAAGGTAATGGACCTCCAGGCGGCCCTCGGCCTCAAGCGCGATCCACTCGATGTAGTGCTCGGGCAGCATGGGGTGCTCCGTCGAGCCCACGCGCGCGCGAATGACGTGGCCGTCGCGCTCGATCTCGACAACAGGCACGTGCTTCTCGTGCGCCGCATCCTCGGTGTTTGCCGTCAGCTCCATGCAGCCGGCAGGGGTCGCAACGCCGTCGCCAAGGGCGGCAACGAGCTTGCCGTCGGAGTCCTTAAAGAATTTCGCCATGATGTTCTCCTTTGCTGATGTGCCAATATTCCTGATGCTTCTTATGCCCAAAGGTAGGCGAACCATCCACGGCATGGCAAATGAACACATATCGAGGGGCTCGGCAGAGTCCAGGGCGCTCAGGCAATTCCGAGTACCTGTCCTGGCACCCATCGGCATGCGCAAGTTAGCGACCGTCGCCACCGAGCAGTGCCAGAACATCCTCGCGCGTGAACAGTGCCGATGAGATGCCATCGCCGCCGAGCACGCTGTTAACCAGATCGCGCTTGGACTCCTGCATCTGCATAATGCGCTCCTCGATCGTGTCCTTGGCGATGAGCTTGTACACGGTCACGGTGTGCTGCTGGCCAATGCGGTGGGCGCGATCGGTCGCCTGGTCCTGCGCGGCCACGTTCCACCACGGGTCGTAGTGGATGACCACGTCGGCAGCCGTCAAATTAAGGCCAACACCGCCCGCCTTGAGCGAAATCAAGAACACCGGCACCTCGCCTGCCTGGAACTGCGCAACCATCTTGGCGCGGCTCTCCTTAGACGAAGCGCCCGTGAGCTTAAGGAAGGCGATGTCCTCCTTAGACAGGCGCTTGCCGATGATATCGAGCATACCCGTAAACTGGCTGAACAACAGGATGCGATGCCCGCCGTCGAGTGCGCCGTGCACGAGCTCCATGCACGTATCGAGCTTGGCGCTCCCCGCCTTGTAATCCTCGTAGTGTAGACGCGGGTCGCAGCAGATCTGGCGCAGCTTGGTGAGCTCGGCGAGCACCTTGAGCTTATCTTTCTTAAACTCCCCGGCCTCGCGGTGCTGCACCTGCTGGGCGATGCGGTCTTGGTTGGCCAGGTAGAGCTTGCGCTGTTCGCCGGCAAGCTGTGCCATCACCGTATCCTCGATCTTCTCGGGCAGATCGGCCACCACATCTTCCTTGACGCGACGCAGCACAAACGGCGATACGAGCGCCTGCAGACGAGCGGCACTATCGCCCTCGGCATGCTCGACGGGGCTCTCAAAGCGCTTGGCAAATGAGTCGCGCGTGCCCAGAAGACCCGGCATCAAAAAGTCGAAGATACTCCAAAGCTCGGACAGGCGGTTTTCGATGGGCGTGCCCGTCAAGGCAAAGCGCACGCCGGCCGGCAGGCGCTTGGCAGCGCGGGCCACCTGGGTGAGCGGGTTTTTAATGTACTGGGCCTCATCGAGCACTACGCGGGCAAAGTCCTGCTCGACATATTCGTCGATGTCGCGACGCATGAGGTCATACGACGTCACGACCACGTTGTGCTCGGCGGCACCGGCAATTTGTACGCGACGCTGGGCCTTGGCGCCCACGATGGCACACACATCAATCGAGGGGGAGAAGCGCTCCAGCTCGGCAGCCCAGTTGTACACGAGCGACGCGGGGCACACCACGAGCGTGGGCTTGGTATCCCCCGCCTCCACGCGCGCCAGAATGTGCGCAATCATCTGCAGCGTTTTGCCCAGGCCCATATCGTCGGCCAAGATGCCGCCGAGACCCAGGTGCTCGAGCGAGCCAAGCCACTGGTAGCCGTCGATCTGGTAGCCACGCAGCGTGGCCTTGAGCGAGGCGGGCACCGTAAAGTCCATCTTGCCGAGCGTATCCAGGCGCTCGACGGTGCGGCGGAACGCGGCGTCGCGATCGGCCTCGAGCGCCGGCGTACGCGCGAGCATGCTATCGACAAAAAGGGTGCTCGACGCGGGAAGCAACACGCCATCGAGCAGGTCGACAGCATCGACGCCCAGGTCCTCGGCAAGGCCAAACGCGGCGCGCGCTCCCTCGTCCAGGCGAACGATGTCGCCGGACGTAAGGCGCGCGAACGTCTGGTGGCGCTTATACGAATCGAGATAGATGGCAAGGTCGGCCGCCGAAAGCCCGCTCGCACCCAGCTCGACGTCGAGCAGGTTGCTCTTGACGGTCGCACGCACCGAGAGCTTGGGCGCAGGACGGACCGAAATCTGGCGCAGGCGGTCGCTGAGCACAACCTCGCCCAGCTCGGACAGGGCAGACAGGCCCTCGGTCAGCAAGTGGAACAGGCTCTCGTCATCGCGTTCCTCAAACGCTAGGCCGCCCTCGTGGAAATCGAAGTACAGGGCCGCCGTGTCCATAACGCGAAACTCCGCCACCGTATCGCGGGGCGGAACGCCGGGGCGTTGCTCTTCAAAAGGACTGCCCGGAGCACAAAGACTAAAGAGATCTGTCGACCAATCGCCGTAGGCCACCGTAATCTTGCAGGTCACAAGGCCATCGTCGACGCCAATCGCCATAGCAAAGCTCGGCTCGGGCGCCACAGCGTCAAGTACGGCGGGAGCGGTCAGGTCGGTGTAGTCGCGCAAGATAGGCAGCGCCATGCGGCAGAACTCGCCCACCTGGTCGGCGGCGATATGGACCGGCGTTCGGCAGGGCAACAAGTGCGATAGGAACGGCGCCGCATGTTGGGCAAACGCCGTGTCGGTACGGCGCGCGCGGCGCGTATCGACCAGATAGGCCGCGTCGCCCGCGACAAAGCAATACGTATCGGCCGGGAGGCGCAAGTCATAGCTGCCTCCCGCCGCCGGTGCAATCTTGGCGGCAAGGAGCGGCGGGCGCCTAGCCGGGACTTCGTCCTCCCCCTGCGGCGACGGCTCGACCGCCACCTCGTAGGAGCGATGCGTCGTCGTCCCCCGCGACCAAGCAGGCTCAAAGGGCATGGTCCTGCCGCGCAGCAGGTCCAGCACGGACACGATGGAATGCTCGGATACCGGCAACTGACGCTCGGCGACAAAACCGTTGCGGACAAAGTCATACGACGCCGAGCGCGAGCTCGTAATATCGCCTAGGTAGGCGACCGTCATTGCGATAAAGTCGAGCAGCTTTGTCGACACGTCATCGAAAGCCTCGGGCACATGGACAAACGTAAGCTTCTTGCCATAGGAGAACGTGCCGCCACGCACATAGGCATCGGCCATGCCGTCGAGATCCTTAACCACGTAGGACACCGAACCGCAGCGAATGCGAAACTCGAGCGCCCAGTTAAAGCGATCGGCAAACAGCGGGTTGTAGTACGGCACCAGCGAGGGCTCCAGCACCGCTTTGGGCGCATCGGGGTCAATGGTGCTGGCGAGCTTGCGGCGCATGACCGCGAGCTCGTCCATGCGCGCGTCCGAAAGGTCGGAAAGCGCCGCCACAAGGCTCGGGCTCGTGGGGACGGGCGCCGGGAAGGGAAAGTTGGGGTTGACCGTCGGTGCGGTGGGCGCGGAGCGCATGGGCTGCTTGGACTGTGCGGTCGGTACTGTAAACGTGCGGACCGGTGTGCGCAGGCCCTCGACGGGCTCGGCGCCGCTGGCATCCAGATACGCCAGCGCCGTGGCGATGGCGTGCTTGCACATGCCGGAATAGCGAAAGGCGGCCGGGCAATCGCAGTCGTAGTCGATAACCTCGTGCTCGTCCATGTCGAGCGCCACGTGCGTCTTGTACAGGTCGCCGCGCGAGCCGCGCACCGATCCCTCGATGTTCACGTTTTTGGAGAAGCGCGAGCCGGAGTCTTCGAACGACAGCACGGCGCCGTTGAGCATGAGCGAGCGCCCCTTCATAAAGGTACTGCTGAGCGCCGCCTCCTTACGAAGCGCCTGCGCAAACGTCCCCTGTGCCATCACTTCCTCCAATCTCGCGCGGACCAGCAAGGTCGCCCTTAGATCACCGTCACGCGACCCTGGTTACCCACGATGGCTTTTGCCTCTGCCAACAGCGGAATCGAGCGTGCGTTGACCTTGGCCGGCACCTCGGCACGCAGCACACGCCCGTCCACCTGCTCGATAAAGATCTCCACGCGGTCGCCGCCCGGGTTGGCGGTAAGCACCGTGGCAAGACGCGCCATATTGCCCTGGCTAAAGCGGCTGTTGGGCACCATGACCTCAAACACCTTGGGCTTGTTGTTCTCCTCATTAAGCTCCAGTGGCACGATCTCCTGCGCGATGATCTGATCGCCGCGGTCCGAGCGCTCAAGCTTGCCCTTAATGCGCACAAACGCATCGGACAGCTGCGCGCCGGTCTCGGGATCGACCTCGCCGTACAGGTACCCCTCGGCCTCCTTGTAGGTCTTGGGGAACACCACGACCGTGGCCTCGCCTTCCATGTCCTCGAGCTGCACGATGCCCATGGGGTCACCGTTTTTGGTCACGCGCTTGGACACGCTCGAGACCATACCGGCCCACCACAGCGCCTTGCCCTCGGGAATCTCCTGGTTGATGGTACCGCCCGTGGGGTTTTGCACCTCGTAACCGGTGTCGATCTGCGAGAACGAGAAGTCGCGCGCCTTGGCTAGCGCATACTCAAACGGGCGCAACGGGTGGTCCGAGACATAGATGCCCAGAACCTCCTTCTCCTGGCTCAGCTTAAGGTGGCGGTCCCACTCCTGGCCATCCGGATCGGGCACGCTCACCTCAAAGCCCGAGCCCTCAACATCGCCAAACATGTCGAAGAACGACGTCTGGCCGCTCGCGCGATCCTTCTGGCGCTTCACGGCTGCATCGATGATGTTCTCGGGGTTGTTCTTATCCACAAAGTGCATCATCTGGCGACGCGGATACCCCGTGGAGTCGAAGGCGCCTGCCTTGATGAGCGATTCGATCACGCGACGGTTTGCCTGGCTGGAGTCCACGCGCTCGACAAAGTCGTGCAGCGTCTTAAACGGGCCGCCCGCCTCGCGCTCAGCGATAATCGCCTGCGCCACGCCGGTGCCCACGCCTCGAATGCCGGCCAGACCAAAGCGCACGCCCTCCTTGGTAGCCGTGAACTCGGTACCGGACTCGTTGACATCTGGCGACAGCACGGGGATGCCGTCGTGGCGGCACGCCGAGACGTAATGAACGATCTTGTCGGTCTTGCCCGTGTAGGACGTCAGAACGGCCGCCATGTACTCGTGCGGATAGTGCGCCTTGAGCCACGCCGTCTGCATAACCAGGATGGCGTAGCCGGCGGAGTGCGACTTGTTAAAGGCGTAAGACGCGAACTCGAGAACATCGTCCCAAATCTTCTGGGCGACCTCGCGCGTGTAGTTGTTCTTGATAGCACCGTTCATCCAGTGGTCGTAGGTGGTCTCGTCCGAGCCATCCTCCCAGTGGAGCACCGTCGACGTGAGCAGCTTGATCTTTTTCTTAGCCACGGGCTTACGGATACGCGAGTCCGATTCGCCCTTGGAGAAGCCGCACATCTCGACGGAGATGAGCATAACCTGCTCCTGGTAGACCATGGTGCCGTAGGTTTCGCCCAGGATGTCGTCCAGGCGGTCGTCGTAGGAGACGGCCGGCTCCTTGCCGTTCATACGGTTGATGTAGGACGAAACCATGCCGGCGCCCAGCGGGCCCGGGCGGTACAGAGCGATCAATGCCACGACGTGCTTGTATTCGGTGGGTTTCATGTTCTTGATCGTGGCCGTCATGCCGGCGGACTCGACCTGGAAGACGCCGGCGGTGTGGCCGGAGCCCATGAGCTTAAAGATCTCGGGATCGTCAAAGGGAATCTCTTCCTCTTTGATGTCGATGCCGAAGTTCTTTTTGATGTTTGCCTTGGCCTTGGAGATAACCGTCAGCGTGCGCAGGCCCAGGAAGTCCATCTTGAGCAGGCCCATGTCGGCAACGGTATGGCCCTCGTACTGGGTAATCTCGACGCCGCCCTTGGTGTCGAGCTTGGTGGGCACATGCTCGTTGACGGGGTCGCGGCAGATCAGAACGGCGCACGCGTGCACGCCCTCGCCACGGGTGAGGCCCTCAATCGAGAGCGCCGTGTCGATGATGCGGCGGGCGTCGTCGTCCTTTTTATAGGCCTCGGCAAAGTCGGGGTTAAACAGATCCTCTTTGCCGGGTTGTTTTTCGAGCACCTGCTTGAGCTTGACCTTGGGGTCGCTCGAGACCATCTTGGACAGGCGCTGGCCCATGTAGACCGGGTAGTCCAGGACGCGCGCGGCGTCGTTGATGGCCTGCTTGGCCTTAATGGTCGAGTAGGTGATGACGTGGGTGACCTTCTCGGGGCCGTAGAGCTGGCGAACGTGCTCCACGACCTCGAGGCGCCGCTCATCGTCGAAGTCCATATCGATATCGGGCATCTCGGTACGCTGCGGAGACAAGAACCTCTCGAACATCAGGCCGTTCTCGAGCGGGTCAAACGCGGTGATGTTCATGGCGTAGGCGACGATAGCGCCGGCTGCCGAGCCACGGCCAGGGCCGACGCCGATGCCGTTGTCCTTGGCCCATTGCACGTATTCGGCGACGATCAAAAAGTAGGCGGCAAAGCCCTTGTCGCAGATGACCTTGTATTCGTACTCAAAGCGCTCTTTGATGTTGACGCCACAGATCTCGCGCGTGGCCCAATCGTCACCATAGTGCTGGCGCAGGCCCTTCTCGCACTCACGGCGGAACTGGCTCTCGTGCGTCTCGCCGGGATCGAGCAACGGGAAGCGCGGCAGGATGATGGAGTCCCAGTCCAGCTCCACATAGCACTTGTCGGCAATCTCGAGCGTGTTGTCGCAGGCCTCGGGGCAATACGGGAACATCGCCCGCATCTCCTCCTCGGTCTTCATGTAAAACTCCGAGCCGGTCATGCGCATGCGGTTGGGGTCGTCGACCTTGGCGTTCATGCCAATGCACATGATGACGTCCTGCACGGGCGCGTCCTCGCGGCGCAGGTAGTGGAAGTCGTTGGTGGCGATGACCTTGACGCCCACCTGCTTGGCAATATCGATGAGCGCGCGGTCCATCTGCTCGTCGGTCAGGCCGTTGTCGGTGGTGATGCCGTGTTCCTGGATCTCGATATAAAAGTCGCCGGGGTCGAAGGTGTCACGGAAGGTCTCGGCCCACTTGATGGCGCCTTCCATGTCACCGCGGTCGATGTATTTGGGAATGATGCCCGCGATGCAGGCGCTCGTGCAGATCATGCCCTTGGCGTGGCGGCGCAGGTTGTCGAGCGTCACACGCGGCTTGTAGTAAAAGCCCTGCACGGCGGCCTCGGAGACCGTCTGCATCAGGTTGACGTAGCCCTCCTGGTCCTTGGCCAGAAGGATCATGTGGTAGAGCTCGGGCTTATGGTCGCGGGCGAGCGTCTCGTCCGGCGTAAAGTAAACCTCGCAGCCAAAGATGGGCTTGATGACCAGCGGCGGCTTGAGCTCGTCGATGTTGCCCTTCTCGTCCCACATGGCCATGTCCTTCACATACTGGGCATGCTCGCGCGGGTTTGCCTCGAGATCGGGCTCCACCAGCTCGTCGCGGCGGTCCTTTTCCAAGAAGGCCTTGTCGTGACTCCAGGTTTTGTACTCGGGCGTGTTGTGGTTAACGGCGTCGCAGGCCAGCGCCAGGTCGGGCACGCCGTACATGTAGCCGTGGTCGGTAATGGCCACGGCGGGCATGCCAAGCTCAACGGCACGATTGACCATATCCTGGATACGGGTTGCGCCGTCGAGCATGGAGAAAACAGTGTGATTGTGCAGATGGACAAATGCCATGTAATGAGCTCCGATGCGGGTTCGTGATATTAGGGTTACGATTCTACCGCACGGCGCGGACGGCACCCGAACCTAGCCCAAACCCACACGGCTCCTCTTGCAGTTGCGGTGAAATGCGGACTGTTTGGCGGCTTTTTTGGCCAAAACAGTCCGTATTCCACCGCAAGTTATTGAGGGCTAGAGGTTGTAGGTGACCACTTGAGGTTCGGCGGGTTCGACGAAGATGGTTGGATCCGGCTGCTCCACGCGGACGAACTTGACGGTCACCGTCTTAAAGCCCGCCTTGTGCAGAACATCAGCGTAGACGCGCGCCTGCAGGGCGTGCTTCTCCTGCAGCTGTTCCGGCGTCTCGTCCGGCGTGCCGCCCGTCTTGTAGTCGATGACCAGCGCGCGTGACGAATCCGCCGGGTTCGTCGCCAAAGCGTCGATGGCGCCTTCGGCATATGCACCGTAGCGAGCGATGTCCTCGTCCTCGCAGCCCAGCGAAAAGAACGGCACCTCGGCGCGAACGCACGGCCAGGCAAGCAGCTCGGCACGGACCGCCGACTTGAGCCAGCGGTCCAGGGCAACGTCGAAGCGCTCGCGCTGCTCCGGCGTCAGGCGCCACAGACGCGCCAGCGCATCGGCACGCGCGGCGGGCAGCTCATCGGCACCCATCTCGATCAGCCACTGGCAGGCGGCATGGAACGCCGAGCCCAGCGCCATGGGGTTGCCGGCGGGCTCGACAGCAGCCACGTCCGCATCCGTCATCTCGGAACCATCCGACTCCGCATCATCGCCGGCCTCGTCCATGGGCACGTGTGCCTCGGCGGCACGGTCCTCGGACTCGGCATGCAGCACCGCGGCAATTGACGAGTAGCTGTACGAATCGCGCGCCGGATACGGGCATGTGCCCATGCGCACGCCCACCGCCTGGGGATACACGAGCTCAAACGCATCGGGCTCGGGGTCGGCAGGACCGGGAACGGCGGCGCGGGCATCTGCACCGGCACCCTCCGGCTCCGCATCGCCACGAACAAGCCTGCCCTCGACATCCAGCGAAGCGTTGGCCTCAAACGCCTGCTCGCCAAACGTAAAGTCCGCCAGCGAGATGAGCTCGTAGTCGCCCGGCTTGGAGTTGTCGAACACCAAACGGTCGCTATCGAGCTGCGGCATGTCCAGGCTGTCGGTCGGCAGGATGCGGCGCAGCACGTCGTAGGTCAGATCAGTCTCGACATCGAAGGTCGGCGCCGTCACCTTGCCGCGGCTCACGCCGACATCCATCGCCAGAATGACCAGCTCGCGCGCTCGCGTCATGGCGACATAGAGCAAGCGAGCCCGCTCCTCGAGCGAAAGCTGCAGGTCGTCGTTGCGCAGGCGGGCAAATGCCTCGGCGGGAGAGCCCGTCGCGCAGACGTCCTCCATGAGCTCCGGCGGCAGCCACAGCGACGTACCCTTGCCCTTAAACGCATGCTCAAACTGCTTTTTGACGTCGTCGCCCTTCACGAAGGTACCGTCGGCGAGCTTAACGCCACCAAAACGAGCAGGCAGCGCCACGACCTGCGCCCCACCGTCGACGCGACCCAACTGTGCCGCACCGGACGATTTGCGCACGCCAAAACATTCGGCAACCGCTACGACCGGGTACTCCAGACCCTTGGACGCGTGCACCGTCATGATGCGCACCGCGCCGTCGCCCTCCTCGTTGAGCGCGCCCGGAGCCTCCTTGCCCGCCAAGAAGCGGTCGAAGGCGAGCGCGATGGAGCGCGGAGAATTGCCGAGCTCGGCCTCTGCCTCGGCCACGGCGTCGAGCGCCTTGAGCACGTTGGCGGCAATGGCCTTCCCCTCGGGGCCGCGCTGCGCCAGGCGCACGAACCAGCCGGAGGCATTGACCGCGTCGCGCGCGATGGCGGCGAACGAATCACGTCCCACGCGACGAAGCGCGTAGCGCAGCACCTCGCGGGCACGCGTCACGAGCGGCAGGTTCTGCAAACCCGGCACATCGGAATCGCTCATGATGCCCGCATCGATGTTGCGACGCGACGTCTCGCCCGTCTGCTCGTCGAGCTTGGTCGCCAGCACTAGGAACTCCTGGGCGCCGAGTGCAAACATCGGCGAGGCCAGCAGTGGCATGAGACCCTGCGCCGTATCGGCCGGATTGGCAAGCGCGCACACCAGGGCACGCACCGTTTGGACCTCGGCAGCCTGGGCAAAGACCGAACCTCCCGCGATAACGCAGTCGAGTCCCTGGTCGCGGAAAGCCTGCGCGTAGACGTCGGCATTAGTCATACGGCCCAGCAACAACACCATGCTGCCCTGGGACTGGCCAGCTTTAACGAGCGCTTGGAACCGCTCCGCAATCGCACGGGCTTTCGCCTGCGTTCGTTCCTGGGTGCTGCCGCCGGCAACGAGCAGCGCCTGGCGGCGCGAAGCCTTTGCCTTGAGCTTGTCCTCGCGATCGTCACTCGGCTCAAGATCCAAGAACCCCTGCATCAAACCACCGGTATCGCCGTCGAAGACGCGTGCTACGTAACGCAGCACCTCGTCATGGCTGCGGAAGTTGCGCACGAGTTTAACGAGCTCGCCAGCAGGGGCGTCGGCCACGGCAGTCACCTCGGGCGCAGCAGAGGAGCCCACCTTGCGCTCTTGACGACGGAACACCTCGACCTCGGCGCCTCGGAATCGGTAGATCGACTGCTGTGCATCGCCCACGGTGCACAGCGCGCGCTCGCCCGCACCCGTCAGATAGCGAATCAGATCGACCTGCATCTGGTCGGTATCCTGAAACTCGTCGACCATGACCATCTTAAAGCGGCCCTCATAGGCAGCTCGAATAGCCGGGTAGTCGCGCAGCGCCTCGTACGCTATGCGCAGCAGGTCGTTGTTATCGAGCGCGGACTGGCCGGCCTTGAGCGCACGGTACTCCGCCTCTACGGCACGGGCGAGCCCCACCAGCGCATCGAGCGCCGAACCGCCGCAGGCAAGCACGATATTGATAAACGCATCAGCCGCCTCGGCCTTGAGTAGCTCCACCTGCTCCTTAGGAAACGCCTTGCTCGCGCGCGGCATGCTGCACGACATCATGAGTCGCGCCGCATCCTCCATGGTTTTGCCGCTCGCCTCAAACGCGTCGATGGCGTCGAGTGCCGCCTGCGCTTTCTCGGTCGTGGCCTTGCTTGCGCCCAGCGCCGCACGATAGGCATCGGCAAGCGCCGAGGTGTCGGCCTGGCCGCGCGCCACGCACACATCGTCCATGCCGCCCGGCAGCTGGCTCGATAGCTCCAACAGGTCGCGCACCAGGCCTTTGATGGTGGTACCGGCGCCAAACGGCCCGCCCTCGCCCGCCATGGGATACCAAGCGTAGAGGGCCTTAAGCGAGGCGGCAAGCTCGGGCGCGGCATCGGGCGCCGTCGCGCGCCCCAGCACATGCTCGACAGCCTGATCCATAAGCTCATCGGTATCGGTGAGCACCGTGAACTCAGGATCGATGCCCAGCTCCAGCGCGTGCGCGCGCAGGATACGCGAGCACATGCCGTGGATGGTCGAGATCCAAGCGTCGTCGACCGTCAGGGCCTCCTCGTCCATGCCCTCTTCGATAAGCGCACGGCGCACGCGGTCGCGAATCTCGGCCGCGGCGTCTTTGGTAAAGGTAATGGCGAGCACCTGGTCCAGATGCTCGACAAACGGACCGGATTCGGGCGAGAGCGCATAGACGATGCGGCGCGTGAGGGTAAAGGTCTTGCCCGAGCCGGCACCCGCCGAGACAAACAGCGGGCGGTCGAGCGTTTTGACGACTTGCAGCTGTTGCGGCATCAAGGTCGAAAGATCCATGGTCTACACGTCCCTCCTTACAAACGTTCCTTCGTGGTTATACGAGCAGCGCGCATGCGCGGCTTGCGCCGACGTCGGGTCGACAGCGGCGACGATGCCCGCCTCGAGTTCGCGCAAGCGCTCGGCGATGCCGGCCTCCACGCGGTCGAGCAGCGCATCGAAGTCCATGTTGCCGCCCTCGCCCGGAAAGCCCTTCTTAAGGCCCGGAATGCGGCCGTCGCCGCGCTCTTCCTCGAGCAACTCGGCACTTGCGGCACCACGCAGTGCGGGCTTGCCGCCCTTGGTCGAAAAATAGAGCGCCGCACGGGCATCTAGACCCAGCGCCCGGCGCATGGCCTGGGCGTAGATGAGCGTTTGGGTATGGGGCGGCAGCCAGCGCGGATCGTCGATGGGGGCCTCGCCCGACTCCTCGTCGCGCACCGTGGGGTCGGCGAGCTTAAACTCCTCGACGCCCGAACGATGCTTGTAGTCAATCACCACAGCGCGGTTCTCGGCGTCCACATCCACGCGGTCGATGCGCCCGCCGAGCGGCCAGCCGGCATACTCGACCTGGAGCTCGTTGAACGCAAACTCCAGGTAGCGCGGCGCGAAGGGCGCGAGCGCCTCGGACTCGTAGGCGAGCACGCCCTCCAGTTGCGGCAAGATCTCGGCCACTTGGCGCTCCTCCACTGGAGAGAGCGGCACCAGCGGGCCCTCGGTACCGCGCTTGCCGGCGTGCTCGGCCAGGGTCTCGGCAAAGACCTCGTGCAGCAGCTCCTTCGCGCGCGGCAGATTCATGGGCGTCACGCGCTCCATGCCCTCCTGCGGAAGACGTGCATGCAAGTGCTCCAGCACGTCATGGACAAAGTTGCCCTTCTCCATGTTGCCAAAGTCCGCATCGATGGACTGAGGTTTGACGCGATACGAGACGAACCAGCACAGCGGGCAGGTGGAATAGGCCTCGATCTGCGAGGCGGACGTCAGGCGAGGCACGAGTGGCGCGTCCTCGCCCTCGCCATCGCGACGACGCAGGACCAAATACGGCACGGCCTCGGCACTCAGATGCTGAGGGGCTTCACAGGTCACGCGTTCGCGCTTGAGACCTTCGCCTGCCGCGGGATCGAAGTCCCTTACGATATCGCCCTCACCCACGCACTTCGCCTTGTCGGCGCCAGCGGCTTTAGCGTTGTCAGCGGCCTTAGCGTTGTCAGCGGCCTCGGCATGCGCCCGCAACTCGGTCCACACGGCAGCCGGATAGCACTCGCGCGCCTGGCGATCGTGCGTCACGCGGGCAAGCGCAACCGAGCCACGTGACGCCTGCATCGCGTGGCCAAAGCGCACGCGCAGCAAGGCCGCGGGCTCAAGCGTCACGCCCTCGCGACCAAGGCTCGCCGTCAGCGTGGCCAGCGGCCCCTCCTCGTGTGAGAGCGGATAGCTGTCCAGATCGACATCGGCAAACAGCACGGCCTCGTAGCTGCCGGGGCGCAGAGCCGCCGCATCGGCAAGCGAAGCAAAACGAACCTGAGCACGTGGCGCACGGTCAACCTCGTAGGTCTCGTAATCGTAGGCGGTGCTACGCTTGTCCACCTTGGTGCGAATGCCATCGAGCACGGGCACGGTCGCGGCCTGCGACACGTCGAGCACGCGGGCGCCATTCATAAGGATGTCGATGACGTGGCGCAGCAAGGCCACCTCCGCCTGGCGACGAGCCTGACCGTCAAGGCCTCCAAGGGCGCGATCGGGCAACGCCTCGGCAACGGCAAGCATGGCCTTGAGCGCCGTCACGGGCTTGTCACGCCACAGCGCTTGGAACACGTCCGAAACCACACACGGTACGTTCTTAAACCAGTTGTCGTCGCTCGCCGCCTTGCGCGCGCCCCTCACCTGGCCCTGAACGCTCTGCAGCAGGCTCTTAACGCTCGCGGTAGTCTTGCTACGCGAGAGACGCATATTCTTATCGAAGGTACGGGCACTGACGGCATCGGCGCCCGAAAGCGGGCTGTAGATCCAGTCGGTAAGCTCCGGCGCGGGCCACCACTCGGTCTTTGACGCCGCGCCCTCATCGGCGGCCTTCATGCGCTCGATCAGGCCGGCAAGCGCCGCAAACTGCCTGCCCGCAATGGATTGGGAAAACGCCGTGAACTCAGTTGTCTCGGCAGCGATATGGCGAGCCGCCAGACGAGAGGCGAGCTCACCGAACAGCTGGGGTGCCCGGGCAGAAACGACGAGCACGCGCACGGGGTCGGCGGGCATTGCAGTAGCTTTATCGGCCTTGGACTCCTTGTACGCTTTCACCAACTTATCGATGGCGTCCGCATAGACATGAGCACGGGCATGGGGGCCGGCGACCTCAATAAAGGCAGGCTGAGCGGCGGTCCCGCAAGCGGCATCAGACGCGACGGCGTCCTCCCCCAGCGGCGCGACCTCAAACAGCACACCGCGGGCATCAAATGCCACGGCAAGCTCCTCGCGCATCGCCGCCTGCTCGCGGGCAAGCAGCACGACGACCTCTCCCCCATTGTTCGCCACGGCAGACAGCAGCTCGAGCAGGCCGTGCGTAAACGACGTGATACCGCGCACGCATACGGCGCGAGTGCACGCCGGCAGGCTATCGGCCAGGACACCGGCCATAATGTCGGCCGCCTCGCAGGGCTCGACCATATCTCGACGGTCCAAACCGTCCGCATATGCGCGCAAAAGCTCGAACACACGAGCCTCGGCATCGCTTTTTGGCTCAGGCTGGCAATTGTTTCCACGGCATCGCTCGGCCGTCGTCCCCGCCACACCCGGCAGCACGTCGCGGGCCATGCGCGCAAGCATACGCACCGTGCCCTGGCTGCGCGAAAGCGGCTGCAAATCGGCATCGTCGAGACGCGTTACCATGTCCGAAAACAGCATCTGGCGTTGCAGGTTGTCCACGAAACCGCGCCCGTCGCCCAAAAGCTCCCAAAGCGAGCGAAGCCACGATGTAGGCGTCTTGTAGTCGATACCTAGTGAAACCCCGGCTTCCGCCGCATCATGACGGCACAGGTCGAGCTCGGCAAACGTAGGCGCCAGCAGCACGGCACGTCCGTGGCGGACAATAAGGTCGGCAAGCAACGCCGACTCGGCATCGCTCAAATCCGTGCCGGCATTGGTGGTATAGATTCGAACAGGCATGGTCCTCCGCTCAAACTGTTCGCAATAATCAATGTATCCATCCTACCCGCCCAAGCGGACAGATTTGCCCCACGCCAACAGATTTGATCCCCTGGGGACGGAGGAAAACGGATCACCGAGGGGGTCAGTCTAACCCGGTGATCCGTTTTCCTCCGTCCCCAGGGGATCAAAAAACCGCCCCCGGAGGAGCGGTTTTGCACAATTCGTTTTTGGCGCGGCCTACTCGCCATCCTCCAGTTTAATGAGGATCTTGCGATAGCCACCGTACTCGCCGTTGAGCGCCTTGGACACGCGGCTCACCGTGGTGGACGAAGCGCCGGTACGCGCCTGAACCTCGACATAGGGCTCGCCCTCGTCCAGGTAACGCGCGACCTGCAGACGCTGCGATAGATCACAAATCTCGCGCGGCGTGCAGATATCGGTCAAGAACGCTTGGATATCTTTCTCGTCGTCCAAAAGGCTAAATGCGTGGACCAGCTGCTTGACATCAGGCTTGTCAAACATGTTCTCGATATTCATCGATCACCGCCAAACCCGCCAAAAGGCATCGAAGTTGATACTGACATCGGACATCGTTCGCCCGTTCTATGCAATAGGGCAACGCCTGTGGCTTTTGCCCGTAGCAGTGTAGCACACCACCAAACTAAAGCGACAAGACTCTCTGCCAGCGGCGCGTTTTCTAGGACGAACGCCGTTTTGAAACCGAATGCGCACGCAAGCTCCATGAATATCTGAGACAATGGGCGCCCAAACAGGGCCATGCCCGCGCATCTATCCGAGTTGCAAAGGCATGTGCCTCTCACGCCTCTTTGCCACGTCTTGCGCAAGAAAGGATTCACACCATGCGCTTTATGCTTAACTGGCTCTTTACCTCAATCGCCATCGCGATCGCAACGTTTCTCGTCCCCGGCATTCAGCCCTTCGGCATGGCCGACGCCTGGGTGTGTTTTGCCTTCGTGGGACTGTTCCTCAACATCGTCGACTCGCTCGTCAAGCCGTTCCTGACGGTCATCTCGCTGCCGCTCACTATTATCACGCTTGGTATTTTTCAGCTCGTAGTCAACAGCTTTATGCTCGAGCTGGCCAGCTACCTGTCGGTCAATCTGCTGGGCGCGGGTATCTCCATTGCCAGCTTTGGATCGGCCTTTATGGGCAGCGTCCTGGTATCCATCATGCGCAGCATTCTCGACAGCGTCGCCAGGAACTAAAGCAACCGGATACGGACCGCCACAACACGCCAAAAGAAGGCCGTCCATCGCAACGATGGGCGGCCTTGTCATTTGTCGAGCCTCAGAGGGCAGGAAAATCTACCATTTCTACCCCGTCCCCCAATAGCAGGTGGGGCTAGATGACGTAGTCGTAGCCCTCGTTGGGGGCTACGAGCGCATCGAGCGTCACGCCGTCGAGGTAGTCGTTAATGAGCTTGTCCAGGTTCTTCCACACGTCGAGCGTGGGGCACTCGTCCGAACGCGAGCAGCCCTTGCAGTCGCCGTCTAGGCATGCGACCGGCGCCAGGCTGCCCTCGGTCAGGCGCAAAATCTCGCCCACCGTGTACTGCTCGGGCGGGCGCGTGAGCACATAGCCGCCGCCCTTGCCGCGCATGCCCGAGAGCATATTGGCACGCACGAGCGTGGCCAAAATGTTCTCCAGATATTTCTCCGAAATCCCCTGACGCGCGGCGATCTCTTTGAGGGGAATGCGGCCTGCTGCCTGGTGCTCGGCCAGGTCGACCATAACGCGCAGGGCATATCTGCCCTTTGTGGAAACCAACATATATAGTGCTGCCTTTCGGTCTTTTAATTCGTAGAAATTCTAGCCGAAAAATTGGTTTTGAAAATACCTATTCCCGTCAAGCTGGTTAATCGACTCGTAATAATCTTCTATTTCCTATTGCGTTACTAGGCTTTACTGTCTACTATGCTTGCCAACAGCAAAAAGAACAACCCATAAGGTTTGTGGGTTTCGCTGTTACACGCACCGTGAAACCACACGGTATCCAGTCATTTGAACACTTTGGAGGTTCACCATGAGCAATGTTTACACGTCCATCGATCAGCTTATCGGCCACACCCCGCTTCTGGAGCTCACTCACTTTGAGGCCGATGAGGACCTCAAGGCCCGCGTACTCGTCAAGCTGGAATACTTCAACCCCGCCGGCTCCGTCAAAGACCGCGTCGCCAAGAACATGATCGACGAGGCCGAGAAGGCCGGCAAGCTCGTGCGCGGCGGCGACTACACCATCATCGAGCCCACGAGCGGCAACACCGGCGTCGGCATCGCCTCGGTGGCGGCGGCTCGCGGCTACAAGGTGATCATCACCATGCCCGAGACCATGTCCGTCGAGCGCCGCAAACTTATGCAGGCATACGGCGCACAGCTCGTGCTCACCGACGGCTCCAAGGGCATGAAGGGTGCCATCGCCAAGGCCGAGGAGCTGCAGAAGGAGACGCCCAACAGCATTATCGCCGGCCAGTTTGTGAACCCCGCCAACCCCGCCATCCACAAGGCCACGACCGGCCCCGAGATCTGGGATGACACCGACGGCGAGGTCGACATCTTCGTCGCCGGCGTTGGCACCGGTGGTACCGTGACCGGCGTGGGCGAGTTCCTCAAGGAGCAGAACCCCGAGATTCAGGTCGTCGCCGTCGAGCCCGCCACCTCCCCGGTGCTCTCCAAGGGCCAGGCCGGCCCGCACAAGATCCAGGGTATCGGCGCCGGCTTTGTGCCCGACGTCCTCGACACCCAGGTCTACGACGAGATCATCCCCGTCGAGAACGACGACGCCTTTTCCACCGGCCGCGCCGTGGGCCACAAGGAGGGCGTGCTCGTGGGCATTTCGTCCGGCGCCGCCGTGTGGGCTGCGCTGCAGCTGGCCAAGCGCCCCGAGAACGAGGGCAAGACCATCGTGGCGCTGCTCGCCGATACCGGTGAGCGCTACCTGTCCACGGCACTCTTCCAGGACTAAGGCCTGTCGCCCATAGGTTGAGCCCAGGGACGAGCCGGTCTCCTCTCTCCCGGCAGTCGGAGCCCATCCCATCAGGGCGCCCCACGAAACGTCCGAACTTGCTACAATGTCTGCGGCGCGGAACCAGCCTCCCGCGCCGCTTTTCTTTTTTGGCCACATGCCACCAAGGAGAACCTCCCCATGCACAACAAGCGCGTGCTCGTCGCCATGAGCGGCGGCGTCGATTCCAGCGTGACTGCCTACCTGCTCAAGCGCCAGGGCTACGAATGCGTCGGTGCCACCATGTGCCTCACCTGCCCCGCGCCCGATCCCGTTGCGAGCATGAGTAAGGTCGACCGCGACATCGCCGATGCAAAGGCCGTCGCCGAGCGCCTGGGGATACCCCACCATGTGCTCGACCTGCAGCAGACCTTCGACCGCAACGTTATCGAGCGATTTGTGACTGCCTATCAGGAGGGGCTGACGCCCAACCCATGCATCATCTGCAACCGCCATATTAAGTTTGGCGCGCTGCTCGATGCGGCACTCGATATGGGCTGCGACCACATCGCCACAGGTCACTACGCCAAAACGAGCCAGGCGTCCGACGGAACCTGGCAGCTGCACCGCGGCGAGGACCCTAAGAAGGACCAGAGCTACTTTTTGTATTCGCTCACGCAGGAGCGACTGTCGCGCACGATCTTTCCGCTGGCTGGGCTGGACAAAGAGCGCGACGTGCGCCGCATTGCCGCCGAGCAGGGCTTCATAAACGCCAAGAAAGCCGAGAGCGAGGATATCTGCTTTATCGCGGACGGCGACTATGCGGGCTATATCGAGCGCCGCTGCGGACATGCCGCCGAGCCGGGCGATATTGTATGGCGCGACGGCAGCGTGGTCGGACGCCATAACGGCGCGCTGCGCTATACCATCGGCCAGCGCAAGGGCCTGGGCGTCGCGATGGCGCATCCCGTGTACGTAACGGGCGTCGACGCCGCCAACAACATTGTGCACCTGGGCGAGGTCGACGACCTGACGGCCACAGCGCTCACGGCCAATGACTGGATCTGGAGTGCCCCTGCCGACCACATGGAGGCAGAGCTCACGTCCGGCGGCATTCGCGTGGGCGCCAAGTATCGCTACCGTCAAAAGGACCAGGCAGCAACCCTTACACGTGGCGCCGACGGGCAAATGCTGCTGACATTTGACGAGCCGCAGCGAGCCATCGCCCCCGGCCAGGCAGTCGTTATCTACCGCGGCGACGTCGTCTTGGGTGGCGGCACCGTGACCGGCGCCATCAAATAACAGCACTCCTCGATAAGTTGCGGTGAAATAGAGACTGTTTAAGCGTTTCAAGCCGCTAAACACTCCCTATTTCACCGCAACTTTGTTAAGTATTATGATGTTTGTGCTTGCTATATTTAACGATTAGAATACTTAACGAGGTGATGCAGCAGATGAGTACTTCCAACTATATAACCATGGGTGACGCCGCGCGCCTGCTGGGCGTTACGAAGGCCCGTATATCGCAACTGGCTGCATCGGGAACGCTCGCGTTCGATATCGTCGGTGGGCGGAAAATGGTTCAGTACGATTCCGCGATTGGTTATCAAAAGGTCCGTAAGCGTGGGCGCCGTCCCGCAGCTGACGTAGGGCGCAAGTTCACGTTGATGTCAGCCGACCACGAGGTCGCGCATGTCTCGTTTGATCCAACGCGCGAGTTTTCCTTTGAAATTGCCGACATACTCGATGCACGAAGGATGCCGTTTGGCACGTGCTCGAGTTCTTCTCCAACGGTGAATAAACGAGCACTCAACACGTGGTGGAGTCACCGGTCGGTGCCCGACGTCCGCCCCGGACTCATCTCGCGCTATCGCGAGCTGGGAATTGACAGCGGTATTGAAGTGCCCGTTCGTTGCCTGGGTTTTTCGCTTTCGGATTGCTATTGGCTAAGACCGGTCGACTGCGACGAGCTCAATTGGCAGCACCTCAATTACTTCGAAAACAATTTTGAACGGTCGGCACCCGAGCATCGTTCAGGCTGGCTTGAGGGCATCGGACTCAAAAATCCTGACAATACGTCCGAGGGCGAGCTCCCCAAAACCTGGATGATCCGCAATGGCGTTCGCATCCTGGTCAAAGGATGCGGAATGGACGATCAGCGACCGTTTAACGAGGCGGTTGCAACAGCTCTACATCGGCGTCTGCTATCCAAAGGTGAGTTTGTTCCCTATACGGTCGAGCGCATGTTCGACGGGCCCGTATGCCTATGCGATGACTTTCTTAATGGCCGTGAGGAATACGTGCCGGCCGCTTATATCAGGGACGCACTCGGTGGCCAGCGAGGAAACTCAACATACGATCGATACTGTCGCTTTCTTGGCAGACACGGGGCTGACGAAGCCACGGTAAGAAAATCCATGTCGCAGATGATTGTCTGCGATGCCCTCCTGGCCAACAGCGACCGCCACTGGCGAAACTTCGGCATCATCCGCAATGTCGACACGCTGGAAATGCGGCCTGCACCGCTGTTCGATAGTGGCAATTGCCTGTGGTACAACGTGCCAACCGCCGTGCTCGTTGCCGGGGAGTTTGGATTTGCCGCCAAACCGTTTGGTCCGGACCCTTCCACTCAGCTAGCATTTGCTGACTCGCTCGATTGGTTCGATGCGTCGCATCTCGATGGGTTCGTCGACGAGGCAGTCGAAATCCTCTCACAAAGCGCATGGGCAACAGCAGGCAATCGCCTCAAGGCCATCCGCCGCGGTCTCGAGCGCCGCACGATAGAGGTAAGCGCCGCCGTTGAGGTGCTACGGCACGTGCAGAGATAACAGCACTGCCCCCTATTTCACCGCAACTTACAGAGGGCGGCCTCGGTCGGTACTGCTGTGCCAGCCGAGGCCGCTGCTCCCCTAGCGCTGCACGTAGGCGCGGACGAGCTCGTAGGTGTTGCGCACGCCGTCCATGTGGCTGCGCTCGTAGTTGTGGCTCGCGTACACGCCGGGGCCGATCAGGCCGTGACGGATGTCGTAGCCGGCAGAAAGCGTGGCCTCGACGTCCGAACCGTAGTGCGGGTACACGTCGATGGCGTAATCGAGCTTAAGCTCGCGCGCGATATTGGACAGCGTGGTCACCAGGTCGTAGTTGTACGGACCACCCGAATCCTTGGCGCAGATCGACACCATGCGCTCGGTGCAGCCCAGATCGTCGCCCACGCAGCCCATGTCAACGCTGATCATCTCGCGCGTGTTAGCCGGCACGAAAGCGCCGCCGTGGCCGACCTCCTCGTACACCGTAAAGAGCAGCGACACCTTGCGCGAAAGCGTCACCTCGCCGCCAGCAACGGAACGGGCCAGACCCAGCAGAATCGACGCGGACAGTTTGTCGTCCAAGAAGCGGCTCTTGATGTAGCCGCTCTCCGTCACCGTGGTACGCGGATCCATGGCGATGATATCGCCCGTCTGAATGCCCAGCTCAAGCACGTCGTCCTTGCTGTCGACATTCTCGTCGAGCAGGATTTCCATGTTCTTCTCGATGGTCTTGACCGGCTCGTCGGCCACGTGCGCCGAAGGCTCGGTGTTGAGGACCACACCCGTATACACATTGCCGTCACGCGTGTAGACGGTGCAGTTCTCGCCATCGGCCGTAGACCACTGGTGCCCACCAAGCGTCGTGGGGCGCAGGCGGCCATTGTCCTTAATGGAGCGCACCATGGCGCCCAGGGTATCGACATGGCTCGCCAATACGAGCGGCTCGCCCTCGCCACCAAGCTCAACAAGCACATTGCCCTTATTTGAACGCTCGGGCCCAAACCCCATCTCGCGCAACGTTTCCATTAGATAATCAGTCGCCGCACGGGTATAGCCCGTAGGCGAAGCAATCGAGGTAAGCACCTTCAACTGGTCAGTAATATAGGAGAGCGTAGAATCCATCTTGGACACCAAAGTCACCCTTTCATATCGAATTAAACCCACAGCAACAATACCACCGCGAATCATCTTTTTACCTAGCGAGATGACCCATCGAGCTCCCCAGAACTGCGCCCGCCACGATAACGAGCCGGCGGGCCCCCTGCCCGTTAGCCCCGCAATCTTTCCGCAGGACAGAGGAAGCCCCCGCCGCACGAAGTGCGCAACGGGGGCTTCCGACATGTCCGAGGACGATTGTGGGGCTAACGGGCAGGGGTCCGCCGAACCAAGTTAGGCAGCCGGGCAGATCTTCTTGAAGAGCTCGATGACGTCGTCGAGCGTCGCCTCGCGCGGGTTGCCCGGGAAGCAGGCGTCGGCCATGGCGTCCTTGGCCAGGACCTCGATCTCGTCGGCCTTCATGGCCTCGCAGACGTGCGGGATGTTCACGTCGGCGGAGAGCTGCTTAACGGCGGCGATGGCGGCGTCGGCAGCCTCGTCGGTGCTCATGCCCGTGGTGTCAACGCCCATGGCGACGGCGACCTTGGCCAGGCGCTCGGTGCAAACCGGCTTGTTGAACTCCATGGCGATCGGCAGCAGCATGGCGCAAGCGACGCCGTGCGGGGTGTCGTAGTGAGCAGACAGGGTATGAGCCATGGCGTGATCGATGCCCAGGCCGACGTTGGAGAAGCCCATGCCGGCGACATACTGACCAAGAGCCATGCCCTCACGGCCGGAGCCGGGCTGGCCGGACTTGGCCTCGGCAACGGAGTCGCGCAGGTTCTCGCTGATCAGCTTAATGGCCTCAAAGTGGAACATGTCGGAGAGCTCCCAGGCGCCCTTGGTGGTGTAGCCCTCGATGGCGTGGGTCAGAGCGTCCATGCCGGTGGAAGCGGTAAGGCCGGCGGGCATGGAAGCCATCATATCGGGGTCGACGACGGCGACCTCGGGGGCGTCGTTGGTGTCGACGCACACGAACTTGCGGACCTTCTCGGGGTCGGTGATGACGTAGTTGATGGTCACCTCGGCAGCGGTACCGGCGGTCGTCGGCACGGCGATGGTGAACACGGCGTGGTTCTTAGTCGGAGCAACGCCCTCGAGGCTGCGGACATCGGCGAACTCGGGGTTGTTGATGATGATGCCAATGGCCTTGGCGGTGTCCATGGAGGAGCCGCCACCGATGGTCACGATAGCGTCAGCCTCGGCGGCCTTGAAGGCCTCGACGCCGTCCTTGACGTTCTGGATAGTGGGGTTGGGCTTGATCTCGGAGTAGAGGCTCCAAGCAATGCCGGCAGCGTCGAGCTCGTCGGTCACCTTAGCGGTAACGCCAAACTTGACCAGATCGGGGTCGGAGCAGACGAAGATCTTCTTGTAGCCGCGACGCTGGAGCTCGCCGGGGATCTCCTTGATGGCGCCGGAACCATGATAAGAAATAGTGTTGAGAACGAAACGATTAGCCATTGATAGCCTCCCATCGTGTGCGGGGCACCCATTACGCCCCACGCTATGGCTCCCATCCTAACGCTTTTGAAACAAAAAAACACGCGAGAACATCAAAAGTGTTAAAGCGTTTCAACAACTGGTATCGAAACCACCTGACCACTAAACAAAAAAGGGGCGGCCGAGATGGCCGCCCCCTCCCCATTATCGATCTATCTGACAAAGGGACTGCCCCCTTGCCGCATCCTGCCACTATTTTTGGCAGGCGTCTTTCCAATCTTCGCAGGCGCGCTTCCAGCGAAAGCGCAAATCGCGCTCGCGGTCGATAAACATGATGGCAAACGCGACAAACAGCAGCGCGCTCGCCACGACGATAGCGTGCAGCCCCATGCGCTCAATACACCAGTTGCCCAGCACGGCGCCAAACACAAAGGTAAAGATCACGCCAAAGTACAGCACGCCGTTTTCCAAAAAGCCGCGCTTGTGGGTGATGATGTAGTCGTCCACGTTTTGCAGCGCATTGCGCAGGTTACCGATGCACATGGTCGTGGCGATGCCGTGACCGTGGATCTTGCGGAAGCTCTCGACCTGCATACCGCAGGCAAATGAGGTAAGGCAGTTGGCAAGCAGGTTGAAATCGCCGCCCGGGATAAAGCTCACGCCCAGCAAGATGACGGCTTCAAAGAACACCGTCACCTGGCGCCAGTGAATCACACTGCCAAACCGCTCGTGAACCAGGTCGGCAAGCATAATGCCCACGGCAAACGACACCACAGGGAAGAAGTAGCGCCCCGCCAGCGCCCAGTTACCCTCCGAGATGCTCACGCCCACGAGCAGGATGTTGCCCGTCTGCGCGTTGGCGAAAACATGATCACGCCCAATGTACGAATACACATCCATAAAGCCACCGGCGAGCGCCAAGATGATGCCCAGCTCAATAGATTCCGATATCTGTTTGGCACGCTGCATCGTCGTGCATCCTCCTTGTTGACGACTCTCTCGTGCGTTGGCGGAAACATAGCCGCCGTTCATACTGTAACCCATTGACAACATGGCATGCGCGCGAGACGAGTTCCCCAACGCGCGGATACACAGTCTGGAAACAAACGGCGGGCGCGGCGCCGACACCCGCATCGACACGCTGATCCGCCAGCCCATGTACTCCACCAGTCTTTTTAGCCCCGTCCCAAAAAGACTGGTTACAATTACGTGCAGCATACAAACACCGGGAGGGATCGTGGCAAAAAAGCCTCAGCACGCTCAGAACAACCAGCGCAGTCAGCAGGGCAAACAGGGCCAGCAGCAAAAGCGCGGCGGTAAGGCCCAGGGCGGCCACGCCACTCATACCCCGGCAGCACCTGTCCGTCCCTGGCGTCCAGGCCGCGATAAGTTCCTCCCCGTCAGCCGCTCCGATATGGATGCGCGCGGCTGGGACCAGTGCGACTTTGTCTACATCTGCGGCGACGCCTACGTGGACCATCCCAGTTTTGGTATGGCCATCATCAGCCGCGTCCTCGACGCACACGGCTACAAGGTGGGCATCATCTGCCAGCCCGACTGGACCGACCCCGCCAGCATCACCGTGCTCGGCGAGCCTCGCCTGGGCTTTCTCGTCAGTGCCGGCAACATGGACTCCATGGTCAACCACTATTCGGTGACCAAGCACCGCCGCCACACCGACGCCTATACCCCCGGCGGCGAGGAGGGGCGCCGTCCCAATCGTGCCGTCACGGTCTACGGCAACCTCATCCGCCAGACGTTCAAGGACGCCCCCATCATCATCGGCGGCATCGAGGCGAGCCTGCGCCGTCTGGCCCACTACGACTACTGGCAGGACAAGCTCAAGCGCTCGGTACTGCTCGACTCGGGCGCCGACATCCTCATCTACGGCATGGGCGAGCACGCGATCGTCGAGATCGCCGACGCGCTCGACGCGGGGCTGCCCGTCGACCAGATCACCTATATCAACGGCACCGTCTACCGCACCAGCTCGCTCGACGAGGTCTACGACTACGATCTGCTGCCCAGCTGGGACGATCTTGCCGCCGACAAGCTCAACTACGCGCGCAGCTTTAACGTGCAGCAGCAGAATATGGACCCCATCACCGGGCATCGTCTGGTAGAGCCCTACCCCAACAGCGTCTATGTGGTGCAAAACCCGCCGTCGGCGACACTCACCACCGACGAGATGGACGAGGTGGCCGAACTCCCCTACGCACGCGATTGGCATCCCGACTACGACGCAGCAGGCGGCGTGCCGGCCTTTGCCGAAATCAAGTTTTCCATTAGCTCCAACCGCGGCTGTTTTGGCGAGTGCTCGTTTTGCGCCCTCACCTTTCACCAGGGCCGCGTGTTGCAGATGCGAAGCCACGACTCGATCATGCGCGAGGCCGAGCTGCTCACACGCGATCCCGAGTTTAAGGGCTATATCAACGACGTGGGCGGACCGACGGCCAACTTTAGCCGCCCGGCCTGCGACAAGCAGCTCAAGCACGGCGTGTGCAAGAACAAGCACTGCCTGTGGCCGAGCGTGTGCAAGAACATGGTGGTCGACGAGAGCGGCTACACGCAGCTGCTGCGCGACCTGCGCCAGCTGCCGGGCGTCAAGAAGGTCTTCGTCCGCAGCGGCATCCGCTTTGACTACACCATGGCCGACGCCTCGGACGAGTTTTTGCGCGAGCTGCTGGAGCACCATGTCTCGGGCCAGCTACGCGTAGCGCCCGAGCACGTGAGCGACGCGGTGCTCTCCGTAATGGGCAAGCCGAGCCGAGCTGTCTACGACGCGTTCTGCCGTAAATTTGAACGCCTGAACCGCGAATACGGACTCAAGCAGTATGTGGTGCCGTATCTGATCTCGAGCCATCCCGGCTCGACCATGAAGGAAGCCGTGGACCTTGCCGAGGCCGTTCGAGACATGGGCTACATGCCCGAGCAGGTGCAGGACTTCTACCCCACGCCGTCCACCATGTCGACGTGCATGTACTACACCGGCGTGGACCCGCGCACCATGGAGCCGATCTATGTAGCGCGCGACCCGCACGAGAAGGCCATGCAGCGCGCGCTCATTCAGTATCGCAAGCCCGAGAACTACAAGCTGGTGCGCGAGGCGCTGGAAAAGGCCGGCCGCCGCGATCTGATCGGCTACACCAAGCATTGCCTGATTCGTCCCGTGCCGCCGCGCCCGGGCGAGACATCGGCCAGCGGCGGACATGGCACCGGCAAGAAGGGCGGCAAGCCGCACGGTGGCGCCGCCGGCAAGGGACCCAAGGGCAGCAAGGGCCACGGCGGCATGTCGCGCGCGCAGAACACCGCAGGCCGCAACCGTGCAGCTCAGGGGCGTCAGGGCGCCAACGGAGGCGGACGCCGCAATTAGTGCGGGAATGCGGTAGATGTGGTCGCAGCGCTCTGTTGGCACGCTTGGCGCAGTGAGCGCATCGCCTCAACGAGGATGACACCGGCGATAGCGACCGTAATTGTCACGTCGAGCGGCGTGTTCACAAACCACAGCAGGGCCATGAGGTATGACCCGGCGTTAAAGGCAAAGTGCAGCAGGATCGTGTAGCGGAGCTTTCCGGTGGTCACGAGCACCCAGCCAAAAATGAGGCCGGCAGCGCCCGCATAGCAGCCCTGTACCCAATTCATGTGCATAAAGCCGAAGACCGCCGCCTGCAACACGATTGCCGCGGCGACGCCCCAGGTATTCGGGGCCGCCCAGGGCACTATGGCGCCATCCTGCGCGTTCACACGGCGCCGGCGCTTCCAGAGCGGACGGCACTGTGGATTAAACGCACGCAGCGAAAATTCAAAGATAACGCCGCGCACCAGGAGCTCTTCGCAAAACGGCGCACCGAGCACCGTGGTCAGGACGGCAAGAAGGTTGGTATCGCCCATGCCCGTTTCCTCGACGAGCTCACTATAGTCTGCCGCGACCTCGGGCAGCAGCGACAGCACGCCATCGCACAGGTAGCTAATGACCACCTGCATGGATAGACCGATCACGACAACGCAGACAATGCGCTTCCATGCAGCACTTGCTCCCCCACCGAGCTGGCGCTCACCTTGCCGGCGCGCCAGGAAGGAGCGCGGCCACAGATAGCGCCACCACAGCAGCGCCATCAAAAACGACGCCGTCTGAGCGGCGGCCTGGAACCATTGGATATCGAGATTGTCGATCGGATAGCCCGTCAGCACCGATACGGCATCGAGAACTGAAAACAGAACCACGCTCAGGGCTATATCGGCAGCGACAACGCCAAAACAGGCAAGCGCCCAAATCATCGCATTGAGCATGCCAACCTCCTCAAAACCGTTCCCTAGTTCTACCACAACTCGGCAGAGAGCTGATCCCATGGGGACGGAGGAAAACGGATCACTTATTGATGAGAATCGGGCGCAGCGCCAAAAGCCCCGTTGGGCGAAATGTCGAACGGGAAGGTGCCGCAGCGATTGAAGGCGGCGATAAACATGCGGATGGCGTTGGACGGCGTGGTGCCCACGAGTTGGGTTGCCGCCGCGAAGGCTGCCTTCTCCTCGGGCAAGACCTTCGCAACAACCGGGGTCATGTGTTCTGCCATGGCGCTTCCTTTTTGAAACGACGGTGGTGCGGATAGATGCGGGCCGCGCGGCTGGGCGACGGGCTGTGAAGGCAACCCGATTGGCCCGCATCTGGAGTATGTTTCTACGGCGTTGGTATTACTTGGTAATCCTAAGTATTACCCCGCAGATAGAATACCATACCCGACCCTATGGGGACGGAGAAAAAACGGATTATTATGTTGCTGGGTAAGTATTTAGAGCGTAATGATGTCCGAGATATTGAGGACCCGAGCGTCGGCTGTATCGTGCGTGGCAAGCAACAACATGCGGCCGTCGAGCAAGTCGAGCACGACCTCGGCGCATACGTCGCGCGCAGCGGTATCTAGACCGGTAAAGGGCTCGTCCAGAATCACCGCGTCACCTGGGCACAGCAGGGCTCGGGCGATCTCGACGCGACGGCGCTGCCCGCCCGAGAGCTCGGCCACGCGGGCATGCACATCGACCCCCGGCACCAGCAGGCGCAACAGGGCTGCGGCGCTCGGGGCGTCCACGCACGCGTCGGCACACACCAGTACGTTATCCAAGGCGGAAGCGTCCTCGACCAGGCGCACATCCTGAAACACCATGGAGCACGGCGCGCACTCCCCCGCCGCCAGCGCAAGCAACGTCGACTTGCCCACGCCCGAGGCGCCCATCACGCAGGCGCACCCACCGGCGGGCACACGAAGCACCAGTCCGTCGAGCGCCGGAGCCCAGGGCGCGCGATCGCCCACGGCAAGCGCAAGCTCCGCTGCAGCGCCATCGCTCGCAGCCCCCGCACGCCCGCGCAGTCTATGCCCATGCGCCCGCACGGCCGCGCGCCACGCCACGGGTCCCGAAACCCGCAGCTGCCACACCAGCACGTGCTCACACGCCCACGAGGCGGCAACGACCAGCACGGTCCACGCCAGCAGATCAGCCGTCTCAATCAAAAGCTTTGCCTGATAGATGCGCTCGCCCACGGTGCCCGTAGCCATGCCGATCAGCTCCGCCGCCACGCCGGCCTTCCAGCTCATGCCGATCACGGCACGGGCGCACGAAAGCGCAAACGGCAGGACTTCGCGCCAGGTGTGGGCACAAAACAGTCGCCAGCCACGCACGCCATGCAGGCGAAACATCTGCTCCAGCGGTTTATTCGCCTGTGCCAAGCCCTCGGCCAGCGAAAAATACACGCCCGGCAGCGCCATCAAAAAGACAGCGGCGATGCTCACGCGCGCCGACCCCAACCAAATGAGCAGCAGGACCACCACGCAGGCAACCGGCGTCGCCTTAACAAACGACAGCGCCGGCGCCACCAGGCGGGAAAACGTCCGCGACCGCACCGAGACTCCCGCCAGCACGCCGCCGCACACCGCGGCAAGCGCCAGCCCGCCCAGTATCCGCGCACCCGAGCCCGCCAGAATCGCCCACGTGCCAGCATCCCATACCAGCCGCAGCAACGCCACCGCAACAGCGCCCGGCCCCGGCAAAATCAACGGCTGCGCCACCAGCGCCGCCACCAGCACCCACACGGCAAGCCAAAAGGCGGCGACGGCACCTGCTGCCGCCACCGCCTTCATACGCTCTGTCATTTGTTGAGCAAACGCACGCACGGACTACTCCATGTAGTAGAAATCGTCAGCCGGGAGCTTGCCGCCCACGGCGCTCGCGTCCGCATCGGCCAGCACCTGCAGGTACCCACCGAGCGCCGCCTTCATATCCTTCCCCGTCTGGCACACAAGCATGCACCCGGGAATCGCCTTTTCGGCAATCGTGGCGTTGTCCACGATGCCCGCATCGACCACGGCCTGCGCCCAGTCTGCCGGCGCCGCATTGACGGCCTTCACGCTCGCCTCATGGCAGCGCAAGAATTCCGCCACGGCCTCGGGATACTCCTCGGCAAAGGCACGGCGCACCACGGTCACACCCGTCAGCAGGCGCGATCCCGTGTCGCCCGCCAGCTCATCCCACACATCGGTCAGACTTACCGGCGCCGACAGCTTGCCTTCGCTCTTTGCGATGGCAGCGGTCTTGAACGGCTCGGGCAGCACGCCCACGGCGGACGGGTCGGCAAGCAGGGCCGACAGCACCTCGGTGGGCTCGCTCTTAAACTCGAGCGTCACCTGGCCGGTCAGGCCCGCGCGCTCCAGCAGGTAGTTCATGACGTACTCCGGCGTGGTGCCCTTGCCCGTCATGTAGACGGTACGACCTGCAAGATCGCCAAACGAGGTAACGTCCGCGTCGCCCGTCACCACGCTCAGCACGCCCAGCGTGTTGATGTCGATGACCTGCACCGCGCCATCGGTCTTGTTGTAAAGCACGCTCGCCACGTTGGCGGGCACCAGGGCAATGTCGACATCTCCCTGAATGACCTTGGGCACGATCTCGTCGGCTGCGGCGCTGATCGCAAAGTCGAACTCATTGTCCGTGGCACCGTCGGCCACCTGGTCCATAAACTGCACCAGACCGATCGACGTCGGGCCCTTGAGCGACGCGACGTGCACCTCGACCGGCTCGGCAGCGGCACCGTCAGCGGCCTTCCCGGCAGCCGAGCCCGCAGCAGACCCGGTCCTGGCAGACCCGCCGCCACAACCAACCAGTGCAAGCGACAACGCGCCCGCGGCAAGCGCCGAGGCAAACCCCCGGCGCGTCATCTCAACATCAAACGCACGCATCGCTAGCACGCCCCCTCGTTGGGCATCGTCCAGGCGTGATGGTCGGTATGCAGCAGCTCCTCAGCCAGCGGCGAAAGCGGCTCGCCCAAGAACTCGCGGTAGCACGCCTGGACATCGGGGTTCTCGTGCGAGAAGCGAATGTCCGCCTTCGCATCCAGGCCCCAAAGCACCTGGCCGCGCTCAGCTGCCAGCTCGCAGCCGTCGTGGATGGGCTGTCCGCCGCCGCCGACGCAGCCGCCCGGGCACGCCATGACCTCAACGAAGTCATAGCGCACGCGGCCGTCGCGAATCGCGTCGAGCAGGCGGGCGGCGTTGCCCAGCCCGTGCGCCACGGCGACGCGCACCTTGGTCCCATCGATATCGGCGACGGCTTCCTTCCAGCCGTCCAGGCCACGCACGTCGGTAAAGAAATCGGCATCCGGGTTCTTGCCCGTCACCAGGTAATATGCCGAGCGCACGGCGGCCTCCATCACGCCGCCCGTGGCACCAAAGATCACACCCGCGCCCGTGCCGAAGCCCAGCGGCGTATCGAGCGGCTCCTCGGTAAGCGTGTCCACGCTCACGTGGCTCGCGCGGATCATGCGCACCATCTCGCGCACCGTCAGCGCAACGTCCACGTCGGGCGCGCCGCCCTCGCCTACCATGCTCGGCAGCGCGCACTCGGCCTTCTTGGCCGTGCACGGCATCACGGACACCACGAACAGGCGCTCGGGCTCCACGCCCAGCACCTTGGCGTAGTACGTCTTGGCAATGGCGCCGAACATCTGCTGCGGCGACTTGGACGTGGACAGGCTGTCGACAAACTCCGGATAGCGGGCCTTCACAAAGCGTACCCAACCCGGGCAGCAACTCGTAAACATGGGCCAGCCGCGGCTGTCACCTTCGCCCTTGGCGGCGGCACCCAAGCGCTCGAGCAGCTCGGAGCCCTCCTCCATAATGGTGAGGTCAGCCGAGAAATCGGTATCGAACACGTACTCAAAGCCCACGCGGCGCAGCGCGCAAGCCAGACGCTCGACGGTTGCCTCCTCGCGCGGAATGCCGAGTTCCTCGCCCCAAGCGCTACGCACGGCCGGCGCGATCTGCACCAGCACGATCTTATCGGGATCGGCGAGAGCATCGAACACGGTCTCGGTATCGTCGCGCTCGCGTAGTGCGCCCGTCGGGCAATGCGTAATGCACTGGCCGCACGCGACGCAATCGGTCTTGCCGATCGGCGCGCGCCCGCGGGTACCCACGGCGGTATGCGTGGCGCGGTTGGTCAGGTCCCAAATCCCCAGGCCCTGCACGCTCTCGCACACCTTGATGCAGCGCATGCATTTAATGCACTTGTCGTTTTCGCGGATGATGGGAAAATCGAAATCCCAGCCCTCGCCCGCCAAATGCCTTTGATACGGCAGATAGAAAATGCCCAGGTCGTTGGCGATGGTCTGCAGGTTGCAGTTGCCGCTGCGCACGCAGCTCGTGCACTGCGAATCGTGCTGGGACAGCAGCAGCTGCACGTTGGTGCGACGCGCCTCGCGGGCCTTGGGGCTGTTGGTGCGGACCACCATGCCGTCGAGCACGTAGTTGTTGCAGGCGGCGACCAGCTGGTCGCAGCCCTCAACCTCGACCACGCATACGCGACAGCCGCCGATCTCGTTTAGATCGCGCAGATAGCACAGGGTGGGAATCTGGATGCCGACGGACTTGGCTGCGTCCAGAATCGTGGTGTGCTCGGGAACCACGACCTCGCAATTATCGATAGTAAGCTTGACCATGTTATGCGCTCCGTTTTCGGTGTTGTCGCTGACGGTGGTGTTGGTGGGCTCTACCATTCCAGGTTCCTCCCTCCGCGGAACGCGCCAAAGCCAAAGTGATCGCAACGCAGGCAGCGGCTTGCCTCCTGGCGTGCCTCCTGCTCGGTGAGACCCTGCTCGACCAGATCCCAATCGTGAATACGCTCGCCGGCCTCCCGCTCGCCCAGCTCGCAGCGGCCGCACTCATGCTTGCCCTTAAACTGGACGGTCGGCAGCTCAACGTCGAGCTTGATCTTGTGGTCAAAGCCCAGGTAGCGGTCGATATTTGCCGAAGCCACGCGGCCGGCGTTGATGGCTCGGATGACGGTGGCGGGACCGGTCTGGCAGTCGCCGCCGCTAAAGAGGCCATCGAAGTTGGGCACGGCGCCGTCCGAATCGGTGACGACGCGACCCCACTTGCAGGCGATACCCATGTCCTCAAACGGCTTGGAATCGATGTCCTGGCCAATGGCCACAAACACGCGCTCGCAGGGAATGACGCGCTCGGGCGTGGCGGCGGCACGCGGGGCCGGACGCCCACGACGGGGCTCACCGATAATCTGCGGCTGCACGCGCAGGCCGCCCACGCGACCGTCCTCGCCCGTCTCGATAGCGAGCGGGGCCGTCAGCTCCAGAACCTCGCAGCCCTCGGCCTGGGCGCCGGCAATCTCGGCATCCTGGGCCGTCATGTCGCAGATGCGACGGCGGTAGACGATGCTCACCTTTTCGGCACCGCAGCGCACGGCAGAGCGCGCCACGTCCATGGCCACATTGCCGCCGCCGATGACGCACACGCGCTGGCCGCTCAGGTCGGGCAGCTCGTCGTCGCCGATGGCACGCAGCATCTTGACGGCCGACTCCACGCCGGGCGCCTCTTCGCCCGGAAGGCCGAGCTTCTTATCGCTGTGGGCGCCAATGGCCAGGTAGACGGCATCAAACTCGTCGCGCAGGCGGGCAAGCTCCTCGCCGTTGACGGAGTGGTCGAGTTCCACGTCGATGCCGGCGCTCAAGATCCAGTCGATCTCGGCCTGCAGGCGCTCGCGCGGCAGGCGGTAGCTGGGGATGCCGTAGCGCAACATGCCGCCCAAGTGGTGACGCTGCTCAAAGATCGTCACCTTATGGCCCATCACGGCCAGGTAGTAGGCACAGGAAAGGCCGGCCGGGCCGCCGCCAATCACGGCGATGCGCTTGCCGGTGTTATCGGCCACGCTGGGCTTGTAATCGTTGAGGTCGCTGTGCTCAACGGCAAAACGCTTGAGGGCGAGGATGTTCATGGGATCGTCGACCATGCCGCGACGGCAGTGCATCTCGCAGGGATGCTCGCACACCAGGCCGCAAACGAGCGGCAGCGGGTTGTTCTTGCGGATGACCTTGACGGCATCGGCATAGCGGCCGGCCTCGACCAGCGAAATGTACCCGGGAATGTCGACGTGCGCTGGGCAGCCCGAGACGCACGGGACGCGGGCCTCGCGGTCAAAGCCACAGGAGTGTTCGCGGATGTGGTGCTCAAAATCGTCGCGGAAACCGCGGATAGCCGTAAGCGCCATAGCGCCGGCCTCGTAACCGATGGCGCAGTCGCTCGAAAGATAGATGGTGCGGGCGGTGCGCTCAATCAGATTGAGCGTGGACTCGTCGGCGCGACCCTCGAGCACATCGGCGAGCAGGTCGCTCAGCGCGTTCAGGCCCACACGGCAGGGCGTGCACTTGCCGCAGCTCTGCGTCGAGCACAGGTTGACGAGCGCTGCCGTAAACTCGACGGGGCACGGAGCGAGCGAGCTCACCGCCAGACGGCGTCCAAGTGCATCGTGCAGGTCGTCCATGACGGCCTGAGCGTGGCTGCGTTCCATTACATGCAGTCGAGCCATAAGATCCCCTCTCACATGGCAGCCCGGAGGCGAGGCCGGGCGAAATTGCTACACGCAACACACTGACCTATAAAGTTGTTTGGCAGCAACACGGTTCGGCAGGCGGTATGAAACGTCGTCCTCAGCGGTTAAATAGAACATTACCGCAGATAAATGCCATATTTGATAAAACGCGTTACCAAATAGCAATATCCAATGTGGAAAGGAACGCCTTACTTTTTTCCTTTTGATCCGTTTTCCTCCGTCCTCTTCGGATCACATGATCCCTTGGGGACGGAGGAAAACGGATCATTTTTGGAACAAAGGAGTCAGGCCACCATGCACCAATCATGAGTTGCGGTGAAATAGGGACTGAAAAGCCGCTCAAAAGGCCAAAACAGTTCGTATTCCACCGCAACTTCAAGACGTTGGTGCATATGAACCTGTCCCCCTTGCACCAAAAAGGGCTCCGAGCAAAAACATGCCCGGAGCCCTCTGGTCGCCTCGACTTAGAGCGCGACGCGTATGTTACTTGCGCTTGCCGCCGCCGTCACCGGGGCGACGGGAGCTGCCGCCGCGCTTGCCGCCACGGCCGTTGCCATAGCTGCCACGGTTATCGCGGCCGCTGGCGCGGCCGCCACGGGAGCCGGCCTGGTTGCCGCCGCGACCACCACGGTAGCCGCCGCGACGCTCTTCGCGGGTATCGTCGTAGTTGCGCCAATCATCACGGCGATCGCGGCTGGCACGCGGATCACGACGATCGCGCGATTCATTCGAACGACCGGAGCCGCTGCGGCCACCGTTGCCACGAGCGCCCTCGCGACGCTCGCCACCACGGCCACCCTCGCGGCCTCCGCGCTCGTCAAAGCGCTTGCCGCCGCGCGAGCCACGGCCCTCGTCCTCGCGCTCGACACGGCGACGACCGCCGCGGTCCTCGTCCTCGCGGCGACGGCGATGCGCCTCGCCCTGGAACTGCTTGGCACGGCGCTCGGCACGGTTGCCGCGCGGGGCCTGCTCAATGGCACCGGCACCGCCGCGCTCCTCGGCAGCCACCTCGCGGGCCACGCTCTCCACAGCCTCGTCCACGCGAGCCTGAACGCCCTCGCGCACGCGGGTCTTGCCGCCGCGCTTGGGACGGCTCGGACGCTCGCCGTCGCCGCGACGCTCGTCGCGACCGCGGTTGGAACGACCGGCCACATCACCGTAGTCATCGCCGTTGCGCTTGCCGTCGCGACGTGCCTGCTCGAGCTTCTTCTTGCTCTTGGACTTGCCGCGCTTGGTCTTCTTCTTCACCTTGAAGGCCGCGGGGTCGCGCTCGGGATCAACCGCGGGCGGATTGGGACCCACGTGCAGGTCGCCGGCCTCGTAGATGTCGGCGGTCTTGTCCATGAGCTTCTCGATCTCGTAGAACTCGTCCACGTCCTGCTCGGTCACAAACGTAATGGCCCAGCCCAGCTCACCGGCGCGGCCCGTACGGCCAATACGGTGGATGTAGTCGGTCGGCTCGGCCGGCACGTCAAAGTTCACGACGTAGCGCACGTCGCTAATGTCGATGCCGCGGGCGAGCACGTCGGTTGCCACCAACACGTCGACGGTACCGTCGCGGAAGGCCGAAAGCGCGCGCTCGCGCTGGGCCTGGCTGCGGTTACCGTGAATCGCGGCGGCCTTGATGCCCTTGCGCTCCAGACGACGGCAGCAGCTGTCGGCACGGTGCTTGGTGCGCATAAAGACGATAGTGCGCTCCGGGCCTTCCTTCTTGAGGAACTCGGGCAGCAGGTTGTTCTTGGCCTCGATGGACACCGGGAACACAAACTGGTCGACGGTGTCGGCGGTCGACGTGGCAGGCGCGATCTCCACGCGGGCTGGGTCGCTCACCAGGTCGGTGATCTCACCCACGGCCTCCTCGTCGAGGGTCGCCGAGAACAGCAACGTCTGGCGATCGGCCGGCGTCTCGCGCACAATGCGGCGGACGGCGGGCAAAAAGCCCATGTCGAGCATGCGGTCGGCCTCGTCGAGCACCAGCACCTTAACCTCGTCCAGGTGGCAGGCACCCTGCTCGATCAGATCGACCAGACGGCCCGGCGTGGCGACCAGGATGTCGCAGCCGTACTTGAGTGCCGCGGTCTGCGGCTTGTAGCTCACGCCGCCCACGACGGTCACGGCGACATGGCCGGTGACGTCGGCGATCTTGCTCGCAACCTCGTCGATCTGCTGGGCAAGCTCGCGCGTAGGGGTGATGACGAGCATCACGGGGCCACGGCCGTTGCCCTCGGGCTTTTTAGCACCGCGGCGGCGGTTGCGGCCGCCGCGCTCGCGCACGGGTTTGGGAGGAGCGATGTGCTCCAGATTGTTCATGGTCGGCAGCAAAAAGGCAGCCGTCTTGCCGGTGCCGGTCTGAGCGGCGGCAAGCAAGTCGCGACCCTCGAGCACCACGGGGATGGAGCCGGCCTGCACGGGCGTGGGCGCCGTGTAGCCCAGGTTCTCGATGGCGCGGAGCATCTCGTCCGAAAGCCCCAGCTCGTCAAAGGCGGGCAGGCTCTCGGTAGCGGACTCGACGGCCTGGGCGGCACTGGCCTCATCGGCGGCATCGAAGGCAGCCTGGGTCATGGCCTCGCGGGTCTCGTCCAGAATCTCGGCGTCGGTGACGTCGGATACAGAATTACGCATATGTTGTTGTTCCTTATCTGCACGCGCAATGGGCACGGCATGCGGCCGTGCGGGCGTGCTTGGTAGTGCGCTAATACATACAAAAACGGGTGCGCACAGAGAGGACGTTGCTCAGCACGCTGGCGATCGCTTTGGCAGCCCTATCACGCGCCGTCCAGACGCAGCAGCTCTAAGCGATGGAGCAGATTCGCCGCCGGTTAGTATACCCGTACTCCGTATGCCCCCACGTAAACCACAGATGACGGGGCAGGAGGAGCGGGCCTGGGCCGATTGTCTCAATCTGTAACAGTTACGGAGCAAAACCAGGTCCACACGTTATAGATCGAGACATTCAGTCAGCCTCCTTGGCTAACATCTCAATCTGTAACAACTAGACCCCGTATCCCCCGCCAGATGTTACAGATCGAGACAAACGTGCCGAGCACCAAACCCGACAGGCCACAAAAAGGGCCGGACGTCCAGCCATCTCAACTGGAACGTCCGGCCCCGTCAAACATCAACTAGGGAAGCTAAACCAACACCTCGCAACCCCTACTCTGCGTCCGGGTCCTTAAAGTTCTTGGGATCCAAAACCATGCAGGTGTAGGTGATGTCGTGCTCATCATCTGGGATGGGATCAAACCCGTTCTTGCCAAAGAAGTCGATGAGCAGATGCGCGAGCTTAATCGGATCCGCATCAGCATCGTCAAAGAGATATTCGCTCAGATCCAGGAATGTAGGCTGCTGTTCGCCCTCGCTCTCCCAGTATCCCAACAGGGCGTCGTGCACCAGGCGCGCGCCATAGCCGTTACCGCGGTAGTCGGGGTCAACATACACATGGCTCAAAAACGTCGACGTGTACTCGTTGAGCGGGTGCTCCGTAACGGCATCCGGCAGGTCGGGGTCATCTGCACCGCCCGTTACGCAAAAACCGACCAGCTCATCATCGGAAAAGACGCCCCAGAGGTAACAGTTCTCCTCGTCCTCGTCCTCAACATAGTCCGCCCACGCGTCATAGACCTCGTAGCCCGACTGCTCGTCCAGATCGACCATATCGTCGACGTCATCGGGACCCAAAGCCCTTACTTCAACTTCAGCCATTGTCCTGTCCTTTCTCTCACTTTCAGGACAACCCGAGCATACGGCGCTGTCCCAACACTCTGTTGCGCAACATCGACCGTTGCGCCAATACCGTCGCTAGCGACGACGACGCCTCAGGGCAATGCATGCAACGACAATCGCCAGCAGCACCAAGCCCTGGAAATTGATGCGGCTAATAGCGAAGCCCGAAGGAACGATAAAGCTGTCGTAGAACATGTCGAGCAGACCGATAAACACCAGAAACGCAATGAAGATCCAGAACACGCGACTCCTTAAAATGGGAGTAAACATGTCGAGCACCGAGCCGCCCGAGGAAGAGCCCTGATAGCCAATTAAATCAAACGGCTCATCCTTTTCCACCTCGTCGGCTTCGCTCGAAGCGCCTGAAGACTCGGACTCCAAATCGCGACGATCCGTCCAATACCCGGGTACATGGTCGCGCTCACCAAGGTACTCACCGTTTTTGACCACCGGCTCAAACAACATGGCACTCGAAAGCTGCTCGAGTTCCTCGCGAATCAACTGGTCAGTACGAGCGTCATGGGGCTCCTCGAGCTCGCACTCAAGCTCGTACATATGCTCCATAACCCGCTCGTAGTCCTCTTCGGACATATCGTCATCGTAATAGGAGTTCCCGTTCATCGTTCATCCCTCATTCAAGAACCGAATCCCTTTTGGACAACTCAATTGTAGAAATCCATGCCAAGCAAGCGTTGCGCAACATTGCCGAGAACGAGACGGATCCGCTCTCAAAACGCCCCAGCAAAAACCGTTCCGCATTGCAATTTGCGCACTCGCGGATGTTGCGCAACGTTCTCGCCCATCGGGGCAGTAGCGTTCGAGTTAGCAAAGCCACGAGCCCTAAAACCCGGGATCGTGGGCTTCCACCGCATACGAAAGAAGGAACGATGGACGAGATTTTTGAGCATCTGCTTCAAGATACCGACCGAGGGATCTCGATTAACCAGATTGTCAATCGCATTGTGTTTCCCAACCACGATATCTGCATGCAGGCCAAAGCTGCCCTGGAGCGAGACTATGGCGAGTTCTGCTTTGCTGCCGTGATCCCCGATTACGAGGACTTCCAGCACATGGATCCGACCGACGCCATCAATGCCGCCCTGGAAACCTGCGGGTCCGACGGCGAAGAGGTCACCAACGTCGTCTGGGGCTACAACTCGCTCCAGTACGAATACAACGGCATCCCCTCGCTGGAGGTTGCCAAGACCATCTCCAAGATGATCGGCGTTCCCGTCTACTACGAGTACACCGATACCGATGAGCTCGCTGCCGGCGCCGTGATCGCCGATGCGCAGGGCGATAGCGTCTCGTTTGCAAACGTGATCGACAAGAGCTGCTGGGTGTATTTCCCGGAGGGGTTCGACGGTGCCACCGACACCCTATTCCGCTGCGGCATGGGAACCATGTCCATGCCCGACGGAAGCCAAAAGTACTTTGAGGACACCACCGACCCCATCATGCGTTCATATGCGCAGCGCGGAAACGTGTCCCTGTACTTCGACTTTCTCAAGGACCAGTTTGGTGCCCAAGAGGAGCCACAGCCGGCGCCCTCGCGCAAAAAATCGTCTTCTGCGGCAAGCAAACGCAAAAAGAAGTCGACCAAGACGCAGGAGGTCACAACCGCCACCATGGACGTATCGGACGTTGACGTGCTCTTTCGCCATCTAATCGAAGAGACAGGCGGTCAGATCCAGCCCCAAAGGGTCATCAACCGCATCGTCTTTCCTGGACACAATGCTTGCATGCAGGTAAAGGAGACCCTGGAACAGGAATTTGGCGGCTTTTCGCTCGCCACGCTGATACCCGCAATCTCCGACCTTGGTGATTTGAGCCAGCCGCAAAACGCCGCCATGTGCATCCACATCTGTGGCGCCCTAGGCGGACAGACATTCAACGAGATGTGGGGCTACAACTCGCTTCAATACGAATACGACGGCATCCCGCTGCTGCGAGCTGCAAAGGCGCTCGCCGGCCTGCTCGGGGCGCCCGTTTATTACGAGTATGTAGTGACCAACGGCTACAAGGCCGGAGCATGGCTAGCCGATCCCGATGACGACGACGTCTCGTTTGCAGCAAGCCTCACTAAAAGCCAGTGGACGTTCTTCCCCGACAACAGCCAGTACCGAGATGCCACGGCAGTTCGTTGCGGCGTGGCGACCGTCACGCTTTCCGTGACCCAAAATGGCGTACCCCAGGACCGCGAGGTCTCGTTTGCGGACACGTTCAATCCCATCATGCAAAAGCTGGCAACCCGCGGGACCGTCTCCATGTATCTCGACCTGATCAATGCAAACTACAGCTCGTTTGCAGACCCATCGGACGATGACGACGAAGACGAGGATGACAAGCCCCAGGCAGAGTCCGATGCCCAGGCGTCGGGTAACGTCTACATGTCCCAGGCCATGGGCGCGATGACGTTTCGCATCGTCTTTCCCAATCATGACTGCTGCGAGTATATCCGCAATGATCTCGACAAGTGCTTTGGCGGGTTCTCGTTCCAGGCGATTTGCGGCACGCCCGAGAGCACGTTTGACTCACCCGATGAGGTCCTGAGGACCATGGCGGGCCACGGAATCCCCGATGATGCAACCGATGTCGAATGGGGCCATAACTCCGTACGCTATCGCGTGGCGCACTCCGTGCCCAACGCCATCGTTCTCGAGACGTTGGTCCAGCACTACAACATTCCGCTGTACGTCGAGTATTTCGATGAGCTTAAACGCGCGACCGGCGCTGCCATTACGATCCCCGACATGGCAAACCCGACCGCATTCATCCCCGGCACACTCGGATGCAAAGAGCAGATGTACTTTGACCGTGGCAGCGAAAACGAAGGCTACGTTGCACTTCGATGCGGCTACTGCCAGGCAGTCTCCGATGATGGCAAAACGCGCATTTCCTTTGTCGACGACCCATCGCAGTCGGTCATGGCGGAAATGGCAGAAGAAGCATCGGTCGGAGCCTACGTTAGGCTGCTTAAAAAATTCGATCTTGAGCAAGTTCTCCCCGCTGGATATCAGAAACCGGCTTCTCGTCCCGCCGCAAGCTCCAAAAAGAACACCTCGACCTCCTCGGCAGAAAAATCGAAAATCAGCCTGTGGATGAACCCCATTGCAGAGAAGCATGTCTGGAATTCCCTCGATGCCTACGGTCAAAAGCAGCGCAAGCGAAACGACATGAACATGTTCTTTTTAGAGCCGCTCTATCGCGGCGGCGACCAGATCCGCGACCCATTTGGATTTGCCACAGGCCGCAAACCCATGCCGGCTTATGCAAGCCACCAGGCGCACCGCAAGGTTATCGACGCCGCCCTTACTACCGACATAGAAGTGGGTGCGCTTGTCGCGGGGCTTCTCGGCCAAGACCTGTTGACATCCGAAGAGCTCAACGCGCTGCACCGCGACATCGAACTCAAGGCCCAAGGCATAAGCGCCATCGCCACTGGAAGAGGTGCCGCACTCGAAAGCCGTTGCGACTCGGTTTGCTACCTTATTGCAAAGCTCCGGAGCCATGGCGGCGACAATAGCCATCGCTTTATGATGTGGATGGCGGACACCGACCAAGCCGTACGCGTAAAGTTCTACGGCGAGGCACCGGCAATCGGCGCGCCCTTTACGTGCCGTTTTAGCGTAGTGGAAAATGACGTCATTACGTACTGGATGCCCGTCGAGGGCGAGAAGGGCTTCTCTCGCTATAAGCAGATTCCCGAGGGAGGACGCATCGACGTCTCCGCGGCAAAGAGCGACTCTGCTGCTATGAGCGCCCTGCGCAAGGCCAACGCGATGTTCCTTAAGACGTGCGGACTCAAGCAGACCGCGCCGTCCAAGACGCGCATGACCCCGGAGCAGTCGCAACGTTTTAGCGAGCTACGAGAAAAACTGGGGCGTAAAACGGGTTATGCCCTTACGGTGCTCTTCTCGCGCTGCGTACTCTGCAGCACCGAAGCCGACCGATTCCTCGAGCTCATGGAGCACGCCGCTGCCGCGCACGATCGCGGAGAGGTGATCGACGTCGACGATACCGAGGTCGTAGAGCACAAGGCCGCTTACATGGTTGGCCCGATCTCTACCGAGGATGGTACTTGTCAGCTCTACAACCCCAACACCATCAACTTTGAGGACTTTAGGTTCCAGCCCAACCTGCTCGAAGACTTCCACACCGACCTGCCCCGTACCGGCAGCTTTATCAACATTGCAACGAGCGTCGTTGAGTCGGACGTCATCGCCGCCTGGGCGGGCTACAACCCGGGCAACGCCCAGCGCTCAGCGCGCTACTAGAGAGCGATTGGCACGGCCAAGCCATGTATCTGTTGCGCGGCATCGGCCCTGGACGTCGAACCGCGCCGTCCACGATGTTGCGCAACAGAATGCAGCGCAGGCGGCCTAGTATGCGAAGCAACAGGCGCGCGAAGGTCAGACGCATCGAATCTGGCCTTCGCGCGCAACACAAATCATCGCAGGGAGCACACCATGGCGCGTGACACATCAAACGATCCGGTTGTTAACTTGCCGCTCGATTACAAGTTCGACGGCAACGGTAACATCATCCAGAAAGTCTTTTTTGGCGTAAATGCGGTATTCTGCCCCGTCTGGTACTGGTGGTACTTCAAAAGCAATCGTGATCCCAACTTTTGGATCGGTGACAGCGACATGGACGGCTATGATCCCGAGGAATGCGCTACCGAGTTCCAGCACCGCATGGATAACTTTACGCCCGAGGAGAGCTGCAACCTCTTTGAAGTCGCAAAGTATTGCGACCGCATGACGGGTGTTACCGTCTTTGACGTCGTAAACGGGCGAAATGTAAACGAGCGACACCTGGATGACTACTACACCGGCTACGACCTTGGCATCGAAGATGATGACGAGGACGAAGAAGACGACACAGACATCGAGATGGAGTTTGACGGGCAACCTGTTAGCCCCCAGCCGATGCGCGTATGCGACGAGGGCCCCTGCCAGTTTATGCTGCCGCCCGTTTTAAACTGCGGAACGGACGACGGTTCTGGCTACGAGGTCGAGATTCCCCTGCGCGCCAAAACGACCAAGAGCGGTACTCCGCAGGAGCGACTATCGTTCTATATCCCCGCCGACGTCGCCGTACAGTGGTTCCGCGAGGTCACGGGCGAGCCGCAAGCCGACTACCAACTGTTTCAAACCGTTTGGATGAATCGGGCCAATCGGCTTGAGAACCCGCACTTTGTCGACCACCTGTTTTCCTATGCGTTTTGGCAGGAGCGACTGCTGCGCATCCTGCACTACACGTACAAGCGGGGCAAGGTGCAGAGTGTGCGCATCGTTGCCGATTACGAAGGCGATGCCGCCGAGTTTATTGGTAAGTACTATCCGGAGGCCGAGGTCATCGGTCATCAAAGCAATGAGAGCGCCTTTGAAACGGGAGCCGCCTATCTGGTGGACCTCACGCTGGACTACAAATACAAGGGCGACAAGCTTGTCGAGAAAAAGACGTTCTCGGTCCTTGGCAGCTTTGGACGCGAATGGTATCGACTCTTTAGCGGCAATCCCAATGCCACCGTTGATGATTTCTATGCATGGTGCGAGCAAACCGACACCTACGAGCCCCTACGTCAGGCAGCCGAAACCGCCGGCGCAATCGTTCAGTACACCACCTACGGGCTAAAGGACGGCAAGCTCACCAGCAAGCGCACCGAAGATCTCCAAGGCCGCACCAACGTCGAGATTAACGAGGCGGCCGAGCTGAGAGACCGCATGCTTACGTAGGCGGCAACAGGCCCAGTTCACGTTATCCGTTCATCTCTATACTCACAGGAGGTACCTACTTTGATTTCTCCAATCTGTTGGTTCGCGGCATTCCTCGTCGCTCTCGTCGCGCTCTGCTATTCCATACACTTGGAACGGCACAACTATCAGCACAAACTCTTTGGCTTCGAGATCAATTCCAACCGTCGTATCGTCGCCTTTGGAATTCTTGCTCTTGGCGCTTTTTGCCTATTCGCCCCCGTTACCTGGGCGCAATGCTTTTCCTCGGATCTTGGCGAGGGCTGGGAGCCGGGAGCCTTCAACTTTATTAGCTGGGTCATCACCAACTTCTTTGCCGTGGGATGGACAACGACCATCCAGACCGGCCTCACCGATGTGACGTCAACCGTCTATAGCGCTATTCCCCTTGGCGGCAGCATTGCCGGCCAGGTATTCAACCTGCTCTATTCGCTGCTCACACTTGCATACATCATCGCCCTTCCCGTTGAAATTGGTCTGTTTGCCTTCAACGCTGTTGCCACGCGTCTCTCGGGCAGCGTTATCAAGCGTCATCTCAAGTATGCCGACCATGCAATTATCTTTGAGAGCGTCGACGCCAACACCGAGTTGCTCGCGCGTGATATCGTTAACAACATCAAGGACGGAACGCTCAATAACGCGAATGGCAACGGCGACATCGCCCTCATCTTTTGTCTAGGCAGCGACGAGGACAGCGAGCGTCAGCGCGTACTGCGCAATCTGTGCCAGGGCTATGTGCGTTATGTGTTCACCGACTCCGAAGCAGCCGATGTGCTCACAACGATTACATCGCTGCGCGATGCAGTTAAGCATCTGCTCGCAGTTGACGTCGTCGCAACGAGCGAAGAAACCGAACACAACGTCAGCGCAACGATCGACATGCTCGAAGCGACGCACAAGGATCCTCACGCCGGCTGCGCGCCCAAGATTACGCTCCATTGCACCCACAAGAACCCCGATGATGCCCAGATCTTCGATGCCATCAAAGCCGACGATGAGCCGACTTGTCTTCACTTGCTCTCACGCGTACAAGACGAAATATACGATGTACTTGAAGAAGCCCCACTCTACAGCGTGCTCGAGCCCATCGATATCTCCGTCAACCCAAATCCCAAGCCTCAGAATCTCACCGTTCTCGTTTTCGGCGCAGGAGATTTCGGCATGCAGGCAACACGCACTTCCTTCTGGATGGGCCGCATGCCGGGCGTTCGTCTGAACATTGTTGTTGTCGACCCCAACGCCCAATCGATACTAGAACGCGAAGCAGCCCGCTACCCCGAGATGTTTGGCGAAAGCTGCAACGGCATGCCGACAATTCGCTTTGTAGAAGCTGAGGCGCCCTCAGTTACAACCGATCGCCTTATTGCGGGCGGGACCGTCACTACGCTGCACTACGACGCTCGAAACAAGTGCGTATCGTCCAAGACCGACAGCGCGCTAATTCCCGATGACGCTCGTCTTTACGCCTTCGTAACCATGGGAGATTGTGGACAAAACCTCTCCTATTCGCTCATGCTCCAACGTCAGATCTTCAATCGCTTTATCGACCAGGGCTCACCGGACTACACCAAACAGCAACCCGTCATCTGCCCCCATATCGAGAGCGAAGAAATCCTAGGCGCCCTTAAAAGCCTCGATAAGACTCAGACGACTGGCAAAGACGCCGCCAAAATCATGCATCCGTTTGGTGCCCGCAAGGCGTTCTACACCTACAGCAACATCATCAATGACAAGCGCGAGCGCCTGGCCGTGCAGCTCAATGCAGTGTACGAGCTTTGCTCCAATGGCTCTATTAAGAATGATTTTGACGCAACACTCGCCGTTGAGGAGGCAGTCAAAAGTTACAACGGCAAGGAATCCAACAAGAGCAGCAGCCGAGCTTCGGCAGCACATATCACCTACCGCTTCTGGGCGCTTGGTTTTAGCGACGCCGACGTGGAGCGGGGGTCCTTTGAACAAGCCTGGAAGGAAAAGCTGCAGGGCAAGGTCAAGCTGGTCTCGAATAACGACAACATTGCCAATGCGATATTAAGCTCCGTCGTTCCCGACGCGGCCACCAAAACCGAGTTCGATGCCAACGAGCAGAAGAACCGCGATGAATTCAACCTTGTTTGCCGTCTGGGCGACATGGAGCACGATCGCTGGCTCGCTTACTGCCGGGCAACGGGTATGACCGAACTGGGACACGGCACCGTCGAACAGGAACGCGAGCAGCGTATGCGTGCAGCAGCCGTCGATGCGTTCCTGGGCAAGCCCAACAAGAGTGGGGCCGAAGGCGTTCGCAAGTCCGACATCCTCATGCGTCACGCCTACATGACACCTGACAACGACGTACTTGGTGCACGCGGGTTCCTGCTAGGAAAAAAAGACGTCTACGCCTACGACCGAATCATCGTCGCCCTCTCAGCCCGCATCGCCAAGGGCAGCATCGTCAAATAACAGCAGTCGGCAAAACGGAGGAACCCATGAGCCAGCAGCAGTCCATGCTAGGGGTTGAAAAAGATGAAAATGGCAACACCCTGGTAAAGGTCTTTATTAGCTACAGACGCAACGACAATCTATTCAACCATCTCCTAGATATTGTTAACCGAACAATGGACAAGCTTAACAATGATCTTCTCAAGGACACCGAATACCGAGTGGATAAGGTGATCGACTTAAATTCAATCAGTCTCGGCGATAAGTGGCAAGAGAAGATCGATAAAGATCTGTCCAACAGCGATATCCTCCTAGCATTTATTACAGAAGCATACCTTACAAGCGATCCTTGCCGATATGAATTCAACACGTTTCGCACGAATCAAATTGAGACTCGAAACGATAGCGAAAAACACCACGGAAGCCTTTGTGTTCCGGTTTTTTGGGCTGCCCAAAAAACTGTTGCAGACAAACTGAGCGATAAATCCAAGCTGCATTTTGATAATGAAGAGGATCCTGAAGCCGCCTACACAAATGCTTGCGAAACTTGGACAAAAATCAAAGAGGTCAATGGCGTCGAGGGCATATTGCCAAAACTGATCGACTTGCTCAAGAACGAAGCCCAAGGTCCTGATTATTTCTTTATTAGAGACTGTATTGTTCAATGGCTTGCCAATAAAGTCAAAGCTGCCATCGATCATATGCAAGAAGACGCTACTGAAGAAATCGAAGACATCCCCGTCAAAATCAGCGCCCCACAAGACATATCGGAAATTGAGCTTCATACGTACGGTCGTGGATCCGATGCAATCGGGTATTTCACAAGCGATGGCTTCATTGTAATGAACGGCTCAAAAATTGCCGAAGGCACCACCGCATCTGCCCGCAAGCCCACATATGAAAGCCGTCAAAAATACCAGCACCTCATCAATGAGGACAACATCCTAACCAAAAAACTGGTATTCCCAACCCCCTCTGCTGCATCTGCGTTTGTTATCGGTCGCTGCAGTAGTGGCATGGCTGACTGGAAGACCAAGAGCGGCAAGCAACTTGGCGAGCTACTCGAGGAGGAAAAAAAGAAGGCAGCTGCTGTTCAGAAATAGACAAAAAGGGGCTCGATTCAAAACCGAGCCCCTTTTCTATTCATGTGAACTACTTTCGTGCAGTATAGATGACATATCCCTCATGATAGAAAAAACCGACATCTAGAAAACGTTCCTCAATTTCATCGTATGTCTCTTCAAACCAATCAGCATCTTGTTGATACTCATCGTTATCGGGATTGTTCTTGGCGCGAAGCCTTAAATCTCCCCCGAGCCATCCAAAAGAAGCCGACAGCAAAGCCGAACGCTGATCCTGGTCCATCCCCACAGTTGAAATGCCACTGCCCTCAAATGAAATGTCCTTGAACCCAGCCCTCGTTAGTTTTTCAAGCAGCTGTCTTCCGCTAAAACGGAAGCCAGTCGTCGTAATCTCCCCACAAAGCCTGTTCAGCCGCGCAAAGTAGCCCTCATCGTCCGGATAGGCGATATTAAATCCATCGTCGATATCCCGAATGAAGATATAGCCTCCGCGATTCATGTGCTTACGCACAACGCGGAGCAGCTTAAACGGGTTTTTTAAATGGAGAAGCACCATTGACAGGATTACGAGGTCAAATCCTTTCTTCCCCGCCTGCGCAAGACGGCTTTCAAGGTAATCGGAAAACGAAGCAGCTTCACAATCGGCTTCTTCGAACAAATAACGAGAGTCGTCGGCATACGCTTCCGAAGCCATGCGAATCGCATTGGGATTTACATCAATACCCAACGCAAACTCAAGCGAATCACACGAAGCCAAGCGATCAACAAGCTGGAAACCGTCATTCGTGCCGAGATCGAGAACGCTATGGCATTCTATATCATTGAATATCTTCTGGAAGACAGGGGCGTCATAGCTGCGAAGCATCTCTTGCTGGACATGAAGCCACTTTGCTTCTTGATCGCTTTCGTCACCGTACAGTTCATAATATTTATTTGCCGTTCGTGCGGTTTGGACCACATTGCCGGAATCGTCAAAACGATCAGGCAAGACGCCCTTTAGATACTCAAACAGTTGCGAGATTGCTTGCTCGTTAACGCCCGAAGTCCAATCAAGCTGCTGATAGCGCAGCAAATGCCGGTCCAGACTCGGCTCAATCTCGTTATCACAACGAATGGGAAGGAGCTCGAGATCGCCCTTGCGGTTCAGAACGATAGCATTTTCGATTTCATCATCAACCTCATCAGACAATGACGCCGCCCTGTTCAGCAGCAAGATAAAGACGCGACAACTGTCCAGCTCCTCATAAATCTGCTTTCTCCATTTTCCAATCGTTATATTGTTCTTAGCATACCAGCATTTTAAGCCATGCCCCTCAAGCACCTCAGCCAGCTTGCGCACAAGCTCGGAAGAAGTCGAAGTCTCGTAGCTAAAAAAGACATCGTATTCTTTACTGGTCATATCTTCCATTTGAGCCACCTCCACAGGCATAACCCATCGTCGCTCATTGCGTTGAATGCCACCTCGAACCATGGCGGCGTGCATCCATCGTATTCGTCACCGCTCCTCTAGCGTCCAGCCTTTCTGAGCGCAGAGGTCACGCAGGGTAGCCACCAGGTCGGCATTGGTGTTGCTGTCGACCACGATCTTGTCGATGTGATCAGCGGCAATGTTGAGTTTGGGGAACGAGTGGCTGCAACCCGACAGGTTGAGCTCGCCGACGTTACAGGTAATCTCGAGTGCGCCAAGAATGTCATCGTTCGAAAGATCAATCTTCTCGACGTCGCCCTGAAGCCCTTGGTCAACGGTAAAGAACATCAGGTTCTTAAGACCCGAGGCGTTGATGGAATTGACAGCACCCTTAAGGCCCTCGATCTTAAAGGAATTGAGCTTGGGGCAGACGCTCAGATCGAGGTCCTGGGTCGTCATGTCGCCAAACTTGAGCACCTCGAGTGCCTCGAGCTCGCTAAAGTCCGCACTCTTGGCGCTCAGGGTATTGATGCCGAGCGTATCGAGCTTGTCCAGCTTGCTAATGGGCGTGAAATCCGTCACCTCGTCGGTCACGACCAGCCTCGTGATGCACTGAGTCTCCTTGGCGGTCAGCTGGCCATCGTCATCGTTATCGTAGTCGGCAAGCAACCCGTGCAGGGTATCATCCGTGATCGCATCAACATCGACGAGACCTTTTTCTTTCTTGGTCTCGGAGCCAGAGGCGTCAGTTGAGCTCGACTCTTTAGAGGCGCTCGACGAGGCTTCCCCGCCGCCTTGCACGTCGCCGACGCCGCCAATCACGGCGAAAGCGGCGACCGCGCCTATGGCCACAACCGCCGCAAGCACTACCAGGGCGCGAACGCCACCCAAGCGGGAGACGGCTTCATTTGCACGTTCAGCCGCCTGTCCATTCGGCTGGCCGGCAGGGCGAGGGACCCGACTTGTCGAACGCCCCGGCGTCTGCTGCGCCTGCCCAGCAGACTGTTCGGTTGCCTGCCCGTTCGGACGCATATTCACCCGCACATCCGGCGTCTCGGCAGCCCGCTCATGAGCCCCGCCCGAAGGCTGATCGGTCACACGCTGAACCCGTTCGTTATCCCGCCAAGACATGTCGGGCTTAAAATTCGCCATACCGCTTCTCCTCACTTGAGCGCATCGCTACTGCTGCTCCATGGTGTAGCCGTAATCACTGCTCATTTTTTGCAAAAACTCGACCATGCTGCTGCTCGTGTCGCTGTCGTACAAGATCTTGCCAACGCGATTGGGCGTAAACGTAATATCGAAGGCATCTTCCCTGCCTGCGCCGCACAAATTGAGCGTTTCGACTCTGCTCCTGATCTTCAGGACCTCAAGGTTCACATCACCCGACAGGTCAAGTGTCCCAATGCTGCCATCAAGGCCTTCGATCTGGACGTTCGTCAACGATGACATGTTTTTGGCATTCAAGGTATCGACGGGGCTCTCGAGCCTGTTTATGGTAACGCGCTGTAGCTGAGAAAAACGTGTAAGATCAACCTGAGGCACCGAGCAGTCGCCAATGGACAGATGAGTGATATTGCTAATGGAGCTTATGTCGTAGCTTTCGCTGTCGTAGTCGCCAATGCCAAACGTCGTGATGTTGTGGAAGTTGGCCAACAGCGGAAGCGAATCAAATGACTCGACGTCGATTGAGCTAGCTTCATCCGCGGTCTCTTGCGAAATATTGCCGTCCTCATCTGCATCGAGCGCTAAGTCCGAGCGCAGCGTCTCGTCCGTAATTTCATCGAGCGTGAGCACTGTGGCCTTTTTCGCTTCTTCCTGGTGGCGCTCTTCTTTTTCCTTTTTACGCTGAGCGCGTGCCGCCTCGTCTTCTTGCTGCTGTTTGGCCTCGGCACGCTGCTCGGTCTGCCGATTTGTGTCGGAAATGCCGCTTGTGATGGACGTGACCGCCACGATGGCAATGATTACCACCACGGCAAGGACAACCACTACGCGCGGACCGCCCAAGCGGTTCACGATATCGTTGATATCCAATCCGTTGGACCCGGCGCCCCCGCGGCCAGACCCGTTCTGATTAATTGCCATCCGTATTTCCCTTTCCGCCGCCTATAGGCGGTCCTTGTCGAAGTAGTCCGCGTCGCGCCAGTCGCCGCGCCAGCGGTAGGCGTGGGCGTTCTCGCGCGACCAGTCGCTCAGGTGGCGCAGGATGAAGCGGCTCATGTCGTCCGCGAGCGGCTCGATCGGCCCCACGCGCCGCGCCTCGGCCGCCCGCTCCCAGAACGAGTACGCCATGAGGTAGAACGTGCCGGCGTCGACGTAGTCGCCCGGGTAGGCGGGGTCGTCGAACCAGCCGTGCGTGTCGGGCGTGCCGTTTTGCTCGCACCATTCCGCCACGTTGAGGGCGAGGCTCATCAGGGCCGTGTAGTCCTGCGGGTCGCCCGCGGCGAGCGCCTCGTGCAGGTTGGACATGGGGCCCTCGGCGCCGTAGGCCGGGTAGTACAGGTCCCAGATCCTCGACGCCGCGTCGTCGGTGAGCTCCATCTGCGAGGGGCGGTCGCCCAGGCCGTCATCGTAGACGGGCGCGTTGGGATCCTCCCCCGTGAAGGCCCCGACGCCGTAATCGAGCGTGGAGGCGCTGTTGCGGGCGCCACGGGTCGCACGGGCCATGGAGCCGAAGACGGAGTAGCCGCTGTGGTAGCCGCGGACCGTCTCGGTGACGAGCCGGCGCAGGCTGAAGTTGGCGTGGGCGCGGTCGCGGGCCTCGCGGGTGGCGGCGGAACCGCGGAAGAAATACGTGGCGCCGATGATCAGTTGCTTAATGATCAGGCTCAACGGGCCGGCAATGATTTCCGTCAAAACTACGAGAAGACCAATGAATACAACAGCACCCAGAGCGAATGGATTGAATGCGCTATACCCCGGCGCCGGAAGCCCCGTATGCAGCACATCGTCTCCGCCAGTGTTCAAGTACATGCGGTACCAGACCGAGCAGAGCCCCCAAACCGTAAAAATACGCAGCGGGAAAAACCGAACAATGGTGGGAATCGCGTCCACGATGCGCGAAAGATTGATGTTAAAGCGAGGGCGATTCGCACCCTCGTTGTTTACCGGAGTAGCTGCCTCCGGATCGCCCGGAAGAGGCACGCCGGCGCGTCGCGCACGCAGGCGGTCGAGACGCTCCTGAGTAGAAACCGTTTGAGCCTGCGGTACTTCTGACGAAATGGACACTCCCGCAGTCTCACCCGCGAACGACGTCGCGTCCTCTTGCTGTCCCTCAGCACGAGCACTATAAAGACGGGCGAGACGCTCTTGCGCCGACAGGCCCTCTTGCTGTTTATCGTTTGCCATATGTTTTGCCTTCACCTATTAGTAATGGAAGTGCGTCTGGGCATAGCGGTTAAGCGCATACCCAAACTCCCTGGTCACAGTCTTGATAGTGTGCGTCTCCATCTTTCTGGTCTGAGGATTACGCCGGTTAAAGACGAACGTGGGCATAAAGCCGCTCACTTCTTGAAACCCGCTCAGAGAATTAAAGGGGATGATAATCGGCGGATTGGAATTGCCCGGAGCGAAAAGCCTGCCCGCCACTGCCTTGCTATGACCCAGGCCTGGAACGAGTGACTTGACCACAGAATGGTTATCGAGCGTTGACCCCTCACGCTTGGCGATAATCTCAAGGTGGTTCTCGTAGATCCTGATGGAACACGGACGTCCATCGTACGAACCCAAACCTTCATTGATCACCACGTCGTTTCGAATCTCACGTTGAGCCATGTTCGAACGCAAGTGTGTATTTGTTTGAGAGCCGCGTTGAGACGCCACGTTCTCAATACCCAACATGTCATCAAAGGCAGCCATGGCGCGTCGCTCGGTACCATGGAGACCGTCATTGCGTTGCGGTGTATTGGGAACCTGCGGTCGAGGCACCACCGGTCGCTGTTGGCGACCATTATTGGAATCCGAGAAAAGATTCCCCAGTCGTAGCGTGGGCATACCATGCTCCTATCGTTTATCAAAATTAACAGGTCACCAAGGAGTCAGAAACCCTCCTTGGCGACCCAAAACGGTTCATGAAAAGAGCGACCCGCTCTATTAGGCGGAAAGGAAAAGGTAGAAGAAGAATGCGCAGATTCCAAAGCCAATCAGCATCACAATAAATCCGAAGATACTAAGCAGCTGTGCAATGGTCACAATACCCCAGAGGAAAAACTCGATGACGATCGGCAGGATCCAAGAGAAAAGCCAGGTGCGAATCGACTTTGCACTACCGGGGTGAGCATCGTCTCTAAAGAGAAGCATGACCGTCATACCACCGATGAGAATCGCCATTACTACGTCAAGCTTGGTAAACGTGTCGCCATCAACAAACATCGTTCCCATAAACCCAAAGGCGCTGGTGACAAGCGGAACGAAAACGACCAAGCGGCCAGCATAGCGTCCCAGTCTGTCCATCAGCTGCGGATCCATGTAAAACGCCGCCGGCGCACGACCACTTGAAAATGCAAGCGAACCGACCTGAGCAAGAGGCTTGTCCTCTGCCGACATCGCAAGCTCCTCAAAAACCTGCCCCTTACGATCGGCAAACTCAACGAGCTGGAGCAAATATCGTTCAAGCGCATCCGAATTGGCATCGATATCGTTCCTAAGCGCGCTAACACGATCGGCGGCCGAATAAGAGCGCAGAAGATTGAGAGCGAGAAAACCAAAGCAGCCAATAAACGCAACCGCCAGGAAAATGCCCGCAAGCGGACCAAACGAACCCCAAGAAACAATCAGCTGACCAAAGGCACCACGGGAGCACATGATAAGGATGCAGTAAAGAAGCGCCACAAGAACGGTATACATCAAAACACCCCGCTGCTCCTTCTTTATGGCAGCAGCGCGAGCATCGCTATCGGCAATACCCTCAACGACACCGTAATCGCGTGTATCCTGCTCGATAGCGGCCTTTAAGGAGCCGTCTGCAACACCGCGGCTATCCTCGAGGAACTCAGCATATTCGGCAGAGGAGATCAAGCTTTCATCTGCAAGAAGCCTTACGCCGCGAGCCGCGAGCAACCGCTCGTCAACGCCTTGGGATATAAGCTCGGCCACATAGCCGCGTGGCACGGCATCGTCGCCGACCTGAGCGCAAAACAGCGCATTGCGCGTGCAGGGGCGCGTTCCGTGCTTTCCGTCGACTTCCCAGCCGTTCACATACGGAACAGGCGTGAGCTCCATATCTTCCCGAAGCTTGATTCCCTCAAGACGCGCGTTGGAACCAGCCTGAATGAGCATGGAAACGGCAGTGTTTGCCGGCGGATTCAATCCGAGCAGGGCAATTTTAACCGCCTCGCCCACAGAGCCTTGGGCCGAGTCGTAGAGGTCGGTGTGGGCGGCAAGCCACAGCCAAGCAGCATAGCTACCAAACTTACGATAAAACGCGCGCACCGCCTTCTTATTGACCGCGCCCTTATCCATATAATCGATCACGACATCTATATCGACGGCTCCGTGCGAAGTTGCCGCATCTCGAGCCGAGATAATTGCCGCCATCTCAGAAACGCCCGCAAAATTGAGCAAGAATTCATCCAGCTTGTGAGCCGACGAGCAAACGCCAAAAAACGCCGCCGGACGATTAACAACCGACATAAGCACCGTCTGAGCAGCAGAACTTTTCTCCTCGTTGCGCGCCAGCAACCCCTTGAATAAACAAGCAGCGAAATGAGGATCACTCGAGTGCAGCGCCAACTTTTCGAGTTCATGAATATCGGCAGCAAGCTTTGCGCGCTCATCGTTAAGATCGTTGTCTTGAGAAAGAATGCGAGATAAAAATCCCGAAGGCAGCACGCCTGACGATTTTGACCCGTCGAGACCGGACAGAACGGCGTAGCGATCAATTTCGGTGACATCCATCTTGGCGATGCGTGCCGGGAGGGCATCGCTCGCATCGGTGAGCGAGACATCCTCGCCGCGCCACGACATAATCTTGCCGTTGGACATCTCATAGATGACGCAAGCAAGGGCCAAGTCGGGATTGGAAGCTGTCTGGATATCCTCTTCGACCAACTGGTGAATCCTGGTCTGCAGGTCATTTTCACCCCAGTCGCCCATCAGGTTTTCGAGCTGTTGCTGGCTCATGCGAAGCTTGGCCTCGTCCCAATTGGAGGACAGCGCGCGAGCGAGCAACACCGGATCGCTATACTGCTTGCCCGCAAACTCGTAAGGCTTGCGAGCGCTGCCGGCGTCCATGGTGGGAAGCTTACGATAGAAATTATCTGGGTCGGCCATCCAGTCTTTAACCTCTTCATAGCCAAAACGCTCGCCCGAAAGCTCAAACGTCAGGCCCTTGAGGAGGTTTCCCAGGGTTGCATCATCTGGATGGTTAAAGTCCGCAGGCTCACCCGTCTCTTGGCGATCGGAAAGCGTATTGTCGTCTATGAACTCCTGCAGCGGGTGGACATTGTTTTCGTAGAGCGTCCAGATTGTATAGCCAAACGAATACCAGTCGTTACGAGGGTCGACCATGCCGCCTCGACCAGGCGTATAGCCATCGGAGCGCGTCATGGTGTTTGTCAGGCGACTGTCAAATCCGGCAAGCGAGCGGGCAGAGCCATAATCTCCCAGCACAATCTGCTTTTCGTACAGGTAGACGTTCTGCGGCTTAATGTCACGATGGACAATGCCAAGCTCGGTATGGAGCAGCTCAATTGCCTGGCTGAGCTCGGGAATCACGCGGCTCTTAACCATATTCTTGCTACGGGGACGATCAAAAAGGCATGTGGCCAGCGGCGTAATGGAAACATCCCACAGCTGAGGAGCCGCAGCCCCCACTTCGGTCGCGCTCAGGCCCTGGTGCAGATAGGCAAAGATGGGCAGCAGATGCGTTTGAGACACGGGGCGGCCATTAAGCCCCATTACGGCGCTTACCACCTTTTGATATGCCGAACGCTCGGCGCCCACAAGAGGCTTAAAGACCTTGGCAACGCATGCCAAACCATCGCTCACCCGCTCGGCGGCAACAATGCTAGATTGACCGCCATGGCCAATGACCTGTCCCAAATGAATAATAAACTGCTGCCCGTCATTCGAGACAACTGTCGCATCCTCTGCAACAAAAGGCGAGGCAGATGCAGCGGCAGCATGTGCGCCCCCACGAGAAACGGTCACCGTTTCACCGTTTGGACTGGCCGTGGCGCCGCGCGAGACAGTTACCGTCTGGCCGTCGGCGCTCGCAGCGCGCGGCACCGTGACGGTTTCGCCTGCCGCAGAAGTACCAGGGCGTGAAACAGTAACGGTCTTGCCGTCGGCGGAAGCACCGACAGACGGCCTCGCAACCGTTACTGTTTCACCATTCGATTCGGTCATCGGGCGATGCACCGTTACGGTTTCGTTTGTCGATGGCGCGTCGTCGCGGCGGAGGGTGACCGTTTCACCAGATGCCGGAGCGTCAGCTCGACGTACCGTCACGGTCTCTCCAGGCGCAGAAGCCTGGTCGCCACGGTTCACGGTAACCGTCTCTCCCCCTACGGGCGCATTCCCGCGGCGCACCGTTACGGTCTCATCATTGCCATTGCCACCATCTCGGTGTACCGTAATCGTCTCATCAGACATGGCTACTCCCCCACTTCAATTACAATCAGCGTTGCATCGTCCGTCGAGCCGTTCACCCGAGCCTCGGCATATAGCTCTTCGCACAACTGCGCACATGTCGAATCGCTCGCAAGCATCTGCTGCAAACGCTCCTGCGCAATCTGCCCATCGATACCATCGGAACAGATCAGATAGCGATCGCCCGGAAGCATCACGGTCGTCTTGACCTCAAGATTGCGACCGCCCTGATTGAGTCCAATCGCGAGCTCAATACAATGCGAAACGGCGTCGCCCCTGTATTCAGCGCCAACGCCGCCCACGCGCCGCTCAGGCGTGTGGTCACAGCTAAGCACGGCAAGCACACCGCCACGCAGTCGGTACACGCGAGAATCGCCGGCATTAAAAACAGCACCGTGCCCGTCAGGAGCAACCACGAGGCCAGCAACCGTGGATGCAGCAACAGACAGTCCATAGCGAGCCGCATACGTCTCAACATCGTTCTCGGCTCGCTCGCCCGCCATGCGTAGGCGCTCCTGTAACGCGTTGACGGTATCGGCATCAAAGACGCGCACGGCCTGTGCAAACGCCTGAGCGGCGAGCGTCGAGGCGGCCGCTCCGTGCCCGCCTTCGCTCACGCCGTCAAAGACTGCCATGCAGCCCATTTCGCGCTCGCAATCGCCTACCAGGCCATAGCAAAGGACATTACCGTCAAGAAGCAAACGGTCCTCGTTGACGGGGTGATTGGTTCCCGCTTGAGTTTTTGCTGCAGCGATAAACTTCGTCATCGCCAATCGCCTCCCATCGATCCGGGCACGAGCTCAAATGCGATATGCGCATCGTCGCCCTCGCCCTGCGGCACGGCGCGTGCCACCATGCCGGGACGACCGCGCCACTCGGCGCGGTGTTCAAACAGAAAATCAGAAAGCCCGTTAAGGTAGCCGCTCTCCACCAGGTTGCCAATACCACGGCCGCCTTTGGCTTTGACAGCATCCGTCATGGCAATGGAGTGCAGTAGCTCGCGGGCAGCGTCGGTCGCCTCAACCGTAATATCGGGCTGTGCCTTATGCACGTTGCGGTTAACGGCATCGATCTTGGAATTGAGGATCTGAAGTGCCACGGCGTCGTCGATAAAGTTGAAGATCACCACGTTATCGCCGATACGGCCCAAGAACTCGGGCTTAAACTCGCGATCCATCTCGGTGCGCACGCGCTCGCAAATCTCGTCATAGGGCGTGTTGGGCGCGATGGTATTACGAACTTCGTTGCCCTGCGCATCGATTTCAATCTTGGAAAAGCCGATGTTGCTCGTAAAGAAGATGACCGTCTCAGAGAAGTACACAGTATTACCCTGGCCATCGGTCAGGCGGCCATCTTCGAGGATCTGCAGGAACTTGTCCATAATGCTGGGCGCGGCCTTCTCGATCTCGTCGAAAAGAACTACCGAGAACGGATTGGCCTTGACCGCATTGGTCAGCTGACCGCCCTCGGCATAGCCCACGTATCCCGGAGGAGCGCCAAAGAGCTTTTGATCGGAGTTCTCGGCACCGTACTCAGACATATCAAAACGCAGCATGCTGCGCTCATCGCCAAAGAGGAGCTCCGTAATGGCCTTAACGATCTCGGTCTTACCGGTACCGGTAGGGCCGCTCAAAAACAGGACACCCTTGGGCTTGGAACCAGATGAATGGGTGGCACCCGAAAGGCCCATGACGGAGCGCTTGAGCACGGTGACGGCCTTCTCAACGGCCTCGTCCTGACCCTTCACGCGGCGCTTGATCTTTGCCTCGGGATCCTCCTCGAGCTTCTCGAACATCTGCTGCCATTTGTTCTCGCGAAAGCCGTACTTATACACGTCGACGAGCTTGGGAAGGATGGCCTCGATGGAAGCATCGGGGTTTTGCATATCGCGCTGATACATACGCTGCAGCCCCTCGAGCTCCTTAACGCTCATGCCGTCGGTGGTATCGATAAAGCGACGCACCGCACGGTCATCGGAATCGGACAGCGCCTCACCAAAGCCAAACTTGCTTTGGATGTAGGCCTCGCGCATGTCACGATCGGGATGCGGCAGCGTGATGGTGCGCAGGAAGGGATTCTCCTCGATAAACCACACGGGCAGATTGCGCACGTTATCCGTTACCAGAATGAGCGTGTTGACAGCCGTGCGGTTAATAAGGCGTGCTTTGCTGGCACCAAGGTACAGGTTAAGGAAGAACTGTGTCTCGTCGGGCATAAGACCGGTCGAGGAGGCAAGCAGACGCGACGCCATGTTGACGATCACGCAAAGCGGCTTAGCTTCGGTGCCGCCATCGGGATTGTCGTTGTATTTAAGGCGCAACATGGAGCGGATAACCTCACCGTATGAAGGCAGGCTCGACTGCTCGGTGGCATACGCCTGGCGGCCATCGGCGATGCAGGCGTTCGCCTCCATCATGCGATCATCGCTCTTAGAAGCCTCGTCGTGTGCCAGCGACACCAGACGCTTGCAATCGACGTTGCCCATGCTGCTCGAGAACAGCTGGATGGGATCGAAATATGCCACGTTGTACTCAACTGAGCCATTGGCGTCTTCAAAAAGGCCGCGCACGACCTCGGCAAGCTCCGAGAACTGAAGGCTGCCGTCAACCACATCGGGATACTTGTCGTTGACGTTGCCCTCAAGAATAAAGAGGCTCTTCACCCCTTTAAAGTTGAGCATCTCGCGCTGCCAGGATTGGCGCTCGAAATCAGTTGCCATGTGTTATACCTCCTTGGCAGAAAATTCATGGTGGTAGCGGTCGGCAATACCAACGGTGATAATCGTGCCGTCCTGGACATAGTTTTGAAGCTGACGCGGCTGTTGAAGATACTGGTCGTAATCATCGTGTGGGCGGTCGCTCAGGTAGATCACGCGCTGGTTAGTCGAACCGCGCAGCGCGCAGTCTGGCACGTTAAGCTCGTCTATGTACGGACCGTCAATCAGCACATCGATAAGAGACTTAAGCGTCTCCCACGTATCCGCACCGATCACTTGCGGCAGCTCCTCAAACGTGAAGCCGGTGTAAACGAGAATGTCATCGTAAGCGCAACGGATCGTTGCCAGCAGCTTCACGAGCTCTGATGCCTGCTCGAGCGGGTCTCCACCCGAAACCGTCAGCCGATGTACGCCGTACTCGCGCGCGGTATCGAGCAACATCTGCGCAAGCTCATCAACATCGACATCTTGATCGGGCGACTGGCTGCGCCATTGGGGCGAAATACATCCGGCACAACGCTTTGAACAACCAGCGGTCCAGACAACAATACGTTCTCCCGGACCCAGCGAGACGACGGGGGCAAGCACATGGCTAACGAACATCGGCGTAATCCTCGCCCGGATCGAGTGTGCGGTACACGGCCGAGGTACGTGCAAGCGAGCAACCGCATTCCTCACAGCCATCCCCAACCTTTGCGCGCTCATCAGCAACGAGATGCAAACGACCGCACTCGGGGCACTCGACAAACCAGCCCTCGACACCCGCAGACTCACCAGCAGCAGAAACAACCGGTGCCGCAGCAGACGCGGGCTGAGGCGCAGACCAAGCCTGGATCTGCACGGGTTGCGCCGCAGGCGGTTCCTCCACAGTAACCGTCAGACGCAATTGGGCAAACTCGCCAGACGCAGCCGGAATGAGTAGCGTATCTCCGGTATGAATCGGCTGGGCCACGCCGGGAACCAAGTTGAGGATCTGGCCGCCACGCATAAGAGCCGTTCCGTTATTGGACCCCTCATCGGCAACCATCCATGTGCCCCGCTCAAAACGAACACTGGCATGCTGCCGGGACATGGCAAAGTTCGAAGCCATGGAAGGAAACGCGTTGCGTCCAAGCACGGCATCGTCCGTGAGACGAAGCTGCTCACCCATAACTGGATCGGCAAGCGTAAGCGCAGGAACCGCAGGAGTAGCTGCAGCATTCGCCATGGGTTGCGGCGCGGGCTGCGGCATTGGTGCAGGCGTCGGATGTGGCATTGGTGCAGGCGTCGGCTGTGGCGCAGCAACCGGAGCGGGCTGCGGAACGGGCATGGGGGTAGGCTGCGGCGTGGGAGCAGGAGCAGCCTGATATGCCTGCTGGGGCGCGGGACGCTGAGGCCGCGAAACACCGCCCATCGATGACGTTGCAGGATAGACGGCGGGAGCCGGACGCTCAGCGACCGCGCCGGCAAAGCCGGACGCTGAGGCGACTGGCGCCTCGGGTGCCGAGACCGCGGGCGCAGGGGCCGAAGGCGCGGGAACCGCACCAGCGGGACGCGGCGTCCCGCAGTCCTCGCACATATCGCGGGCATCATCGTTCATAAGACCACAGATAGGGCATTCCCATGTCATGGTTTACCTCATTTCCCTCTGCTTGAGCTGACTTGCTTGACGGCGATTACGCAGACGACGCTCCGCATCTGCGGAAGGCGTGGGCGGCACGTAATCGTGCGGGTGAATCTCGACTGCAGCATCCGGACTTGGCGGCCGCACAAAACCAGCCGAGGTGTCCGCAAAGACGCCGCGCTTCTTAAGGTCTTCACTGAACTGCTTATAGAAGTCACAAAATTCCGCTTGGTCCTGAACGGCCTTATCGACGGTTGACTGATCCTGGATCTTCATGTCTTTGATAATCGTGGGATTATTCGGATCTTCAGAAAACTCAGCTGGGTCAGCCTCTACGACACGCATGATGATCTGCTGTTCGCTGCTACCTTTAAGGACAGCGACCGCTTTGTGTTCGTTTGTGTCAAACATAAGACGCCAGGGTTTGCCCGAGCCATCCATAACGGCATAACGGACCACATTGACGCCACGTTCAGCCATAGCATCATTAATTGCACGCTCGATATACTCGTCTTTTACGGCCTTATCAAGCTCGGCGTCGGCGATTTCGATTTCTTCGTAAATATTATCGATTTCATAAATGTGCTTAAGAACAGTCGGGCGATGGTATCGATCGTTGAGTAGCTCTACTCGAATCTGGTATTGCGTGTACTGCTCATGCTTCTCGGCAGACTCATACTGGGCACGCTTCATGACATGATCGAAATCCTTGATGCTCTTATTAATAGCAAGCAGCTCCTCAACAGTTGAATCGGAATCAAGCGCATCATAGGCGGCGCGGATCGATTCGAATTTCGCGCTTATTCGATTACGCAGCGCCATATCCAAGGCTTCATCCTGCATCAAAGAGATAGCGACTTCCGACCACGCGTCAAATGATTGCGCCGCCCCCTCAAACGTTTCAACGCCCGAAGAAGACTCCGCCGCCGCGGTTATCTGAAGCAATGCCCTCTTCAGATCTATAGGATTATCAGGCGTTACATCAAAATCAATCGCCCTAGCAAGACCTTCTGCTCTCAGCTTTTCAACGGTCAAAGCAGCATCAATCTGACTTTTGCTCATCTCCATCCTCTGCTTCAGATGAGCGTCAAAAGTCATTTGTGGAAACAGGACGTGAAGCGTTGAAAGCAGATGAGCCAACGCCTTCTCCATCCTCACCCTTGTATCCCTACCAAGACTCATCGTGTTTTCTTCATGTTCGGCATAAAAGGAGCGAGAACAATTGGTGATCAACTCATCCAACATTGCCCGTGTTGATTCATCCAGCCCGGAAGCTATCTCATCAATCCGTTTCCTAAGGTCCGCGAGAGTCTCATTGAATTCCTCTTTGGCAGCATAACTTGCATTTTTTTCCGCCGTCTCACGGGCAGCCAACGCACCCGTAACAATTGCGGTAGGAGCCAAAAGGACCATGCCAACAGCGCCGGCAGCACCCAAGCTTGTCCCAGTAGATGCGGCGCTACTTGCCGCAGGGCCAACAGATGTAAACATCCCAACCACGGCGCTCATACTTGCTATCCCTCCGTTTTTGACCAGCTTGGTCCTTGCGTCTTTCCAACATCTTTTTACCGCCGCTTTACGCGATTCTGTTGCGCAACATTGGCGAGCGGCAAATTTATCGATGTTGCGCAACAGAAGGCGGCGGCTAGCGCATATCCTGCTAATGGAAGAAAGGATGAAAGCGCGCCATGACCGGTTCTTACGAAGAAGTTCGACTCGTCAAATTTCATACGCCAGCGCTGCTCTCCGAGCGTGAGCAGGCTGCGGCACGGCGTCGCTTCTGCACGCTTCTCGTTCCGCCGCAAAAGGGCGGCTTTGGCGGCAACGCTTATGTCCGCCGCGTCCAGAGCGGCGATCGCGCTTTTGAGCTCGCGCTTAAGATGCCGCGCCCCGATGCCCAGCCCGAGCAAGAACAGCTCAACCGGGAAACCCTAGAAGAGGAATATCGCACGCTCTCCGTCGTATCCAACCTAAGGGGTTTTCCCGATGTCTACGGTTTTGGCTACACGGCAGACGGAACCCCGGCGCTGCTTATGGAATGGGTTGACGGTGTCTCGCTTCTTGATGCACGACCAGCTCTGAGTGATGGCGCTGAAACCTGCCCCGGTGATATCGTCGCCGCGCTGGGTCTGAGCGTACTCAAGATCATCTTGTCCACGCAATCGCTCGACACGCCCTTTGTTCACCGCGACCTCTCCATGCGCAACATCATGCTGCGTCACGATCGCATCCCGCTCGAGGAGCAGATCTCGAGTGGCTATTTTGACATCTGCTTGATCGATATGGGCAGTGCAAAGCTCGTTAAGCCCGATTTTTCCTTTACCGTCGACGTCAACGCTTTTCGCGGTGCCACGCCGGCATACGCGGCACCCGAAATGCTGGAGCGGTTTAAGGCCGACCCCGTTGCGCGCGACAACCCCGCCGTCGACATCTATGCGCTGGGAAGCATCCTCTACGAGCTTTATTGCGGACATGCCCCCTTTGAGGCAGAGCTCAGGCGCTCCGGAGATCACGCGCTCCTCAAGCGCACCGTGCAGCCGCAACCCCTTTCGCCCACAACTCCCCGCGAGCAGGGCTTGGTCAACGCAATTATGACTTGTTTGGCAGTCTCGCAAGACGCACGCCCTTCGGCAAACGAACTTGCGGCGCGGCTCGAGCCCTTCGCCCGCACGGGTGCACCGCGAAAGCACCGGTCCGTGGCGGATCGCGCCTGTGCAACCGTGCGGGCGGACGCCACCGTCCCCACCCGCACGGTTGCACAGGCGCAGCCCGCGTCTCGGCCAACCCCATCCACCGAGACCGTCCGCAGCGCCGAGTCCATGCGTCGCGCGCGCCTTGCCGTCAAACGTCAACGCACGATGGCACTCACGATGGTGATTGCTGCCCTGATAGCAATCGTGGTCATACTCGTCCTCGCATCTGCCGGCATGCTTTAGCCGGCAGTAAAACCCAAGTCAGCAAATAGACCCATTTGCACAAAAAGCGGTGGCGGGCGCAACTCTCAATAAAGCCGCGCCCGCCACCGCCGCCATGCATCGCACGCTGACAATACGAGGTACTAGGAAATCAAAAGCTCAAAGGAATCCGTGATGCGCGTTCCCATGGTAACGGCGCCGTCTCCCGATTCGACTGTGGTATTCAGGTAGTACTTGCCGTTCTTCTTTTTAGGAACACCCGTAACCGTAAGGTCGCAGTCCTCCTCCTCGACGGGAAGCGAGAACTCAAAACCCTTGTTTCTAACAAACGTACCGGTGACGTCCGTGTAGGTGCGATAGTCGTCACCATCGGATTGGGCGACGGTTTTTTCGGCGTTGTAGGTATCGTGGGCATGCAGCGTGGCCGAGATGTCTGCAACCACTTCGCCGGAATCGCTGATGCTCTTAAACACAATCACAAGGTCGTTTTTGCTCGCGCCGTAGCAAGCATGGCCCCAAGAGTTGCCCGTCTCCTTAAGTGCTCCGCGCCACGTGGTGTTGGCAAAGCTCGTGGGCTTATCGATGTTGAGCTTCGCTGTGCTACCAGAGGTCGTAGTGGTCGACGAGGTCGCATTGCCCGTCGTAGAAGAGCCCTCGGCATCGGAGCTGGCATCCTTGCCGTTCTTGCTTGCGGTCTTGAGCTCCGTCTTGGCTTCCTTAAGGTCGGACTTTGTCTGATCGAGCTCGTCTTGCGTTTTTGTGAGTTCGTCCTTGGAAGATTCAAGCTGCTTCTTGAGCTTTTGAATCTGCTCCGTATTTTGCGGATGGGCCAAACCATATGAGTAGCCCGCCCAGCCGGTTCCCGCGCACAAGGCGGCAACGACAATAACCCCGGCGGCGATGGCGGGCGCATACGACTTGCCCAGGCGCTTGCGTGCTAGCTTGTACTCGGCCTTGGCCGTCTTGAGGCTCTCGCGGTCCTGCTCGAGCTGCTCTTCCTCACTGAGCGGCGTAGAACCAAAATCGGCATGGTAGGCAGACTCAGTTTCCGCGTCCTCGATCGTAGTGCCAAAGTCTGACAGGGGATCGACTACACGCGTGGCGTCCGAATCGGATTCGGGCACAGCGAGCTCAGACGCGCCGGGTGCCGTCACCGGCTGCTCGTCTGCTTTCGAGGCAGCATCCGCCTTAGGCAACTCCACCGTTGCCGCCGTAGCGGCCTCGCCGTCGCGCCAAGAAAAGGCAGGGCTCTGTGACACGGTCTGGGGCGTAGTATAGGGATCTTCGGGAACGGGCGCAGTCGGCGAGGGCGTGGCAAGAGGCGATCCACACTCAGAGCAAAAACTAGCGTCATCGGGCAATAATGCACCGCAATAAGGGCATTCCATAGGGCACAACCTCTCAAAATGTGTCGTTTGCAGCCATCCTGTAACTTGGCGTATATGCCCTATAATGTCTCGATAGTTATGCAAAGCGTTGCGCAACATTTTTCGAGTCGGTACGCTTTGAGCGTAGCCATTTCCTATCATGTTTGCAGTACGTCATTAAAGTTATCTGGGGAGGCAGCCATGGCGGCGGAAACACCATGCTCGGTCCTCTACAACGATATCCGATCGTTCGGCGGTCTCAAGCATCTCGAGATTGCGCGAATGCTCATTAACGGCAATTCGTATGCAGGCAGTACCCTGCTCGACAAATGCTCTACCAACCGCTCGTACCTCACTCGCTACATCGTCCACCGCGAGCCCGATCAGTGTGCGCCAGGTATCTACAATGACCTTACCGTCTCCACACTCAACCTTGCCGCCGCCATTAGCAACAAACTCGGCGGAGGCGAACGCGCCTATCAGGAAATATCCGAGCATTACAGCGGCCCGGCGGCCCAAGGCATGATGTCGATTCTCGCAGATTATGACCTTGACGACCGCCTCTACGCCAATGCCTTGGGGCGTATCAACAGCTCCGATGACCATAGCCCCCGCGAAAAGAGCACGCTCTTCCTGATGCTCTTTGTGGCGACGGGCGCACTCGCCGATCCCGCTCAGGGCGTGGCGACCGTTGAGCGCTTTTGCGATAGCAAGACTGGCGGGCATTTTGGCACCACCGAGACCACCGTCGGCCGTGGTTTTTTGAGCAGCTTGGATCAACCGCGTGCCGTCGCCCCCAACCTCGGCTTGCTTAGGACGCACGCCGGAAACAGCGTTGACATGCAGATCCACCCCCTGACGCGTGACCCGCGCGGCACGGTAATTGGGTCCTTGCCCAAAACCTCGCCCAGCATCACCGATGTGGGCGCCGACGCATCGCGCGAGCATCTTCGCATTTGGCTTGAGGGTGAGCACTGGTACGCCCAGGGCCTTGGATCGACCAACGGCACAGTGCTCGAATCGGGCGCGGGCGACGGCGATATTGTGATTGAGCCGCCGCGCGACCAACGCGAGCCCGGCAAGATCTATCCCCCGGTGGAAATCGAAAACAGCGACAGGCTCCATCTGGGTCTCTACACGACATTCCTTGTCATTGTGGACTAGCGCGGACGGCGATCGAAAGACGGTCGCCGTCCGTCTTTCGTCTTCTACCTTCTGCGTCGTAAACGACAATACTCAGCGGCATACGTGGACAGTGCGGTTATCATGGTATTTTACCGATATCCGCACTGCCCACGTATACGCGCGGCAACCCATGCCAGACAAAGGAACGCCATGGATACTACCGATAGCGCCTATGGCGACAAACTCATCCGTCTCGACACGTTCGATACCGCCGTGGCAGTCGACCCCAGTGCCGAGGATGATGCCAAGCGCCGGTTTATGACGCTTATTCTTCAGACGGCATACCGCGACGGCGGCAATATCGGGCACGTGCTGCGCGCAACCAACACGAGCGGCGAGGTCTTTGCCGTCAAGCTGCTCAAGGACAACGCCATCCTTTCCGACCAGACGCCCGACCGCTCCGCCGAGCAATCGGCCGCGCATCTGGCCAACACCGCCGCACTGTTCGAGGAGTACCGTCATCTGTGTACCGTCTCGCACCTGCGCGGATTTCCGCGCGTCTATGGCTACGGATCGTGCGAGAACGACCCGCTCATCCTCATGGAGTGGGTCGAGGGCACCTCGCTCAAGCAGGCGCTGCCCTTGCTTCCGCACGACGCCTCGGGTGGGCTGACCACCCAGATGGTCGCCGCCGTCGGAAACGCCGTGCTTCGCGCGCTCTTGATGACCCAAGGCCTCGTGAATCCGGTCATCCATCGCGACCTGTCGCCTGCCAATATCATGTTCCGCACCACCAGCCGAACGCTCGAGCAGCAGATTGCCGATTGCTCCTTTGACCCCTGCCTCATCGACATGGGCTCCGCGACCATGGCCCTCGGCGACGACACGATCACCCGGCGCGCCGACATCTGGCGCTTTGCCACGCCCGCATACGCCGCGCCCGAAATGCTCACGCAGGATATCGAAGGCATCGCGGCCCTTCGCCGCTCGCCCGCGATCGACGTCTATGCGCTTTCGAGCATTCTGTACCAGCTCTACAGCGGTCGCAAACCGTTCGATGTCGAGTCGACGGGTGCCGCGGCGACCGGCTCGTTCTACCTCATAAAGACCAAGACCAAACCGGCGCCGCTCGAGCCGCGCTGCGAGGGCGACAAAGCGCTTGTCCAGATCATCATGAAAGGCATCTCGGTCGAACAGGGCGATCGCCCTACCGAGCAGCAGATGCTCGAGGTGCTCTCGACGTACCTCCCCGCTGCAGAATCTGAGGACCGCGAGGGCGCAGGAGACGAGGCCGCAATTGATATCGATTCTGGCACGCACCTTAAGGTCGACGTCGCCGGCGAGCGCGCGCGAGAGATCCTGGAGCAGGCCCGTCACGATGCCATGACCCGCCGCCGCTTTGTCATCGGCGGCGTCGTTGCAGCCGTTGCGGGGCTCGGCGTTATCGGGGCAGCAACCCATGGCTTTGGCATCCCCGACTACCTGGACGGCATCCGCGGTTCGCTTGACGACTACACTTGGGATCAGCTGCAGGAGATTTCGCTCAAGATTAAGGCCGCCGAGACCCGTAGCGAGGCACGCGAGATTGCCAAGCGCTACCACCTGCTCGACGCTGATGGGCATATCCCCTATCCGTGCACCAAGCGTGTCACGCTCACCAACGGACTACAGGTTGGCGCGCAGCTTGTGGGCATCCGCCACGATGAGCTTCTGGACGGGACGGGCAAGGCCGGGCTGACGTTTATGTTCGACGCGGGTATTGCCGAGCGCAACGCTACGGCTGAACCGCCGAGCGCCGGCTGGGCAGATTGCGAGCTGCGGGGATGGCTCAACGGCGACGGCCTTAAGCTGCTACCCAACGAGTTGCGCGCGCTCATTAAAGGGGTCAAGAAGGTCTCGAACAATGTGGGCGCCGCCAACAGTGCATCGTGTCTGAGCGAGTTGCCCGCAACCCTTTGGCTGCCCGCCATGGTCGAGCTGTGCGGTACGCAACCGCCCGATTCGTTTGCCGAGGGCTATCACTACCTGGCAGACATCTACAACGGCGAGGGCAAGGAGTATCAGCTCTTCCGCGAGCTCAAGGTGAGCCCGTATTCCACGAACGAGACGATGGTCCGCCAGTGGAAGGGCAAGGACACCTGTTGGTGGGAGCGCACGGTGAGCCCCGACACATCGGAGAGTGGAGGCACACTCTATTTGAATCGCGTGGGACACGACGGCGACGTCTTTACGTACGCAACGCCTGCGGACAAGCCAAATAAGCGAACCTGTGTGATCCCCGGGTTCTGTATCTAGGCGGCGGGCGTCTTGCCGTGACGGGACCCCTCCCCGGCAATTGTCTCGATCTGTAACACCAGCTCGGCAGATACAGGTCTAGATGTTACAGAACGAGACAAACCCCAACCCCGCGAGACAACATCTCAATCTGTAACAGTAAGGGGTTAAAAACCTCTCTAGATGTTACAGATCAAGACATTTGAGTTGACCGCGGACGGTCCGTCTCGATCAGTAACAGTTAGAGGTCATATTTGCTGCTAGATGTTACAGAACGAGACATTAACTTGCCGAGAACTTCGCCTCATAAATGTGATTCAAGTGTGTCGATATTTCCTTGCCAATGTTGCGCAACAGAAGCCCTTTCGGCGGTCGTAACGTACGAATTGTCATAGGTACCCCTTCAACGATTGGGAGAAGAAATGGCAAAGTACGCACCTAAACACTTGGAAGTCTCAGGCGGCGACGAGCCTCGCCCCACATTCTCGGGCTACAAGGCAACACGACTCGCCGTCACCGCGGCAACCACCATCGCTATGACTGGCTCGTCGCTGCTCGCGCCGTTCTCGGCATTTGCCAACGATGCGAGTGATACCACGGCACAGGACGCGATCATGTCCCCGCTTGCTGTCCACGCCGGCGAGGCGGCAGGCTCCGCAGTAAAGGCAAACGCCCAGAAGATTGCCGACTTGCAGGCTGCTATCGACGCCGCAAAGGCTGCCGAGGCAGACGCCAAATCCGACTACGACACGGTGGCTGCCCCCTATACCGAAAAGCAGGCGGCACGCGACAACGCACAAAGCACCTATGACGTCTCCGTCTCCGATAATTCGCAGGCAGAGGCCGCCGCGCGCGCCGAATATGCTCGCCAGCTCGATGAAAGCGTCAAGGCGGCCGACAGCGCCAGTGCCACGCTGAAGGATGCCCAGGGAAAGCTCGATGCAGCCAAGACCGACGCCGAGGACAAGTCGAAGGTCCTTGATGCCGCAAAGCAGGCGGCAGCCGACGCGCAGGCCAAGCTCGAGGCAGCCCAGAAGGCAGCCGCCAACGCAACGCCGGAGGAAATCAAGGTCGCCGAGCAGGCTGCCGCAGATGCGCAGGCCGCTCTGGACCAAGCAAAGGCTGCGAAGGCCACTGCCGATTCCGCGCTCGCCGATGCCCAGCATGCTCAGAGCGCCGCGCAGAGCGCTTACGACGAAGCGGCAGGCACGCTGGCTTCCGCTCAGCAGGAAAAGAACGCCGCGGATGGTAAGGTAGTCGCGGCACAGACAGCGTATGACAGCGTATGACAGCGCACAAGCCGATTTGGCGGCCGCAAAGGCAGGCGCCGAGGGCCCGGAGTATGACGCCGCCCAGACAAAGGTCGATGCTGCCCAAAGCGCACTCGACCAGGCGAAAAAGCAGCAGGCGACTGCCGAAGCAGGCCTTTCTCAGGCAAATAGCGACGTTGAATCCAAGCAGGACGCCCTCACCGGCGCCGAAAGCGATCTCGAAGCCAAGAAGCAGACAGTCGCAGCAGCCGAAAATGATGTAACGGCAGCCCAGACGAAAGCCGATGCGGCGCAATCGGAGTTGACCTCGGCAAAGCAGGCACATGCTGCCGAACTGGAGAAGGCAAAGGCCGCTCAGAAACAAGTCGACCAGGCAAAAGCCGCGAAGGAGCAGGCAGACAAGGCGCTCGAAACTGCCAAGGCAAACCAGGCGGCCGCCGATCAAGCCGTTGTCGATGCACAGAAAGCATACGATACGTGCAAGGCAGCAACCGATAAGGCAACGACAGCGGAGGCGCAGAGCGTCATCGGCTTCTACCAGTTCATCGGTGCCAACGACGCTGCAAACATCATCTATAGGCAGAGCGATAAAAACCCGACGACCATTGGCGATAAAAAAGACGGCACGTCACTCGACAACGCCAAGCTATCGTTTAACAAGCTGCGCGAGATTAACGAATACCGTGCAAGCGTTGGATTGAGTGAGCTTAGGGTGACGGCCGAGCAAATGGCAATCGCTCAATCCGACTCCAATTACTCTGACAAAACGCTAGGTCACTCAGATTACGCCAATTGTGAAAATGCCGCTTGGAACTTCAGTACTAAAGAAAACATCGCGCACCAATGGGTCGATGATGAAAAGGAGATATTTGACGAGGCTGCAGCGAAAGCCGGCCTTGGCAACGTTGCCCCCAAAGATGCTTGGGATACTTTCTGGAGCCACAAAACCGAATTCGAAAAGCGCGGGGCAGACTTTGGCACCGTCGGCCATTATTTGAATATCGTACAACCTAACGCCAAAACCATGGGATACGGCATCAACTCGCGCGGAACCCTTTGGCCGTATGTGTTCGTCTTGGAGATCGACAACAATTACGGTTCGTACGAGAAAGAATACTCGATCGATGAACTCGAGAATCTCTTTGATCAGTATCAGCTGAGCCTCTCCAAAGCCAGCGAAAAGCTCGCCGCCGCAAAGACGGACCTTGAGCAAAAGCGCAGCACAGCGGCATCGAAAGCCAATGCCGTAAAGGCAGCTGAAACCCTCGTCGCTCAAAAGCAGGAAGGCATTGTTGCCGCGAATAGCGACCTTGCCGCCAAGAACGACAGCGTAGCAAGTGCCGCCGCCGCTGTTGCCCTAGCAAAGCAGAATCTCGCCAAGGCAAACGGAAAAGTTGCCGAAGCCGAAGACCAGGTCAAAGCCGCCCAAAGCAACGTGGCGACCGCAGAGCAGGTCGTCAACCAGAAGCGCGCCGAGCTTAAGGCATCGAAAGAGCAAGCCGCTCAGAGTCAGAAGAAGGTTGATGACGCCAAGGCAGAGACTCTCGTAAAGCAGCAGGCTCTGCAAGATGCAAAGAAGGAACTTGCCAAGTATTCAGCCGATGTTGCTGCGGCTCAGGAGAAAGCCGACGAGGCCCATCAGGCGCTAGATGAAGCCACGGCAGCCCAGACGTCTGCCCAGAGCGCTCTCCAAAAGGCGAAGCTCGACGAGGCTGCCAAGAAGCAGGCCCTCGACACCGCGAAGGACAACGCCGAGGCCAAGGCGGCGACCGCGGAGCACGCTGCGAGCGATCTGACCACGGCGAAAAACGACTTTGCTTCAAAGAAGGCCCGTGCCGACGCCCTGAGCAATGCAGCCGATAATCTTGCCACCGCCGAGGCGGCCAAGAAGGAGGCCGACGCAGCAGTTACCGATGCCGGAGTCGCCCTTAGCACGGCAAATGATGCCATCGCGAACGCCGAGCAGGCGGTCGAGAATTCTCAGGCCGCATCGGACGCCGCTGCTGCTACTCTCGGAAAGCTCAAGTCCATCAACGTCGAAAAAGGCATTGCTACTGGCTCTGACGCAAACGCGAACGATACGCTCAATGCCCTCTTTGCCAAGTGCGTCGCCGCCAAGCAGGCAGAACATAACGCAAAGGCCGCACTTGATGCCGCTCAGGCAGACCTTGATGCTGCGACGCCCGCCTACACCGCGGCTCTCAACGGTTACAACGAGGCGAAGGCAAAACGCGTAGCCGCCGAGCAAGCCCTGAAGGACGAGATCGCCCGCCAGGAGCAAGAGGCGGCGAAGGCCGAGCAGGCCAAGATCACGCAGGCTGCCGCTAAGCCGGTTACTGGAAAGCCGTCTGCCGGCAACGTCAAGACGGCCGCCAACTCGGCACTTCCCACCACAGGCGACAATGCTGCGCTCGCCGGTGAGACGTTTGTCATCGGAGGTGTCGTGCTCGTAGCCGCCGGCGTCTTCCTGACTGACAAGAAGCGTCGTCAGGAGTAAGGATTTCGGGAGGACGGCTTCTCCTCCCTCCCACCGCTTCGCAAACCCTGCCTAACATGCGCCGGGACGTCTACCACACGGGCGCCCCGGCGTTTTACGTTGTATGGCCGGGGCATCTGCTCCGAGATTGTCTCGATCTGTAACATCTAGCAGGCAAAACGGTCCCCAGGCGTTACAGATTGAGACGTTAAGTTGTGGCTCGATGTAATGTCTCGATCTGTAACAGTTACGGCTCAACGACTGGACCAGATGTTACAGATTGAGATGATTGGTTGGGACGGCCACCGATTGAGCAGCCACCATCATCTGTAATGAAAAGCATACATTCCAACTATTACTAGACACCCCCAGGGGGTATGGGTGTATAGTATCGGCAGGTTAACAATTTCAACACCAAACTACAGAAAGGAGAAGCCGTGGCTCAAGATAAGTTCGACGTGGGCGGCATGACATGCGCCGCCTGCCAGGCGCACGTGGACCGCGCCGTGAGCAAACTCGACGGCGTCCAAAGCGTCGCGGTCAACCTACTCGCCGGTTCCATGATGGTCGACTACGACCCCGCGCAGGTCTCCCCCGACGACATCTGCACCGCCGTCGACCGTGCCGGCTACTCGGCCTCGCCCGTCGATGCAGGCACCGGCGCCGCTGGCTCAAACGGCAGCGTGCAAGCCAGGTCCGGCGCCGCCCACATGGAGTCGCCGACCAAAAAGTTGGAGGCCGCTGCCTCTGCCATGCGCACCCGTCTTGTCGTCTCAATCGTATTCCTCATCCCGCTGTTCTACATAGGCATGGGGCACATGCTTGGCTGGCCGCTGCCCGGCGTCTTCACCGACCATACCCACAGCATGACGCTCGCCCTCACCGAGCTCGTCCTGCTCATCCCCATCGCCTATGTCAACGACGCGTACTTTATCAACGGGTTTAAATCGCTTGCGCACGGCGCGCCTACCATGGACGCCCTCATCGCCGTCGGCGCCACCGCGTCCATCGCCTGGTCGCTCTATGCCATGTTCATCATGGCCGACCAGTTAGCCGCGGGTCAGGTCCACGAGGCCATGATGACGGGCATGGACAATCTGTATTTTGAGAGCGCAGGCACGATCCTGTCGCTCGTCACCGTGGGCAAATACCTCGAGACGCGCAGCAAGTCCAAAACCGGCGGCGCTATCGAGGCGCTGATCGACCTGGCGCCCAAGACCGCGACCGTCGTGGCAGAGGACGGCAGCGAGACCACCGTCGACGTCGACAGCATCCTTCCCGGCCAGATCCTGCGCGTACGCCCCGGCGAGTCCATCCCCGTCGATGGCGTGGTGCTCGAGGGCAGCTCGGCCGTGGACGAGAGCGCGCTGACCGGCGAGTCCATCCCCGTGGAAAAGACCGCCGGTGACACCGTCAACGCCGCCACCGTCAACCGCACCGGCTCGTTTACCTTCCGCGCCACGCGTGTGGGTGCCGAGACATCGCTCGCCAAGATCATCAAGCTTGTCGAGGACGCCAACGCCACCAAGGCGCCCATCGCCCGCATGGCCGACAAGGTCGCCGGCGTGTTCGTGCCCGTGGTGTTCGTGATCTCGGCCGTGACCTTCTTGGCGTGGATGACACTGACCGGAAGCGTCAACGAAGCGCTCACCTCCGCCGTCGCTGTGCTGGTGATCAGCTGTCCGTGTGCACTCGGCCTAGCCACGCCCGTCGCCATTATGGTGGGCACCGGCAAGGGCGCCGAGATGGGCATTCTGTTTAAGAGCGCCGAAGCGCTGGAGAATCTGCGCAGCGTGGGCACGGTGGTGCTCGATAAGACGGGCACGGTCACCCGCGGCAAGCCTGCCGTGACCGATATCGTGGTAGCCACGCGTGCTGACGGCTCGCGCGCCATGAGCGAAAAGTCGCTGCTCAAGCTGGCCGCCGCGTTGGAGCGCTCGAGCGAGCACCCGCTGGCCGAGGCGATTATGGCCGAGTGCGAGGCACGCGGAATTGTCGCGCGCATGGTCGAGGACTTTGCCGCCGTGCCCGGTCGTGGCGTAACGGCGCGCGAGGGGCAGAATGTCATCGCCGCCGGCAACGTACGCCTGATGAACGAGTTGGGCGTTACCGTGCCCGCGGGTCTTACCGAGCAATTTGCCGCCGAGGGCAAAACACCGCTGTTCTTTGCCAAGAACGGCGAGCTTGTCGGCACCATCGCCGTGGCTGACGAGGTCAAAGAGACGAGCGCCGGGGCCATCGCCGCGCTCCGCAAGCTCGGCGTCGACGTGCGCATGCTCACCGGCGACAACCGCGTGACGGCCGAGGCTATCGCCCGCCGCGTGGGACTCACCAGCGAACAGGTCATCGCCGACGTCCTCCCCGCCGACAAGGAACGCCACGTGCGCGAACTGCAGGATGCGGGCGGCAAGGTCGCCATGGTGGGCGACGGCATCAACGACTCCCCCGCCCTGGCGCGCGCCGACGTGGGCCTTGCGATCGGCACCGGCGCCGACATCGCCAAGGAGGGCGCCGACGTGGTACTCATGCGCAGCGACCTCATGGATGTTGCGCGCGCCATCGAGCTTTCGCGCGCCACGATCCGCAACATCAAGCAGGACCTGTTCTGGGCGCTGTTCTACAACGGCATCGGCATTCCGCTGGCGGCAGGCGTGTTCTTCCCCCTCACCGGTTGGCAGCTCTCGCCGATGTTCGGCGCCGCGGCCATGAGCCTGTCGAGCGTGTGCGTCGTAAGCAATGCGCTGCGCCTACGAACCTTTAAGCCTAAAGTGGCAAAATAGGTTCACCCTTAAGTCCATTTAGAACGGGTTTTCCAGGTGCCCGAGATTGACCTGAAAGAGGAGCGACGCGTACTTTGGTACGCGAGCGAGGGCTTGAAGGCCAAGGTCGGGTGCCTGGGAAAGCCGACACAACAGAGAGGAATACCGATGCGATACACAATCAAGACTTCCGGCCTCATGTGCGGCCACTGCGACGCCACCGTCGAGACGGCGTTGCTCAACGTGGCCGGCGTGACCGACGCCGACGCCGATCACGAAACCCAGACCGTCCAGGTGGAGTGCGCCGACACCGTGACCGCCGAGCAGCTCGCCGCCGCCGTCGAGGGCGCCGGCGAGAAGTTCCACGCCCTGTCCGTAACCGCCGCGTAACGACCCACGCGCACCCCGACCAGAAACGAGGACCCGCCATGATGGCAGACCATAAATCGGTGACCCGCATGCTCAAGACGGCACGCGGTCAGATCGACGGCATCCTGCGGATGGTCGAGGAGGACCGCTACTGCGTCGATATTTCCACGCAGCTCATGGCAACGCAGGCGCTCATTGCGCGCATCAACGCCGACGTGCTCAAGGCGCATATCGAGGGTTGCGTGACCTCGGCAATCGAATCGGGCGACGAAGACCTCAAGGCCGCCAAGCTCGCCGAGATCGAACGCGTCGTCGACAAGCTCTCCAAGTGATTGGGGCATTGGGGACGGACTGCTTTGCACCATCTTGGTGTATCGGGGACAGGCACGTTTACACCACATTGGTGCAGAATAACCTGTCCCCCTTGCTCTAAATCGGGTATAAAGGCGTGCGGCATATCGAATGAAAGGCAATTTGCATGAATGACTTTATGAAGGGTCGCAATGGTGCCGATGAACTCACCATCGTGATGGGTTTTGCCGGCATTGTCATCGCGATGATCGGATCGATAGCCCGCATCCAGTGGCTCAGCTGGATCGCCATCGCCGTCATCGTGATCGGCGTGCTGCGCGGCCTGTCCAAAAACATCGACGCACGTCGCAAGGAGAACGAGGCCTTTGTCGCCGCGACCGCGAACGTCCCCGGCTTGGGCAAGTTCGTCGCCAGCTTGGGCGGTGGAACTGCAGCGGCCAGCACCTCACACGCAGCCGGCACCAGTAAGGAAGACTTTGAGCGTGCCAAGCGCACGGCCAAGAAGATGCGGAAGGGTCGCAAGACCACGGCATACCTCAAGTGCCCCAACTGCGGCCAGATGCTCTCCGTCCCCAAGGGCAAGGGCAAGATCCGCGTCACCTGTCCCAAGTGCCACGCCAAGATGGAAACCCGCTCCTAGCGCCCGCACGCGGGACAAATTAATCAGGTTTGTTTGTCCCAAATCTTAAGTATTTGTTCGATAAAAAAGCCGAGGCCTCGTGTTGAGACCTCGGCTTTTTGTATGCGGCAACGGAGCTGCACCTTTGTCACATCTACGCCACACCGTCGCGGGCCAGCTCCTCAGCCAGCGCCTCGGCCGGCATGGCCATAATCGCGTCGAGCTCGGCGTCCACCTCGGGAATACGCTTTACCTTGAGCTTGCGTACCAGATCACCGCGACACATCACATGTATCGGCTCACGCAGAGCGCACAGGTCATCGAGCGGATTCTTGCGCGTCACCAGGATATCGGCGGCCTTGCCGCACTCGATCGTACCGGTCTCGCCGCCCAGCCCCAGGAGCTCGGCATTGACCTGCGTAGCCGTATGCAGCGCGAAGGCGTTGCTCACGCCGACATACTTGGCAAAATAGGCAACCTCGCGCCACATGTCGTACTGCGTCACGAACGGGCAGCTCGAGTCCGTACCCAGGCCCACCTTAACGCCAGCTTCCAGTGCGGCGCGGGCGCTCTCGATGATGCCCGAGCACACGATGTCGCCGTTCTTCTTTTGCGCGTCAGTCGAATGGGTCTTTTCCGGGTCGAGCAATACAAACGGTAGTGCCGGGCTGATCGTGCAGGTAACGCTGGGCGCACGTCCCTCGAGCTGCGTGCCCGCGGCGCCACGGTACAGCTCCAGGATCTCGGGCGTCATCGGGGCACCGTGCTCGATCGTGTCGACCCCGGCCTCAAGCGCGGCCTTCACGCCCTCGGTGCTCTCGACATGAGCCATAACCGGCAGGCCCACCTCGTGCGCCGCCTTGCACGCCGCCGCGGCAACATCGATCGGCATGCGCAGCACGCCCGGCTCGCCAACTTCGGTCGCGTCGAACACGCCACCCGTCACGAACAACTTGATGACGTCGGCACCACGCGCGTACAAGTCGCGCACCTGTTCGGCCGCCTCGTCGGGCGTATTGGCGACCTGCGCGAACAGCCCCGCGCCGTGGCCACCCGGCACTGTAACGCCCGTTCCCGGCGCTACCAGACGCGGACCCTGATACTTGCCGGCATCGATAGCATCGCGCACGGCGATGTCGGCAAACAGCGGGTCACCCGCACCGCGCACCGTAGTCACGCCGCTTGCCAGCTGCTGCTGGGCGCTGGCTTTGAGGATGTGGCGAACGATGGCGCGGCCCACGGGATTGTCGAGCTTCTTCATCAGCGCGCCCGCATCACCCGCCGAGACCGGCTTGCCCGAACCGCACAGATGCACGTGCATATTGATGAGGCCCGGCATGAGATACGCCCCTGCCAGGTCGATGACCTCGGCCCCCGCGGGCGCCTGCGCCACAGCACTCAGCCCCATCCACGTGATGACACCGCGCTCAACGGCCACGGCCATATCGGGCTGCGGCTCCATATGTTCCGAACCATCCAGAATGGTCGCATTGATAAACAACGTGGAACGATCGGCAGATGCCATATCGAGCTCCTCCCTCACGATTAACTTGAACATTTGTCCATTATCACCTAGTCCCGCTGGATTGCTGCAGACGCATCGGTTAACGGAAGGAAGAGGGGATGTGGGGAGACGGAACACGTTGCAGTCCCACCCCAACGACACCAGGGAAATGTCTCGATCTGTAACAGGTACAGGGTTATTAGGCCCCTTGATGTTACAGATCGAGACATTCGGTCGACGTTTCACCGGCTTGTCTCGATCTGTAACAATTACGAGCTCAAACAGCCTCTAAACGTTACAGATCGAGACAAAACCTCTCAGCGCCCATACCACTGGCATCTCCACTCCTCAGCCAATTCAACCTGCCGAGGAATACCCGCCAGCCTCATTTTCTCGACCAGCTTCCCCGGGTCTTTGAGTTCGTTAAACGTAAACCGAAGCACCTTATGCCCGAGCATTGTCAGATGAGATTCCCGCTGACGCTCTGCCACGAATGGGTCAACCGACTCCCGACCCTCGCCGCTCTGCAAGGTGTACTTCCCCTTTCCGTCGAGCTCGCCGATGACACACGTCCCGTCCTCGAGCCGCCAAAAATAGTCGACGCGAAACACCTGGCTCGGATCGAGCGGGTCGCGAAACTCCACCTGCAGCTCCGGAACCGGAAAGCCGTACGCAATAAAGAATGCTCGGAACCGAGACTCGCCGCCGTTTTCAGACAGCCCGTCCGCATACGACGCAATCACCTGTGCCCTGCGATACCCTCGCCTGCCCTCGCAATCGGCGCGGAGGCGCTCGCACAAATCCCCACGTGATACGCCTTTCGCCCGCAGTGCAGAATCGGCAATCGCCAACCCGTAGGAGAACGGCGCACGCAGTAGGCAATCCTCCACCGTGCGCCAAAACGACGTCACCCGCACGCCATCAACATGCTCGAGTGCGCCCGCCATCTGCGGACGCAACAGCCGACATCCTGCACTCAGCGGCACCGAGCAACCTGTCTTAACAAGATATCGTGGCCCAAGCAGATCATTCGGCACCTCCAGACCCCACAAAAGCGCCGCGTCATAGCCCCAAAACGCCCAATCGGGATGAAACTCTGCAAGCCCTTTGATGGTACGCAGCGTTCGCTCCGCCGGCGTCAGCACACCCCAATCATGTTGAAAGCAGAACAAATACGGCTCGGGTTCCGCGATATCGTCGGTTCCAACATGACGCCGCAGCCACATGAGCTCGGCATTGTCATGCGTTGCGAGCAGCGCACCTTGCTCGGTCGCCTCCGTGAGTCGCGCGAGCATCCTATTCCGCGCCAACGTGTTGCGAGTCGTATGCTTGTGCTTGAAAACGGTATTAGACACTTCCATCACCACCACATCGGACAAATGGACCATCGTCACCGTTGCCTCCGCCGACAAACGTTTCGACCTGTAACAGGAAGACCGATTTTTGGACTGTAGATGTTACAGATTGAGACATTCCCCCCAACCAGGTGCCAAACGTCTTGATCTGTAACAGTTAGACGTTCTCCAAGCCCCTAAACGTTACAGATTTAGACAAACCAGCGGCGCCCAAGCATTCGTCTCGTTCTGTAACAGATAGACCGGTTTTTTGTCCCCAAACGTTACAGATCGAGACAAAAAGGCAAAAGGCAAGGCAGGCGACAACCACCCATCCCCTACTCCCACTCCTGCTCGTAGATATTGAGCGACTTTACGTAGCGCCCCTGGGCGCCCATGATGTCGCGGACCAGACGCAAGAAGAAGCTGATGCACGAGGTGTCAAAGCCGTCCTGCAGGTCCTCGGGATGCACCGCACCCGGCCCGTCGACCGCCGTGTCGTTCAGGCGCGCAATGTCATACAGGTAGAGCTGTCCCGCCACAAGCCAGACATCGTCGACGGAGGCGAGGCGCACCGCAATCGCGCCGTCGCTCCAGTGCTCCTTTTGCACGATATGTGGGTCGTAGACATCAAAGCGATGATCGGTGCGTGTGTCCTTCAGCACGACCATGCCGGACGCAGGATTCTTGTCCAAAATGCCAAAGCGCGAGAAATACTGCGTATCACGCACCTGCTCGAGCCGCTTGAGCGAGGCGGGCGAAAGCGATGCCGGCGGCTCGTCAACATATAGCTCGAGCAGCGTTTTGCCATGGCGATAGGGGCGCTCGAAAAGCAGCCAATCGGTAAACGCCATGTTGTAGGCCATGATTTCGTTTTGAGAAGGTTCCTCGCAATAGCTGAGCCACGGGTCGACGATAATCTCGAACTGCTCGCGCGCCGGCTCCAGGAATTGAAACTTCCGCAGCATCAAAAAGTGAGCCATGTCGGCAATATCGTTGCCGACGGCTTCAGCCAGCTCTGCTCGGTCAAAAGCGTGGTCAGTCATGGCATCCTCCTCAAACTGATGGACCTCAATTTGAGCTTACGAGGAGGGTGGGCAGCCACGACCAGCGCGGGCAAAATAGGCCTCCGGCTGCAAACCAGATGCTGACCAAACACTTGACGAAAAGCTTGACCCAAAATGCGCGCCGCAACAAAACCGCAGGTAAACATCGACGGCCAACCCGCCCTTTTGAGCCAGATGACCGCAGCCACCACAGAAACAACAGGTGATCACAGCCCAAGAAGTCGACAAATGAACGCCCGTACGTCGGCAAACGAGCAAACTGCTCGCAAATCCGCAAGGAGTGTCCCCGAATGCCGACAGAAAAGGAACGTCCCTAACTG
>NZ_JBGORS010000006.1:0-107137 GCF_041537385.1 Collinsella aerofaciens
CCCCGCCGGACAGGTCCACCGCTACTCGCAGAGCAGCTTAGCGATCTGGACGGCGTTGGTTGCCGCGCCCTTACGGATTTGGTCGCCGCAGCACCAGAAGGTGATGCCACGCGCTGCCTCGGGGTTCGAGATGTCGCGACGCACACGGCCGACCCAAATCAGGTCCTGGTCAGAGGTGTCCATCGGCATGGGGAAGCGATCGTGCGCATCCTCGGCAGCCATATCGTCAACCAGCTTGACGCCGGGAGCGGCAGCCAGCGCAACACGGGCCTCGTCAACCGTAATGTCGCGCTCAAACTCGAGCGTAATGCTCTCGGAGTGCGAACGCAGCACGGGCACGCGCACGCAGGTGCAGTTCACGCGCAGTTCGGGCAGATGCATGATCTTGCGGCCCTCGTTCTGCAGCTTCATTTCCTCGGAGGTAAAGCCCTCCTCCTTGACGCCGCCAATCTGCGGAATCAGGTTGCTCGCCAGCTGGGCGGCAAATGCGCGCGGCTCGGGAATCTCCTCGCCGCGGCCCAGGGCGGCCAGCTGAGCCTCAAGCTCGGCCATACCGGGAGCGCCAGCGCCCGAAGCCGCCTGATACGTCGAGACAATCATGCGCTTCACGCCGGCGAGCTGATGCAGCGGCCACGTGGGAACCAGGCCGATGATGGTCGCGCAGTTGGGATTGGCGATCAGGCCGTGATGCCACTTGATGTCGTCGGCATTGATCTCAGGCACAACCAGCGGCACTTCGGGATCCATGCGGAAGGCGTGACTGTTGTCGACCACGACGGCGCCGCGCTTGACGGCCTCGGGCAGCAGCTCCTTGGCAATATCGTCGCCGGCAGCGCCGAGCACGATGTCGCAGCCCTCAAAGGCCTCGGGGCAAGCTTCCTCAATCGCAACCTGCTCGCCGCGGAACTCAACGGTCTTGCCCGCAGAGCGCGCGCTCGCCAGCAGCTTGAGCTTGCCAACCGGAAACTCCTGCTCGTTGAGGCACTCGAGCATCTGGGTGCCCACGGCTCCCGTCGCGCCCAAAATAGCAACCGTGTACTGTTTCATGCTTCCCCCTTTAAAGGTTTTGGCTTTTGCCCGCACGCCGAGCAGGCCGATTGTTGTTGCCAGTGTATACAAGAACGGGGCGGGCACGAAACCCGCCCCGTCGAAACGAAACCGAAACGAAACGCCCCGCGCTAGATTTTTGGCACTTGTCCCAAAAATCCACCGGGATAGCAGCTACTTGTGGAGCGAAGCCAGGGCGGGATCGGCCGGCGCGGGAGCTTCCAGGTCGGAGACCTTCACAATGCCGTTTTCGTCGGAGAAGGCACGGTAAATGGTCTGAATCGCCAGGTCGAAGTCCTTCTCCTCGACACCGATAATGATGTTGATCTCGTCGCAGCTCTGCGAAATCATACGCACGCTCACGCCGGCCTGACCAAGCATGCCAAACAGGTGGCCCGAGATACCTGCGCGGCCGCGCAGGTTACGGCCGACGGTCGCGATGAGCGCCAAGCCCTCGACAACCTCGATCTCGAGCGGCTCGACCTCCTGCTGAATGTCGCCCACGAGTGAGTACAGCGAATCGTGCACATCCTGCTCCTGCACCACGGCGCCAAAGCGGTCGACGCCGGTGGGCATATGCTCGACGGAAACGTCATAGCGCTCGAAGACCGAAAGCGCGCGGCGCATAAAGCCGACGCGCGGCTTGGTGCGGTCGCGGGCCACGTTGATGGCGACAAAGCCGCGCTTGCCGGTCACACCGGTAATGATGGGCTCCGCCTCGCCCTCATCAGCCGTCTCGCTAATGATGGTGCCGGGGTCCTGCGGCGCATTGGTGTTCTTAATGACCAGCGGAATACCCGCCTCGCGCACGGGGAACACGGCCTCCTCGTGCAGGACGCTTGCGCCCATGTACGAAAGCTCGCGCAGCTCCTCGTAGGTAACGCGCGCAATGGGCTGAGCCTCCGGAACAATACGCGGATCGGCAGAATAGAAACCCGAGACGTCGGTCCAGTTCTCGTACAGGTCGGCGCCCAGGCACTTGGCCAAGATCGAGCCCGAGATATCGCCGCCGCCACGATCGAGCAGCTTAATCTGGCCCTCACGCGTCGCGCCGTAGAAACCGGGCATAACAAAGCCGCCCTGCTGGCCGTACTCCTGCACCAGCTCGGAGGTGCGGTTCATGCTGAGCGTACCGTCATGATGGAACGCCACAACCGTCGCGGCGTCCAGGAACGGCAGGCCCAGGTACTCGGACATCAGACGAGCGGTGAAGTACTCGCCGCGGCTCACAAGCTCCTCGGTGGAGTAGCCGCCCGAGCGGGCGCGTTCGGCAAAGGCTGCGAACTCCTCGCGGATGGGATAGGTGAGCTCCAGCTCGTCAGCGATATCAAAATAGCGCTGGCCAATGTCCTCGAGCAGCTCCTCACACGACACGTGATACTTAACGTGAGCGTTAACCAGGTAGAGCAGGTCGGTCACCTTGGTATCGCCCTTAAAGCGGCGACCGCAGGCGGAAACCACCACAAAACGGCGGGCCGGGTCGGCATCGACGATGGCCTTGATCTTCTTGAAGTGTTCGGCGTCGGCGACCGACGAGCCGCCAAACTTGGCAATTTTTATCATGGGCTGGAGGTTACCTTTCTAAAAGCCTCTGCAAACCTGTTTTGCGCGCTCTGATACCATGAGTTCACCGATTGGGACCAAGGTATCCGAGGAGCACTGTTATATGGGAACTTATCATAGTACACGAGGACGCACTTTATCATGCTCAAGTAAGGTGGCAATCCGCACCGGCATCGCTCCCGACGGGGGTTTGTTTGTCTCGGACGAGCTTGGCACCCAGCAGGTCGATATCAGCTCGCTTACCGATAAATCGTACTTTGAAATCGCTCAAAATGTGTTGGGAATGTTACTGAACGATTACACGGACGAAGAAATTTCGGCCTGCGTGAATGAGGCTTACCGCGGTACGTTTGCGAATGATGAGGTCACACCGCTCGTCAAACTCGATGCCGCACCGGGCACCGACGTCCCTCAAACCTATGTGATGGAGCTCTTTGGCGGCCCCACGAGTGCCTTTAAGGACGTCGCCCTGCAGATGCTCCCCCGCCTCATGGCCCGCACCTCCGCCAAGGACGGCGGCGCCGAGCGCATCATGATCGTCACCGCCACGTCGGGCGACACGGGCAAGGCAGCACTCGCCGGCTTTGCCGACGCCCCGGGCACGGGCATCACCGTCTTTTATCCCGAGGGCAAAGTCAGCCGCGTGCAGAATCTGCAGATGTCCACTCAGGAGGGCGATAACGTCGCCGTCTGCGGCATCCGCGGCAACTTCGACGATGCCCAGAGTGCCGTCAAGCGCATCTTTGCCGATAAGGAGCTTGCCGAGCGTCTGGAGACCGCCGGCACGGTGCTTTCGAGCGCCAACTCCATCAACGTCGGCCGCTTGGTACCGCAGGTCGTCTACTACTTTGCCGCCTATGCGCAGCTGCTGCGCGCCGGCGCCATCGAGGCCGGCGACGCCGTGGAGTTCTGCGTACCGACCGGTAACTTTGGCGATATCCTGGCCGGCTACTACGCCAAGCGCATGGGTCTGCCCGTCGCCAAGCTCATCGTCGCGAGCGACAAGAACAACGTTCTTGCTGACTTCCTGACCACCGGCGTCTACGACCGCAACCGTCCGTTCTTCACGACCATCTCGCCGTCGATGGACATCCTCATCAGCTCTAACCTGGAGCGCATGTTGTACTTCCTGTCCGATGGCGACTGCGAACTCGTTGCCGGCCTTATGGAGCAGCTGGCACAGACTGGTCGCTATGAAGTTCCCGCCGACCTGCTGGCAAAGATTCAGAGCGTCTTTGGCTGCGGTTGGGCCAGCGAGGACGAGGTCCGCGCTGCCATCAAGAGCTGCTGGGACGCGAACGGCTACGTGATCGACCCGCACACCGCTTGCGGCTATCACGTCTTTGAGCAGGTCGCCCCCACCGAGGGCGCCAAGGCCCGCGTGCTGCTTTCGACCGCCAGCCCTTACAAGTTCCCGCGCGCCTGCTGCGACGCCCTGGGCCTCGACGTTCCCGAGGATGATTTTGAGGCTATGCGTGTACTCGAGCAGGCCACCAACACCGTCGCCCCGACCCAGCTCGCCGAGCTCGAATCCAAACCCGTCCGCTTCGAAGACGTCTGCGACGTAGCCGACATGGCCAACTACGTCGAGTCCGCAGCAAAAAAGATGGCTACCAACTAAACCCCTAATTAAGCGCCGGCGAAAGCCGGCGCACCTTCTTTTATCAGATAACCCCCGGGATGATGACGAACGTGCACAGCGTGCCTGGCTGTTTAGTTCGTCGCGAGTTCCGCACGCAAAGGAAAGCACTTAATGTGCTTTCCGTCTTGCGCAGGACTGCCCGAGCAGCGAACTAAACAGCCAGGCACGCCAGGAGGACTCACATGATCAAGATCACCGTCCCAGCAACAAGCGCCAACCTAGGCATCGGCTACGACACCCTCGGCATGGCCGTCAGCCTTTACTCGCACTTCACCTTCGAGCGCGCCGACAAGCTCACCATCACGGGCTGCCCCGAGGAATTCCAAAACGAGAACAACCTGGTCTACGTGAGCTTTGTCGATGCGCTTGCCGCATGGGGCGAGCCGGCCTTCCCCGTCGCCATCGACGTTCAGACTGACGTTCCCGTCGCTCGCGGCCTGGGCTCCAGCTCCACCTGCGTTGTCGCCGGCATTATGGCCGCCGCCGCACTGACAGGCCACACCGTCGACCGCGCCGAGCTCGTCCGCATCGCCACCGAGGTCGAGGGCCATCCCGATAACGTCGCCCCCGCTATCCTGGGCGGCGCCGTCTGCTCCTTTACGCCGACCGATTCGCTCCCCCAGTGCCTGCGCTACGAGGTAAGCGATCGCTTGCGTTTTATTACCGTGATTCCGCCCTACGAGGTGCATACGAGCGAGGCGCGCAAGGTTGTGCCGCAGGAGATTCCACTCTCCACCGCCGTATGGCAAATGGGCCGCATCGCCGGCATGACGCGCGGCCTGGAGACCGGCGACCTTGACCTGATTGCCGCTGCCAATGACGACCGCATCCAGGAACCCTATCGTCGCCGTCTGATTCCCGACTACAACGCCGTGCGCGACACCTGCCTTAACGGCGGCGCCAAGACCATCTGGATCAGCGGTTCGGGCTCGACCCTTATGGCCGTGACCGACGACACCATCGTGGCAAAGTTCCTGCAGGTCAAGCTGCGTGAGCAGTTCCCCAAGTGTGACACGCACATTCTGACGTGCGACACCGAGGGCGCTCAAATCGAGTACCTGTAGACATCGCCGATCGGTCTGTCCGGGCCACCCAGGGGCATCCCCCTAAAAACGTCCTCGCACTTGAGGCCCACTTATCCTGCTCCTTCGGAGCTGCAGATAAGCGGGCCTCGTGCTGCGGAATGTTTTTAAGGGGATGCCCTTGGGTGGCCCTATGGCAACGTGGCTAGCGATGTCTACAGGGACCCACGCTTTGAAGGGGCGCCGGGCTGAAATTATGGCTTTTTATTGATAGGGGCTCTTGCTAGATTGGGGCACTTATTAGAGGCAGGCCTCGGCAATGCGGCGCTTGAGTTCGTCGATGCCGGTGCCGGTTTGGGAGCTTGTGATGATTACGTTTTCGGCCGGGACGTTGAGCTGCTTTTTGATGGCTGCTGCCTGGCGGGCCTGCTGGGTGCGGCTGAGCTTGTCGGCCTTGGTGAGGCAGACGATAAAGTTGAACTCGTTGCCCTGCAGGTAGTCGATCATGTCATGGTCGAGCTTACTGGGATCATGGCGAATGTCCACCAGCGACACAACCAGGTTAAAGCTGCGCTCGGAGTCGAAGAAATCGCCAATGAGCTCGGCCCAGCGATCGCGCTCAGCTTTGGAGCGACGGGCGAAACCGTAACCCGGCAGGTCCACAAAGTGCACGTCGTCGGCCTCGAAGAAATTGATATTGCTCGTCTTACCCGGCGTACTCGAAACCTTGACGAGGTTCTTGCGGCCAAAAAGCTTGTTCATGATCGATGACTTGCCCACGTTGGAGCGGCCGACGAAGCTCACCTCGGGGCAGGTGGACTCGGGGATCTGCGAAACCTTGCCGTAGCTGGCGACGAACTTGGCAAGCTGGTAGTTAATGGAATCGGCCATGGACACTCCTTGGTCGTAGGTTCTTACAAAAGAGCGCGCTAGTAGATAGCAGCGATACGGCGAACGATATCGAGCGTAATGCCGCTCGCGGTACGGGCATACTCGAACAGGTCGAACTCGCGGTCGCAAATCGCATCGTACGCCTCGTCACAATTATCGCTGATAGCGCGCAGCACCAGGCAATCGACACCATTTTTAGTTGCGACATGGGCAATCGCCGCGCCCTCCATGCCGACACAATCGGCATGCGTCGCCTCGATAGCGTCGTTGCGCATGGCGGCACCCGTCACAAAACGGTTGCCCGTGGCAATCGTGCCGACCAGAAACTGCTTTGCGCCCCCGTTCGAGGCGGCTGCATTTGTCGAAGCGTCGACAAAGCCACGCTCAGCAAGCACATCGGCGGCAATATCGACCAGCGCGGGCGTCGAGACAAACTCCTCGAGCCCCGGTGCAGACTCGGCGATAAGCGCGGCATCGGTATCTAAATAGCGCAGGCATTTGCCAATGACGACATCGTCGATATGGAGCTTGGGATTCAGGCCACCTGCGATACCAGAAAACACAACTGCCTGTGGAGCATACTTGCTAATGAGGTGCTGTGTTGCGGCGGCAGCGTTTACCGTGCCCATACCCGCCGTCGTGGCGACAATCGACAGGCCGTCGAGCTCGCCGGTCACAACGTTCAAGCCCGCCTCCTGTACCATGCAAACGTTACCCAACTCTTCCTTAATCTGCATGATCTCTTTTTCGAGCGCACCGATAATCGCGATGGTAGCCATTCCATTCCCCAAACCTATACGAAATTCTCAACCACGGTATGGTACCAGCATTTTGTTTGACCTCGTCAAACGAACACGCTAGGCCAGCACAGCTCGAGCATCAAACAGAGCCTTTGCAATCGCAGTCACCAGCTCACTCGAGCGGTCGCTCCACGGCATCGATGTCATGACGCTCATGACATAGGTACGGTCATCGATGTCGATAAGGCCCGCATCGCATGTCGAATAGCAACCATCCTCGCTAATCCAGCCTGCCTTGTTGCGCACCAAGGCTTGGTCGTCCGCAATGCCGTCGCGGATAAAGGACCGGGTCGTAGAGGCCAAAAGGCCCGACAGCCATTGCGACGTCTCGCTATCACGGCTCAAATACTCGCTCATCTCGCGCCACAACTTGGCCGAGGTGCGCGGGCAATAGGTGGGAAAATCACTCATCGGATCGAGTGCGGTATCGTAATCGATGCCAAGACTTGCAATCCAATCCTCGTAACCGACACGGTCAAACGTCACGCGTAACGCAATAAACGAATCGTTGTCCGAATTAACGACCGCGGCATCGATCAGGTCGCGCACCGTCTGCCAACCCATGTTGTAGCCACCATAGGTGCCAAGGGAATCATCGAGTGAAACCTGACCCGTCTCGACCAGAGATTCGCAGATGTACAACGCATAGAGCGCCTTGTAGCTACTCGCACCGTAAACCTCGACATCGGCGTTATACGTCACACCCTTGCCGCTTGACAGGTCGTAGAACACCACACCCACATCGCCCAGCTCTTGCGCCCGACTCAGGGCATCCTGGAGCAAGGCAAGGCTCTCATCCTCCAGGACGGGGATCTGGTCATCAACCAGTGAGAAGGTCTGCACGGTATTGCCTGAGGGAATATCGTTAAAGTCCGCCTTCGAAAGCCTCGTCTTGAGGCTCGCTGTCGACAGGGTTTGGCTTGCGGTGGCTTTAGATTCAGAGACCTTTTTGTTTTGCGTCTGTACCGTTGACGCATCTGAGTGTGCCATTCGCTCCGACGCATAGGTTTTGGCGGTAATTCCGAGGATAATAACCGCCAACGTTAGCATCCCAATGGCGGCAATCTTCGTCACGCGGATGCGAGCGTCGGCAAGGCCACGCGAAGACGTGCCCTTCGCCTCATATCTGCTGCTATGCTGCGGCACATACTCGTCCCGCGATGCGTTGTTTCGCACGTGGTCTCCTGGCTGCTACCGTTTTATATACGAGCAGCATAATACCGAGCAGGCATTTCTTTCCAAAGATATTCAGCGGCGTTTAAGGCGTCTTTAAAGAAACCACAAGCGTATTTATCCAAATGGCGCGATTCTGTTGCGCATCTCTACCCAAATCGCACTTGCGGTGAAATAGTTCCTGTTTGGGCGACATGGGCCTAAAAACAAGAACTATTCCACCGCAACTTGACAGGGCTCTTTAGCAATCAACTTGGTGCCCAGGGGCACTCATTTAAGTCTGTCCCCAATGAGTGCCCTTGGAGGCGAAAATGGCTCGCTAGCCGATGGCGTTTTTGAGTTCCGCGCGGCGCTTTTTCATGCCCGTCATGACGGCGTTGCGAAGCTCGGGCATGCGCGCGGTATCCATCTGAGGCACGCCCTCGAGCTTATAGGGAATGCCCAGTTGCTCGTACTTGACGACACCCATCGTGTGATACGGCAGCATTTCCAGGCCGACCACGTTGTGCCACGGGGCGATTAGACGACCGAGCGCCTCGCATTCCTCCACCGTATCGGTGATACCCGGCACCACCACGTGGCGAATAACAACCTTAATCTTGCGACGCGCCAGCTCATCGCCAAACGCCAGGATTCGTGTGGGATCGCAACCGGTCAGCTTTTTATGCTCGACGGGATCGGCATGCTTAATGTCGAGCAGCACCATATCGGTCTCGTTGAGCACAGCATCGAACTTCTCGGGGTGGTTGGGGTCAAACGCATATCCGCAGCTGTCAAGGCAGGTATGCACGCGGCCATCGGGGTTGGTGTGCATTGCACGGAACAGGTCGGCCAAAAACTCGGGCTGCAGAAGCGGCTCGCCACCCGAAACCGTAATTCCGCCGCTGCGGTAAAACTCATGGTTACTCTGGAACTCGTCCATCAGGTGCTCGACGGTCACCATGGTGCCGCCTTTAACCGACCAGGTATCGGGATTGTGACAATACGCACAACGCATGGGGCAGCCCTGGACAAACACCACAAAGCGGATGCCGGGTCCGTCGACAGTACCCATCGTCTCGATTGAATGCACGCGGCCCAGGGCAAACGCAGAGTCCTCGGGACGAGCGTCCACTCCCTCAAGCGTCATTTCAGCCATTCGCGCTACCTTGCCTCTCCTTTGGTTTTGCCAATTAAAATGCCAGAGCCATTCTAGCCCATACGCATGATGGTGAAACGGTTTGGCGGTCAATTGGGTTGTCCTATTTGGCCCCACGCAAGAGCGGCGGAAAGGTTATCGCAACCCGCCCGCCGCCGAGGCAATAGATATCGATAGACGCCAGGCCTTACGCCTTAAGCGTAAGCACCGCACCAAAGGCAGTCGGGCCGCAGTGGCTCGAGATGACGCCGCCGACCTGAGTCCAGGTAACGTCCTTAAAGCCCAGGTCGTGCGCATAGACTTCCATATCCTCGCGCAGCTCCTCGGAAAGACCTACTGAATACGCCAAACCAATGTGCGAGTAATCAATATCGCCCTTCGCAACCATGTGGTCGATAAAGGCACGGGCGCACTTGAGCATAGAGCCGCGGAGCTTCTTGGTCGCCACGAACTTGCCGTCCGTTACCTCAATGCAGGGCTTAATCTTGAGCAGATGGGCACCGAGGAATGCCACGTTGGACAAACGACCGCCGGCCTTAAGGAAGGCGAGATCGGTGGGGACAAAGCCCAACAGCACGCGGTCCATCACCGAATTGGTGAAGGCAAAGATCTCGTCGACGGTGGCATCCGGATGGGCTTCGATATACTTGGCAGTCTCGACGACAACAAGCGACTGTCCCACCGAGACAAAGCGCGTGTCCATGGAGAACACGTAGTCGCGCCCCTGGGCCGCAATCTTCGAGGACTGATGCGAACAGGTCGTGGCTTCGGAATACGCGAGATGCAGAATGGTCGCGTCGGGCTGCTCGGCGTGAATGCGGTCGTACACGTGAGCAAAATCCGCAGTCGCACAGCCGCTGGTCTTGGGCATTACGCCAAACTCGTTGCAGCGCGAGTAAATCTCGAGCGGATCGATCGAGCCGTCCTCGACGGTCTCGTCACCAATCGTGACATGCATAGGCACGCGCACGATGCCGTAGCGCTCGCAGAGCTCCGGCGTCACATCCGAACCAGACTCAACCACGATTACGTACTTGCCCATTATCATCACGACCCATCTCGACGTTAGCTTTTCACTACATGACACACGCCCGGCACACTGTTGCACAACGGCGTCCAAGCGCCAAAGAGACGCCGCCCTTTGCACACAACAAAGGACAGCGTCTCCCTGGAAAACTCCGTGCTTATTTAGGATTCTACACGGTTTGCAACAATGTGTTACTTACTCCGCAAACGGTAGCTATACACGATAAACGGTAGTTCGCTGCGGCAACTGCGACACATTCCGCCCGGCAAGTCCAATCGTGCTCCACGCACGGTTAATGCGCGAGGCGGTAGAAATCCATCGACGCCGCACCCTCGGCATGCAACCCCATCGCCGAAACCGCCGGCGAATAGGTACGGCTCGTAAGTGCTGCCTCGCCGCCGTTGGCAAAAATCTCGACCATCGTAGTGTCCGAAAGCACGCGCAGGTCGCGAAGCTCGCTGAGCTCAATCGACCTCCGGTCTCGCCCATAGCCTTCATTACCCATATCGAGGGTAAGCATCCCCTCCGCATAACGCACAAAGACACCCTTGCGGATTTCGAGCTCGACCATCTTGGCGCCCTCACAGGAAACCACAAGATCAAACAGGCGGCCCGGCTCCTCGACGGTCTCTCCGCCTACAGCACGAACGCAGCCGCCGCGCATCCTCTCAATCTCGTGCGCCGGCTGCTGGCAGAGCTTACCATCGCGCATGCTCAGCTCTCGCGGCACCGTCAACGCGCACTGCCACCCGCGCGCCACCGTCGGGTTTTCCGCCGTCGCATCGGGGCAACCCGACCATCCGATCATCAATCGCCGGCCTGCAGCATCCTCAAAGGACTGCGGAGCATAGAAATCAAAACCGGCATCGACCATCGGGGGCATGCCCTGCCCGACGATTTTAAAGCTCGGCGCCTCCCAATCGGCCTCGATGGGGAACCACACGCACTGATGCGGATTGCGGTAACGCCAACCATCGGCAGGCACACCCTGCGGACAGCAAACGAGAACAAGCCCGCCATCGAGCTCAAACAGATCGGGGCACTCCCACATAAAGCCAAACTTCTCGCCCAACTCAATGCGCGTCGCATAGCTCCAGTCCTCAAGATTGCGCGAGGTATAGACAAGCACGCAGCCACGGTCGTCTTTCGTACGAGCGCCCAGAACCATGTAGTAGATACCATCGTGCTCAAGGATCTTGGGGTCGCGCACGTGCGTACCGATATCGTCGGGGTAATCGACCGGTCCAACAGCTATGCGCTTCTCGCCCAATTCGTCGGGGTTCTCCGCAACCATATGAATCTGGTTTTGCTCACGACCCGTCAACACGTAGTCGTAATCATCGCGATCAAAATGCTTGACGTTGCCGGTATAGAAGTAGTGAATCTTGCCATCACGTACAAAGGCAGAACCAGAATACGCTCCGTTCGAATCCAAATCGGAATCGGGGAACAGCGCGGGGCCGCGATTCTCGTACGTCACAAAATCCTTTGTCGTCAGATGGTTCCAAAGCACTGGACCGCCATGCGCAGCATCGAACGGATCGTATTGATGATAGATGTGATACGTATCACCAATCTGAACCAAACCGTTGGGGTCGTTGAGCCAGCCAAGCTCAGGCTCCACATGGAACAGGAGCCTATCGGGGTCGGACGCGATGCGACCCGCCGTCTCATCCTGTCCGGCACGCCACTGCTCATAGTCCGCGCGTGTCACCTTATTTTTTTGATTAAACATCGCCGTTGACTTTCTCGTCTATGGGGAAGGACGCTCGACTCACACGAGTCGAACGCCCTTCCTCAAATGGACTTATCCTCAGATTACACTGAACGGCTCAACTAGAAGCTAACGTCGAAGCCAGCGCCAGCGCCCTCTTCATCGGTGGTCGGCACGCCCTTTGCCTTGTTGTAGGCAAAGATCAAGACGATTGGCACGATAAAGGCGATGAGATTGCCAGCCACATACCACACGAGGGTCTCGGGCGTGACGATGAGCAGGCCAAGCACGCCGGTCAGACCCTGACCGATAGCGCGCACCTCAAAGAGCTTGACGAAGGCACCGCCGCAGCCTGCACCGATGCATGCGCAGATGAACGGAATGATCGAATAGCGCATGTTTGCAGCAAAGATAGCGGGCTCGGAGATTCCGACCAGCGTCGGGATAAAGGACGACATGCAGATGTTGCGCTCTTTGGAGTGCTTCTTGTGAATGAGGTACATACCGATGGCGCCGCCGCCCTGGGCGATGATGGAAACCGACCAGATGGCCTGGATGTAGTTGAAGCCAGTCGTGGCAACAAGGTTTGCCTCGATACCCTGGATGAACTGATGCGTACCGGTAACGACGAGCGGCTGCAGGAACGCGGCGAAGACAAAGGCACCAAAGACGCCCATCCTGTTGTACAGGATATCGATTACGCCGGCGAGGACGTCACCGATCAGGTTACCGAGCGGGCCGAACACGGTGAACAGGGCGACGTTAGCAAGAATCAGGGTAACGGTCGGGACAAAGACGAACGAAACGACCTCGGGGATGTACTTCTGGGCAATCTTTTCGACCTTGGCCATAAACCAGGCGGTCAGAATTGCAGGGAACACGCCGCCCTGGAAAGCAACCATGGGAATGGAGAGCGGACCAAAGTTCCAGTACTCAGCACCCGTCGGGTCCATAACGAACGTGTTGCGGTTCATAAGGCTCGGGTGAACCATGACGATACCGACGAGGATGCCCAGGATCGGGTTACCGCCAAAACGCTTGACTGCGCTGTACATAACCAGGACAGGCAGGTAGTCGAACGTGGTGGCGATAATGGCAAAGAAGCTTGCGAGGTTCTTGAGGAACTCGCTGTGATCGGCGAGGCTGCCCTCCATGCCAAAGAGGCCGTTGGCAACGATCAGCGACTTAAGGCCGATGATGATTGCAGCGCCGACGAAGGCGGGAATGATGGGGATAAAGATGTCCGAGAATACCTTGAGGACCGAGAAGAACTTGCCCTTCTTGTCCGCCTCGGCGCCCTTGACCTCGGAAGCGCTGATCTCCTTAACGCCCGTCAGAGCCATAAACTCATCGTAAACCTTGTTGACGGTACCGGTACCGAAGATGATCATGAGCTGGCCGCTGTTGTACAGCACGCCCTTGACGCCATCGATGTTCTCGAGCTCGGCCTTGTTGTATTTGCTCGTATCCTTGAGCACCAGACGCAGACGGGTCACGCAATGCGTGGCGCCCTCGATGTTCTCCAGTCCGCCGACGTTGTCGACGACTTGCTGGGACACTGCCTTGTAGTCCATGTTCCTCTCCATTCCTTTTCTAAATCATAAAACGGTTCGTTGCCGCTACAGAGACGCGATCGTTGCGTTTGCGCACTTGAGCGCACCGTCGGTGACGGTAAGCGCCACACCCTGGCCCTGCTTGTTGCAGAAGCGAGCGTTGAGCGCAACGTCATCGACAAAGATGGTCGCGATGTCGTCGTCGACGACCAGACGCACATGGTGAGTGCCCTCGCCCTTAAAGAACAACGGACGCTCGAGGCCCATGTTGTTGACCTGGAACCACGGGTACTGGGGAGCCGGCGTGAACTCGAGCTTGCCCTCGCGCAGGTTGGCGCGGAACTCATAGGCAAGACCGGTCTCGGCGTCCTCGGCGAACTTGACCGAGAAGCCGGCAGCGTTACCGCCGAGCTCAATGTCGGCATCGAGCAAGTAGGTGGAGCCGGCATCTGCGGCGAGCACCTGCTCGACCTTGCCCGACTCGCAGGAAAGCTCAAAGGTCTCGACTGCCTTAGCCTCGCCAAAGGCGCCAAGCATGCTGTCGGGGAGCTTGGTGCCGAGCGTTCCGTCGGCACGCTGAACGATCTCGAGGGGCATAAAGGTGCCACCCCATAGGTAAGAGCTGGGGTCGCCGCCCTCGTCACGCGTAGGAACCCAACCAAAGAGAACGCGACGCTCGCCATCGAATGCGGTGCGAGCGGCGTAGTACGCGCGGCCGTCGAAGGAGTCGTCAGCGGGGGTAATCCAAGGACCGTTGATGGACTTGGACATGCGGTAACGGGTCTTGTTGCCGTCGCTGTACTCGGAAAAGACGAGGTACCACCAGTCGCCCATCTTAAAGAGATCAGGCATCTCAAACATGGTGTACAGGCCCGGGTTCCACCAGTCGCCCTGGAACTCCCAGTTGGTCAGATCCTTGGAGGTGAACTTGACCAGGCGGCCGGTCATCAGACGCTTGTCCTCGCCCACACGCGTGCCGAGGATGAGCATGTACTCTTCGTTCTCCTCATCCCAAAGCACAAAGGGATCGCGCCAGTTGCGGTCATCGTAACCCTCCTGGGGCGGAAGCAGCGTCTCGGCGATGTTCTTCTCCCACTTGACGGCGTCGTCGCTCGTTGCGTGAAGAAGAACCTGCTTCATCAAACGTGCGCGGACCTTATCGCGATTGCAACCAGTGTAGAGCGCATGGTACTTGTCGCCCACCTTAAACACCGTGCCGGCATAAATGTACTGGTCGACTTCCTCGTCGCCGCCGCGCTCAAGGCTCTCGCCAAAGTCCTTGTAGTTGACGAAATCCTTGGTCGTAGCGAGTGCCCAGCCAAACGGCTCTCCGAAAGGTTCGGGGTTACGCGTGTCACGCTGATGATAGAGATAGAACGTGCCGTCCTCGCCGTACGGCATGATGTCGCCTACCCAAATTCCCTCAGGCTGGTAATACACCTTGTGCATCCGAGACTTCCTTTCCACGACATACTAACTCGGTACAATGGCAAGATATGTCAATCGTTTTTATATGTCAAACGTTTTCATACCAATACGTCTTTTCGCAGTTCCAGTCGTCGGTAAACGGTTGACATATGCCGGCGAACGGTCATCAGAGGCGTTTGAGGAATTCTTTTGGCACGGGATGAACTACGCGGTTTTGCCCTCAATGAGTTCAACGGGGAGCTTGATATTCGATTCGGGATTATCGCCGTTAATAAGAGCGATGATGGATTGCGCCGCGAGCTCTCCGATGCGATCGATATCTTGACGTACGGTTGTTAAGTCAGGCATAAACGTCATAGTGCGGCGGGCACCATCCGCACCCACGACCTTAATGTCATCTGGAGCGCTCAAGCCGCGCTGCTTCATCACGTTGAGACAGATGGCAGCCATCGTATCGTCTCCCGCAAAGATGCCGTCAATATCGGGGTTCTCATCGAGGATCTTCGCAACGACCGCGCCCTTTTCGTCGTCGGGCTTAACGAACTCAACCTCACGGACAAGCGCGGGCAAACCGGCCTGCTCAACAACATCGAGGTAGGCATCGGTACGCTTATTGGCAGGCATGCGCATGCGGCTATTGCTGCGCAGGCACAGGATGCGTGAACATCCGTCATCGATCAGGCGACGCGTGGCAAGTTCGCCGATGCTATAGCTGTCGCTCGCAATCTGAACAGAGGCCTCGCCAAGGTCGCAGTCGATACCAACCAGGCTCAAGCCCATCTCGGCATATGCCTCAGCACCGATATTGAGGGAGTTGACGATGACGCCATCGACCATATTGCGGCGGAGCATGTCAATATAGGAACGCTCAAGATCGGGTCGATTGGCGCTGTTGCACAGCAACATCTTAAAGCCGTTTTCCGCCAACGTGCGCTCGACCGCCTGCACAACCTGAGCATGGAACGGACTGCTCACAAAGGGAACGATCATGCCGATAAGGTTCAGGCGACCGTTGAGCATGGCACGGGCGATATCGTTGGGCGTGTAATTGATGCGCTCCATCGCGGCATGGACCTTATCGCGGGTTTCTTGGCTAATATAGCCGCGATTATTAAGCACGCGAGATACCGTAGTAGGCGAAACCCCCGCCACCGCTGCAACTTCCTTGATGCCAGGCTTAGCCGTATCCTTAGAACGAGCACCCTCGCGAGCCATAGCACCCTCCCCCATCAACATGTCATACGTTTACATACGAACAAAGCATACCCCAACAACAGCGGGAAGACGGTAACAGCACAAGTAAGTAAACGACTCATCCAAATAATTAGGAGAGTTCCGCCTAAAGGGTGACTACACAGGACCCCCGCCGGGCCGCTTTGGGTTACTTTCCAAAACATTCCGCAGGACGCAAAGAGGCTCCGCAGCGCGAAGCGCGCAGCGGAGCCTCTTTGCATGTCCGAGGACGTTTTGGAAAGTAACCCAAAGCGGCCCGGCGATCCTGCGGGAGTTAAATCCCTTTAGAACTTGTCGTGGAAGGTACGCGAAATGACCTCGTCCTGCTGCTCCTTGGTGAGCGTGTGGAAGTTCACGGCATAGCCGGAAACGCGGATGGTCAGCTGCGGGTACTTCTCGGGGTGAGCCTGAGCATCGAGCAGCGTCTCACGGTTGAAGACGTTGATGTTCAGGTGGTGGCCACCCTTCTCGGCGTAAGCGTCGAGCATGTGGACCAGGTTATCGGCCTGAGTCTCGGAAACTTCAGAAACCTTCATAATGTGTCTCCTTCGATTGATAGGCGCCGGCCGAAACCGGCGCGCTAATCAGTAATCGTTATTGTTAGTATAGCACTAACAATAGTTACTCGCCCAACTGATCAAGGTCGATATCGCCAAAGAACACCTGGTCCTCCTTGCCGAGCGCACTCGGGATGATGGAGAAGGTGTTGGAGATGCCGTCCTGAGCATCGCGGAACGGGAGCTTGGAAACCGAAGACAGCGAAGCGATGGCGCCGTGGCTATCGCGCTTGTGCATGGGGTTAGCACCCGGGGCGAACGGCTGGCCAGCCTTGCGGCCGTCGGGCGTGGAGCCGGTCTTCTTACCGTACACGACGTTGGAGGTGATAGTCAGAACCGAGGTCGTGGGCACGGAGTTGCGGTAGGTGTCGTTCATGCGGATGTACTCCATGAACTGGTGCACAACGTCGTGAGCGATCTGGTCGACGCGGTCGTCGTCGTTACCGTACTTGGGGAACTCGCCCTCGGTCTCGAAGTCGACGATGATGCCGTTCTCGTCACGGACGGGGTGGACCTTGGCGTACTTGATGGCGGACAGGGAGTCGGCCACGACGGAAAGGCCAGCGATGCCCGTAGCGAACCAGCGATGCACGTGCTTGTCGTGCAGAGCCATCTGGATGCGCTCGTAGCAATACTTATCGTGCATGTAGTGAATGATGTTCAGCGAGTTGACGTACACGCCAGCGAGCCACTTCATCATGTCGTTGTACTTGGCCACAACATCGTCGTAATCGAGCGTATCGCCCTCGACGGCGCGATACTTGGGGCCGACCTGCTTCTTGGAGACCTCGTCAACACCGCCGTTGAGTGCATACAGCAGGCACTTGGCCAGGTTGGCACGGGCGCCGAAGAACTGCATCTCCTTGCCGATGCGCATGGAGGACACGCAGCAGGCGATGCCGTAGTCATCGCCGTGGTAAACGCGCATGAGGTCGTCGTTCTCGTACTGGATCGAGGAGCTGGCGACAGAAGTCTTGGCGCAGAACTTCTTGAAGTTCTCGGGCAGACGGGTCGACCACAGAACGGTCATGTTGGGCTCGGGGCTGGTGCCCATGTTCTCGAGTGTGTGCAGGTAGCGGTAGCTCATCTTGGTAACGAGCGTGCGCCCGTCAACGCCCATGCCGCCGATGGACTCGGTGACCCACTGCGGATCGCCGGTGAACAGGGCCTGGTACTCGGGGGTACGGGCAAACTTGACCATGCGGAGCTTCATGATGAAGTGATCCACGAACTCCTGGATCTGCTCCTCGGTGAAGGTACCGTTGGCAAGGTCGCGCTCAGCGTAGATGTCGATGAACGTGGAGGTACGGCCGATGGACATAGCGGCGCCGTTCTGCTCCTTAACGGCAGCGAGGTAGGCGAAGTACATCCACTGGATGGCCTCCTGCGTGTTGGTAGCAGGGTTGGAAATATCGAAACCATAGGTCTCGGCCATCATCTTGAGCTCGCCGAGGGCGCGAATCTGCTCCTGCAGCTCCTCACGATCGCGGATGTTGTCGGCGGTCATGACCGTCGGGGTGGAAGCCTTCTGGGCCTCCTTGTCCTTGATCAGGTAGTCAACACCGTAAAGGGCGACACGACGGTAGTCGCCGATGATGCGACCGCGGCCATAGCCATCGGGCAGACCGGTGATGATGTGGGCCGAGCGGCAGGCGCGCATCTCGGGGGTGTAGACATCGAAGACGCCGGCGTTGTGGGTCTTGCGCTCGAAGGTGTAGCGCTCGACAACGTTCTCGTCGACCTTGTAGCCGTGCTGGCTGGCAGCCTGGCAAGCGATGCGGATACCACCGTTGACGTGCAGCGCGCGCTTGAGCGGCTTGTCGGTCTGGAGGCCTACAATGGTCTCCTTCTCGCGGTGGGCGTTATCGATGTAGCCAGCGGGGTGGCTCACGATGCCCGTGACGGTCTTGGTGTCCATATCGAGGACGCCGCCCTGCTCGCGCTCCTTGAGCAGCAGGTCGAGAACCTCGCCCCACAGCTCCTTGGTACGCTCGGTCGGGCCGGCGAGGAATGACTCGTCGCCCTCGTAGGGGGTGTAGTTCTTCTGGATGAAGTCTCGGACGTCAACCTCTCCCGTCCAGATGCCTTCCTTGAAGCCTTCCCATGCCTCCTGCATTGTGTAACCACGCTCCTAGTTACGTGTAATGCGGCGCTCTCTCACACCGCTGCTTATTGAATTCTTGAATTATCGGCTTGCACTACCGGCTTCTTCCGTTCTTCACCACACGTTGGTACAGGGAAAAACGTTTGTCCACCTTGGAACTGCAACCCAAAACCCAAGATTTCACCCGTTTGAGAAGGATAACATAGCCACCCCCTTCATCAGGTCTGTTATATGTTTCTTTTTTTATACCATTAGTGCGTTTTTAACAAATCCGCAGGAAATGCGAGCGCGAACAACTACCGTTCACCGATTTGTTTGGTATTTTTCCTTGCCTTTGTACGACATTCACTCTAGCTGTTATGCCAGTTTTAGCAGGGTAAAGTGCCCCAGAGATCCCACAGAAACTGCAGGGCGGCCACGGGATTTCCCCCGGGGCCGCCCTGTGGCATGGCTAGTTATTTAGCTTTAATTGCCGCTTGACATTAGGCGGCTGCGGAGGCCTTGTCGGTCGTTGCCTTGCCGTTGCTCTGCTGGCCCTCAAAATGCTTGTGGCACCAGCTGGTAACGAGCGGGGTCAAAATGGCCGTCACGATAGCGCATGCTGCAACCTGTGCCGTAGCCGTCGCGAGCACGGCGCCGCCGTACATGGCCTCGTTGACGCTTGCCATGGCAGCAGGCGTGGCCACATTGGCTCCGGCGCAGCTCGAAATGGCCGCACCTGCGACACCCGTACCGCCCGTGAGCTTATCGACCGCGATGACGGGAATTGCAAAGACCACCGAGCAGATCACGCCGAGCAGAATACCGGGAAGACCGCCATTAATGAGCTGGCCAAAGGTCATGGTCGAGCCCATGGCAAAGAAGACGAGCACAATGATGGCGGAAAGTGCCGGAGCCATCATCTTCTTAAAGCTGGGGAACAAGTTGCCCAGGATAATGCCGACGACGATCGGCAGGATGGCGCCCACGAGCGACCAGCCAATCGGAGCCTGACCGGCGGCGCCGAGCACAATCATCGTGACCGGAGGGCCGACAACGAGCGTGGTGATGGCGACAGCGCCACGCTCGGCCTCGTTGCCCATGGTGCCCATCAGTCCAGCGTACATAGCGTTGTTGGCACCCGTGCAAGCGGCCAGCATCACCATGGCAGAGATGCCAAACAGGTTGTCGTTGAACACATAAAGGATGAGCAGCGACACGGCAACGACTACGATTTGCTTGACGGCAATGATAATGGCGCCGCGGGCAGCGGCGGCAGGAGCGCTCTTAAACGAAATCGTCGTACCGACGATGAGCAAAAAGGCGCCAACAAGCGGGCCTGCGCCCTGCTGGGTCATGCCGAGCGTAAAGCTGCCGAGCGTTTTAAACAGGTCGGGGAACAGCGTGTTGAGCAGGCAGCCCAACAGAAGCGGCACCAAGATATTGGCACCCGGGATGGAGGACATCTTAAAGAACGGCTCTTTTGCCGCCGGCGCCTCCACCGCAGTCGATTCACTCATTTATATCTCCTTTTGATGCTTGCGACACGTGGCCGCACGCTCCTGTGCCAGAAAGAAGGCGACGGTCCCGAGTCGCAGGAGCCGTCGCCGAACGATCACCGCGGGGTATTACCCGTCCAGGACGATGCCACCATCGCAGTCACCGATCTCGCCGTTCACGAAGCTGGCGAGGTCGGAAGCGAAGAACAGCACCATCTGCGCGGGCTCGCTTGCCTGGGCGGCGCGGCCCAGAGGGATACCGTTGATGATGCGCTGAGAGTTCTCGTCAGAAAGAATCGAGGTCATATCGGTAAGGGTGAGCGATGGGCATACAGCGTTGCAGCGGACGCCAAACTTGCCGCCTTCCTTGGCGACAGCCTTGGTTAGACCGTTAACACCGGCCTTGGAGCTCGCGTAGGCCGCGGTGCCGAGCAGGCCGCCGCCGATCTTGCCAGCAACAGAGCTCACGTTGACGATAGAGCCGGCATGCGCTGCCTTAAAGTGCGGGTACACGGCATTCATCATGGTGAAGGTACCATTGAGGTTGATGTCGATGGTGCGACGCCACTCGGTGTCATCGATCTCGTCGAACTTCTTGGTGCTGATGACGCCAGCGCAGTTGATCAGGATGTTGGTTTGCGGCAGATCGGTGAAAATCTGCTCGACGGTCTCGCGCGCCTTGGGCGCATCGGCAACATCGAGCTGATAGAACTTGTTGCCCTCGCCAAGCTCGGCCACAGCGGCCTCGCCCTTGGCAGCGTTCCTTGCGATGAGCGCGACGTGTCCGCCGCCCGCAACGATACCCTTGGCAATCTCGAGGCCAATGCCCTGAGTGCCACCGGTAACAATCGCGGTTTTGCCCGTGAAGTCAAATGCCATGACTCCAACCCCCTTGATTCAGGTGTCTCCTTGCGGGAAGTTGGAGCATCGCACGTGGCGATAAATGAGTCCCAGTCGTCATGGTGATGACAACCCCTCGCCTAACCGCGTGCATGATAATGCTTTGAAACGCTACAATTATTGAATTATTTTAACTCTTTATGCGCTCTTTATATTGCCTAGCGGCCAAGTAGTTTTTTGGGACATGCCTAGAAATCTACCCCTAACTTCGCTGGTACCGACGACATACGGAGGTTCGCCTAAAGGTAGTTTTCTAGGCATGCCCAAAAATCTACCGAATGGGACAGCTGAGCGGGGGTATCATCTTTCACCGAAAATAGTTTCTAGTGTTAGGGGTTTTCGGTGGAAGATACCGATTTCCGTGAACTTGGGCGTCAGCTCCTTACCGAGTTCGGCAGCATGCATCAGGGCATTTCGCGTTTTGCGGACAAAGCCCTCGGCGGCGAGATGGCCGTCATGCGCGCCCTCATACTCGCCGGCGGTTCGCTCACGCCGAGCGAACTCGCTGATCGCGCCTGGGTCTCGAGCGCCCGCATCGCCAATATCTTACGCGCCCTCGAAGCCAAGGGCTGGGTCGAGCGCGAGCACTCAAAGACCGACCGTCGTCGCGTGCACGTCACGGTGACCGACAAGGGATTCCAGGATCTCGAAATCAAACGCCGGGAATTCGAGGACCGCACCGCGGCTTTCCTCGAGCAGCTCGGCGAAACAGATACCCAAGAGATGGTGCGCCTTCTTAGACGTGCCAACGAAATTATCGACCGCAATCAAGAAAGGAGAGATGCCAAGTGAGGATTCTCAAGCTCTTTAAAAAGCATGTCCTGGCACTGTTCGCAGCTATCGTACTTATCGTAATCAGCTGCAACGCCGATCTGGCACTGCCTACCTATATGAGCGACATCGTCGACGTGGGCGTGCAGCAAGGCGGCATCGCCTCGCCCGTGCCCGACACCATCCGCGCCGAATCGCTCGACGACCTCGAACTCTTTATGAGCGCCAAGGACGCCAAGACGGTAGAGGCTGCGTTTGGCAAGGCAGACAAAAACGGGATTCGCACGTACAAGGGCACCGAGGACGAGCGCGCCGACGGCAGCAAGCTCGCCGACATTATGAGCCTGCCCGAAACTGTCGTCCTTTCGCTCAACCAGGGCATTGACGCCAGCTCCATGGACGACATGATGGGCACGTCCGGTGAGAAAGACAACAGCGGCGCCCAGGCCATGCCCACCCCCGAGCAGATGGCGGCGATGACGCCCGAGCAGCTCGCCGAGATACAGCAGAAGGCCGCAGCGGCGCAGAACATGCAAAAGCAGATTGATGCCGACGGCGGTAAGATCACCATAAAGAGCCTGCGTCTGGGCGTTGAAGGCGGCCTAATCGACCAAAGCAAGCTCGTCGAGGGCGCCAACCAAATGGCAGACAAAATGGGCTCCATGTCAGGCTCCATCGTCACCCAGCGCGCCGTGAGCTATGTACAGGACGAGTACAAGGCACAGGGCATCGACCCCGCCGACGTGCAGAACGCCTACCTGAGCCGCATGGCGACCACGATGTTTGGGCTGTGCCTGGTATCGCTCGTCGCCACCATCCTGACCGGCGCCGTGGCGTCGCGCACCGCCTGCTCCATCGCCCGCGACCTGCGCCGCGAGACCTTCAACAAGGTTATGCACTTCTCGCCGGCCGAGGTGGGCAAGTTTAGCCAGGCCTCGCTCATCACCCGCTGCACCAACGACATTCAGCAGATCCAGATGGCCGCAACCCTGTTTATCCGCATGTGCCTGATGGCCCCCGTCATGGGCATCGTCGCCGTCATGCGTGTCCTGGCCAACCACACCGGCCTGGAGTGGACCATCGCTGTGGCCATCATCGCGGTTTCGGCCGTCGTCGGCGTGCTCATGGGCCTCACCATGCCCAAGTTCAAAAAGATGCAGAGCTTTGTGGACCGCGTGAACCTTACCGCCCGCGAGCTGCTCGACGGCCTTATGCCCATCCGCTCGTTCAACCGCGAGGAACATGAGCTCGAGCGCTTTGACAAGGCGTCGCTCGACCTGATGACCACGCAGCTCTACACCAACCGCGCCATGAGCTTTATGATGCCGCTCATGATGCTGGTCATGAACTGCATCACCGTGCTTATCGTCTGGTTTGGCGCCCAGGGCGTGTCCGACGGCGTGATGCAGGTCGGCAACATGATGGCGTTTATCTCCTATACCATGCAGATCGTCATGGCGTTTATGATCCTCACCATGGTTTCGGTCATCCTGCCCCGTGCCGAGGTCGCAGCCGAGCGCGTGGAAGAGGTCATCACTTGTCCCACGAGCATCAACGACCCTGCCTCGCCCAAACTGCCCGCGGCCAGCTCGCCGCGCGGTGAGCTCACCTTCCGCGACGTGAGCTTCCAGTATCCCGATGCCCGTGCCGACGTCATCAGCGGCGTGAACTTCACCACGCATGCCGGTCAGATGCTCGGCATCATTGGCTCCACGGGCTCGGGCAAGTCCACGCTCGTGCAGCTGATTCCGCGTCTGTACGATGTCACGGGCGGCAGCATTTCGCTCGACGGCATCGACGTGCGCGACATGACCCTTTCCGAGCTGCGCCGCCGTATCGGTTATATTCCGCAGCAGGGTCGCCTGTTCTCGGGCACCGTCGAGAGCAACCTCAAGTTTGCCGGCGACATGGTAAGTGATGACGACATGCACAAGGCGGCATGCATCTCACAGGCCAAGGACTTTATCGCCGAGCGCGAGGGCGGCTACGACTCCCCCATCAGCCAGGGTGGCTCCAATGTCTCGGGTGGTCAGCGCCAGCGCTTGGCCATCGCCCGCGCATTGGCCAAAAAGCCCGAGGTTGTGGTGTTCGATGACTCGTTTAGTGCCCTCGACTACAAGACCGACGCGCGCCTGCGCGAAGAGCTTGCCAAAAACGTTACCGACGCCGCGCTCGTGGTCGTGGCCCAGCGCATCGCAACCATCATGCACGCCGACCAGATCATCGTGCTCGACGACGGCCACGTGGTGGGCACCGGCACGCACGAGGAGCTGCTGCGCAGCTGCCCGGCGTACCTGGAGATCGCACAGTCGCAGCTTTCCGCCGAGGAGCTGGGGCTTACCCAAGAAGAAATTGCAGCCGTCACGGAAGGAGGCGAGCGCTAATGGCAGACGAGACCAAGACTCAGATTCCCAAGCCCACCCGCCAGCGTGGTCCCATGGGCCGCATGGGCGGCATGCGTCGCGGCGAAAAGGCCAAGGACTTTAAGGGCACCATGAGGCAGCTGCTCGGCTATATCGGCCAGCACAAGATTGCCGTGTTTACCGCCGTCGCCTTTGCCGTGTGCTCGGTCATCTTTAACATTGTGGGGCCCAAGGTGCTCGGCCAGGTTACCACCAAACTGTTCGAGGGCTTGGTTGCCAAGGTCAACGGCACCGGCGATGTCGACTTTGCCTGGATCGCCAAGACGCTCGGCTTTTTGCTCTGCCTGTATCTGGCGAGCTCTATCTGCAGTCTAATCCAGGGCTGGCTCATGACCGGCGTCACGCAAAAGATCTGCTACCGAATGCGCAAGGAGATCGCCGCCAAGATTGCCGTCGTGCCAATGAGCTACTTTAACGGACACAGCAAGGGCGACGTGCTCAGTCGCATCACCAACGACGTCGATACGCTCGGCCAGTCGCTCAACCAGAGCGTGACCCAGCTCATCACGTCGGTGACGCAGATTATCGGCGTGCTCGTCATGATGCTGTCGATCAGCCTGCCGCTCACCGGCGTCACCGTGCTCACGCTGCCGGCCGCCGCGATTATCCTGACCGTGATGATTCACTTCTCGCAGCCGTACTTCCGCGAGCAGCAGCAGGTTCTGGGCGCCGTCAACGGCATTATCGAAGAGGATTTTGCCGGCCAGAACGTCATTCAGGTGTTCGACCGCGCCGAGGCCTCGATCGAGGAGTTCGACCGTCAGAACGACCGCTTGTTTATTAGTGGCTGGCGCTCGCAGTTCCTGTCGGGCCTGATGATGCCGCTCATGAGTTTGGTGGGCAACATGGGCTACGTGGGCGTCGTCGTGGTGGGCGCGCAACTCGCGCTGACCGGCAATGCCACGCCCGGCGACATCCAGAGCTTTATCCAGTACGTTCGCAACTTTACGCAGCCGGTGCAGCAGCTGGGCAACGTAAGCAACACGATGCAGTCGATGGCCGCCGCCACCGAGCGCGTCTTTGAGTTCCTGGCCGCGCCCGAGGAGGAGCAGAAGGCCGACGCGCAGATTCCCGAGAAGCGCCCCGGCCACGTGGAGTTTGACCATGTCAAGTTTGGCTACACGCCCGACAAGACCATCATCCATGACTTTAGCTGCGAGGCGCAGCCCGGTCAGACCATCGCCATCGTCGGCCCCACCGGCGCCGGCAAGACCACGCTCATCAAGCTGCTGCAGCGCTTCTACGATGTGGACGGCGGTTCGCTGCGCGTTGAGGGCATCGACGTGCGCGACTGGGATCGCGCGGCGCTGCGCGGCGAGTTTGCCATGGTACTGCAGGATACCTGGCTGTTTAACGGCACCATCCGCGAAAACATCCGCTACGGACGCCCCGATGCGACTGACGCCGAGGTCGAGGCCGCCGCACGCGCCGCACGCTGCGACCACTTTATCCATACGCTCGCCGGCGGGTACGACTTTATGATCAATGAGGAAGGTACCAACCTGTCGCAGGGCCAACGCCAGCTCGTGACCATCGCCCGCGCCATTTTGGCCGACCGACCGGCGCTCATTCTGGACGAGGCGACCTCCAACGTCGACACCCGCACCGAGGAGCTCATCCAGCGCGCCATGGACGCGCTGATGCAGGGCCGCACCAGCTTTGTTATCGCGCACCGCCTGTCCACGATCCGCAACGCCGACGTGATCTTGGTAATTCGCGACGGCGACATCGTCGAAAAGGGCACGCACGACGAGCTACTCGCCCAGGGCGGCTTCTACGCCGACCTGTACAACTCGCAGTTCGACGAAGCGGCGTAAATACTGCCACAGGGAACGGATGACGCCCGAGAACGGGGGCGCAGGACAGCCTGCGCCCCCGTTTTATGTCCTTCGAGCCTCGAAACGCCTTCCCTGGGACCTGATTGACGGCGCCTTCCAGATCCCATGGTCAAAAAAGGACAAATATGAGTACTGTTACTTTTTCAGTAACAGCCAAAACAGCCCCAAACGACCTCTTTGCGGCCTCTATACGCCTTCAAATTAATCAAAACGCCCGTTAGCAGGCTTCTGTGTGCCAACGTTAATGAACATATTTACTGTTGTGTCTATCATCTTGTAAGGTTGATATGATACTACGCTAGCAACAGTACTCATATTTGCCATTTTTTGTCCACGGGGTATGCCGCAGAAGATCCAACTTGCTCCAGCGTGCCATACGCCGGCCCTCCCCTTCCGGCGAGTGCCGACATTTCCCCAGATAAAACCGACCAAAATAAACCTGTCCCTTTTTGGCAGGTTTCAGGGTGACAAGGGCTTGCACTTTAGCATGCGACAGCGGATAATGCCGTGCATTCGACAATTCACGCTTTGACTTATTTGATTGAGGAGGTCCCTATGGCCATGGAATTTAAACGCAAGCTGCCAATCCCCATGGAGATCCGCGAGGAAATGCCGCTTTCCGCCGAGCTTACCGCCAAAAAGCAGGCATTCGACGCCGAGGTCGCCAAGGTCTTTACCGGCGAGGACGCACGCAAGGTGCTCATCATCGGCCCGTGCTCTGCCGACCGCGAGGACTCGGTGCTTGAGTACATGAACCGACTGGCCAAGGTCGCCGAGGAGGTCAAGGACAAGCTCATCATCATTCCGCGCGTCTATACCAATAAGCCGCGCACCAAAGGCACCGGCTACAAGGGCCTGCTGCACAACCCCGACCCCGAGGCGCCCGATGACCTGCTCGAAGGCGTTAAGGCCATCCGCCACATGCACCTGCGCGTCATCGAGGAGACTGGCTTCTTTACCGCCGACGAGATGCTCTACCCGTCCAACTATCAGTACCTCGTCGACCTGCTGAGCTACGTCGCCGTGGGCGCGCGCTCGGTCGAAAACCAGGAGCACCGTCTGGTATCGAGCGGCATTTCGGTGCCTGTGGGTATGAAGAACCCCACCGCCGGCTCCACCACTGTCATGCTCAACTCCATCTATGCTGCCCAGGCGCATCAGAGCTTTATCTTCCGCAACTGGGAGGTCGAGTGTGACGGCAACCCGCTCGCGCACGCCGTCATGCGCGGCTACATCGGCCTCGACGGCCGCACCTACCCCAACTACCACTATGAGCATCTGGAGCGTCTTGCCGAGCGCTATACCGAGCACGCCGGCTACGCCAATCCGGCGGCGGTCATCGACTGCAACCATGACAACTCGGGCAAGCGTCCGCTGGAGCAATATCGCATTTGCAAGGAGGTGCTCGACAGCTGCCGCCGCAGCGAATCCATCTCCAAGCTGGTCAAGGGCTTTATGATCGAGTCTTACCTTGAGGACGGCAACCAGCCGGTCGATGGCGGCGTCTTTGGTAAGTCGATCACCGACCCGTGCCTGGGCTGGGAAAAGACCGACTACCTCATCCACGAGATCGCGGAGCGTATTTAGAGTTACGCGGTTTTACCAAACCGCGTAACGACTCGACGCTGCAAACGCCCCTAAGCGGCAATCTGACGTTCGATCGTCGGTCGCGTACCAAAGCACGCTTCCCTCCTCTTTCACGTCACCTTGCTCGCTTAGGGGCGTTTTCGCTGACTTATGCTCAACCTACAATAATTCCGAGCTGAACAAGTTACTCGCTGTAGCGGGTGGCGATGGCAGCTTGTACCATGCCGGTGCTCATGAGGTAGGTCACCAGGAAGTAGCCACCGTATGCTGCCAGGAAGATTGCGCAGGTGAGGCCCACGGTGCCGGCGATGCTCATATCGCCGAATACGCTCACCAGCTCGATGATCACCTTGAGCGCCACAAAGGAGTGCGCCAAGCCCACTGCCAGCGGGAACAGGAAGAACACCGCTTGCTGCGCCATCACCGAATGCCGGATCTGACGGTCGTCACAGCCGATCTGTGCCAGCACACGATAGCTGCGGCTGCCGTCGGCCACGTTGGAGAGTTGCTGGATCGACAGAATCGCCGCGCATGCAACGACCAGTACAAAGCCAATGTAGATGGCCAGATAGCTAATCATGCCGTTCATCTGCGCCGCCTGCGTATACATCTCGGAGCGCGTGATGAAGACTCCCCACGACCCCGGCTCCTTGCCGTCAACGAGCAGATCGTCGAGCAAGGTGTATTTAATGCTCTCGTCTGCCTCGGTCGTATCCATCCCCTGTTTGTAATTAACGAGCAGATTACTGGCATACGGCTGCAGATTAAGCTGGGACAGCAGCTCATCGGCTACGACCACGGTGCCAGGATTGCTGCCCATCGCCGAGTTGGCGATGGCCGCCGTGTCCTCGTCCGCCTTATCGGTTGCGGGCTTGAGCGTATGCCCGCCCAGGGTAAGGGCATGGCCGCCAGCCATATACTTGGTGTACAGGTCGCCCAGCTCACCGCCCATATCACACGTGAGCAGATACTGGTCGCGGCCAATGCTCACCGACTCCTCGCCCATCATCTGGCGCAGCTTGTTGTACTGGCTCGCCGGCGTCACATACAGACCCATCGCATCGGCGTTGCTTCCCTCGAGCGCCTTGGGGAGCTTTTCTCCCATGGCCTTGCACATCTCACCCGCCACCACCGAGGGGCCCGAGCCGCCAAGCGGGTAACTCAGATACGAATCGATCTGCACATGCTCACCGGCAACATCGGCGATATTGACCTTCTTGCCGGTCTCGTCGTTGTTGTCCGCCGACTTGCCCTTAATACCGTCTGCAACGTTATCGGGATCTTTACGATCGCCATGCCATGCAGCGTACAAATCAACCGTTGCATCGGCCAGCACCATGCGATCGGCCTCAGACGGATTGACATACTCCTTGTAGTAGTCGAGCGTTTCGGGCGTGTAATAGACATACGTCTGCGACATGTCGGCCGGATTATAGCGCTCCAGATTCTCGTTCATCACGTTGGCAATCGACATACCGCACGTCACCGAGGTGATGGCCAAAAACAGGAGCATCGCGATGACGCCCATCGAAAAGCACACCGTGTTGACCTTGGCCGCAAGCTGGCGCACGGTAAACATGTTGAGGCCGCGCCAATACACGCCGCGCAGGCTCTGCAGCAGCTTGATGAGCATGCCCGAGAGTCCCCAGAACAGGGCAAAGGTGCCCACGGTAACCATAGCGGTCGTAATACCAAACTGGTTCATGGCCTCTTGCAGCTTGCTGTCCGTCGCGGCTAGCGGGAACCCATCACGTAGCAGACGGTAATAGGCCACGCCCACAAGCACCACGCCCACGGCAAAGATGGCAATCGCGATCCAGGGGTTGCGTGTCTTGATGCTCTCGTTGCGACGCTCGGCACCCATAAGCTCGATGAGTTTGGTACGACGCACGGCGCGAAGGTTCAGCAGTAGCGTGAGCACAAACATTACGAGCATGCAGGCAAGGGTCAGATTGAACGCATGCACCGAGAAAAAGAAGTGGAAATTGGCGATCTGTGTCTTAAAAAGCGAGGCCGTAAAGAACGTCATGAGCTGGGAGAGTCCCACACCCAGCACAATGCCGGCGACAAAGGCCACGACCGATACTATCACGGTCTCGAGCGCCATGATCGTGGCGACGCGCCCACGCCCCATGCCGAGCACCTGGTACAGGCCAAACTCCTTCTTGCGGCGTTTCATGATGAAGTTATTGGCGTACACCATCAAAAAGGCCATGACACCGGCCAAAAAGTACGTCAGGTCACCGAGCATGCTGCCCATAACCTGCGCCAAGCCCTTTTCATCGATTCCGGCGATGTCGACCTGCATCGAGATGGTGTTGAAGGCGTAGAAGACCGTGACGCCCAGGGTGAGCGTCAAAAGGTAGACGAGGTAGTCGCGGCCGGCGCGGCGGACGTTGCCCCAAGCGAGTTTACAGAGCATCGGAGCCCTCACCGCCCATCATGGCAACGACCTCCATAATGCGGTCGAAGAACTCTCGGCGGTCGGTGTCGCCGCGGCGCAGCTCGGTGAAGATCTTGCCGTCGCGAATGAACAGCACACGGCTCGTGTAGCTGGCGGCAAAGCTGTCGTGCGTGACCATGAGCACCGTGGCGCGCAGGCGGCGGTTGAGGGCCTCCAGGCTCTCGAGCAGCAGGCGAGCGCTCTTGGAATCGAGGGCGCCGGTGGGCTCGTCGGCCATGATCATGGTGGGGTCGGTGACGAGCGCGCGAGCCGCGGCAACGCGCTGCTGCTGACCGCCGGACATCTGATAGGGATACTTGTCGAGCACCTGACTGATGGACAGGCGCGCGGCCACATCCTGCACGCGAGTCGAGATCTCTGCCGAGTTTGTGCGGGCGATGGTGAGCGGCAGGGCGATGTTCTCGCGTGCCGTGAGCGTATCGAGCAGGTTGGAGTCCTGGAAGATAAAGCCGAGCTCCTCGCGGCGGAACTGCGAGAGTTTGGCCTGCTTCATACGCGTCACGTCCTGGCCGTTGATGCGGATCATGCCACTTGTGGCGCTATCGATGGTCGACACGCAGTTGAGCAGCGTCGACTTGCCCGAGCCCGAAGCGCCCATGATGCCAACAAATTCGCCGCGGTTGACAGTAAAGCTGACGTCGTTGAGCGCGCGGGTCACGTTGCCCAGCGCTCCGTATACCTTTTCGAGATGCGCGACCTCCAGTACCGGGGTCGCCATGTGCGTGGTTTGCATACCGAGTCCTTTCTTGCAATTAGTCTACGGCATCTATAGTCGCAAGAAGACGAGTCGGCTACCATCGATATGGCTTACGCTTGCCTTACCGTTGTGTAAGGCACGGGTAGCTACCCTGCCATGTGTTGATGTTGAGAGAGGACTCCTGTTGAAGACTGTTCATGTTGCCGCTGGGATCATTCGCAAGGATGGATCTGACGAGCTGCTTGCCGTGCAGCGCGGCTACGGCGACATGCAGGGACTTTGGGAGTTCCCCGGTGGCAAGCTCATGCGCGGCGAGACGCCCGAGGACGCCGTACGCCGCGAGCTCATGGAAGAGCTGCAGGTAAAAGTCACCAACCTGCGCGATTTTTACACCGTTGAGTATGACTACCCCGATTTTCATCTCTCGATGGAGTGCTACTACTGCTCGCTGGCCGATGAATCCGATGAGCCTCAGAAGCACGACCGCCAGCTCGATATCCGCTGGATTCCGCGCACCTCGCTTGCCACGGTGGAATGGATGCCCGCCGACAAGGGGCTCATTGATGCCCTGATTGAGTTGAAGGAAGATCGGCTTGAGGCCAACGGCACTGCCAACGACGCCGAGGCCACCACGACCGACGAGCCCGCTTCCAAGCCCAAGCGCGCACCTAAGCGCCGCAGCAAAAAGCGTCCCAAGCCCGGCCTGCTGGACGGCATCGATACCTCGGACCTCTCCGCCGACGAGCGTGAGCTCGTGCGCCGTCGCGCCGCTATAAAAAAGTCCATGAAAGGCAACAAGCGCGCCAACACCAAGCCCGAGCTGCTCGTACGTCAGCGCCTACGGGCTGCGGGCCTTACGGGCTATCGCTTGGAATGGAAGGTTCCCGGCAAGCCCGACATCGCCTTTCCCGGGCGCAAGATCGCCATCTTTGTCAACGGCTGCTTTTGGCACCGCTGCCCCAAGTGCAACCCTAGCCAGCCCAAGCGCAACGTTGAGTTTTGGGAGGCAAAGTTCCGTCGCAACGTTGAGCGCGACCGCGCTGCCGTGGCAGCACTCACTCAAATGGGTTGGACACCCATAACCATCTGGGAATGCGAGCTCAAGAAAGACCACATCGACGCCACGATGGAAAAGGTCATCGAGCAGGTGCGCGCCGCAGAGCCGCAGCGCTAGGAGCGAGCCGTCCACACGCCCCACACAGGCGAGCCACATCCACGTCACAAACCTTAGAAAGCCCTTAAGCTCAAAACCTTTCAAGAGTGTTACTCGATACCTCTGACCTGCAGTTTCATCGTAACATCAAACCAGGTTAAGCCTTTCTTTAGCGCTTCTTTGCAGCAGCCGCGGCATAATACTGCCAACGCACGGGACCTAGCAGCACACCCCGTGCGCAACCTTTTGGTGGACATCGAGGAGGCCGCATAAGCATGCATTCTTCCAATGACGCAGCACAGCAGCCATCCCTAAAACATGCAGACCTTTTCTCCTTCCCCCCGACACAAAGAGACGGTCTCCTCGACTCCCCCACCACAAAAGCCAAACGCTCAACCGACCAGGAACTCAACTTGCGAGCATCGTTCGAAAAGCTCCAAGCATCCCTAGACAAGGCGTTCCCCGAACAGGCAAGAGCAATCTAAGCCCATCGCGCTTTATACTGATGCCATGCGAAACATGGATCACATAGAATTGCACCGCGGAGGACGCGAGGAAGCGTTTCCCGAGACCGCCGAAGACTGGCCCTATATTGCCGAACGCGCAGAATTCGCTCGCTATCCGGGCAATTCCGTCCCCTGGCACTGGCATTCCGAAGTTGAGCTTTTCTACATGGAGCAGGGAGCGATTGACTATCGAACGCGCGCGGCTCATGAACACGTGCGCTTTGAGGAAGGGTCCGCCGGCTTTATCAACGGCGGCGTTTTGCACAGCACGCTGCAATCGCCCAATTCGGCGCCAGCCATTCAAATGCTGCATATCTTTCAGCCGTCGATGCTCGGCGATCCCGCGGGACGCCTTCAAAAGCGCTATATCAATCCTTTGCTGCAATGTCGAGGCGTCGATGTGCTCAAATGGTCGCCCACCAACCCCGACGATATGTCCTTTATCGATTTGCTAAAGAGTTCCTTTAACCACGACCTTCAACGGCCGCAGAACGAGATGGCGCTTCGGAATAGCTTGTCAGGGCTCTGGATTCAGATTTACGCCAAGGCCGAACCGCTCTTTTCCTCCGACAACGCCTCTTGGATGACCAACCGCGACGTACAGTTCAAGGCAATCCTGGACTATATCCGCGCAAACTATGCAGCCGCTATAGATGTGCCCCAGATGGCATCTGCAGCCGGCGTAAGCGAAAGAGAGTGTTACCGCATTATCGAAGCTTGCGCAGGAACGACCCCGGCGGCATATCTGCGCGCATACCGCGTAAACCGTGCTTGCGAACTTTTGGCACACACCACGCGAACGGTCCAGACAGTCGCGCGCCAATGCGGCTTTGCGACAGCAAGCCATCTTGGCCAGGTATTTAAAAAACAAATGGGGTGCACTCCTTCGAGCTATCGAGCAGCGAGGCAGAATCTCGATAGCACCAGGCAGAAATCCCGCTAGCCTTTCTTCTGTCACCGCATCAAACTTGCAGGCAAACAACAGAGAGGAGCAATCATATGAAGCACTTTGACCATATCGTATTTGACGTTGATGGGACATTGGCAGATACAGAAGAAAGCGTTCTATCATCGCTTGTCCAGATTGTCCAAGAAGAGACCGGCAAAACGCTCCCCCGACACGAGCTTGAATTTGCCCTCGGCATACCCGGCAAGGATGCCCTTGAGAAACTCGGAATCTACTCGCAGGCAACGTTGGATCGCTGGTGCCAAGTTGCCGCCAGCTTTAAAAGCACCATCAGCGTGTTTCCAGGTTTGCTTGAAGTCATCGCAACACTCGCCGATAGCGGCTGCAAACTTGGCATCGTCTCCTCACGTGCGCGCGACGAATACGCAAAAGAAATTGCACCCCTTGGTTTCGATAAATATTTTGAGCGCATCATCCTTGTCGAAGACACAACCGAACATAAACCCGCACCCGCACCCATGCTCGAATATCTCCGGCGTACGGGCGCGAATCCTGGCAACGTCGTCTACGTTGGCGACACCGTCTACGACGAACAATGCGCAACTTCGGCAGGGGTCAGTTTTGCCAGAGCGGCATGGGGATCACACCAAGACATCCCAAACGCCACCTACAACCTCAAAACCCCCAACGACCTACTAACCCTAACAACCAAATAACCCCCGAGCCTAACCCTTTCAGCCCCAACACCACAAGGGCGACGACCTCGAGTAGGTCAACCTGGGAGGGACGAGGGCTTAGTTCCCCAATCTTTCCGCAGGGGGCAAAAAGCAACGTCTTATTTTTCCGACACTAACGCCACAAGGGCGATCGAGCAGGACGGCTTGGGCGGGTCCCGTACTTAGTTTCCAAAATCATTCCGCAGCGCGAAGGCTTCTTATTATTTTCAGACCTAACGCCACAAGGGCGACGACCTCGAGCAGGTCAACTTGGGAGAGACGAGGGCTTAGTTCCCCAATCTTTCCGCAGGGGGCAAAAAGCCTCGCCGCACGAAGTGCGCAGCGAGGCTTTTTGCATGCCCGAGGACGATTGGGGAACTAAGCCCTCGTCCCTCCCCGGGATATGTAGCGAGTCGGAGTACCCTTGCTGTTACTCTGCTTTGCCCACAGAGTTGAGGTTGGTCATGCGGATCTTAACCAGCTCGGTGATCTCACGCATGCCCTCCTTGGCCGGCTTCTTGGGATCGAAGCAGGCGGGGTTCTCGGCCATGTAGGCCATGAAGCCCTTGGTGTAGGCCTGACGCAGCTCGGTGGCGTAGTTAACCTTGCAGATGCCGTTCTTCACAGCCTCGGCAACTTGCTCATCGGGCACACCAGAGGTGCCGTGCAGAACCAGCGGCACGTCGACGGCGTCGCGGATGGCCTTGACCACGGACTGCTCGATGTGCGGATCGCTCGTGTACACACCGTGGCTGGTGCCAACGCCAATTGCGAGGGAGGTGCAGCCGGTACGCTCGACGAACTCCTTGGCCTCGGCCGGATCGGTGTAGGGGCTCTCGCCCTCAACCGCGGGACCGTCGTCCTCCTTGCCGCCAACCTTACCGAGCTCAGCCTCGACGGGCACGCCCATGGCGCGGCCAGCATCGGCGACGGACTTGGTCAGGGCAATGTTGTCCTCGAAGGACTCGTGCGAACCGTCGATCATGACAGAGGTGTAGCCCGTGCGGAAAGCCTGCATGCAGCGGTCATAGCCATCGCCGTGATCGAGGTGCAGAGCGACGGGCACGGAAGCGCGCTCGGCGGCAGCCTTGACCATGCCGTAGAAGTAGTCCAGACCAGCGGTCTTGATGGTGCCCGGGGTGGTCTGCATGATGACGGGGGACTTGGTCTCCTCGGCAGCGGCCAGAACGGCCATAACAAACTCGAGGTTCTCGACGTTGAACGCGCCGACGGCGTAGTGGCCGGCCTGAGCGTCCTTGAGCATCTTTTCGGTGGTAACAAGTGCCATGAGCGTTTGCTCCTCTCCCTCGCCCGCATCTGGACATCGGGCGTAGTTGTTCACAAGGCGTTTTACCTTGCGTTTTGCTGCGCTCATTGTATGAAAATCGACGGCGTCGCACGTATGAGATATCACCGGCACACAGGTCAAGACACTCGTTTTTGAAAAGCAAACGGAAGGGATTCGCGCCGGATCCCTCTATACGACATTGCAGTTTTCAAGCGAATCATCTTTCTTTTATAGAAAAGATAAGTAATCGAAAGGCGTTTTCTTACTCAAAAAGAAAATGAACGAAAATGGACTCAACACAATTCCTGCAAATTTCAGTTGAGGATGGAGCAGCTATGGCCCATGCAACAACCCGAGCCTTCGCCGATGAGCGTCGTGCCGCCATCATGGAGATGCTTGAGCATAATGCCTCGGTGCAGGTAGCAGAAATCGCCCAGACCTTTGGTGTGTCCTCCGTTACCGCCCGTGCCGACCTAGACGCGCTCGCCGAGTCCGGCAAGCTGCGCCGCACGCATGGTGGCGCTGTGTCGCTCCAGAAGCGACTGACCGTATCCACCCAGGATCGCCGTATCAACGTCAATGTTGCCGCCAAGCAGGCCATCGCACAAAGCGCCATTGAACTCGTCGGCAACGGTGACACCCTGCTCGTCGACTCGGGCACCACCGCTCTCGAGTTTGTCCGGCTCCTCGACCAGCACGATGGCATCACCGTCATCACGGCCGACATTACCATTGCCGATTACATCGACGAGAGCATGCCCTCGGTCGATGTCGTCATGCTGGGCGGGGCACTGCGCAAAGGTCATCGCTATCTGTACGGCCCACTTACCATGCAGGCGCTCCAAATGGTCCACGCCGACCTTGCCGTCATGTGCCCTGGAGCTTTTGTTCCCGGCTGCGGCTTTACGACCGACTTTCCGCAGATGGCCGAGACCAAAGCGGCTATGGTCGGTGCCGCCCGTCAAAGCGTCGCCCTCATGGACGCCAGCAAGGTTAACGGACGCGGCATGTACCGCTTTGCCAAGCTGACCGATGTCGACACCATCGTGATGGACCGTGATCCCGATGGCGCCGTCGCCACCTCAATCGCCGAGACCGCCGACGACGCCCGCCCAAATCTCGTCATCGCCGGCGCTTAAACAAAAACCACCACAAAGGTGCCTGTCCCCTTTGTGGTGGTTGTGATGGCTGAGCGTCAAAAGTGAACGTGTCGCTACTTGGAAAGCTCGTCGGCGAGGGCCTCGATCTGAGCGCGCGAGGCGTCGTTGAGCGAACCCAGCACGGTCACCTTGTTCTGCGCCAGAGTGATGTCCTTCATGCCCTCGAGTTCCTTGGTCATAACCTTGGCAGCGGTGGGCGCCCAAGAGCCGGCCTCGACGAGTGCCACCGTACGGTTCTGATAGGCGTGCTCGGCAAGCGTATGGATAAAGGTGCTCATGAACGGGAAGATCTCGCCCTGATAGGTGATGGAGGCGAGCACCAGACGGTCATAGCGGAACGCATCCTCAACGGCCTCGGCCATATCGTCGCGTGCCAGGTCAAAAACGGAAACCTTCTGGCCGCGAGCCTCGAGCGCAGAAGCGAGCTCCTCAACAGCAGCCTTCAGATGGCCATACACGCTCACATAGGCGATCGTGATGCCCTCGTCCTCGGGCTGATAGCTCGACCAGGTGTTGTAGGTGTCGAGGTAATAGCCCAGATTCTCGGTCAGCACGGGGCCGTGGAGCGGACAGATAATCTGAATGTCCAGGTCGGCGGCCTTCTTGAGCACGGCCTGCACGAACTTGCCGAACTTACCGACGATGCCAAAGTAGTAGCGGCGCGCCTCGCAGGCCCAGCCTTCCGGGTCCTCGATGTCGTTGGCGCCGAACTTGCCAAAGCCGTCGGCACTAAAGAGCACCTTGTCGGTAGACTCGTAGGAGAAGATCACCTCGGGCCAGTGCACGTTGGGGGCGCAGACAAACGTTAGGCTGTGGCCACCCAGGTCGAGCACGTCGCCCTCTTTGACGACTATCTTACGCTCGGGGTAGTCGGTGCCAAAGTAGTTGACCATCATGCGGAAGGCGCCCATGCTGGCCACAATCTGTGCCTGGGGATAGCGCTCCATAAAGGCGGCGATACCGGCGGAGTGATCGGGCTCCATGTGATGGACGACCAGGTAGTCGGGCGTACGGCCATCGAGCGCGGCCTCGAGGTTGCCGAGCCATTCGTCGACAAAACCGCCATCGACTGAATCGGCGACAGCGATCTTTTCGCCCAAGATAACGTAGCTGTTGTATGCCATACCGTTCTCGGACACGTCGTACTGGCCCTCGAACAGGTCAATGTCGTGATCGTCGACACCGATGTAGCGGATATCCTTGGTGATCTCCATCAGGCAAAGCCTCCTAGATAGACAAAAGAACCCGTCTATCATAACACTCGGCAGTATCCCAGCTGTTATCTGCCGGCATCCATACCGATTGTTATTGAAATACGATAAATCGCCGTTTACCTGCGCAAACTATGCGCGCGGTATCGCCGTGCTATGTCGAATAATGAGCTGGCCGGGAATACGAATGGCAACGGTTTTGCCCGCCGTACCCGCCTCGGGAACCGCATGCTCGAATACCTCGCGTCCGCGCTGATGTAGATCAAATCGCACGGTCGTGAGCTCGTTGTGTGCCACAAAATCATCGAGCGAATCATCGACGCCCACCACGCTCACGTCCTCGGGCACGCGCAAGCCACTATCGCGCAGCGCTGCAATTGCGCCGTTTGCCATCTGGTCGTTTGCCGCGTAAATCGCCGTCATGGTGCGGTCGTGCTCGGCCAGATATCTGCCGGCCTCGTAACCGCTGTTGGCAGACCAGTCGCCCTCGAGCGGCGTCTGCGGCTTAATGTGCCTACGCTCGAGCGCATCCTGCCAACCGGCTCGACGAAATTGCTCGTCGACCGAGAACGACGGGCCGCCAATATAGCGAATTTGCTCATGCCCCAGCTCAAACAGGTGATTCATAAGCAAGAGCGAGCAGCCGTAATGATCGGAGTCTACCGTGGTCACCCGCGGGTGCGCGTACATGGTAACGATGACCGTGCCAATGCCCGGCAGTGGATCAAACGTCTCAAAATCGGGCGCCATACGGCTCATGCCGATAATGATGCCGTCCACAGGCAGCGCGGCCATACGACGCGTGGCCTCGGCAAGCGAAAACTCCTCGGTCTTGGACATCTCGACCAGCGTGATGGCGCAATTATGCTCGCGAGCAGCGCTGGCGATGCCGTCGATCATTGAGAGGTTGCCAAACTTGGTGACATCGTTGACGCACAGACCGACCGAATGGTAGCGGCCGTCGCGCAGCGAGCGACCGGCATAACTCGGACGAAAGCCGAGCTCTTGCATAGCGGCCTGCACGCGCTGGCGCGTCTGCTCGTTAACGTTGGGCAAGCCGTTGGCGACGCGCGAAACCGTCTGCTGCGAAACGCCAGCAGCGCGGGCGACGTCGGCCATGGAGACCGGACGCGTACCTGTATCGTTGGACGGGCGCCTTGCCACAGGATCACCTTCACCGTTGCGAGATCTGAATAGCGTGCATGCCGGCCCGGGCAGAAATACACCCCGCGCCGAGGCCCGCTATCGTCGGACGCATGTTAACGTACTCTACTTTTTCAATCCGCAACTCTTCTGCTCTATAAGTCCATACGGCAATACCGTTCACGGCTGAATTTCTACCGATTACCAGATTCTCAAAAAGTGATAAGCGTTGTGTTATGAGTACGTTAACATAGCCCGTAACGTGCGGCATCGTAGATGCTGAGTTCACGCCGCTTCAGATTGTTAACGTACTCACTACGACGGAAAACTCGTCAGTATGCGCCAAGGAAAGGACTCCCATGACCACCCCCGACGAAAAGACACTCGCCACGCTCACCAAGCTGTTCGAGGAGGAGTTTGGGCCCATCGGCGATCGCCAGGTGCTCTACGTGCACGCGCCCGGGCGTTCCGAGATCAGCGGCAATCACACCGATCACGAGGGCGGTCACGTTATCGCCGGCTCGCTCGATGTCGCCGTCGACGGCATCGCCGTGGCAACCGACTCCAGCAAGATTCGCGTCGCCGACGAGGGCTATCCTACGTTTGAGATCGCACTCGACACGCTGGATGTTCAGGAGTCCGAGAAGGGCGCGTCCGCAAGCCTCGTGCGTGGTATGGCCCACGAAATTGCAGCCCTTGGCGTTGAGCCCCACGGCTTCGACTTCGCCTTCACCTGCTCCGTCCCCTCGGGTGGCGGCCTTTCCAGCTCTGCCGCCGTCGAGGCCGCGTACGGTCGTGCCATGGAGACGCTCTGGGGCGCGCCCGCCATTGAGCCCGTCACGCTCGCTCAGATGAGCCAGCGCACCGAGAACAAATACTACGGCAAGCCCTGCGGTCTGATGGACCAGGCCGCTGTGTGCCTGGGCGGCCTTGCTTACATGGACTTTGAGGATCAGGCTCAGCCTAAGACCCAGAAGCTCGAGCTCAACTTTGAGGATCACGGCTATGCGCTCGTGCTCGTTAAGGTCGGCGCCGACCACGTGGCCGCCACCGATGACTACGCCGCCGTTCCGCGCGAAATGCAAGACGTCGCCGCCGAGTTTGGCAAGACACGCCTGTGCGAGGTAAACGTTGCCGATTTTGACGCCAAGCTCCCCGAGCTGCGCGCCAAGCTGGGCGACCGTGCCTGCCTGCGCGCCGTTCACTACTGGTACGAGAACGGCCTGGTCGATAAGCGCTGGGCGGCCCTGAACGCCGGCGACATTGACCAGTTCCTGGTCCTGACGCGCGAGTCCGGCGCCAGCTCCGCCATGTACCTGCAGAATGTTGTTGCCAAACTGGGTGCCGAGCAGCCTTCCATGTACGCGCTTGCTCTTGCCGAGCATGTGCTCGACGGCCGTGGCGCCGTTCGTATTCACGGCGGCGGCTTTGGCGGTACCATCCAGGCCTTCGTACCGCTCGATCTGGTCGACACCTTCATCACCAAGATGAACAGCTGGCTGGGCGAGGGCTCTGCCCGTCACTACGCCATCTCTGACAAGGGGGCTTACGCGGCATGGCTGTAATGACTGACGTGCGCGAGGCCGCGCAGAACCTGATCGAGTACGCTATCCACCGATCGATGATCGGCCAGGACGATCGCATCTGGGCATACAACACCATTTTGGAGTGCATCGGCGCCACGGGTCCCGCACTCGACATGGCTTGGGCGCTCAAGACCGAGAAGATTTCGCTCTTGCACCCCGATACACTCCCCAACTTTGACCTGGAGGGCACACTTGCCGTGCTTTCCGAGGCCGCCGTTGCCAACGGTGCTGCCGAGGACACGGCGTCGGGCCGCGACCGCATCGCCATGCGCATCATGGGCGCGCTCATGCCGAGGCCTTCGGTTGTAAACGAGGAGTTCAACGGACGTATGGGCGTCAACGAGCCTCGTGCCGCGACCGACTGGTTCTACGGCCTGTGCTGTGACGCCGGTTACGTGCGCCGCGCCGCCATCGCGCGCAACATCAAGTGGAGCACTTCCACCAACTGGGGCGACCTGGAGATCACCATCAACCTGTCCAAACCTGAGAAGGACCCGCGCGATATCGCCGCGGCAGGTGCAGCCAAGAACACGGGCGAGAAGTATCCCGCCTGCCAGCTCTGTATCGAAAACGAGGGCTATCCGGGACGTTCTGCCACAGCCGACGGCGGCGCCCACCCCGCCCGTCAGAACCTGCGCATTATCCCCATCCAGCTCAACGGCGAGCGCTGGGGCTTCCAGTACAGCCCGTACGCGTACTTTAACGAGCATTGCATTGCCATGAGCTCCGAGCATCGTCCGATGCACGTGGACCGCAAGAGCCTCTCCTGTTTGCTCGACTTTGTGGACCTGTTCCCGCACTACTTTATCGGCTCCAATGCCGACCTGCCCATCGTGGGCGGCTCGATTCTGTCGCACGACCATTTCCAGGGTGGCGCGCACGAGTTCCCCATGATGCACGCCGCCGAGGTCTCGCAGTTTAGCGTGCCCGGTTTTGACCAGGTCAGCGGTACTGTGCTGCAGTGGCCGCTTTCGGTGCTACGACTGCGTTCGCACGACCGCGCCCAGTTGCTCGATGCTGCTGAGAAGATTATCCTGGCATGGCGCGAGTGGACCGATGAGTCGGTGGGCGTCATCGCGCACACAGCCGATGGCATGGCGCACAACACCGTGACGCCCGTCATCCGCCGCGTCGACTCCCGCGGCAACGCCGGCGGCGAGATCTACGAGGCCTACTTGGCGCTTCGCTGCAATATCACGACCGACGAGCATCCGCTGGGCGTGTTCCACCCGCATGCCGAGTATCACCATATTAAAAAGGAGAACATCGGCCTGATCGAAGTCATGGGCCTGGCCATTTTGCCGCCGCGCTTGGTTCCCGAGCTCGGCGCTGTCCGCGAGCACCTGCTAGCGGCCAAAGCCGATGCCGGCTACGACCTTGCCAGCGCGCTCGAGGGCGACGACCTTTGCCGCAGCCACGCCGCATGGGCCGAAGATGTTTTTGCCCGCCGCGCCGACGAGCTTACGGCGGACAACGCCATCGATATCCTGCACGAGGAGGTCGGCGTGGTGTTTGGCCACGTGCTCGACAACGCCGGCGTCTTTAAGTGGGACGAGGCCGGCCGCGCCGCCCAGCAGCGCTTTATCGACTCACTGTAATGATCCCTTAGGGACGGAGGAAAACGGATCATTTCGTCTTCAAGACAACGGCGCCCGCCGGCAACATCGCCGACGGGCGCCGTTTTATTGGCTAGTCATTGGGGACGTTCTTAAACGACTAGTCAAACAAGAACGTCCCCAATGACTACTTGCGGCCAAGACATCGGCGTTGCCTTGGCATTGTCAGCGAAAACGCCCCTAAGCGAGCAAGGTGACGTGAAAGAGAAGGGCATTGACCTTCTGGTCATGCCCGACGATTGAACGTCAGATTGCCGCTTAGGGGCGTTTGCAACGTCGAGCCGTTACGGCGTTTGATAAAACGCCAACCCTACAGTTCAGTCACGACAACGCTGTTGTAGACCTCGTCCCATTTCTCCATAACCAAATGCCCGGTCTTGGGATCCATGGCGTTGAGCTTGCCACAGGTATTGGCGGTCTTGAGCACCGTGACGTCGTCGGCACCAGCAGCAATAGCATGCGCAAAGCCGGCGATGGTCGAGTCGCCGGAACCCGTCGCGTTCACAGCCGCAATCGCGGGCGTCTTGGCGCGGAACGCGCGACCCTCATGAAAGCCCACCGAACCGGCAGCACCCATCGAAACGACAACCCAGGGAATACCGGCAAAGCGGTCATCGGCGGCAAGCGCCTCGCGCAGGGCATCGACATCATCGGTCGTAAAGGACGTACCCAGCAGGCCGTTAATCTCGGTCAGGTTGGGCTTTACGAGCTCAGGCTTAGCGTCGGACTCCAGCGCGGCCTCCAGCGATGCACCCGAGGTGTCGAGCAGCACCTTGGCGCCCGCCTCCTCGGCGATCTTGACAAGCTCGGCATAGTAGCCGGCATCGACGCCACGCGGCAGCGAGCCCGAAAGCGTCACGACGTCAGCCTTCGCTGCAAGCTCGGCGAACTTGGCCGTAAAGGCCTCAAGCTCGGCCGGGGCAATCTGCGGGCCGCTCTCCAGCAGCTCGGTCTGATTACCCTCGTGCAGAATATTCAGGCAAATGCGCGTCTCGCCGGCGATGGGCACAAAGTCGTTCTTGACGCCGTCGGCATCCATAAGCTCGGCCATATAGGCACCCATGTGGCCGCCGAGCAGACCGGTCGCGAGCACATCGTCGCCCAACTGCAGCAGCACACGGCTCACGTTGAGACCCTTGCCGCCGGCAGTCTTTTCGGGCGTCACGCGGTTAACGTCGTCGATAATCAGCTTGTCGAGCTGATAGCGCGTATCGATCGACGGGTTCATGGTAACGGTCAGAATCATGTTGAACTCCTGTTTCCGGGGCACGACACGCGCGGCCCCAAACATACGATAGCTCGTTAAAGGATCTCGATCTCAAAGCCGCGGGTGACGGTCTCCCCCGGCTTGGCAACCAGACAGCCACGCTTGTGCTCCAGAATATCGTCCTCGTCGGAGCAGGTAGACAGACCACCCCACGGCTCCACGGCCACAAAGTCGCCCTCGGGCTTGCTCCACACAATCAGGTACGGCATATCGGGGAATGTCAGGCGCACGCCCTTGTCCTCGGTTTTCTTGGTCAGCGTAACCACGCGGCTCTCGAGCACGTCAAAGATGGTCTCCGCGAAGTCGAAGAGTTCGTGGGTCAGTGGCAGGTTCTGGCCGATCATGGGGTTCTTGCTGCGGTGCTCAACATCAATCAGACCCGTCGAGGGAACGGCAGTGCAGAGCTCGGCGGCCTCACGCTGATCAAAACGAAGCTCGTAATCGCTGTAGGACTCGCCCTCGTCGAGCGGACACTTAAAGCCAGGGTGGCCACCCACAAAAAACGGCATGTCCTCGGTGCCCTCATTGGTCACCTCGTACGACACGGCTACCTTTTCCGAATCGATCGTGTAACGAGCAACGATCTTAAACGGATACGGGTACTGCTCGAGCAACTCGGCATGGTCGGCAGAGCTTAGGCTCAGCGCAACCATGCTGTCGCCCTGCTCCTCGAGCTTCCACTCCTGCTTGCGCGCAAAGCCGTGGCGGGCGAGCTTGACCTCGCGGCCGCCCATGGTCATTGCGCGACCGTCACGAAGGCCGCCGCAGATCGGGAAGCAAATGGGTGCCTGACCCGACCAGACCGAAGGATCGCCCTGCCACAGGTACTCGCGACCGTTGGCTTTAATCGAAGTGAACGATCCGCCAGCCGTGCTCAGTGCCACGCGAACAGAACCGTTATCAAGAACAAACTCCATAGGAGCCTTCCCTTTCGTACGACAGCCCGCCGAGTCAGTGGGGCTGATAGAAAACCGGCCCGCGCCCCCTCACAGAAACGCGAGCCGTCAACGGACTAGTAAATTTCGCCGGATACCCGCTAGTCGTGATACTCGCCGCGGTCCCACTTCTCGAGGAACTCGTCAAAGAAGTGCGGGTCAGCCTGAGCCTCGGCGTCGGCCTTATTGCAGGCATCGATCTTGGCGATCAGGGCATCGTGCTCGGGGGTCTTCTCGTAGGGCTCCTCCAGGAAGGCAAGCATGATATCGGCCATCAGGAACTCGCCGGTAATCTTGCCGCCAAAGCCCACGATGTTAGCGTTGAGCTCGCGACGGGCATACAGGGCAGAGGTCATGTCGCGGACCAGGGCGCAGCGGGCGCCGGGAACCTTGTTGACGGCGTTGGTGATGCCGATGCCGGTGCCGCACAGGGCCACGCCAAAGTCGGCCTTGCCGCTGGCAACAGCCTCGCCCACGGCCTTACCGTAGATGGGATAGTGCGTACGGGTGTGGCTGTAGGTGCCGCAGTCGAGCACTTTGTAGCCAGCCTGCTCCAGGCGGTCGGCCAGATAGATCTTCTCGTCCGTAACGATATGGTCGCAACCGATTGCGATGGTCTTCTTCATCAGAACGTCCTTTCGTCTGAATTCACAAGTTGAGGTAGAAGTTCGAGTTCTCGGTGGCTCTCGTTAGGCCATCTTGTTGAGCATGTCGACACGGATCTGGTGACGGCCGCCGGCGTACTGGGCGCGCAGGAACTCGCGGGCGATCTTCTTGGCGACCTCGGTGCCCACAACGCCCGGGCCCATGGTGACCATGCGCGAGCCGTTGTGCTCGCGGGTCATGTAGGCGGAACGCTCGTCGGAAATGTTGGCGACGACCATGCCCTTGATCTTGACGGCGGCCATATAGGAGCCGACGCCGTACTTATCGAATGCGAAGCCCTGGGAATCCTTGTGCTCCAGCAGGTCCTTGGCAACGGCGGTCGCGGAATCGACAAAGTCCGCGGCAGGGGTCTCGGAATAGTCGACGACCTCGTGACCGTCGGCGATGAGCATCTCCTTGATGGACTCCTTCATCGACATACCGTCGGCATCGGAAGCGATTACAACCCTCATGACATCCTCCTTGAGAGATACGCAGGTGCGTAGTTTCTGTTTGGAAGTGTTGAATCGCGTTCAGGTCCGGGCATCTGAATGTGCGGTTCTTCACTGTTCATGTTTATTTGAACACATTCAAACATTTACTGCAATAACTATTTGTTTATCTTTGTTCTTTTTTGAACAAATACCGTTCGCGGATGATTGGCGACCGTTTAGGCTCAGGGAAGGCCCGGCTTACCACGTATTCAACAAACAAAAAGGGCGGCCGAGAACGCATCTCGGCCGCCCTTCGGCGGTATGCCTCGGTATATACAGTTGTTTAAGTTACTCGAACTGCCCACCCTTTTTGGCGTGCTTGGACGGAGCACTCAGAAAGCGGCCCGTCAAATAGTTCGCCGGGCCGGAAATATCAATCCCCAGCAGCGTGTGCCCCAGCCACAAAAACACCGCGAGCACCAGCAATGGGATCACGCACGAGGTCACGATCATCACGATGACGCCTTCGATCAGATCGGTCACCTGCTGCACAATTTCATCGGTCATCTGCTTGGCGCCACTGGTCACCGACGTGACGAGACCCGAGGCACCGTCGGCAAGCTGCTCAAGCACGCTCTTGGACTCTGTGGACTCGGTCTTTTTCTTGCTTGCTTTGGAGCTGTCGCTATCTGCCGCACTCGCAGCGTCGGCCGCCTTTTGCTCGGCTGCCTCGATGCTCACTCGATACGTTTCGTCGACCTTTTGCGACACCCATACGCTTGCAGGCACCAACGCCATGCCGATCATGGCAACCACCAGCACGCGAGTCGCCACGCGGCGCAGGACGGCGCTCGTACTCCAGCGCCCGTGAATGCCGAGCGACACCGCAAAGAGCACCAACGCAAACGGGATTAAGATGCCTAGGCCAACCGACCACAAAATAGTCAGCAAATATTTCTCGAGATAGAGCACGGCAAGCACGATGCCCAAGTTGCCTGAAAGCTGCGCGAGCTGCTCGGCAACCGGCGTTCCCGTATCGCCCGGCAGCGCGGTAATGCCCGCAGACAGCGCCACGCACGAGGTCGTGAGCGCCAGTACGTTACCTTTCTTTTGGTCGATAACCTCGATGGTGGAGTCCCAAGTCTTGGTATCGGCAAAATGCGGACGAGCTACAAAGCCCGACAGCAGCGCCAGCACCACGAGCGCAACGATAAAGCCAATCTGCAGCTTTTTGTTTGCGCACACGACATCGGACAGGCTGGGCTGCAGCTCGGTAACCGTCGTATGCTCGGTTATCTGGACAGGACGCCCATGAGCCATCTCATACGCGTCTCTTTTTTGAATTGATCCGTTGTCCGGCATTTGGATACCTCCTCATTCCGGCCTGTATTGCGGTGGAAAGTATACCCACCCATCGAAAAACCGAACGGCAAGACGAACGGAGCGCACTAAGACTGTCCCCAATGCCCAGTCGTTTAAGAACGTCCCCAATGACTATCTCCGGATGAGTTGCGGTGGAATAGGGATTGTTTTGCGCCCGCCGGCCCCTATTCAGTCCTTATTTCACCGCAACTTGGAGGAGAACAGAAAAAGCCCTGTCGCAGGGTAGCGGCAGGGCTTTTGGAAGGGGGCTTGGTTGTGAGGGTTCGTTAGGCGAGCTTGGCCTCGAGCTCAGCGATGCGCTTGTAGGCATCGATGGTAAAGCGGGTCTGCTTCTCCAGGATCATAGTGGTCATGAGAGTGTCCTGAGCGTGAGCCATGATGAAGGTCATCTCCATCTCGCCGCCGCCGGCCTCCTGCGAAAGCAGCTTGGTCTGCGTGTCGTGGGCGCCAATGAGTGCATCGCTGGCGTCCTTGTGCAGCTGTTCGGCCTTCTCAAAATCACCCTCGCGAGCAGCATCGAGCGCTGCAAGCAGATCGGTCTGGGCGTCACCCGCGTATGCGACGATCTCGAATCCAACCATCGAGATTTCTTCTTTGGTTGCCATGTTGCGTTCCTTTCACATATGAACCAATGGAGAGCATCGCGTCCGGGCATACGCGCTGCGCTGTGTATGACAGAAACATTAACATTCAAACAAAACAGAACAATGCAAAACGCAATTTCGAGCTATGAACGGTCGATTTTCTCCCGTGAACGGTTTTTAAATCAATACGAACAATATCGAACACAATTAGTGGCAACCCAAACAGGACCGCACCCTAACGCAAATCGCGCACCGTATCGCCCTCTACGAGCACACCGGGGATCAGCATGTGCTCCACGCCAGACGCGCCCCCCTCGGCGCCGGCAATCTTGTCGACAGCCCACATGCCGACGCGCTTGTTGTCAAAGCGCACCGTGGTCAGGTGACGGTCGGGCACGATATCGCCCAGGCTGTCATCAACACCCACTACGCTCACGTCCTCGGGCACGCGCTTTCCGCGCGATTCGAGCCCGCGAATGCAGCCGTAGGCCATGGCGTCGTTAGAAGCATAAATGGCCGTACAGGTCGGATCGTCCGCCAGAACCTGACCGGCAGCATACCCGCTCTGTGCCGTCCAATCGCCACGGACGAGTCGCGGCGGCTCAATACCATGCGCGCGCAATGTCTCACGCCAGCCCTCCTCGCGTTGCATGCCCGAAAGCGAGCGCTCGGGGCACGAGATAAAGTGCACGGTCTTGTGCCCCTGCCCCAGCAAGTACTCGACAACCTGGTGCGAGCAATCGAACTGATCGTTATCAACCGTCGAGCACAGCGGGTGCTCCAGCATAGTAACGAGCACCGTCTGCATACCGGGCAGTGGCTCGAAGGAGCCAAAGTCCGCCGGCATGCGGTTCATGATCACGACCATGCCGTCCACCGGCAGCGCGCTCATGCGCGACGATGCGCTCTCGAGGGTATAGGGATGTCCATCTACTTTAGTAAGGGTGATGGCATAGCCGTGCTTGTCGGCGGCGGCGGCAAAGCCCTCCATACGGTCGAGGTTGCCGGTGCCGGTAATGTTGAACATGGCGACGCCGACGGTCTTAAACTTGCCGCGGCGCAGCGATCGGCCGGCAAAATTGGGGCGATACCCCAGCTCGCGCATGGCGGCACGCACGCGCTCCTTGGTCTCGGGGCGCACGCTGGGCGAATCGTGCACGGTGCGCGAGACCGTCTGCTCCGAGACGCCCGCGAGGCGCGCCACGTCCTTAACGGAAACCGATTTTTTAACAGCGGCCATAGGTCGATCTTTCTATGTCAACGATGCCATTGGCGGCACCCTACGCAGTCAAATGAACGCCTTCAAGTATATCCAACACCTCCCCCACAATACGTTTACCACCCAAAACCTACCGTTCACCGACAATCTTGCTTCCCCGAACGGCTTTTGTCGCCCAAATGTTAACGTTGCCATTGCGCAAACACAAAGCCACCGGGCGGCTCAAACGTTTACGCCTAAGGAATCGATGGTTCGCAGGCACAGGAACCACCGGTTCGCGTCTTTTTTTGTGTCGCAAAATGGCAACGTCACCATTTTGGCAACCGAACGCCAAAAGCTGTCATCGTTGCTAACCCACCGACTCTTAGGAGCATTGCATGGAGCAACTCATCGCCATCATCGAAAAGGGCCAGCCCTTTTTCAACGCGATCGCCCGCAACAAGTATCTCAAGGCGATCCGCGACGGCTTTATCTCCGTCATCCCCATCATCATCTTCTCGTCCATCTTCTGCCTGGTAGCCTCGGTCCCCAACATCTGGGGTTTCTATTGGCCCGATGACATCAACAACGCCCTGTGGAAGTGCTACAACTACTCCATGGGCATCCTGGCAATCGCCTGCGCCGCCACCACGGCCAAGCACTTCGCGGACGCCCAGAACCGCGATCTGCCCAAGAATAACCAGATCAACTTTATCTCGTGCATGTGCGCGGCCATCATCGGCTTCTTGCTCCTTTCGAGCGACACGATCGCCACGGACGCCGCCAGCGGCTTCAACACCACCTATCTTGGTTCCAAGGGCCTGCTGACCGCCTTCATCGCTGCGTTTGTAACCGGCATCATCTACAAGTTCTTCATTAAGCGCAACATCACCGTCAAGATGCCCGAGCAGGTTCCGCCTAACATCTCGCAGACCTTTAAGGACATCATCCCCTTCTCCGTCTGCATCACCGTCTTTTGGGTCTTTGACATCGTCTTCCGCGCTGCCTTTGGCTTCTGCTTTGCCCAGGGCGTCATCCAGGTGTTCCAGCCCCTGTTCACCGCCGCCGACGGCTACCTCGGCCTCGCTGTCATCTACGGCGCCATGAGCCTCTTCTGGTTCGTCGGCGTCCACGGCCCCTCGATCGTCGAGCCCGCCATCGCCGCCGCCCTCGTTGCCAACATGACCGACAACCTGGCTGCATTCCAGGCCGGCGAGCACGCCTCCGCCGTTCTGACCCAGGGTGCCCAGTACTTCGTCGTCTGCATGGGCGGCACCGGCGCCACGCTCGTCCTGGTCTTTATGTTCTGCTTCCTGGCCAAGTCCCAGGAGATGCGCGCTGTCGGTAAGGCAGCCATCGTCCCCGTGTGCTTCGCTGTCAACGAACCGCTGCTGTTCGCCGCGCCCATCGTGCTCAACCCCGTCTTCTTTGTCCCGTTTGTCTTTGCCCCGATCGCCAACATCTGGATCCTCAAGATCTTTATCGATTTCTTGGGCATGAACGGCTTTATGTATACCCTGCCCTGGACCGTCCCCGGCCCCATCGGCACCATCATGGGCCTGGGCTTCCAGCCGCTCGCCTTTGTGATGCTCGCCCTTATCCTGGTCGTCGACTTTGCCCTGTACTACCCGTTCTTCCGTGCCTATGACGCCCAGAAGTGCACCGAGGAGGCCGAGATCTCCCAGGAGGAGCTCGCCGCCAAGAACGCCGAGAAGGCCGCCAAGCTCAACGATGCCTTCCAGGGCAAGGCCGACGCCAAGAGCGTTGCCGCCGGCGCCGCTGCCGAGGCCGTGAAGGCCGACGCTCCCGCCGCTGTCGCCACCGAGGCTACGTCCACCAGCGACCTCAACGGCAAGCGCGTGCTCGTGCTCTGCCAGGGCGGCGGAACCTCGGGCCTGCTCGCCAACGCGCTGTCCAAGGCCGCCAAAGAGCGCGGCATTAACCTCGAGACCGCTGCCGAGGCCTATGGCAACCACGTCGATATGCTCCCCGACTTCGATCTGGTCGTCCTGGCCCCGCAGGCTGCCAGCTACTTGGCCGACCTGCAGAAGGACTGCGAGCGCGTGGGCAACAAGTGCGTCGCCTGCCGCGGTAAGCAGTACATCGAGCTCTCCCAGAACGGCGACGAGTCTCTCGCCTTCGTAAGCGAGCAACTCTCGAAGTAAGTAACGCTCAGGGCCAGCCGACCATCCAAGACCGGCTGGCCCTTCGATTTAGACGATTGGATCATCATGTCCGTTAACCCTGCTAGCGTCACCAATCCGCCTGCACAGTTTCCCGAGAACTTTGTCTTTGGCGGCGCCACTGCTGCCTACCAGGTAGAGGGCGAGACCCGCACTCACGGTAAGGGCAAGGTTGCCTGGGACGACTTCCTGGAGGCCCAGGGGCGCTTTTCCCCCGATCCCGCTTCGGACTTCTACAACCAGTACCCCGTCGACCTGGAACTGTGCGAGGAGTTTGGCATCAACGGCATCCGCCTCTCCATCGCCTGGAGCCGCATCTTCCCCAACGGCACCGGCGAGATCAACCCCGAGGGCGTCCAGTTCTACCACGACCTCTTCGCCGAATGCCATAAGCACCATGTTGAGCCGTTCGTCACGCTGCATCACTTTGACACGCCGCTGCCCCTCTTTGAGAAGGGCGATTTCCTCAACCGCGAGACCATCGACGCCTTTGTGGACTTTGCCACCTTCTGCTTTCAGGAGTACGCCGACCAGGTGACCTATTGGTTCACCTTTAACGAGATCTGGGCGGACGCCTCCAACACCTACATCGAGGGCACCTTCCCCGGCGGCGTCAAGGCGCATCTTGCCGAGGCCTTCCAGTGCGAGCACAACATGATGCTCGCCCACGCCAAGGCCGTGCTGGCCTTCCACAACGGCGGCTTTAAGGGCAAGATCGGCGTCATCCAGTCGCTGGAGTTTAAGTATCCGCTCAACGAGAACGACCCCGCCGACATCAAGGCCGCCAATAACGAGCACGTGCTGCAGAACCAGTTCTTGCTCGACGCCACCTTCCGCGGCGACTACGCGCCCGACACCCTCGAGTGCGCCAACCGCCTGGCGGCCATCTCGGGCGGCACCATCGAGATCCCGGACGAGGATCTGAAAATCATGCGCGAGGCCGCGCTCTACAACGACTACCTGGGCGTTAACAACTACCAGTGCCGCTTCCTCAAGGCTTACGACGGCGAGAACGACCTGCACCACAACGGTACGGGCGAGAAGGGTACCGGCCGCTGGCGCGTCAAGGGCATTGGCGAGCACGTGAACAAGCCCGGCATCCCCACCACCGACTGGGACTGGATCATCTATCCCGAGGGCCTGTTCGACCTGCTCGTCTACATTAAGCAGCGCTATCCCAACTACAAGCAGATCTTCATTACCGAAAACGGCATGGGCTACAAGGACCCCTACAAAGACGGCTTTGTGGACGACCAGCCGCGCATCGACTACATCGAGCAGCACCTGCGCTGGCTGCTCAAGGCCATGGAGGTGGGCGTCAACGTGGGCGGCTACTTCCTGTGGAGCCTGCAAGATCAGTTCTCCTGGACCAACGGATACAACAAGCGCTATGGCTTCTTCTACGTTGACTTTGAGACCCAGAAGCGCACGCCCAAGGCAAGCGCCTACTGGTATAAGCACGTAGCGCAGACCCGTCGTCTGGACTAGCGGCTTGCGGGGTTGTCTGCCCACATAACCTGTCCCCATTTCTCAGCCGGGGGCGACACGTCACACGGCGCGCCGCCCCCGGTCTTTTTGTTTTTGGGCTGGTCAGGAGCCGTTTGTCTCGATCTGTAACATCTAGCCGAGTCTTTGGGTCCTAACTGTTACAGATAGAGATAAACAGGGTGGGCCGGACCGAATTGTCTAAATCTGTAACACTAAAACCGGTTTTGGGCGTCTAGTTGTTACAGATCGAGATGAATGCACGGGGGCAGTTCCCTCAATCTAAATCTGTAACAACTAGCGGGTTATTTCGCTCCCACCTGTTATAGATCGAGACAAACGGAATAAGCCGAGCCGAAAGATCTCAATCTGTAACATCTAGCAGGGATTTTCGGTCCTAACTGTTACAGATTAAGATGAACGAGCCGAGCACGTCTACGCCCGTAGGTCTTTCACGCTGGAACGTTCGACCAACACGCCCGAGACGAGCGTACGGCTTCTGGAGCTCGGGGCTTCCAGGCCTGCGACGACCTCGTTAAGCGCACGGATGCCCAGCTCGCGGTGGCGAAACTTCACCGACGTCAGAATCGAGTTGGGAATCGTCTTGTAGAGCTCGTCATCGAAGCCGATCACGGACACATCATCGGGCACACTCAGACCCTTGTCACGTAGAGCCATCATCACGCCGTTTGCCATGCAGTCGTTAGCAGCGAGGACCGCCGTGCAATCGGGTTTAGCGGCAAGCACAAGGCCCGCGGCATAGCCACTATCCGCATTCCAATCGCCTTGCAGAGGCTCGGGCGGCTCAATGCCACGCGCCTCGAGTGCCGCACGCCAACCTTTCATACGGCACTGGCTCGACAGCGACTCTTTCTTACCAGAGACGAAGTACACGTTCTTGTGCCCGCGATTCAAGAAGTACTCGCACGCCATGCGCGCGCCGTCCTCTTGGTCGTCACTGACGGTGGAGCAGGTAGGATGCTCCATCGGCGTAATAATCACCGTCTTGAGGTCTTTCGGCGCCTCAAAGGTATCAAAGTCATCGACCATCTGACGCAGGTTGAAAATCATGCCGTCGACGGGAAGCTGCGACATCCTACGTGCCGCTTCGGCAAGGGTCATCTTCTCCCCCGCCCGCTTTTTGATCATCGTGAGCGCAAAGCCTCGCTCTTCGGCGGCATCGGCGATACCGTCGATCATGTCCACGTTGCCGCCCGACAAGTGGAACAGCACCACGCCGATGCACCCGTAACGGCCCAACTTGAGTGAACGCGCGGCAAAGTTCGCCCGGAACCCAAGCGCCTCCATGGCGGCATGGACCCTATCGCGCGTCGACTCGCGCACGCTATCGGGCTCGTTGATCACGCGCGACACCGTCTTAAGAGAAACGCCCGCGGCAACTGCCACATCGTTCATCGAGACGTTTTTCTTGTCCATCGTTGCCACTACTTCTCCAGTCGGTTTTGCATCGCTTGTTTTTTGCGTTCTAGCATACACTACCTGCCTGACTGATAAATCAACCGTTTACCGAACAATATCGACCGCTCACCCGTATATCCTTGTTGCTCTTCCAAAAATGTCTTACGTTGTCATTAACGAAATGACAACGTTGTCATTTCGCAATGCCTTCCTTAAGCAGGAAGGTTTCCGGGCAGTCCTGACCATCCATCGACGACCAGTTCCATCCACATGCATCGCGCATCGAGCAGCAAAGGAGCTCTATGGACGCCATCGTAAAGATGCTCGAAAAGCATCAGCCGTTCTTTGAGAAGATCTCGAGGAACATCTACCTCCAGGCCATTAAGGACGGATTCCTTGGGTGCATGCCCATCGTCCTCACCTCTTCGATCTTTCTGTTGATCGCCACCCTTCCTGGCGTAGTTGGCATCACGCTGCCCCAGCCGCTCATCGACTGGTGCAATAAGCTGTACAACTTCACCATGGGCGTCATGGGCATCATGGTTGCCGGCACCACTGCCAAGAACTTTACGGCTTCCATGAACCGTCGCATGCCCGCCGGCAAAGTGCTCAACGACGGCTCCACCATGGTGGCCGCCCAGTGCAGCATGCTGCTGCTCGCTGTTACGCAGTTCACCACCAAGTTCAACGGCTCCGAACTTTCGGTCTTCGATTGCACCAGCATGGGTACGCGCGGTCTGTTCTCGGCCTATATCGCCGCGTTCATTACCGTGTGGGTCTATAAGTTCTGCGTCTCGCGCGATCTGACCATTAAGCTGCCCAAGGAGGTCCCGGGCGCCATCGCTCAGAACTTCCGCGACATCATCCCCTTTGGCGGCGCCGTCATCATCTGCGGCATCATCGATGTCGTCGTGCGTAACCTCATGGGCGTCCCGTTCTCCGAGCTGCTTATCAAGCTGCTCTCCCCGCTCTTTACCGCTGCAGAAACCTATCCTGGCCTTATCCTTATCCAGGCAGCCACCGCGTTCTTCTGGTTCATCGGCGTCCACGGCCCCTCGATCGTCCAGCCGGGCATCGACCCCATCCGTCTTGCCAACCAGGCCGAGAACCTGCAGGTTCTGCTGGCCGGTGGTCACCCCGCCCACTCCCTCACCTTTAACATGTCGCTCGTGGGTGAGTTCGGCGGCACCGGCGCCACGTTCATCGTGCCGCTTCTGCTGATTCTCTTTATGAAGTCCAAGCAGCTCAAAGCCGTCGGTAAGGCCTCGATTGTTCCTGTTGCCTTCGCCGTCAACGAACCGCTGCTCTTTGGCGCGCCGATGATCCTTAACCCCTACATGCTCGTCCCCTTTGTTGCCGCCGGCTGCGTCAACGTGAGTGTTGCCAAGTTCTTTATCGATAACGTGGGCATGAACGGCTTCTCCTTCGTGGTGCCTTGGGCTACCCCTGCCCCCATCGGCATCTTCATCACCACGAACTTCCAGCTTATCGCCCTGGTATTTGTTGCAATCATCATCTTGCTGGACGCCATCATCTACCTGCCGTTCTTGAAGGCATACGATAAGCTGCTCTGCGACCAGGAGGCCGAGCGCGCCGCCGAGCTGGGTCTCGAGTCCGATGGTGCTGCCACCATCGCCGCCAGCACCCCTGCGCCCGCTGTCGAGCAGGCCACCGCTTCCGTCGAGACGACCGTTGCCGACGCCGACAGCAAGCCTGTTACCGACCAGTCCGAGCCCACTTCCGAAGCATCCACCAAGAAGGATGTCGACGGTCTGAAGGTCCTCGTACTGTGCGCCGGCGCCGGCACCTCTGCCATGCTTGCCAACGCCATCAAGGAAGGTGCTGCGCAGACCGGAGAGAACATCGCTTCTTCCGCAGGCGCCTATGGCCAGCACACTGCCATCATGGATCAGTACGACGTTATCGTGCTCGCCCCGCAGGTTCGTAGCTACTACAACGACATGAAGGCCGACACCGATCGTCTGGGCATTAAGTTGCTCGCTCCCCGCGGCAAGGAATATATCGACCTTACCCGCGACCCCGCCGGCGCCATCAAGTGGCTCCGCGAGAACCTCGACTAGCTCCTCCCTCTGTTGGTGCCCGGATCCCCTGTTCGGGCACCTCTCCCTATTCGAATCCCACAGAAAGGATGACTCATGACCAACCCCATGCAGTTCCCCGACGGCTTTGTGTTTGGCGGCGCCACCGCCGCTTACCAGGTTGAGGGCGAGACCCGCACGCACGGTAAGGGCAAAGTGCCCTGGGACGATTTCCTGGCTGCCCAGGGTCGCTTCTCCCCCGACCCCGCAAGCGATTTCTACAACAAGTATCCGGTCGATATTGACCTGTGCCAGCGCTTCGGCATCAACGGTATTCGCGTCTCCATCGCTTGGAGCCGTATCTTCCCCAGTGGCACCGGCGAGATTAACCCCGAGGGCGTCGCTTTCTATCACGAGCTTTTCGCCACCTGCAACAAAGCCGGCGTTATCCCCTATGTCACGCTCGATCACTTCGATACGCCCGAGGCCTTTTACCAGAACGGCGGCGAGGGCTTCCTGACGCGCACGACGATCGACGCCTTTGTCGAGTACGCCAAGTTCTGCTTTGCCGAGTTCACCGAGGTCAAGCACTGGTTTACCTTTAACGAGATTCCCGCAACCGCCGAGGGCAGCTTTATCGTCGGCAACTGGCCGCACGGCGAGAAGTACCGCCTGGACAAGGCCTTCCAGCTCATGCACAACATGATGGTTGCCCACGCCAAGGCTATCGTCGCCTTCCACGAGGGCGACTTTGAGGGCGAGATCGGCATTGTCCAGAACCTGGAGCCCAAGTATCCCCTCGACCCCAACAACGCCGCCGACTGCGAGGCAGCTCGCATGGCCGACGTCATCAACAACCGCTGGGTACTCGACGCCACCTTCCGCGGCCACTATGCAGCCGACACCATGGAGGCCGCAACCAAGCTGGCCCATATCGCCGGCGGCGAGCTCGACGTCCGCGACGAGGACATCGCCGCGCTGACTGCCGCGCTCCCCTACAACGATTGCCTGGGCGTCAACACCTACAAGTGCCAGTTCCTGCGTGCCGCCGAGGGCGAAAACGACATCAACCACAATGGCACCGGCGACAAGGGCTCCTCGCGCTGGTTCCTCAAGGGCGTGGGCGAGTCATGCGTGCGTGAAGGCGTACCCACCACCGATTGGGACTGGATTATCTATCCCGAGGGCCTCTACGACCTGCTGCTGCGCATTAAGAACGATTACCCCAACTACAAGAAGATCTACATTACCGAGAACGGCATGGGCTATAAGGACGACTTCGAGGACGGCTTTATCGACGACGCCCCTCGCATCGACTACATGCGCCAGCATCTCGCGTGGATCCTCAAGGCAATCGACGGCGGCGTGAACGTCGACGGCTACTTTGTGTGGTCGCTGCAGGACCAGTTCTCCTGGACCAACGGCTATAACAAGCGCTACGGCCTGTTCTACATCGACTTTGAGACCCAGAAGCGCTATCCCAAGGCCAGCGCGTACTGGTACAAGAACGTCGCGGAGACCGGCCTGCTCATGGCCTAACTTTTGCCGCATGCCCCCTGTCGGCCGTATGTGAGTCCCTCCACGGGATCGCATGCGGCCTTTTTTATTTTGGTGGGCCCGAGCGGATCATTCGTCTCGATCTGTAACACATAGACCAATTTCTCGGTCCCACCTGTTACAGATCAAGATGAACGGAATGACTGGGCCGAAAGATCTCGATCTGTAACACGTAACCGAGTATTCCGGCCCTACCTGTTACAGATCGAGACAAACGGGTAGCCCGAAGCAGAATATCTCGATCTGTAACATCTAACCCGGTTTTCTACTCCCAACTGTTACAGATTGAGATAATTCGACGACGCCGACGTTTTAATATACCGTGGTACAATTGTGTCCCAACGCAAAGGAGGTACCCATGTCAGCTTGTGTGCCCGTCCGAGATATGAAGGACACTGCTGCATTCACCACGCTTGTTGAGTCTGAGCGCGACGTCACCGTAACTAAGAACGGCTACGAGGCCATGCACTGCATCAGCAGCGACCAGTATCGCCTCATGCAAGAAGAAATCGCCAAGGCAAAACTGCTGTCTCGTATGATGTTGGCAGAAGACGAAATATCGCAAGGCGACTACAGCGACTACGAATCCTTCGCGGCTTCGATACGAGACAAATATGACCTATAACGTCGTAATCCTCAAAAGCGCGCGATATGAGTACGAGAGTATTGTCGGATACCTTGCTCAAATCCTCAAGAATCCGCGTGCAGCGGGCAATTTTGTCGCTGAGTTTGAATATCAGCTTGATCTGCTTCGCGAGCAGCCGCTTTTACGTCCCCTCTCGCACATGCAAGAGCTAGCGGCACGTAATTACCGATCGTTTCCCGTCAACAACTACGTGTGTCTATACAAGTTTGAGCACGAAACAATCTATATCGCCCACATCTTTCATCAGTCACAGGACTACGCCCGCCTGGTCTAGCCCACAAGCTGAATACCTGGCCCGAGCGCATATGCATGTCATTCTGCGCGCCATTGTGAAGCGGTAATCCCCGCGCCGGCAGAGGGCAGACGTATCGCCTGCAGCGTTAGCTAGCAAATGACCTGCGTGTGCTCCTCGATGGCGGCGCGGTTCTCGGCGGCGATACCCGGTTCGCATACCACGGCGTCCAAGCTGTCCAGGCGGCAGAAGGTGTAGAAGTCGCGCTTGCCAATCTTGCTGGAGTCGGCGATCAGATAGCGCGAGTCTGCCTTGCTAAAGGCGAGCTGCTGGATACGGCCCTCGTCCATGTTGGACGTAGACACGTCGCCATCCAGAATGCCGTTGGCGCCGATAAACGCCGCATCGATGCCCAGCGCGCGCAGGGTATCCTCGGCCGTTGGTCCCACAAAAGCGGCGGTACGGCGACGGTACATACCGCCCACGAGGCACAGGTCGCAGTCCTCGCGCGCCTCGAGCAGGTTAAACACCGAAAGCGAATTAGTCACGATGCGCAGGCGAAACGCCGGCAGCAACGAGGCCATCTGCTCAACCGTGGTACCCGTGCCCAAAAAGATAGTAGAGCCCTCCTCGATAAGCTCCACAGCACGGCGTGCGATCTGCAGTTTTTCCTCGGCATGCTTGGTGCGCTTTTCGCTGTGCGAATACTCATGGCGCAACATAGCGTGGGGACGACCCTGCGCACTGCGGGCGCCGCCGTGCACGCGCTCGATCTCACCCAGACTCGCAAGTTCTTCGAGGTCGCGGCGAATCGTCATGTCCGAAACGCCCAGCGCATCCGAAATCTCCTTGACCGAGACCGTGCCCTGCTCCTCGAGCAGCTGACGAACCTTATCCTGTCGCTCTGCCTTAATCACGATGAATCCTCGCCGTTCTTTGCGCGCATATCATTCAAACAGTAACGAACAAATTGTATCAGACTCGTACGCGTCAAAAATGAACGCCCACACAGCTCCAATCATCACTTTTTTGAGAAAAATACCCCCTGCTTTAGTGGGGTGTAGTGATAATCTTGCCTGTTCGCGCTACAGTTTGTCCGGAATACCTCGATGTTAGGAACTAAATGATCACTTCCGAGCTTTTCGGCACCGCGCCGTGCGGTACCCCCGTTCATCGTTACACCCTCAACGGGCCCGAGATCTGCGTTCGCATTATGGACTATGGCGCCACCGTGTTGGGCATCGACGTGCCCGACATCCCCGGCAACGTGCGCGATGTGGTGCTGGGCTTCGATAAGCTCGAGGATTACTTTGACAACCCCGCCTGCTTTGGCGCGACCATCGGCCCTGTGGCCAACCGCACTGCAGGTGCCACGATCACCATCGCCGGCACGGACTGGCATATGCCGGCCAACGAGGGCGCCAACAACCTGCACAGCGACCTTGAGCACGGCCTGCACAAACGCGTGTGGGATGTTGAGCTCGACGAGGTCCATAACGCCGTGCGCATGACCACCTCGCTTGAGGATGGCGAGCTGGGCCTGCCCGGCAACCGAACCTTTACGGCCGTGTTTACCGTTACGCGCACCGGCGTCTTCCGCATCGAGTATGGCTGCGAGAGCGACCGCGCCACTTACGTGTCCATGACCAACCACACGTACTTTAACCTTGCTGGCCATAACGCCGGCATGGACTGCGAACATTTCTTTGTCGCCAACGCCACCCACTACCTGCCCATCAACGAGCAGAACATTCCCACCGGCGAGATCGCTCCCGTCGAGGGCACGCCGTTTGACTTTCGCGAGCTTCGCCCCGTCGCACCCGGCATGGAGGCCGACGACCCGCAGATCAAGCAGGTCCGTGGCTACGATCACTGCCTGTGCATCGATGGCTATCAGTACGGCCGCAACCTGCGTCGCGCCCTACATGTCGAGGAAATGTGGACCGGCCGCGAGCTGGACTACTACACCACTGCCCCGGGCGCGCAGCTCTACACCGGCAACTGGCTGGGTGACGAGCACGCCAAGGACGATGCTAACTATGGCTGGGGTGCCGGCTTTGCCCTCGAGGCCGAGATGTACCCCGACACGCCGCACCAGCCGCTGTTCCCGCAGGGCATCGTGGGCCCGGGTCACCCCTATAGCAATGTGATCGAGTACCACCTTATGAGACACTAAGCCCATAACGCAGCACATCGCACAGCAGCGCCCGCCGGCACACCGCCGACGGGTGTTTTTCTACCTAGTCATTGGGGACGTTCTTGGATGACTAGTTGGATGGGATCGGGGTCGGAGCTGGGGAGTAAGCGGATTTCTAGCTCTATGCCTAGTTCTCGCAGTTCTTCGAGGGCGGCGATGTCCGTATCGTCTACGGCAACTGCGGGCGTTACGGAGCGCTTGCCCTCCCCTAGCCGCATGTGACCTATGCTGATCTTGGTGATCGGCACACCACCCTTAACCAGCGCGAGCGCATCGTCGGGTGAGGCCACCATGATCAGAATCCATTGACGCGGCGTTGCGGTATGAATGATGTCGATGGTCCTTTGCACCGAGAAAAACCGTGTCCAAACGCCTTCTGGCGCCGCGACCCTCATGGGTGCCCATTGGCGCGAATCCGCTGCGATTTCATCGTTGACGATTAGGACAAGGTTGGAGCCCACGGCTTCGTTCCACAGCTCAACGTCTTGTCCGTAAATGAAACGGTCGTCAATGCGTGTGAGAAGAACCTTGGGTTGAGCCATGGCAGCCCCATTCTGTTTGAGACCCGTAAGAGCAAGACATCGCGTCTCCAATATTAGTGCATTTAAAGTGAGAAAAGCCGTCAGAACCCTTGCGCGGATGTGCGATGTCCCGTATCATAGACAGCCGTTGACGCCTCAGTTGCGTCATCACATGGCCGCCAGCGTAGCTCAGTTGGTAGAGCACCGCTCTCGTAAAGCGGGGGTCACCGGTTCGAGCCCGGTCGCTGGCTCCATTGCACAAGATAGCCGCCTTCGGGCGGCTTTTTTGTTGCCATTTTTGAGTGCGTGTGCGCCAACCCAAACACAACGCTGCCGGCAACTCCCCTACTCAACAAAAAGCCCCGCCAACCGCGGCCTCCCAAACGGGAAAACCGCGATCAGCGGGGCTCAAGCGCGCTCCTCCAAGGGAATCGCGCCATCAGACGAACAGCTCAGCCGAGCAGCGCGCTACTCCTCCCAGTAAGCATCTGCAAGCAGCTTAAAGCAGATCTTCTTGACCGGCTGTGCGCCATCGCCCGGGAACTCGAGCGTGGGCATGTGAGGCTCGCCGGCAACGAACAGTGCAAACTTATCGTCAGCAAGATCGCCGGAAATCGAAGCGTCGGAATCGACCAGATCGTAGTCGTCCTTTTCGTCAAACTCCTGGACCAGCGTCAGGCTGCCCGTGGCAACCTTAAAGGCCTCGCGACCCTCGACATCAATCTGCAGGTCGTGATAGCGCTGATGCGTCTCATAGTAAGCCTCGGCCTCGGGACGCGTCGTGGGAGCCATGACGTTCGCATAGACCTTGTCGCCCAGAATCGGATGGCTGCCGACCTCGAGCTCTGCCGGGTCGTTCTCCTCGAGCCAGTCGATCAGCACGTCGAGGCCCTTGAGCATTCCGCGGTACTCCTCGATATCGCCCAGTGCACCGTAAATCATCTAAATCCCCTCTCGGATCGTTTCCTTGGCGGCTACTCGGCAAACGCATTGCCGACGCTGTTGCCGCCCACACACGTCTCGACCAGAGTAAGGTCGGGACTGAACACGACAAAGCCGGCGTCGCGCCCCGGCATAATGCTACCGCACTTGTCGTCGGCTCTAACCACAAGCAAACAACCGATGCCGGGGTCGACGCCCAAGCTCCTACAGCTCGGTCACGACAACGCCGCTATAAACCTCGTCCCAACGATCCATAACCAAGTGGCCAGTCATGGGATCCATGGCGTTGAGCTTGCCGCAGGTGTTGGCGGTACGCAGTACCGTCTCGTCATCCGCACCAGCAGCAATCGCATGCGCGAAGCCGGCAATGGTCGAATCGCCAGAGCCCGTAGCGTTAACGGCAGGGATATCGGGCGTCTTTGCGCGGAACGCACGGCCGTTATGGAAGCCCACGGAGCCGGCGGCACCCATGGACACGACGACCCAGGGGATATCGGAGAAGCGGGCATCAGAGGCGAGCGCGGCGCGGAGCTCGTCCACATCGTCGGTGGTAAAGCTCGTACCCAGAAGGCCGTTGATCTCGGTCAGGTTAGGCTTGACCAGCTCGGGCTTAATTTCGGACTTAAGGGCGGCCTCGAGCGAGGCACCCGAGGTATCGAGCAACACCTTGGCACCGGCGTTCTCGGCAATGCCCGTGATCTTGGCATAGTAGTCCGCCTCGACACCGCGGGGCAGCGAACCCGAGATGGTGACGACGTCGGCCTTGCTCGCAAGCTCGGTAAACTTGGCGGTAAAGGCATCGAGCTCCTCGGGGGCAATTGTCGGGCCGCTCTCGAGCAGCTCGGTCTGGTTGCCGGCATGAAGGATATTGAGGCAGATGCGGGTCTCGCCCTTGATGGGCACAAAGTCGTTGTTAATACCGTTGGCGTCCATGAGCTCGGCCATGTAGGCGCCCATGTGGCCGCCGAGCAGACCGGTTGCCACAACGTCGTCGCCCAGCTGACCCAGCACACGGGCCACGTTGAGGCCCTTGCCGCCGGCGGTCTTTTCGGGCGTCACACGGTTGACGTCGTCGATAACGAGCTCATCGAGCTGATAGCGCGTATCGACAGACGGGTTCATCGTAACGGTGAGGATCATTTTTAGCTCCTTATCTCGCAGGCTCCTTGTGCCTCGCGATACGAGTCGACAAAACGGAATTACAGAGTCTCAATCGTGAACGAGCGAACGATGGTCTCCTTGGGCTTGGCGACAAGGCAGCCGCGCTTATGCTCAAGTACGTCGTCCTCATCGGAGCAGGTCGAGAGGCCGCCCCAGGGTTCAACTGCCACAAAATCGCCCTCGGGCTTACTCCACACAATGAGATACGGGAAGCCCTCAAAGCTCAGGCGAACGCCCTTGTCCTCGCCCTTCTTGGAAAGCGTGACCTGACGACTCTCGAGTACGTCAAAGATGGTCTCCGCAAAATCGAAGAGCTCATGCGACAGGGGCAGAGTCTTTCCCGCCATGGGGTTCTTGGAGCGGTTCGCCACGTCAATCAATCCAGTCGAAGGGACAGCGGTGCAGAGCTCCGCAGCCTCGTCTTTCTCAAAGCGCAGTTCGTAGTTCGTATAGGCCTCGCCCTCATCGAGCGGACACCTAAAGCCGGGGTGCCCACCGATAAAGAACGGCATGTCCTCGGTGCCCTCGTTGGTCACCTCGTAGGAGACGCGTACGGCGGCGTCCTCGAGCGTATAGCGGGCGACAAGCTTAAACGGATACGGATAATCGCTCAGCAATGCAGCGTTATCCTCGGATGCCAGGCACATCGCCAGCTCGTTCGCGCTTTGGCTCAACAGCTTCCACTCTTGCTTGCGCGCAAACCCGTGGCGAGCGAGCTTTACATGATGCCCGGCAAACGTCATGGCATTGTTGTCTCGCAAGCCTCCGCAAATCGGGAAGCAAATCGGTGCCTGGCCGGACCACACGGCGGGATCGCCCTGCCACAAATACTCGCGACCTCCAGCCTCAATCGAGGTAAACGAACCACCAGCTGTGGACACCTTAATAGAAATCGAATCGTTGGAGAGAGCGTATTCCATTGCCCATCCTTTCGAACAACTGCTTTTTTTGCTCGCAAGAACCCGTCTCGGCCCTAACCAAAGGACAAACCCGCACGTTCATCGATGCGTCCGGTATCCCAGCCATACAACGGGGTACCATACAGACATTGATGCAATTACAGCTGAAAGGCCTTCTTATGCGAACCATCATCCTCTATGCCTCACGCCACCACGGCAATACGAAAAAGCTCGTGGACGCCATCGTCGAGGCACACCCCGAGATCGATACCCTCGACGTCAAGGCGCTCGGTAAAAACGAGTATCCCAACCTGCACGAATACCATCTGATCGGTGTCGCCACGGGCATCTATTACTCCGAGATCGACAAGGACATGGCACGTGTGCTCACTAACGTGCTGCAGCCGCAGGACAAGGTGTTTGGCCTTATGACCTACGGTGGCAAAAACAAGTGGTACGGCAAGGACATCGATGGCATCTGCCGCATGAGGCAGGCCATCTTTATGGGTGTCTACGGCTGCCCCGGCTTTGATACGTGGGGGCCGTTCAAACTCACCGGCGGTGTCCAAAAGGGACACCCGACCGCTGAGGAAATTAAGGGCGCCGTCGACTTCTTCGACAAGATCGAAGACGAATATGGCGACATCATCGTCGAAGAGTACGCCAAGCGTGAGAAGCGCCTAGCATACGAGAAGGAGCATCCTGCGGGAGGTCTTGTGGCCGGCGTTAAGCGCACGGCAAAAAAGATTGCTAACAAGCTGTAACTGTGAAGGTGCTATTGAGCGTTTAACCCATACGGCGGGTCCGAGCAGATTCGGGCCCGCCGTCTTTTTCTATCGTTACTCGGTAAAGGCGTTGCCGACGCTCTGGCCGCCAACATACGTCTCGACGAGGGTGAGCTCATGGTCGAACACGACAAAGTCGGCGTCGCGACCCGGCATGATGCTGCCGCACTTATCCTCGATGTGTGCAGAGCGAGCCGGCACCTCGGTTGCCATGCGAATGGCGATATCGGCGCTGGCAATGCCCCAATCGACAATGTTCTTGACGCCCTGGGCAAGCGTGAGCACCGAGCCGGCAATGCTCTTGCCGTCGGCGAGCCAGCACAGGTTGTCCTTCATGATGACGTCCATGCCGCCGCTGGTGTAGCTGCCCTCGGGCATTCCGCCGCAGCCAAGGCAGTCGGTGATGAGCACCGTGTGCTGCCAGCCCTTTGCCTGCAGCAGTGCCTTGATGGCGGCAGGGTTCACGTGCTTGCCGTCACAGATGATCTCGGCGTAGGTCTCGGGCGTGGACATGGCGGCACCCACGACACCGGGCTCACGGTGATGCAGTCCGCGCTGGCCGTTATAGGTATGCGTAAAGCAGCTGGCACCGGCGTTGATGGCGGCGATGCACTCATCGTAGGTGGCGTCGGAGTGACCGATGCTGGTCACCACGCCCTTGGCGTTCAGAGCAGCCGCATAAGCAGCGGCACCGTCGCGCTCGGCCGCCATGGCGCTCTTAACGATGCGACCACCCGCAGCTTCCTGCCACTGGTCGAAGACCTCCTCGGAGGGATCGATCAGATAAGCGGGGTTCTGCGCGCCCACGTGTTTCATGGTAAAGAAGGGGCCCTCCAGGTAGATGCCCTGAATGCGAGCACCGCAGAAGTCGGGGCCGCGGCCCTCGTCCGCCTGGGCGATGGCGGCGCAGGCGTCCTTGATCTGCTCGACGCCATCGGTGAACGTCGTGGGCAGCCAGCTGGTGGTACCGCGACGGGCGAGTTCGGTCGAGCTGATATCGATGCCCTCGGGATCGTTATCGGTAGTTGAGTGGTTGTAGAAGCCATGGATGTGAGTATCGACCATACCCGGTGCGATCCACGATCCCGTGTAGTCCTTAATCTCGCAAGAGGGCTCATCGGCCTGCCAGGCGCCAAAGACGCCATCCTCGACCATAAGATAGCCGCCCAGTTGCGGGCCTGCCGGCAAGAAGAACTTGTCAGCCTTAATTGCGTACGTGCTCATATGCACTCCTCGCTTCTAAAGCAGTTGACTGTGGTGTTGCTTATACCCAGCTCACGTAAAACAAAAAGCGCCCGCCCGCCGTTATGAGCGGACGGGCGCCCTTACAGGGGGACGCGATTAAGCGGTGAAGGGGTGAATCGTCACGCCCTTAACCACGCGGTTGACCGTGCCGGTGGGGCTCGGCGTATCGGGCGTGTTGCCCACGCGCACGGAGTTGAGCAGGCTGATAGCCTGGGCAAACATCACGAACGGCAGAGCAAGGTAGCCCTCGGGAAGCGCCTCGTAGCCCTTAAAGGTGAAGGACTCACCCTCATAGACGGTGGCACCTTCCTGCTGAACGGCGACGGTGTGCTGAGCGATCTTGTCGCCACCGATCTCGTTGAGGATGTCGATGTCGTACTGACGGGTGTAGGCGTCGTTGTTGACGAACACGAAGACGAGCGTCTTATCGTCGACGAAGGACTTAGGTCCATGACGATAGCCCATGGAGGTGTCGTAGGAAGTAGCGACCAGACCGTGAGCGAGCTCGAGGATCTTGAGCTGGCTCTCCTGGGCAAGGCCACCGAAGGAGCCAGAGCCCAAGTAGGTCACGCGGTTGAAGTCGCCAGCCAGGTAATCGGCGATCTCAGGCTCACGAGCGATGACCTCCTCGCCCATCTTGGCGATGGTCTCGACCCACTCGGCCTTCTGCTCGTCAGAGGCAGTGTCGAAAATAAGGGTGGAGAGCAGGGTCATGCAGGAATAAGAACCGGTCATGGCGAAGCCCTTGTCGTTGGCGCGCGGAATGAGCAGCGTCAGCGCATTGGGATCATCGGCAGACTCAACGGCGAGCTTGCCCTCGGGAGCGCAGGTGATGTTGAGGAACTTGACGTTGTGGACGAGCTCCTTGGCAACGGCAACGGCGGCAAGGCTCTCGGGGCTGTTGCCAGAGCGGGCAAAGGAAACCACGAGCGTGGGATCCTCGGCGCGCAGGAAATCGCGCGGAGCGCTCACGATGTCGGTCGTGGCGATGGGCTTAAAGTCGTAGAGATCAGTGTTGCCAGCGTGACGCAGGTACGGGGCGCAGGTATCGCCAACGTAGTCGGACGTACCGGCACCGGTGAAGACAACGGACAGACGGCCCTCGCCCATAGCACGAGCCTCGGCCAGGAAGGCCTCGATGGCCTCCTTGTTCTCGCGATAGATGTTGAGCGTATCACGCCAAAGCTCGGGCTGCTGAGCAATCTCGGCCGTGGTGATCTGGGCGCCGAGCTCGGTGAGCTCCTCGACACTCTTCTCGAACATTTCTAATACCTCTCTCTAGAAGTAATCCTCTGACGTGCAATTATACACTTCGGTTGGTTATCTGGTAGTAACCAGTTAAATGCAAAGAATCACCATATGGAAACGATGCGGACACTAGTTGCTACGCTGGTGGTAAACCTTGTATTTAAACTGATCGGCACGAGCAACCGAGAGTGTATACTCCACAACCTCGTTTGACTCGTTATACGTAGTCCTGACCAAATCGAGCACAGGCGAGCCCTCGACAATTCCCAAAAGGTGGGCGTCGGTGGGACGGGCTATGCTCGCATAGAACTCCTCTTCGGCCACGCGTATCTTTTGCTGAAAGTCTTGCTCAATCACATCGTAAAGCGGCTTACGCTCCAGCAGCGGTCGCTTTAGGGACAGAAATTGACGAACCGGTAGATAGCTGCGTTCGACCATCATGGGCATGTTGTCGGCAGAACGAAGGCGCTTAAGCTTAAAAATGCGATCACCGATACGCAATCCCATATGCTCGGCCAGATTCTTATCGGCCTCCATCTCGCAAAACTCGAGAATCGTGGTCTCGGGGTCGCGACCCATCGCGCGCATCTGCTCGGTAAAGCTGTAGGACTGCATAAGATTGGTTGCCTTTGCCGAACGGTCGGTCACAAAGGTACCGCGACCGTGCTGCCGAACCACCAGTCCTAAACGCTCCAGTTCCTGCAGAGCCAGGCGTACCGTAGTGCGCGAGAGACCATAGCGCTCCGAAAGTTCGCGCTCGGAAGGAATCATGTCACCGGCGCGATATTCATGGTCAATCTTTTCGGTCAGAATATCGACCAGCTGATCGTACAGCGGTTGCTTACGCGCTCCGATCGCCATCCTATCCTCCCTTTTGCTCGAATTCGGCTAACTACCTAGGGTGTTAAGCATTATCAGTCCGCAACACCCGAATCATCAAGAAAACAAAAGCCGCGCGCTCTTTCGAGCACGCGGCTTTTAACATACACATGGCTTAAGGGGTCGGGGTGTGAGCCGCGTAGGGACACACCCCTCAAGCTAGAGCCTTACCAGATGCTCGGCCAGAGACCAAGCGGGCCAGCGCCCAGGATGCCCAGGACGAAGAGCAGCAGAATGCCCTTGGTCGGGGTCCAGCTGTGCTTAGCGAACATGTAGTAAAGCAGCAGCGTAAGCATAAGCGGGACGAGCTTCGGGACGATGGTGTTGAGGGTGTCGGCAACAGAGAAGTTGACCGGATCCTCGGTGACGGTGCCGTAGGTAACGGACTCCATGCCGTTGCCCAGATCGGTGACGCCGCACTCGACAGCGTTGCCGTCGGCATCGGAAGCGGTGAGGGCGTTGCCGTCCTCATCGGTCATTGCGATGGTACCGGCCTCAGCGGTCTCGGTATCGATGCCCTCCATACCGGTGAAGTTCTCGGCCTCCTTCTCGGAGACGATCACGGTAGTAGCGGAGAGGCCACGGGTGGTGCCGTTGGGGATCTGGAGGTTGATCTGGGTGCCACCCATGGTGACGACCAGGCAACCGACGACGAAGACGCCCATGATGGAAGCGGCACGCGTGAAGGCCTGCATGTTGGCGGTCAGAGCGTCAATAGCGCTGGTGCCAAGCTTGTAGGACCAGTTCATGAGCCAGAAGCGCAGAGCGAACTGGACGACGTTGAAGATCACCAGGAAGATGATCGGCGCAGCGGCGTTACCGTTGATGGCCATGTTGGAGGTGATGCCGGCCGTGATAGGCACGAGCGTCAGCCAGAACAGGGCGTCACCGATACCACCGAGCGGGCCCATTGCGGCGACGCGGACGGCGCGGATCGTGGGGATGTCAACCTTGTTCTGCTCGAGCGAAAGCACGATACCCATAACAAAGGTGACGAGGAACGGGTGGGTGTTGAAGAACTCCAGGTTGTGGCTCATGGAAGCCGCGAGGTCGTTCTTGTTGGTGTGGATCTTCTCCAGACCGGGGATGATGGAGTAAAGCCAGCCAGCGGCCTGCATGCGCTCGTAGTTGAACGATGCCTGCAGGAAGCAGGAGCGCCAAGCCATCTTGTTGAGGGTCTTCTGGTCGAGCTGCGGAGCAGGAGTGAGATCCTCGTAGTGCTCCGGGATCACATACTCATTAGATGCCATCTTCGAAGTCACCTCCGTCAGAAACAGCTGCACCCTTCAGCTCGGTCTGCTGCTGGAAGTCCCAGAAAGCAATGCCGAAGCCGATGAGAGCGAGGATGAGCAGGGCAGGGGTTGCCAGAGAATCGTTGGCAACGGTGATGAGCGCGAGGCCAAAGCCCATGAGGAAGAAGCCCCACATATCGCGGTTCATCATAACCTTGAGCAGGACGGCGAAGCCGACGAAGCGCATCATGCCGCCTGCAGCGGACAGACCGGTCTGCAGCCAAGTCGGGATGGCGGAAGCGATGGTCTGACCGATGGTAGCGCCAGCGATGAAGAACAGGGTGACGACGACAGCGAAGATCAGGCCGAGCAGAGCCATGGCGAAGTAGTTCAGACGCTCGATGCCCTTGGTGTCAGCGTTATGAGCCATGTTGTCCGCGGAGGACATGAGGGGCGACATAAGCGTGAAGACCAGGGTAACGCCGAGCTGACCAAGCAGAGCGAACGGAATGGCAAGGCCGACTGCCGCGTTGGGCTCGAGGCCCGTAGCGATAGCGAGAATGGCTGCCATGATGCCGCCGATGACGGCGTTAGGCGGCTGAGCGCCTCCGATCGGCATGTTGCCGATCGTCATGAGCTGATAGGTACCACCCACGAGAAGACCGGTGTTGAGGTCGCCAAGGATAAGACCGATGACGGCGCCGGTGACGATGGGCTGATAGAGAGACTCGAGGAAGTTGAACTGGTCGATTGCCGCGACGAACGTGACGATGAAGACCAGAGCGACCTGGATGATCGAGTATTCCATCTTGCTCCTCCTTTCAAAATGTATGTACGCACTTTGGATATCACGTACAGAACGTCAGGGTTTCAATCCTGACAACGTGGATCACGAGGATTACGAGAAGAGCTTGCTCGTGTCCTCAACAGGCGTGCTCGGAACGCGCCTGATCTCCAACTCCACCCCCAATTCCTGCAGCTCTTTAAACGCAGCGACATCCTCGTCGTTAACTGCGACGGAGGTGGCGACTTGGCGCTTTCCTTCCGACATGTGCATGTTGCCGATGTTTACCTTCTTTATAGGCACACCGCCCTTGACGAGCGTAAGCACGTCTTCCGGTGTTTCGGCCACGATGAAGATCTTCTGGCGCGGGCTCGCCTTGCCAATGACGTCGATGGTCTTCTGCAGGGAGAAGAAACGCGTAGCGACGCCGGCGGGAGCGGCCATCTTCATGAGGTTCTGGCGCATGGTGTTGGTCGACACATCGTCGTTGGCGACGAGGATGAGGTTGGAGCCCAGGGTGGAGTTCCACTGGGTAGCGACCTGACCATGGACCAGTCGGTTATCGATGCGGGTAAGAAGAATGTTGGGTTCTGCCATGTTGATCAGCTTCCTTTCGTTATTTGCTGACGACAGTTACTTGATCTCCTGAATCGCGTAACGCGAAACATCTACGACGGCACCGGATCGGACTTTGATCTGGACCTTTTCGCCTTCGATGCCCTTGACGGTTCCGTAGATACCGCCGGCGAAAAGAACCTCCTGACCCGGCTTGAGCTCGGTGTGCAGCTCCTTGAAGTACTTCTGCTTCTTCTTCATGTTGATTTGCGACCAGATGGTGTAAATCAAGCCCATGATGACAAGCAGGCCTAAAAGGGCGACCGAGGAGCTCAGGACGTTGGCTCCGAAATCGGCCATTAGATGCCGTCCTCGTCGCCGAAGATATCCTCTTCCTCGGAGCCGGCAACGGATGCGACCGTCTGGGCGGTGACGCCCGTCTGACCAACGGTCACGGCCTGCTCGCCAAGCTCGGCGAGCGTGGCGTTACCGCGAAGGAACAGAAGCTCAATAACCATGGGGAGGTTAGTGCCAGTCAGAACCTCGACGTTGTCGACATCCTGGGCAATCATCATCGACTGATTGAACGGAGTACCACCGAGCAGGTCGGTAAAGACGAGCACGCCATCGCACTCCTCGCGCATGGCGGTAATAGCGGCGCGGAGATCCTCACCGTAGGAAGCAGCCTGGTCGCCCTCAAAAGGAACGACGGTAAAAGCGGGCTGGTCGCCGGCAACCATAGCGATAGCGCTTGCAAGGCCGGGTGCGAACTGTCCATGACCGGTAAGAATAAAGCCAACCATTCAAATTTCCCTTCCGAAGGTGTGTACGATCTGAGTCCGATGATTTTCGGAAGCCAGCGGGCAATCGCCCTTAAAGCTTCTTGGAAAGCGTTCTTTGAAGACCAGTGGTTTCTCAACTGGTAGTAACCACGTGACGTCTTGTTGTCACTATATCACCACAGAAGAGGTCGCTTTCGTTGATTCATACAGTAAAACGTTTTTGCACCGCTCACGGTAAAAAATCGACCGTTTACCGCTCGTTAACACCTCTACCTGCGGTTTTGAAACCGTTTCGAAATGTTTTGGCGAAAGATCGGAACTCTTTTCGTGCCAATACAACGCAGGGCGGCTAAAAATAGCGTAAAGAAAAATTGCAGGTCATTGTGAAGATTTGTGAATTGGTCTTTTTGGCTTAATACCAGTTAGAACCAGTTTTGAGATTATCGGTGAACGGTAGTTTTCGACCGTTCACCGGTTACTTGCAATCGTTTGCAGTTGTTTTCCCAGATGAATTAGAGAAGCCCAATGAAGCACTTGTGCGATCACGGGAAGTTTTGGCATTTGCCCTCATCCCCCGCGCGCCAAACTCCGGCATCCAAAATGAGCTAATAGGTCTCGTTAATCGTTTTCAATCATTACTTACTCAGTTCCGTAATTATTTATCGTTTGTCGTTAATTCTGATATGATACAAGTATCATCCAAAACGCCGGTTGGAGGGGTTATGGTCCATCGAAACGCATCTATATCGAATGAAACCATCAGCCGCGAACAGACGATAGCCAAACTGAGGAAGCTCGCTCGCATCTGCAAATGGGCCACGATCTGCATTACCACCGCGCTCGCTCTGGGACTCCTCGCAGTCATTGCGATTGACCTTCTACTCATATTGCCTAGCCTCTCCCAAGGGTCGTGTCTCCAATCCGTAGAACTTCAAGCCGGCGAAGGGCCGTGCCTTGCTATCGTCGGTACCGATGCGCAAGCCCCACTTATGCTCGTTGCACACGATGGTCACACTGCCATAGGGAGCCTCTTGATGACATGTCTCGCGCTTACCATCGCGATAAGCGTGCGCAGGCTTTTCTTCAACATTGAAAAGGAAGGCAGGCCCTTTGACCTTGAATGTAACCAGACACTTCGTCGAGTAGGACATTTATTCCTTATCGGCGGCGTTGCCGTGAGGCTTCTTGGTGCCGTAATCACAGGAATGATACTCTCAGGATTTGGCGACAGCTTTACGGATGCGTTCGTCGGCAAGCTATTCGAGCCCTCCATGCTCTTTGCAGGCCTGATTATTTGCCTGATTGCCAGCATCTTCCGCTACGGGTATATCCTGCAAAAACAAGATGACGAGTTGCTCTAGGGGGAATCCATGATTATTCTGCGGCTTGACCGCATGCTCGCCGAACGCAAGATCTCATCCAAAGAGCTTGCGGAACGCGTGGGCATCTCCCAGGTCAATATGTCACGCATTAAGACGGGCAAGGTTTCTGCCATACGTTTTTCAACTCTTGACGCGATATGCCGGGCACTCGACTGCCAACCGGGCGATGTGCTGGAATATATGCCTGACGATGAAGCCGATAATCTTTTTGGACTTAAAGATGAATAGCCATAATTAAGCCGCCAATCACGCCCTCAACGCAAATTGCCCGCCAGAACGACTTCCGTACTGGCGGGCAATTTGTTTTCTATCAGCTAGATGCTCGATGAGCCGTGCAACTCTTTACGCAAACAGGCCGTAGATGCTGATGTTGGCCTTGGCGTAGAGGCCGTTAGCATACTCGGTCCACTTGGAGCTGGCGCTCGAAGCCTGCGAGGAATACTGCTGGTAGGCGGTGTAATAGGCGGTCATGGCCTGCTTATAGGTTGCGCTATCGGCCGTAAAGGCATCGTCGGCGAACGCCTTAGCAAAGGTGCTGTCGGCGTCCTTCCAGGTGCCCTTTGAGCTATCCCACTCATCGCCGGCAAGGTTGATGATGTAGTCGGCGTAGTCCTTGCTCGCGGTCTCCTCGTTGCCGTCAGCAGGCTCGGTCGGAGCGGTCGGCATGCTTGCGGAGCTATCGCCCACCTTCTTCTTGTAGAGCTTCTGCAGCGTCGCGGACTGACGGACGATCTGCTTGGCCTGGTCCTTGGACACGCCGTACTGCGTGGCCATGGTCTTGTAGTCGGAGGTGCCGATGGAATCCTCGGCGTACTGCTTCATTTCCTTGGAAGAGACGGTAATGCCCTCGTCCTCGGCAGCGTCCAGCAGAATCTGGTTGCGCACGTAGGACAGGATAACGTCGGCAGACGGAGCGGTGTAGTTGCCGTCATCGTCCTTGACGGTGTCGAGGCTGTACTGGCTCTCGATGGCCTCACGCGCGGTGATGTCGCTCTTCTTGCCGTTGTAGCTATAGCTTGCCACGGTCGAATCGAGCTGGTCCTCGGACAGGGTCGCCGAGCCGACGCCCTTGCCGCCAAAACCACCGTTGCCGATAAAGAAGCCGACCACGGCAGCAATCACGACGGCGACCACAAAAGCGGCAATCATCGTCTTCTTGTGCTTGGATGCGCGGTCGTCTTCGTCGGAACCCAGGATATCGTCGTCCTCGTCCTGCTCCTCGGGCATGAGGTTCTCGTCGGCGGCGTCCGCGGCGATCTTTGCCTCCAGGCGAGCGTCCTCCTCCTCAGCCGTCGTACCGGCGGCAATATGTTCGGCAGACGTACCGGCGACCAGATCGATCTTCTCCTCCTCATCACCATCGGGGCCTTCGCCGCGCTCGATGATCTGGATGCCGTCGATCTCGTCCTTCTCGTCCTTCTTTTGAATCAGACCCATATCAGTTACTCCTTGTTAGGAAACATAGTCCGCAATAGAATACGCCCGACAAAGCGCCGGGCGTATTGATTCTCAGGTTATACGCAAACACTTAAGTACTATTTAGGCGTTTGCAGTCTGCATGCCTTAGGCCAGGTGCGCGATAACGGCATCGGCAAAGGCCTGCGTGCCCACAGCGCCCTCAACGGAGCCGGTCTGGGCACGACGAACGTCGCCGGTAACCTGCTCACCCTCGTCGAGCGTGGCAGAAACGGCGGCGCGAATGCGATTGGCCGCGTCGTTCTCGCCCAGGTGATCGAGCATCATAGCCGCGGACAGAATCTCGGCCGTGGGGTTAGCGATATCCTGGCCAGCGATATCGGGCGCGGAGCCGTGCGTCGCCTCGAAGATGGCGCAGTCGGCACCGATGTTGGAACCCGGAGCCATACCCAGTCCACCTACCAGACCGGCGCACAGGTCGCTCACGATGTCACCGTACAGGTTGGGCAGCACCAGGACATCGAAGTCATTGGGGTTCTGAACCAGACCCATGCAGGTAGCGTCGACGATCTTGTCGTTGAACTCGATATCGGGATAGTTAGCGGCCACCTCGCGCGCCACGCGCAGGAACAGGCCGTCGGTCGCCTTCATGATGTTGGCCTTGTGCACGGCCGTCACCTTTTTGCGGCCGCAGCGGCGGGCATACTCAAAGGCATACTCCACAATGCGGCGGCTCTTGGCGATAGAGATCGGCTTAATTGAGATGGCGGAATCGGCGGCGAAGGTCTTCTGACCCGAGCGCTCGACAAGCTGCGAGAGCTCCTCGACCTCGGCAGCGCCCTCATCGAACTCGATACCGGCGTAGAGGTCCTCGGTGTTCTCGCGCACGATGACCAGGTCGACATCGCGGAAGCGCGAGCCATCGCCCGGCTGCGACAGGCAGGGGCGCACGCAGGCATACAGGTCAAAATGCTTGCGCAGAGCCACGTTGACGCTGCGGAAACCCGTGCCGACCGGCGTGGTGATGGGGCCTTTGATAGCAACCTTGGTCTCGGCGACCGCGTCGAGCACGTGCTGGGGCAGCGGAGTGTCAAACTCGTCCATGACGCCGGCGCCGGCCTCCTGGACGTTCCAGTTGATCTGGACACCAGTGGCCTCGACCACGCGGCGCATGGCCTGCGTAATCTCGGGACCGATACCGTCACCGGGAATCAGGACTACATCGTGCGCCATAATCTGTTACTCCTCGTCTTCGGCGTCGTCAGATTTTTTAACGCTAGCACGCTTCTTCTTTTTGGAGAGATCCAGGCCAAAACGTTTAACAAGCATTTCGCAAATCTCGCTCGAACGGGCCTTGAGATAGCTGCCCTTACCGTTCTCGGCATCGAACTTAAGGCGCAGCGCGAGCTTCTCGGCAACCTCGGCGTCGATCTCGCCCTGGCAAAACTCGTACAGGCAACCGAGCATGTCGCGATACTCAAGGTCGCCGTGGTAGCACTGGATGGCCTCGTCCAGGATGGGCCAAGCCTCGCGCGAACGCTCGACGCTCGTGGCACCCCACACGCACAGCAGGCGGAAGGCGGCATAGCGCAGCGTGGAGGAGATCTCGTCGAACAGTGCAGTCTCGGCGCCCTCAAAGGCATCGCCCAGCTGCTCGGGGCAGGTGGTAGCGAGCGCCGTCAGGGCATCGAGGGCCTCCCAGCGGGTCTGCGCCTCGGGGCGGTCGAGCGCCTCGATCAGCACGGGCACGCAGGGCACGACGCGCTGCGGATCGCGCTCGGCAAGCAGGTGCAGCACACGAGCGGCAAACTGGCGGATGCGGCGCGTGGGGCAGCCGAGCTCCTGGACCAGACGGTCGACGGCGTTCTCGTTCTCCTCTGCCAACTGAAGCTGTGCCAGCTCCTCGTCGGTGAGCTGTTCTTCCTTGTTTTCTGCCATAGTTACCTCTTCTTACTATTTCTTAGCGTGCTTGCCAGCACCCTTGCTGTCATCGGTGACCGAGATGAGCTGTCGGTCGGCCGCGCCATTGCGACGCGCGCGGCGGCGTTCCTCGGCATCGCCCGCGTCGGCGGCGGCGCGGTGTGCCTTGTTGACGTTAAAGACCTCGTCGTGCTTGCGCCACGGGCCGACGGACTCGCCAAAGCTCATCTTAAGGCCGGCGATAAAGCCGCCGAGCCAGCCGATCGGCGCAAACTGCACCAGCGGGAACAGCGAAAACACCCAGGTCAGCAGGACGACTGCCGCCGCTCCTGCAAAATTGGCGATCCAGTAGTCGCGTTTGGTGATGACGCGCTTTTCGCACGCCCACTGGCCGCACAAAAAGCCGATGTAGATCGCAAAGAGAAAGAGCACCAGCGCAAGCACCACGAACGTCCAGCTCATGGTCGCTACTCCCCGTGATGGTGGCCGCAGCAGCACTCGTGGCCGCCGTCATGGCCGTGGCCGCCGCAGCACTCGTGGTCCTCGCCATGGTGGTGGCCACAACCGCACTCGTGGTCGTCGCCATGCTCGCCGCAACCGCAGCCTTCCTCGTGAGCACCGTGCTCCTCGGGACGATACTGTGACCAGTCCAGACCAGCGGCGATGGCATCGGCCTCCTCCTTATAGAGGACCGTGATGGCCTGGGTGCCCAGCTTGGCGCCACCGATGGCGTCGAGCATGTCGTAAAGCGTAAATGCCACGTCGGCGCCGGGCAGCGCAAGCTCGCGGTCGTCGGCATAGGCGAGCGCCAAGCGCAGGTCCTTGATGAAGTGCTCGACCATAAAGCCGGGCTTGTAGTCGCCGTCAAGCGCCTTGGGCGCCAGGCTCTCCATGGCGCCGGACTTACCGGTGCCGCCCAGAATCATCTGACGGGTCTTCTCCAGATCGAGGCCGCTCAGCTCGGCAAATGCCAGCGCATCGGCCATGCCGACCATGCAGGCGCCCAGCGACACCTGGTTGGCAAGCTTGGCAGCCTGACCCTTGCCGGCGCCATCGAAGCAGCAGATGTTTGCCGCAAAGGTGGAAAGGATGTCGCGGACCGGCGCGATGTCGTTCTCGGTAGCGCCCACGATAGCCGTGAGCGTGCCGGCGATAGCGCCCGACTCGCCGCCGGTGACGGGGCAGTCAAACGCCATGCGGCCCGTGACCTGGGCGGCCTCGGCAATGTCGCGTGCCAGCTCGGGCGAGCTCGTGGTGAGGTCGATCAGGACCGCGCCGGGCTTAGTGCACGCGAGCAGGCCGTCGCCCGCCAGGTAGAGCTCCTCGACCTCGGAGGGATAGCCCACCATGGTAAAGACGACGTCGGCGTTCGCCACGGCATCTGCCGGCGTATCGGCCCAGACAGCGCCGCGCTCGATAAGCGCGGCGGCCTTGGACTTGGTGCGGTTGTTGACCGTGACGGGATAGCCGGCATCCAGGATGTGGCCGGCGATGGGGGCACCCATGATTCCGGTGCCGATAAATGCGACGGAGAGCTTGTTTGCCATGAAACCTTTCCTTTTGGGTTGGATGTTGTTACCAGGTTGAATACTCAGCGCCAGCGCTTGAGCTGCGGGGCGCCTGCGGTCGTAGCGCCTGTCTACTGGCCGCGCACGCGGCGGGCGATGCGATCGGAAAGCGACGCTTTCTCGGCGCGGTTCTTACCCCAAAACGCGCAGGCCACCATGCCGGGGCCCACGTGCGAGCCAATGGTGGGACCCACGGAGCCGCGAATGATCGTAACGTCAGCGCAGCCCTCCTCCTTGCGGATGGCGGCTTCGAGCCAGTCGCCGTCCTTCTCGGCATCGGCCGTCATGATGGCGATGGGCATGGTGCGGTCGGGCACGTAGTTCTCGCGGAACGACTTGAGAATGGACTTGAGCGCCTTCTTGCGGCCGCGGTTGACGCCGATCAGCGACAGCGAGCCGGCAAGGTCGTAGGAGAGCTCGGGCTTGACATCGAGCTTTGCCGTGAGCTGAGCCGCCGCGGGCGGAATGCGGCCGCCGGCAGCCAGTGCGTCGAAGCTCTCGAGCGTAAAGTAGCCGTGGACGTAGGTCTTTGCCTCGTTTGCCCAATCGACCAGCTGCTTGGCGGTCAGTCCCGCCGAACGCTGGCGCACGGCCTCGAGCGCCAAGAGCGCGCCGGTCGCGCAGGGCAGAGCGTTGTCGACCACGTACAGCTCAAAATCGGGATACTCGGCGCGCACGGCGTCCGCCGCCTGGCACGCGGAGTTGTAGCTCGACGACAGCGCCGAGGTAAAGCACAGGTAGACCGTGGGCGTGCCCTCTTTGGCGCACTCGGTAAAGAACTCGATATAGCGACCGAGCGACACAGCCGAGGTGGACACGCGGGCACCGGCGCGCATGCGGTCGTAGAACTCCTTGGGTGTGATGCTCGACCAGATGTCATCCGTGCGCTCCTCGCCATCGATAATGAAGGGGAAACCCAGGATATCGACATCGAGGTTCGCGGCGACCTCGGGGCTAAAGTCGCAGCAGGTATCGACGACGATGCGGCAACGGTTCGAATGACCGGCGGATGCGGCCTTGTCCATCAAAGCGACTCCTTACGTAAAAAGGCGGCCACCCGCATGGGATGGCCGCCAACCGTTAACTCATGCAAGTTAACGTATTTTACTCGTCAAGTGTTTCAATGCGGGGCTTGATGATGCCATATCCACCATTCTTACGGTGATACACCACATTGATGAGGCCAGTCGTCGCGTTCTCAAACACGTAGAAGTCGTGGCCGAGCAGATCGGTCTGCACCAGCGCCTGCTCCTCAGTCATCGGGGTGACATCGATGACCTTATCGCGGACGAGCAGGTCGTCCTCCTCCTCGGGCAGCAGCAGGTCGGCCAGATCCTCGACGCGCTCGACCGGTGCGACATCCGCTGCGCTGGCACCGCCCTGGCGGTTGTCCACAACCTTGGTCTTGAACTTGCGCAGCTGGCGGGTGACCTTATCGGCGGAGAGGTCGATGGCGGCGTACATATCTGCGCCATGCTCGGCAACGCGAATCACCGAACCGCGGACGCGAACCGTAACCTCGACGATTGCCGGGTTGGGGTTCGAGGGGTTCTTCTCATAGCGAAGTACAACGTCGACCGTCATGGGCTCGATATCGAAAACCTTGAGCGCCTCGCCGATCTTCTCATCCACATGCGCACGCAGAGCATCGGTTACCGTCGTCTTGCGTCCAGAAACCTTGATATCCATACGTGGCTCCAATCTGCCTCGGGGACTTACTGTACTGGCTATGTACCCATTGCCGTGCATTTAATCACGCGGATTCCTAAAGACCCGAATAACGATTGCTTGATACCGCATACCGAAGTCTCGCACTTTTCTGTGGCAAAGTGCGCTATAAGAGGGCGACGGCGACTTTGGTTATGCACCTAAAAAGTGTCTTTGACCTGCTGGTTTTATGGAAACGAAAAAGCCGGGCTCCCCTGTTGGGAAAGCCCGGCAATGCGTGTTGAAACCGTGAAGAGGCGTCTCTCCTAGCGCATAGGAGACGCCACCCCTAGCAATAACTAGCCATTGAGCTTGTTAATGTCGTCGTCGGTGATAGTGCCCTCCTGGCTGGACGATTTGCTCTCGGAGGACAAGTCATCGCTGCTGGAATCGGAGGATTCATCGCCGGAGGACATGGTCTCGCTGGACTCAGAGTCGCCCGACTGCACGCTAGCGCCCGAAACCGTCTTAGTGGTGAGGTCGTAGGGCATCGTGCCATACCAGACAGAGTGGACCGCCTCGAGCGTGCCGTCGGCCGTAATGCCGTCGAGGGCATCGCTCACGGCACGGCACAGCTCGTCATTGGCAGCAAGGCCTGCAACGCCGAGCGTCGAGGGCGTCTCGAGAGCGCCAACGTAGGAAATCTGGCTCATCAGACGTGCAAGATAACCGCCGGCAGTGGCATCGCAGACCACATAGTCGACCTCGCCGGACTCGAGCGCTTCAAAGCACTCATTAATGTTGGAGAAGGTCTTTTGGTTGGCCGTGACGCTCTGTTTGGCGAGTGCCTCCTGCGATGCCGAGGAAGCCTGAACGCCCAGGTTGGCGGTGTTAAGCGTTTCGGTAGTGACGTTCAACGACTTACCGTCGCTGGTCTTTCCGAACACGGCGGCAGCATCATAGAGGCAGGTGCCAAGCGTGCTGACGTCGCCATTCGTGGAATTGATGTCGCCAATGAAGATGTCGGCCTTTTTATCGCCAAGCGCGGAATCGGCCGAGGACGCGTCGACAAAAGCGACTTTGAGGCCCATGCGGCTTGCAAGAGCGCGAGCGGCGTCAACTGCGTAGCCCGTGAGGTTGCCATCGGCGCCCTGCATGGCCTGCGGGGCATCGGAAGTGTCGAGGGCGACCGTAAGGGTACCGGGAGTGACCAGGGCATCGTCCGACACCGTAGGGGTTACGGTCTCGCGCTCAATCTGGTCGATCGTAGGCGTCGTGAACGTGGACAGCGGGTTGAATGCGCATCCGCTCAGACCCAATACGGCGATGACCGCCGCGGTTCCAGCGCCCAACCGAGCCGCGTGCATCAAACTGCCCCTCACCATGTCCACTACCCTGCCTTCTGTGTCGTATACAATCCGTTCATTGCGCGGAATATCGGGTTGTTCCTACCAGCTGACCTGGTATTTGACCCCACACTTGCGCACCGGGGTGTTTGCTCGGGAGGCCGTAGCCACCTTCACGACTGGCCCGCTCGCCCGCGAGGCGGTATTGCCCCAAAGAAAAATAGAACGGACGGTGCGGCTTACATCTAGGACGCGCCATGATCGCGCCGCGCGCACGCGGTCGCTTACGTGGATCCCTTTGACCGCGTCTGTCTTGGACTAGGGTGGGCATTTCACCCATCCGCAACCACAGCCTGGCAGGAACGTAGCGCATTATAGCTAAGTTCAAGCTAAAGTTTAAGGTTAGGGGCGTCATTCGCATCGCGAGTACAGATTTCGCAGGTCGGAGTGGGCTATTCGTGCCTCTGTGAAGCCCGGAGCTCCCCTATGGGGAGCTCCGGGGCACCCTTCTTGGGGTGCCGTGGCCAAAAAACGGCAAATATGAGTACTGTCACCAATTTAGTAACAGGCAATTTTGGCCTCTCGGACAGATTTTGCGCTCAGTGTCGCCAACCTGATGCTTAGTTATTCTACATTTGTATATTATCTTCTTACTTTATGCCGCCCCCGAGTCCTAAACTCCTTGATTTTGCTGTTACTGATTTAGTGACAGTACTCATATTTGCCATATTTTGGCCAGGGCATATGATTAACCCCCTAATTTCGACGTGAATTAGACCGGCTTAAGCCCAAAACACGCCCGCAGCGTGTTAAGCAACGCCTCTTGCTTCTTCCTGCGGGCATCGACACGATTCCGGTACCGCTTTCGCATACGCTGGTGGATGCGCCATGCGAGTGCTTCCATCGCTTCCATGTCGCAGAGCATTTCGTTGTTGACCGTCGCGACCTCGATTCCCATAGTAATCAAGCCCGTGTTGCGCTTTTCATCATGGATACGTCCCCTCCGAGAGGAATGGCCCAGCTCACCGTTGTATTCCAGGTCAAACCGGGCCGCCTCTTGATACGCATCGCAAACTGCATGAGGCATCCCCGAGATTGCCTGCGCACGGTCATCGAACTCGATCTTGTAGTCGGTCTTAAAAGGTCCGCAGGCAAACCCGCCATAGGAAAACGGAAGCGAAAACAGGGCGAGCATGATGCACTCCATGGGCGAGAGCAGGTTTTCTGACAGGTAGGGACACAGACGCAGCAGCTGTTTGGCCACATTCCCCTTGCATGCCGCAAGGTAATCTGCCAGGCGATCGGGCGTCAGCGCCAGCTCGACTTCAAAGTAGCCCACGTCTGCTGGCTGGTCCTTGTCCTTTGCAAGTTTATTCGTAACAGGCGAGGTGTAGGGAGGCAGATACTTCCCGCGGTCGCTCAGTGAAATCTTAGAGCACAGCTCCTGGGCCAGGGCAAACGCCTGGATGCAGCCGACCTCGCGCGCAACGGCAACACAAAGGGCCTCGGGAGATAGGCTGTACACCCCCGGTTCCACCTCTAGAATCGAGCCGGCGGGCAACCCGGAACACACGGACCAGCCTACGCCAGGCATGCGGCGGCGCTGCGCCGCAGATCCCACCAGCAAGCACAGATCTTCTTGCACCTCGCCACTTTTGGCTCCAATTCGCACCAAGTCAGGAAGATAGATATCCTCGGTCGAGGGCGACGACGTGCGCAGCACACGGCGCTCTTCATCGGGATTAAGGTCCTTCCAGCTGATATAGCCCATCTGCCGGCGCTCGGCGCGCATCATGCGCAGCGCTGAAGCGCCTGTTAGGATTACGGAAGCCGCTAGCTGTTCGCTTGTCGGCTCGTTGCGCCGCTCAATCTTCACTGCCACAAAACCACCCCTACCAAACGCGTGCGATAGCGAGGCCATCAACGGCCGCGGCACCGGCGCGCTTGAGTTCCGCCGAAGCCGCGGCCATCGTCGCGCCCGTGGTGATAACGTCATCGATAAGCAGCAGGCGGCGGCCGTGCACGTCCTCAACCGTCTCGTACATGCCTTGGGCACGCTCGCGGCGCTCCTCACGACCGAGTTCGCGCTGGTCGCCATGCCCGTACTTGACGAGAGCATCGAGCAGGGGAACACCCGACAGCTCGCAAAATGGGCGCGCAATAGCCTCCATATGATCAAAACCACGCCGCCGAAACGCTGCCGCCGTCGCAGGCACAAACACCACCGCATCCGCGCCGGACAGCACACCTCCTAAGCGTTCGGGCGCTACGACCTGGGCATGCAGGGCGGTGTCGTAGAGCAGCTCCGCCAGATACGGCGCCAGGCGTCGCTCGCCCGCGTCCTTGTACGCTTTAATGATGCGCGGCAGCGGATGCGCATAGACGGCGCACGCCAGGCAGCGGTCGAGCGCCTCCGCCATTGCCGAGGACGTGCCCTCGACCGAACACTCAGTGCACAGCAAATCCCCAAACGGGGCGCCGCATCGGGTACAGCTATGACGTGGGTCGATGAGCGTGAGCGCGGCCAGGCAGTCTTGGCAAATAAGCGCACCGGCGCGCTCGCAGCCGGCACATCGTGTTGGCGACAATGCCTCGAGTGCCTCGCGTGCCGCCCGCTCGGCAAACGGCAGCAATTCGTCCGCAAACGGTAGGGCGCCGGCACCCTGCAGACGGCTCAATTTGTTCAGATGGCTCTTCAAGACACAACCCTCCCTACGTTCGGTCGCAGGGAGGGTTGTTGATTCAGCGCTATGGTACCCCGACGCGATTGGGGTAAGGCGGGTTAAATCCGCTCGCGGGCGTTATTCGCCGGCGGGCGGTTGTGGTGCGGCCGAAGACGGGGTCGAGCCCTCGCCACCATTCTGGCGCGGCTTGCGGGAACGGCGACGGCGACGGCGCTTTTGGCCCTGGTCGGCCGAGCCCTCGCCACCGCGATCTTCGCGCGACTCGCGCTCGTCGCGAGCGGCGCCACGCGAAGCCTTGGCAGCCGCTCCCCCGCCATCTCCGGGACGACGGCGCGTGACCTTGACCTCGCCATCCGAGACCTGATCGGCAACGGAGGGCACTGAAGGCTTCTGTTGCGCGCCCGAGGAATGGCGACGGCGCGGACGCGGCGTGCGCTCATCCTCGCCACGTGACTTGCCGCCCTTGTCGGCAGGCGCATCGGAACCCGAGGGACCCTTGGAAGCGGCACCAGCCTCGCGAGCAGCTGCGGCGCGGAAGGCATCCTCGCGCTCCTCGCTCGACAGGTGACGGCGGCGACGGCGCGTGGGGTTCATGCCACCGCCGCGGTTTTGCTGCTGAGGCTGCTGAGTCTCGCGCTCGCGAGCGCCGTTCTTGCCGGCGGCTGCGGCCTCGCCGGCATCGCCCGAGCCCGAGCGCTTGCGACGACGACGGCCACCGGCGGCCTCCTCGGCCTCAGGCGTTGCGGCATTGCCACGGCCCTTTCCGCGGCCACGACCCTCGCCCTGCCCCTGACCGGCGCGAGCATCGGATTCAGCATCGCGACGACGGCGCTTGGGCATCGACGTGCCAGCAAGACGGTCGGCGCTCGACAGGCCATCGCCCACGTCGACGCCGTTCTCGCGGTCGAGCTCCATGAGCGCCAGGCGCATCTCGGGCGACTCGATGCGCTCGAGCACGTCGCGCGTCACGCAGTCGGGGCGGCAGTTGCAGCCCTGCTCGGCGGCCTTCTTTTTGCAGCCCTCCGAGCAGGTCATATCGGCCAGGTTGACCTTAAAGACCTTGCCGTTCTCCAGGCGCAGCACCAGCTGCTCGCGCGGCGTGTCATATTCCTGAATACGCGCCTTGCCGAGCGGCGTATCGATGAGCGTCTTCTTTTTGGGCGCGCGGCTCTTAAAGTCCTTGTAGGCCTCGAACTCGTAGCGCAGGCAGCACATCAGGCGGCCGCACACGCCGCTGATCTTGGAGGAATTGAGCGGCAGGTCCTGCTCTTTTGCCATGCGGATCGAGACGGGCTCAAACTGTCCGCCAAAGCGCGTGCAGCAGAGCTCCTGGCCGCACTGGGCATAGCCGCCCACCAGGCGAGTCTCGTCGCGCACGCCGATCTGGCGCATGTCAACGCGAATGTGCAGCGTCGAGGACAGGTCCTTGACGAGCTGACGAAAATCGACGCGCTCCTCGGCAGCAAAGTAGAACACGGCCTTCTCGCCGCCAAACAGGTACTCGACGCCGACCGGCTTCATCTCGAGGTCGAGCTCTTTGACCAGACGGCGGAAATCGACCATCGCCTCGTCGCCCTGGATGGCCAGGTCATCGGCAAGCTGCAGGTCAATGTCGCTCGCCACACGCAGCACGGGCTTGAGCGGCTGACCGATCTCGTCTTGCGGCACCTCGAAGGGATCGGCCGTGACCAGGCCGATCTCGGTTCCGCGCTCGGTGGAGCAAATGGCATAATCGGCCTCGAGGATATCCAGGTCCTGCGGGTCAAACCACAGGTCGCGCGAGGCGTAGGTAAACTTAACGGGTACGACTAACGGCATTTCAGTGCCTTCCTGATATCGAACAGCATGACCTCGATGGCCAGCTGGGGAGTAACGTTTCTGGCGATGTTGCGCTCGGCGGTCGCGACCGCCTCGAGCGCCTGGGTGGCACCCGCAACATTGGTCGCGGCGGCAAGCCGACCGATCGTGTCGCGCACATCCTCGTTCACCACGTCGGCCGCCTCGTCCTGAAGTGTCAGCAGCACGTCGCGCATGAGCGTCCGCGCGCTCGCCAGCGCTTCCATGATACCCGAACGCTCGCGCGCGTTGAGTTCGCGCTTGTTGCGGTCCTCAAGCTGCTTCAATGCTCCACGCGACAGGTAGTCGGCGTTTTGCTCGAGTACCTTTTCCTGCGTGGACTTGACCTCGGCGAGCGGCGCCTTGACGGCGACAATGAGCGACTTGGCGCGGCTGAGCACGTCGGCCTCGTCGGCGGCAATGAGTGAGTCGATGGCACGGACCATCTGACGGCGGGCGTCCTGGCGCTCGGCGCTCTTAAGAAACTCGATGCCGCGTGTGGGACTTCCCGCCACGGCGACCGCCATGCGGCAACGCGCAGGGTCCTGACCGGTGGCGCGGCTCACGGCCTGCGCGGCGACGGCGGGCGATACCAGCCGAAACGGCACGCACTGGCAACGACTCACGATAGTGGGCAGCATCACGTCGGCCGAGGTACCCAACAGGATGAACATGACGCCCTCGGGCGGCTCCTCGAGCGTTTTGAGCAGCGCGTTGGCGGTGTTGGCGCGCAGCTGCTCGGCACGGTCGATGATGTAGACCTTTGCCTTGGCGCGAATGGGCGCCAGCGGCACGTCATCGAGCAGCTCGCGGGTCTGGGCGATGAGGTAACCCGTGGCGCTCTCGGGCGTGTAATAGTGCACGTCGGGATGCGTATGGCGGGCGACGCGCACGCAGCTATCGCATGAGCCGCAGCCATCCTGCTCGCACAGGAAGGCTTGGGCGAGCGCCCACGCGGCGTCGAGCTTGCCCGCGCCGGGCGCGCCCAAAAACAGGTAGGCGTGCGATGCGCGACCGCTAGCGACGGCATTGGTCAAAAAGTCGCGCACGCGCTCTTGGGTGTCGAGCTTGGCCAGCAGGCTTGCCTGAGCGGGGGCCATGTTACTCGGCCTCCTTGGCAAGCGCGGCGGCGACGGCTTCCTGGGAAATGTCGAGGCCGTACGCGCGAACCTGCTCGACCGTCTTCTCGAAGACTTCCTCGACGGTCGCAGTGGCGTCGATGAGCTTTACGCGGTTTGGCTCCTCGGCAGCGATTGCGCAAAAGCCCTGGTAGACACGCTCCTGGAATGCCATGCCTTTTGCCTCCATGCGATCTGCCGCACCACGGGCTGCCATGCGCAGCGCCGCCTGCTCGGGCGTGATGTGATAGACAAGTGTGAGCGCCGGGTGCGTACCCGCGACGGCCAGGTTGTTGGCGTCGCGCACTATCTGGCGATCGAGGCCATCGGCAAACGCCTGGTAGCAGGTCGTGGAATCGTAGAAGCGATCGCACAGGACCACCTTGCCGGCAGCGAGGGCGGGCGCGATGACCTCGTGCACCAGCTGGGCACGCGCAGCCTCGTAGAGCAACAGCTCGCAGGTATCGCCCATCGTCGTGTTGGCAGGGTCGAGCAGCAGGGCGCGAATCTTTTCGCTGATGGCAGTGCCGCCCGGCTCACGCAGGGTCACAACCTGGTAGCCGGCAAGGTCGAGCGCGCGGGCAAGCAGGCGCGCCTGCGTGGACTTGCCGGCACCGTCGACGCCCTCGAGCGTGATAAAGCTATGTTGAGCAGGCTCAAAAGCCATGAGCGCAGCCCCTTCCTACAAGGCGCGTAAATGCAGATATATCAACCAAGCCATGATACCCCAGTGCTCGGCGCGTCCCCAATGGCTAAAGGCGCCTTTCCAAAGTTGCGATGAAATAGGGACTGATTGAAGCTCTGAGACCGCCAAACAGTCCCTATTTCACCGCAACGTATGATGGGGAATTTTGGATGCTGGGTATAATCGTCGTATTGCATTGAAATGTGGCGAAAGGAGTGGCAATGTCTCGGTATTGCGCCTCGTGCGGCAAGCTTCTTGCAGATGATGCCAAGTTCTGCACCTCGTGCGGTGCACCCGTTGAGCAAACAGCCGCGAGCGATAGCCAGCCCGCTTTTGAGCAGACCGGCTCCCTTGATACGCCGCAAGCCAAGGCGGACGACCCCCTCGCCTATAGCCCCGACCCCGCCGCAAGGACCGAGGCCGTCGAGACCACGCAGCGCATACCCGTCGCGAGCGGCTCGCCCCAACAGCAGCCGGCTCCCGCATACGCGCCCGCTTCGCCACAGACCCCCGCTCCCAAAAAGAGCGGCACCGGGCCGCTTATCGCCGTTATCGTTGTGCTGGTGGCGATCATCATCGCCCTGGTCATCTTCTTTGCAATCAGACCGTTCGACAACGCCGCCACGCAGACGACCGCCGAGGTAGCTAAGCTGCACCATGACGTCGACGACGATGACCTAAAACCTCTCGGCGATCCCAACAGCCTGTACGACGATGATGACGATGACGACGAGGATGGCGGCGAAGCAACGCTCTCCGAGCAGAACCTCTACCGCCGACTGAGCGAATACTACGACCTGCTCGAAGATCTCGACAGCCAGGTCCGTGGCTGCGCGCAGAACTTCAACGGCAACTATCTGGAAGAGGATCGAACCACCCGTCAAAATCTCGCCGACGTCGCCGAGCGCACGGAGGACACCATCGAGCAGTATTACGACATCGTCGAGGACCTGGACGTCCCGACGAGCTCCAAGAACTACAGCTCCTGGAAGGACATCATCGCCCTGTACGACGACCTGGATCACCGCATTGACGCAATCTGTGATGCCTGGGAGATCAGCCTGAAATACGCCAAGCCTGCGGACCACAAGAATGAGATCGTGGCGCCGCTGTCGCGCGACAACGTGGCGGGCACCAATGACAATAAGTACCGCCTAGACTTTGAGGAGCGCTATCCCGGCGCCAAGCCTGTCGAGGTGAACTAGCGCTTTGTCGTTCCCGAGCCGGCAGTTAGGGACGTTCCTAAACTGCCGGCAGAAAAGGAACGTCCCTAACTGCCGGTCAAAAAACGAGCGAGGATCATGGGACCCTCGCTCGTTTTTTGGGCACTGTTTCGACTGCGCCGTTACTTGTCGGCGGCTGCTTTCTTGGCAGTCGACTTCTTCGCGGTCGTCTTCTTGGCGGCAGTGGCTTTCTTAGCCGTCGTCTTCTTGGCCGCCGTCGTCTTCTTCGCCGTGCTCGCCTTGGTCGTAGTCTTGCGGCCGCGGGCGGGCTTCTTCTCCTTGGTCGGGCAGTCCATGTTGACGCAGATACGCCACGGACCGCGCGCCGTGTTGACCACCACGATGGGGGCGCCGCACTCGGGACAGGTCTCGCCCGTCGCCTCGAGCTTGCCACGCGCCGGCAGCGGATAGCTCACGCCGCAGTCATCGTAGTTGGTGCAGCGGATAAAGCGCTTGCCGCTCTTCTCGCTCTTGTGCGCGATCAGGTCGCCATGGCGTCCGGCCTCGGCACACACCTTGCACTCGCCCACTTTAAGGTCGGGCTCGTAGTTGGTGGGGCACGTCGGGTTCACGCAGATCTCGAAAGCCTTCTGGCGGAACGGCTGACATTTGATGCGCGGCGCACCGCATTCGGGGCACACGGCGGCCTCGCCCTCGAGCGGGCTCACCTTGACGCCGCTCGGCACCGGATAGGTCACGTCGCAGTCGGGCCAGCCCATGCAGCCAATAAAGCTACCGCGGGTCTTGGCGCTCGTCTTCATAACCAGGTCCTTGCCGCACTTGGGGCAGGCGCCCACGCGCGCATCGGCCGTGACGGCGTCGCTGATGGCGTCGCCGAGCTCCTGCGTATGCTTGAGCAGCTCGTCGAGCACGCCGGCCAGCAGCGCACGCGAGTGCGTCACGACATGCTCTTCGGTGTCCTCGCCGCGCTCGACGCGAGTCATGTCGCCGTCGAGCTCGCTGGTCATATCGGGGCTCGTGATGCGCGGGGCAAACTGTGACAGCGCATCGATGATGGCAATGCCCAGCTGGCTCGGCTCAACGGGATCGTTTTTGAGGTAGCGCACGGCGTACAGGCGCTCGATGATGCTCGCACGCGTGGACTTGGTGCCCAGGCCGCGCTTCTCCATCTCCTGCACGAGTTTGCCCTGGCTGTAGCGCGCGGGCGGCTCGGTCTGCTTGGCCTCGAGCTTAATGTCGAACACGTCGACCGTGTCGCCCTGCTCCAGCGGCGGCATCTGCTCATCGCGCTTAAGGCCGTACGGATAGGCCTCGCGGAAGCCAGGGGTCACGAGCACGTCGCCCGAAGCCACAAACGGCTCGCCGTTGACGTCGAGCTCGAGCTTGGTGTTCTCGATGGTCGCGGGACCCATGAGCGTCGCCAGGAAGCGGCGGGCGATCAGGTCGTAGAGCTTGCGCTGGCCGCCATCGAGCGTGGACGGATCGCCCTCGCCCGTGGGGTAGATAGGCGGGTGGTCGGTGGTCTCGACTTTGCCGCGCGTGGGCTTCATGGGACCGGCGAGTACCTTTTTGCACACGGGCGCCAGCGCCGGGTTGATCTTTGCCAGGTCACTCACCACGGCACCCAGATCGAGCGTCGCGGGGTACACGGTGTTGTCGACACGCGGATAGCTGATGAGACCGGCCATGTAGAGGGACTCGGCGATGCGCATCGTACGCGCAGGCGAGATGCCCTCGGCCGCGGCGGCGGCCTGCAGCGAGGTCGTCGCAAACGGCGTGGGCGGCTGTTGCTTGCGCGAACGCTTGGTCACCGCGGCGACGGTTGCCGTCTTGGCGCCGTCGACGTGACCATACGCCGTCTCGGCAGCATCTTTGTCGGTAAAACGCGCCGTCTTGTGCGCGATCTTAAAGCGGTCGTCCTCGGCAGCACCCTGAGCGGCACCCATGCCGCGAATCTGCCAATAGTCCTCGGGCACAAACGCCATGCGCTCGCGCTCGCGCTCGACCACCAGAGCGAGTGTCGGCGTCTGCACGCGGCCGGCAGAGCGCACGTTACCAAAGCCGCCAAACTTGGCGAGCGTCAGGTAGCGCGTCAGCACCGCACCCCAAATGAGGTCGATGTGCTGGCGGCTCTCGCCGGCGTCGGCCAGATTCTGGTCGAGCGAGACAAGGTTATCGAAGGCCTGCGTAATCTCGGCCTTGGTAAATGAAGAATACTGGGCGCGGGCGACCGGCAAGTCGGGCGCGACCTCGCGCACCTTGTTGAGAGCGTCCGAACCGATCAGCTCACCCTCGCGATCGAAGTCCGTGGCGATGATGACGCTGTCGGACTTTTTAGCGAGGTTCTTGAGCGAACGAATGAGTTCTTTCTCGGCCGGCAGCTTAATGACGGGCGCCCAGGTGAGATAGGGCAGGCTCTCGAGCTTCCAGCCCTTGATGGAGATACCGTCGGCAAGAAACGGCTTGCGCTTGGTGTCGTAGGGCGGACGAGCCAGACCATCGGGCATGTCGGCCGGCAGCATTTCGCCGTCCTCCGTGACCGAATACCAGCCCAGCTTTTTATCGAACAGCACACTGTCGCAAAAATCGGGCGCCAGGATGTGACCGGCAAGGCCGATGGTCACGCACTCCTCGCCCTTCCACTCAAAACGGTAGATGGCGGTGTTGTACACCTTGTCCTTTTTGGGTTTGCCCGTGGACAGACGCTCGGCAATCTGACACGCGGCGTCGTTTTTCTCGGCGATGATGAGCTTCAAAAGAGGCTCCTATCTCGTATCTCTGCGGCTACGCCCGCCCGTATGGCGGCCGACTTACGCCCTTGCTTGCTCAATCTGCCCGATGAGCCAATCGCACCAGGCATCCATGCCCTCGCCCTTGCGCGCGCTCACGGCAAACCGCGGCGCCTGCGGATTGAGGTCATCGAGTGTCTTAGTATACCTATCCATGTCAAAATCGAAAGCCGGAGCCACATCGACCTTGTTGAGCAACTGCGCGCCGGCGTGTTGGAAGATGCCCGGGTACTTGATGGGCTTGTCGTCGCCCTCGGGCACCGAGAGGATCATGATGGACAGGTTCTCGCCCAGGTCAAAGTCGACCGGGCAGACCAGGTTACCCACGTTTTCGATAAAGATGACGTCGATGTTCTCCAGACCGACGGCCTGGTCGAAGGCGTCGACGGCCTCCATGATCATGTTGCCCTCGAGGTGGCACAGGCCGCCCGTGTTGATCTGGATGGCGGGCATGCCGGCTTCCTTCATGGTGATGGCGTCGACATCCGAGGCGATATCGCCCTCGATGACAGCACAGCGCAGGCCGGCTTTGTCACGCAGGCGCTCGTTGGTGCCCAGAATCGTGGTGGTCTTACCCGAGCCGGGGCTCGACAGCACGTTGATCACGTAGGTGTTCGTCTGCTCAAATCGCTGACGCAGCTGATCTGCCAGGCGCTCGTTGCGCGACAGAATCGGCGATGCAATATCAATCGTTTTCTCGGCCATACTTAGCGCTCCTTACTTTGGCCCCTTTATACCCCATCACCAGATGGCTAGCGGGCTAATCGTCGGGGGTTTCGATTTCGATACTTGCGATATCGAGCTCGCGGCCGTGCAGTAGGCGCACGTTGGCACCACCACACTGGGGACAGCGACAGTGGAAGCGATCGTGGTCGAAGACCTCACCGCAGTCCAGGCATTCACTTTGTGGATGGACCTCCTCCACGGCAAGCTCGCAACCGCTCGTGAGCGGGTCCTCGTCGCGAAACGTCTCCCATGCAAAGTCGAGCGCCTCGCGCACGACTTCTGTCATATCCCCGATACGCAGCGTTACCAAAACGGCGCGCGAGGCCCCCGCCCCACGCGCCGCGCGAATCACTGTATCGAGTATGCCGTTGACAATGCCAACCTCGTGCATACCGATTTACTCCTCGTCGTCCTCGTCGTCCGAGAACAGGTCCAGACGGCTCACGAACAGGCCCTCCTTGCCCTCGCGCGCGGTAATGACCACGCGAGCGATGGCGAGCGAAATCTCGTAGAGCGAGAGCAGGGCGCCATACATGAGACCCAGCGTAACGGGCGAGCCGTCGGGCGTAATCACAGCCGAGCCCACAAGCAGGCCCACGTACACGTAGCGCCAGGCGCCGCGGAAGGCCGCGTAGGACACGATGTGGAAGACGGACAGGTAGAAGATGATGAGCGGCAGCTCAAACGCCACGCCAAAGCCGATCATAAAGAGCAGCTCCATGTTGACGTAGTTCTCCAGGTCGGGCAGCGCCGTGGCGACGGCCGAGGTCTCGCCGATAAGCCACTCAAAGCCCGCCGGGATGATGATGAAATAGCAGAAGATGGCGCCCAGGAAGAACAGCACCGTCGAGGCGAGCACCGTGGGCACGACCCATTTGCGCTCGTTGGGACGCAGTGCCGGCAGGAAAAATGCCAGAATCTGCCAGATGATCATGGGCGTGCACATGACCACGGCCATCTTGATGGCCAGCGAGAAGCGCAGGCCAAAGCCGCCGAGCGTGGTGGTGATGTAGAACTTACCGTCCGGCACAAAGGAGCGGATGGGGTCTTCCAGGATGTCGAGCACCACGGGCGTGGCGAAATACAGCACGATGGCGGCGGCAAACACCGACACGACCACGATGGTCAGGCGGCGACGGAGCTCGCCCAGGTGATCGAAGAGCGGCATGCGCGCAGGTCCGATAGGCATTACTCATCGCCTCCCTTCGGGGCATCGGCGGTGGCAGCCTCGGCAACGGCCTCGTCCTCGGCCTCGAGCTCGCGGGCGAGCTGGTCGACGACGGCCTTGCGCTTGCGGGGACGACGGGCGTAGAGGTCAGCCGTCGTGGGCTCTGACGGCTCGGGCTCCGGCTCTGCAGCAGGCTCGGCGGCAGCGGCAGGCTCGGCGCCCTCGGCCTCGGACTCCTCAGCAGCACCCTCGCCCTCGGCGGCAGCCTCGCTCGCGGCCTTCTCGGCAGCAAGACGGGCGCGACGCTCGGCAAAGGTCTCCTTCTTGGCGGGCGCTGCCGTCTCGGCGGCATCCTTGTCCGCATCGGAATCGTCATCGACGGCAGTCTTCTTGGGCTTGACCGGTGCCGAAGCGGCCTCACTTACCGGATCGATAATCTCGGACTGAACAACGGCCGTCATCTTTTCCTGCGTCTCGCGGAACTGACGGATGGCACGGCCGATTGTGCGGCCCATCTGCGGGAGCTTATCCGGGCCAAACAGCAAAAAGCCGAAGACCACGATGATCGCGAGCTCACCCTCTCCAATACCAAACACACATACCTCCAAGGCTCGATGTGAGTCGAGCCCGCACCGCGCCATTCGGCCGGAACTCGTCTATTCATTCGGTCAAGTATAGCGCCCGGACGCCAAAACGTCCGAGCGCATCACAAACATATGCCAAACGGCACGCCCTTTTGGGGGCAAAGATTATGCCGCCGTGATCGAAATCTCCTGGTCGACGCCCAGCAGCTGAACCACGCGCATCACCTGGGGCTGCACATTAGTGCAGCTAAAGCGCTTACCGTGGTCGACCGCGTGGTGCGCGGCGCCCACGAGCACGCCAATGCCCGTCGAATCGATGTAGCTCACCTGGGCAAAATCGAGCTCAACGGCCTCAGTGGGCTGCTCGAGCGCCAGGTCAATGGCATTGCGCAGGCTATCGGCGTTAGAGATATCGATCTCGCCGGTTACCTTAATGGTGTAGATCTCCGGTGTGGGGTTGGTGGAAATACCCAAATCCATGCATACGCTCCTTTACGTATCGAAAATGCGGATAGTACTGGGCGCGGACTTGCGGGGCCCTAGGCGTTAGGCGCGCTCGGCACGAGCAAGCTCGGCAGCGACGAGCTTGACGGCCAGCACCAGTACGTCGAGTGCTGCCTCCAGGTCCTCGACCGTGGGATAGCTCGGCGCGATGCGGATGTTGGTGTCGCGCGGATCCTTGCCATAAGGCCAGGTGGCACCAGCCGGCGTAAGCTTGACGCCCAGGTCGGCACAAAGCGCTGCGACCTTTTGGGCCGAGCCCTCGGGACCATCAAAGCTCACAAAGTAGCCGCCGCGGGGATGCGTCCAAGTGGCGCAACCCGTCTCGCCCAGGCCCTCGGTGAGCTTACGCTCAACGGCCTCAAAGCGCGGGCGCAAGAACTCGGCATGCTTTTTCATGTGCTCCTTGACCGCCTCGATGGTGGGAAGGAAACGCACGTGACGCAGCTGGTTGAGCTTGTCGGCGCTGATGAGGCCGGCCTTCAGGCGCTTGGAGAACTCCGCGATAACCGCGGGGCTCGCACCGATAAAGCCGATGCCGGCGCCCGGGAAGGTGATCTTGGACGTCGAGGCAAAGGCCACCACGCGATCCTCGGTGCCCGCCGCGCGAGCGAGGTCGAAGATATTGGCGAGCTCGTCGGTCTCGTCGTACAGGTCGTGCACGCAGTAGGCGTTGTCCCAGAAGATGCGGAAATCGGGCGCGGCCGTGGGCATCTCGACCAGGCGACGCACGGTGTCCTCGCTAAAGGTGATGCCCGTGGGGTTGGAATACTTGGGCACGCACCAGATGCCCTTGATGGAGTCGTCGGCGGCAACCAGGCGCTCGACCTCGTCCATGTCGGGGCCGTTGTCGGTCATCGCGACGGGGACGTTCTCGATGCCCAAGTCGGCGGTGATGCCAAAGTGACGGTCGTAGCCGGGAACAGGGCACAGGAACTTGACTTTCTTGCCGTCGTGCGCGGCCTCGTAAGCCTCCCAAGGGTCGCTACCACATGAACCGCAGCGCCAAAACATGCCGGCGATGTCATGCTCGATCAAAAGGCTCGACGAACCCAGTACGAGCGTCTGCTCGGCGGGGCAACCCAAAAACTCCCCCGCTAGCTTGCGCGCCGAAGGAATGCCCTCAAAGCAGCCGTAGTTGGAGCAGTCGACGTTGCCGTCGTGCAGATCGGCATCGGCATTGAGGATATCGAGCATGGGTCGAGAGATGTCCACCTGGGAGGGCGACGGCTTGCCGCGGGCCATGTCGAGCGCCAGGCCCTTGGCCTTGACCTCGGCGACCTCGGCTTTGAGCGCCTCGATGGCGGCATCGAGTTCGGTGGTTTCCATCTTCTGGTAGATCGTCTGCATGGGTGCGACCTTTCACGAAGCGGTACGTTGCAATTCTTCTAAGTATAGACCGCCACCGTCGCAACGTTATGAAGCCGTGATAGATTAAGTCCATCGCAATGAATTACGAATCGCCGCGCATGCCGGCATGAAGCGCCCAAGGAGGCACTATGGAGTACGGATCGTTCCAGGCCGAGGAATTCGGCGACCTTCAGCGCCTGGTCGACGGACTGTTTTACGACCGCCACGCCATCGACCGCCTGGATCTGATCGTACAGGCCGAAATCTTGGACCTGGCGCCCGATCTCATGGAAATCGTGAACCTGCTACCGCCCGGCTATTACGACCGCCAGTCACTTTGCGACCAGCTCAACTCCGCCTTGGCCGCCCACGGCTGGGGCGCCATCTACGGCACCGTGGAATAAACCTAGTCATTGGGGCCTGTGGTCAAAAAATAGCAAATATGAGTACTGTTACTTTTTTAGTAACAGCGATTTTGAATTAAAAAGGCCAGTCTTGGCCTTTTGTGTCCGGTTTTGGAAGGATGCATCAGCATTTTTCGTCCAGCCACGCAATCGTTAATGCACAGACAGAATAGATTTGTACATTATTTTTCGCGCCTAAAATGAAACGCCGTTTGTGACAGTACTCACAAACGGCGTTTTTTGGCCACTGGGGTGTCCGGCAGGTGGCAAGTACCACTCAAAACCGCGTTTTGCACGCGCTCGAGCAGGCTCTGGCGTCTGTTTCTACGCGCCTACTCGTTCTTGGGCGCGGGGTGCTTGCAGATCACACTCATGTAGATCATGCCAAGTACGGCCGCGGTGACAGAGCCGGCGAGAATAGCGGCCTTGGCGGCCAGAACCTCAAACTGGGCCGTCGGGAAGGCAAGGCCGCTGATGAGGATCGACATGGTAAAGCCGATACCGCCCAGAATGCCCACACCGGCAATCATGTGCCAGTTGACATTGCGCGGCAGCTCGGAGATCTTGAGCTTAACCAGGGCAAACGTCATGCCAAAGATACCGATCGGCTTGCCCAGCAGCATGCCAAAGTACACGCCGAGCGTCACCGGGTCGGTGAGTAGCGTGCTCATGTCCACGCCCACTAGGCGAACCTGTGCGTTCACGAACGCAAAGATCGGCAGAATCACAAAGTTGACCGGCGTGGAGATCAGACGCTCCATGCGGATGAGCGGCGGGGTCACGCGGTGCATGACGCGCTCGACCTTGGTGGTCGAGACGGTAAAGTCATGCTGGCCCAGGATGTGCGCCTCGTCGTCGTAGCGGTCATCGAGCAGCGGCAGGCACTCCCCCAACCAATCGGTAAGGCTGTCGAGCTTAACACCGCACTTGGCCGGGATGGTAAAGGCCAAGATGACGCCAGCAAGCGTGGCATGTACGCCGCTCTTGAACATGCAGAACCACAACAGCAGGCCCAGTACCGAATACGGGGCAAGGCGGTAATGCTGCGTCTTGTTGAGCCACACGAGCGCGCAGGTCACAAGCGCGGCGGCGCCCAACCAAAACGGATTGGGGCTCTGACCGTAGAAGATGGCGATGGCGGCGATGGAGATGAGGTCGTCGGCGATGGCGAGCGTCGAGAAGAACACGCGCACGCCGTTGGGCACACGGTTGCCCAAAAGCGACAGCACGCCCAGTGCAAAGGCAATATCGGTTGCCATGGGAATGGCCCAGCCGTTGTGCGCGCCGGCATGGTTAAAGATCAGATAGATGCAGGCGGGAACGACGACGCCGCCCACGGCCGCCAGCATGGGAAGCATGGCCTGGCGCGGGTTTTTGAGCTCGCCGACCGTCATCTCATACTTGAGCTCAATACCCACCAGCAAAAAGAAAATCGCCATGAGGAAGTCGTTGACGAAAAGCTCAACGGTGAGACCGGCCGTAAGGTTGCCCAGGCCCACATACAGCGGGGTCTCCAAAAAGTGATGGATGGCCTCGTAGGCATCGGTATTGGCGCAAATGACGGCGGCGATGGCGGCGAAGACCATGACGGCGGCGGAAATCGTGCCGTTCTCGGCGATGCGCTCCCAGATGTCGTGACGTTCAAAGCGCTTGCGCTCACGAACGTTGAACAGCTGCTCAGTTGCTGCCATGGGCGGCTCCTTTCACGGGAAAGCTCCCGTCTTAAAAAAGCACGGCCCGCCCAAGTGGCGGCGCCGCGCTCTAACGTATTACGCTTGCATCTAGCCTACCCTGCACGACAAGCACGCAGGCGCGGCCGAAAAGCGGAACCACAGGTTGAACATTATTTGCTCAACGGCACGGGCACGCCTGTCCAAGAGACGACGCGGCGCCGTGCACAAAAAACGACCGGAGCGCGGGGCGTCCGCGATCCGGTCGTAGCGTTTGGTCAACTAAACCTAGCAGACGGCCATGATGGGGGCAGCAACCTGCTTCTTACGGGAGAGGACACCCGGCATCCAGACGCCGTCGTGCTCGTCGGCAATGCCCAGGCCCTTCTGAGCGGCCTCGGTCTCGCCCTCGAGCAGGACCTGCGAGCCCTCCTCCATGATGTCGGTGATGCACAGGACGATGCCGTCAGCACCCTTCTCGGCGGCGTAGGCGCGCATGGCCTCGCGAATCTCGTCGATCATGCCAAGCGCACGGCTCTTGTCGACAGTCTCGTACTGGCCGATGAGCAGCTTCTTGCCGGCAGGCTCGAACATCTTGATGTCGTTGCCGACCATCTCGGCTGCGGTGAAGGAGCCGGACGGACGGGTGAGGAAGACCTCCATGCCAAACTTGACCGGGTCGACGCCCACCTGCTCGCCGAGCTTGGCGGCGACGGCGCGGTCGACATCGGTGGTGGTGGGGCTCTTGAGCATGAGCGTGTCGGTCATCATGGCCGAGAGCAGCAGCTTGGCCTGAACGTAGGAAAGCTCAACGCCGAGCACGCCGGCGAGCTTGGTGACGATAGTGCAGCTGGAGCCCCAGGGCAGGCAGATGTAGTGCAGCGGGCCGGCGGTCTCGAAGTCGCCGATGCGGTGATGATCGACAACGCCAAAGACCGTGGCGTCCTTAAGGCCGGCGACGGACTGGGCAGACTCGTTGTGGTCGGTGAGGACGACGAGCTGACCGGCCTCGACGGAATCAATCACGCGGGGCTCGGCAATGCCGGCGTCGGCGAGCAGCTTGGCGGACTCGGCCGGAAGCTGGCCTAGGGCGCAAGCCTCGTAGGTGTTGCCGGCATACTCAACCTGGTTGAGCAGCTGGGACAGGACGACGGCGCTCATGATGGCGTCGTTATCGGGGTTCTGGTGACCAAAGACAAGAACGTTTGCCATGGATATCCTCCACTTGATATGTGTACTTGGACGTAGCTATGGTAGCACGCCGATGCCGAGCCTTCGCAGACGGAAGGGCTACGGCATATTTTGTGGCAGGTATGGGGGCCAAGGCTGTCCCTTTTGCACCATGTTGGTGCAAAGTAACCTGACCCCCTTGCACCAGCTATTTACCGGCGGCGCGCAGGGCTACGTAGGCGGCACCGATGATGCCGGCGTCGTTTCCGAGCGAAGCGACCTTAATGGGCGTCTCGCGCGAGGCGGAAAGCGCGTAGCGCTGGAAGTGCTCGCGAACCTTATCGAGGTAGACATCGGCCGAAGCGGACGCGCCGCCACCGATCAGGAACATCTCGGGGTCGACCACGTTGGCAATAAGCGCCAGGGCACGGCCGAGATAGTCGGCCATGGTGTCGGCCGCGGCCAGCGCGAGCTTGTCGCCCTCGCGGCAGGCCTGGAACACGTCCTTGGAATCGGAGGGGCCGGTGAGCTCGATGGGCTCGACGCCCGCCTTCTTGCACTCGGCCAGGTAATTGCTCACCACGCCGGTGGCGCTGGAATACTGCTCCAGGTGGCCATGGCCGCCACAGCCGCAGGTGCGCTCCTCGGCCGGGTTCAGGCACATGTGGCCAATCTCGCCGCCGGCACCCACAACGCCCGATACCACGTCGCCGTTAACGATAACGCCGCCGCCCACGCCGGTACCGATGGTGACCATCACCACGTTCTGCACGCCCTTGGCAGAACCGAGCCAGGCCTCGCCCATGGCAGCGGCGTTGGCATCGTTCTCATACTTAACGACCGCATCAGGGCAGTGCTCCTGGATGGCGATCTTGAGCTCGGGCAGGTTAATGGCAATGTTGGCCTTGACCTTGGCATCGCCCGACGCCGGGATGGGGCACGGAACGGCCAGGCCAATGCCTGCCACAAAGGCGCGCGGAATCTGCGCCTTGGCGACCACCTGGTCGATAGCCTCGGTCACCGCGGCAAAGCCCGCAGCGTCAACGATGGGAGGCGTGGGCACGCTGGCCTTGGCCAGCAGATTTCCGTCCTCGTCGAACAGGCCCTCCTTAACCGAAGTGCCGCCGACGTCGATGCCGATGTAGTACTGCTTGGGTTCCATGGGGGCCCACCTTTCTCGTTTAAACATTGCCTGTATGGTACCGCTCCCAAAGCAAAAACCTACCAAAAAGGGACAGGTTTGTTTTGGCAGGTTTTATCTGGGGAAACGCAAATGGCCGCTTAACACGACATTACTCATATGTCTATCTATTTAGAGCGCTCTGATTTATATGCAAAGCGACTTTTAATTATATCTTTCTCGAACTTTTTCAATATATAATAGGGATGCTTAGGTGTTAACTATACTTTCTTTTATACTCAATCAAGTTGGAAAGGAGGTTCCATGATTCCCAAATACGAGGCGATAGCTGCAGATATTCGTCGAAGTATCGAGGATGGCGCTCTTAAACCGGGCGACAAGCTTCCCACCGTCGTTGAGTTCTGCGAGCTCTATAGCGTTTCCAAAATCACCGTCAAACGAGCTATCGAGCAAATCACCGAGGAAGGTCTTATTACCAGCCGTCGTGGATCGGGTACCTACGTTAAGGACACGGCGGGGCTTCCCGGCCAGGCGTTTTTCCAGGGCAAAAACGACCGTGCCCAGGGTTTTTCGTATGAGCACCGCGGGGAGAAGGTGACCTCGGTGGTCTACGATTTCTCGATTGTTAATCCACCAGCGGACATCGCAGCCCAGCTGGGAATTGCCGAGGATGACTTTGCCTATCACATCGTGCGCGTGCGTCAGGCCGATGAGAAGCCCATCGTTATCGAGAACACCTACATGCCGCTCGAGCTGATTCCGGGCCTTAAAAAGAAGGACCTGTACGGATCGGTCTACCGCTTTGTCCGCGAGCAATGTGGGCTGAAGATTTCGAGCTTCCACCGTACCATTCGCGCCGTGGCAGCAACCGAGGAAGAAGCCGAGCGTCTGGACACCAAACTTGGCTCTCCCCTGCTCGAGCTCACCCAGATTGGCTTTTTGGACAGCGGCGCCGCCTTTGAGTATTCGATCTCGCGCAACGTTGGCGATCGCTTTGAGTTGCACAACGTAACGTTGGCATAGGTTTTTGTAGTCACGCGGGCGCTCGTTTTGAGCCGTCTTACGCGGCACCCGCACAACCTTATGGGAGTATGCACATGTCCGATTTGATTAAACTCACGCCGATCTTCCACGAGAAGATCTGGGGCGGCCGCCAGTTGGAGACCGTGTTTGGCTACGACATTCCCGAGGGTCCCATCGGTGAGTGCTGGGCCATCTCGGCCCATCCCAACGGCGACTGCCAGATTGCAGAGGGACCGTACACCGGCCACACGCTGTCGTGGCTGTGGGCCGAGCACCGCGAGCTCTTTGGCAACTGCGAGGGCAAGGAGTTCCCGCTGCTCATCAAGATTCTGGACGCCAAGGACGACCTTTCGATCCAGATTCATCCCAACGACGAGTACGCCGCCAAGCACGAGAACGGCAGCCTGGGCAAAACCGAGTGCTGGTATGTACTGGACTGCGAGCCCGGTGCCACGATCATCGTCGGCCAGCGCGCGCACGACCGCGCCGAGGCCGCGCAGATGATCGAGGGGGGCCGTTGGGACGAGATGCTCAACGTGCTGCCGATTCACAAGGGAGACTTTTTCCAGATCGACTCCGGCACCGTTCACGCCATCAAGACCGGCACGCTCATTTTGGAGACGCAGCAGTCGAGCGACGTGACATATCGCCTGTACGACTACGACCGTCCCGGCACCGACGGAAAGTTGCGCCCGCTGCACATTGAGCAGAGCCTCGACTGCATCGACTTTGATGCTCAGGCTCCGACCGACGGCACGGTGACCGCGCCCGAGGTGGACGGCGTGACCGAGCTCGAGTCCAACCCCTGCTACACCGTCGATCGCGTGCGCGTCAACGGCAGCAAGACCCTCGACCAGCGCTGGCCCTTCATGTGCCTGTCGGTCATCGACGGCGAAGGCACCGTCTGCGGCGACCCCGTCCACAAGGGAAGCCACCTGCTGGCCCCGAGCACCGTCAGCTCCATCGACCTCGAAGGCAAGATGGAACTGATCGTCTCGCATCTGTAGATCGCACCAACAACCCAAACGCAACAAGGGGCTCCCCCGTCCACCAACGGGGGAGCCCCTTGTCCATATATATCAGCCCACCCGGCTCTCCAGATCAAAAAAGCGGACGAGCAGAGCGACGTTCGCAAGCAACGTTATCTAAGGACCTGGACGGGCGTATGGGGCAACATCGATCGCGAGTTCCGCACGAGCCGGAGAGCACTTAATGTGCTCTCCGTGCGAGCAGGACTGCCCGAGCAGGCGATGTTGCCCCATACGCCCGCCCAGGTCCGCCGGGATCACGACAGCTTGACGATCGGAGCAAAGCCCTTCATAAGCTTTTTGGTCTGGCCGGTCTTTTCGAATTGAACCTCGATCATGTCTCCGACGACCGAGATCACGGTACCCGTGCCAAAGGTCTTGTGGCTCACGGTATCACCCGCGGCAAAGTCCTGCGATGCGCTGGCACGATCGACCTTGCGCTCCACCGTCGGGGACACCTTGGACGACGGCTTTTTGACGCGCGGCGCGCCCGAGCCAAAGGTCGAGGCAACACGGCCGGCGTCGGGCGAGACCCCACGATGGCGCTCGGTTCCGTAGCTACTGCCGCCAAAGAAGTCGTCGAAGCTCGATCCGCCGCGCGAACCGGAACCGCCGGTCGAGCGCGTATGCGAGCCAAACACCTTGCCGCCGTACATATCCGAGCCCATGCCCGAGCCAAAGGTACCGTGGCGGTCGCCGCGCTTCTCCCAGCCCGTGCCCTCAAAACCGGCAGAGCCGATACCGCTAAACTCGATATCCTCAAACGGAATCTCGTTGAGGAAGCGCGAGCGCGGGTTGGCAGAAGTCGAGCCGTAGGTGCGACGCGTGGCCGCATAGGTCAAGAACAGGCGCTTACGGGCACGCGTGATGGCGACGTAGGCCAAGCGACGCTCCTCCTCGAGCTTGCCCGGATCGTCACTACCGCCAAAGTCGTGCACGTGCGGGAAGATGCCTTCCTCCATGCCGGCCACGAACACCGCCGGGAACTCCAGGCCCTTGGCGGAGTGGATGGTCATCATAGTGATGGCATGCGTCTCGCCGGCCAGGGAATCCAAGTCGGAGCGCAGAGCCAGCCACTCCATGAGTGCAGGCAGCGCCTTGCAGGTGAGCGGGCCGTAGGTGCGCTCGATCTCGTCGGCATGTACGGCACCCGCCGGCAGCTCTGTCGGCGCGGCATAGGCGTTGCCCGCGATGGCGGCAGCCAGGGCATCCTGCGGCGAGAGCGCCGGGGCCGCCAGGCTGTCGAGCGAATTGGAACCCGCGGCATCACGCGCGCCAACGAGCGCCTCAAACGAAGACACGGGCGCAGACGGGCCGGGCTCGGGCGCAGGCGCGCTCACCACAACGGGCTCGGGTTCAACGTCGGCGGGCACATCGGCAACACCAGCAGCGCGCAGCTCTTCCAAGCTCTCGAGCGTACCTTCGATATCCTCGTGCGTCTCCTCAAATTCGGCGGCGACGCCCAGGAATTCCTGGATGTTCTCGGCGCGGCTCTCGGACTCCATGGTGCCCTCGGCGCGGAAAGCCTGCAGCAGGCCCGTCTTATCGACGATCATCTCGACGACGTCCTTGAGCTCGCCGTCCATGCGGCGACCCTCGCGCACCAGCGCCACAAAGCTCGACAGGCCGTTGCGCACCTTGGCGCTAAACATGCCCGTCTCGGCTGTTGCGATCTCGCAGGCTTGGAAGAACGAGCAGCGGTTGTCGCGTGCCAGCTGCTCAATCTTTTGAATCGAGGTGGAGCCGATGCCGCGGCGCGGCGTGTTGATGACGCGCTTGACGCTCATCTCGTCGGCCGGGTTCACAATCATCTTAAGATAGGCCATGACGTCGCGGATCTCGGCACGGTCGAAGAATCGCGTGCCACCCACGATCTTGTAGGGCACGCCTGCGCGCAGGAACATATCTTCGAGAATACGCGACTGAGCGTTGGTGCGGTAGAACACGGCGATGTCGTCGTAACTCGTGCCCTTGGAGTGCAGCTTCTCGATCTCGCCGGCAATCCAGCGGCCCTCGTCGCGCTCATCGCTTGCCTGGAAGGCCTGGATCTTCTCGCCATCGCCCTCGGCCGTAAACAGGCGCTTGTCCTTGCGCTGCGAGTTGTGGCGCACCACGGCGTTGGCGGCGCTCAGGATATGGCCCGTGGAGCGGTAGTTCTGCTCCAGCTTAACGGTCTTGCAGTTTTTAAAGTCCTGCTCAAAGTCCAGGATGTTGGTGATGTCGGCGCCACGCCAGCTATAAATGGACTGGTCATCGTCGCCCACGACCATGAGGTTTTGGTACTTGGCGGCCAGCAGGTTGGCGATCTCGTACTGGACGTGGTTGGTGTCCTGATACTCGTCGACGCTAATGTAGCGGAAGCGCTCCTGGTACTTGTCGAGCACCTCGGGGCGGGTGCGCAGCAGCTCGAGCGTGCGCACGAGCAGGTCGTCGAAGTCCATCGCGTTGGCGGCGCGCAGGCGGCGTTCCAGCTCCAAGTAGACCTGCGCGGCCTTTTTGTCGTTGGGGCTGTCGGCGGATTTGAGCATGTCCTCGGGGCCGATCATGGCGTTTTTGGCCGAACTGATCTTGCTGCGGATCATGTTGATGGGGAATTGCTTTTGCTCGATACCGAGCGCCTGCATAATATCGCGCACCATGCGCTTGGAATCGTCGTCATCGTAGATGGTGAACTGACCGGTGTAGCCCAGCAGGTCAGCGTCCTCGCGCAGCATGCGCACGCACATAGCATGGAAGGTGCACACCCACATGCCGCGGGTACCGCTGGGGATGAGTGCCGCCAGACGCTCGCGCATCTCGGCCGCGGCCTTGTTGGTAAACGTGATGGCAAGGATCTGCCAGGGCTTAACGCCCAGGTCGCCGAGCATATGTGCGATACGGAAGGTCAAGACGCGGGTCTTGCCCGAGCCGGCGCCGGCAAGGACCAGCAGCGGGCCCTCGGTGGTCAGGACCGCCTCGCGCTGAGCGGGATTAAGGCTGTCGATGTCGACGAGCGGCTTGGCGGGCTTGGGCGCCGGCGCGGGAGCGTCGTAGATGTCGAGCGGAACGAGCTCGGGCTCCGGCGCAGCAGGGGCGGTGTATGCATCGAGCGGCACGGGTTCCGGCGCGGGCGGCACAGGTACCGCGACATTCTTTTCCCAGGGCAAGGGCTGGGTCATGGGCGACTCCTCATCTGACGGACGGCGCGCCTGCGGGCAGCGCCATAGTTTGAGCCGTACCAGTATACCGAGCCGCGCGGACACCGACGCAAATCACACCACGACTCCGTGCGCCACCGTCAGGCCCGCCCCAGCGGATTTGGTGCAATGGAGCCACCGATGTCATGGCAACGGTAGCGAGCGGCGGCCGGGGCGAACAAATTGGCATGAAAAAGGGGGCGGCATAGACCTTTTGGTCATGCCACCCCCTTTGAATGACAAGTTGTCGCCCCGGCCGCCGCGCAGCGTCGACTAAGTTAGAGGCCGAGCATCGGCTCCAGAACGAAGAAATATGCAAGCACTACGATGCCCAGGATGATGCGGTAAACACCGAAGCACTTAAAGTCGTGACGGCGCACGAAGCCCATAAGCCACTTGATGGCGATGAGCGAAACCACAAAGGCCACAACGCAGCCCACGCCCAAGATAGCGACCTCGTTGGCGCCGAACGTACCGCCCTTGATGAAATACTTGACCAGCTTGAGCGCACTCGCGCCAAACATGACGGGGATGGCCAGGAAGAACGTAAACTTGGACGCCACCGAACGCGTGCAGCCCAAAAGCAGGCCGCCGATGATAGTAGAACCGGAGCGAGACGTTCCAGGCACCAGCGAAAGCACCTGGAAGCAGCCGATACCCAGCGCAGTCTTCCAGCTCAGGTCCTCGAGCGTGGCGATGGAGCCAAAGTCCAGATTCTCGTCATCGTCCTCATCCTCAGCGGTAGCCGCGGCAGGCGCCGCAAAGTGCGCACCGGCGGGACGTCCGCCCGACACCACAGCACGCGAACCAAACGAACCGGCAACGGCCATTTCCCCGCGCTTGTTCGCGCGCCAGTTCTCGATCACGATAAACAGCACGCCGTACACAATGAGCGCCAGCGCCACGACGGGAGCATTGTAGAAATGCTCCTCCATCCAGTCGTTGAGCGGCAGGCCGATCGCCGCGGCGGGAATGCAGCCGAGCACAATCTTGCCCCACAGCACCCAGGTGTCGCGACGGCCCTCCTTGCCCTTGCTGGGCGAGAACGGATTGAGCTCATGGAAGAACAGCACACAGACGGCCAGAATGGCGCCGAGCTGAATCACGACCAGGAACATATTCCAGAACGTCTCGCTCACGTTCATCTTGACGAACTCGTCCACCAAGATCATGTGACCGGTCGACGAAACAGGCAGCCATTCGGTGATGCCCTCGACCAGGCCCATGAAGGCAGATTTTAGAAGCTCGATAATATCCAAAGGGACCCCCTCGTTAGACACCCGCCGATATTGTTCTGCGGACGGTGCGGGCGATGTCCCATTATCAACCGTTCGGGCGCGTCTATGCCTACCCTTACCAAAAAACTCGCCCGTTCACAGAATTGCGAGCGGTCAAACCCAAATCCTTGGGTATAACTGCAACAAGATAGAGTGTCCGGCGGCCAACGCGCCCGCGCCCGCCCGATGCACGAGCCCCGCGCCCGTGCGATAGACCAAGGAGGAAACCATGAACGAGGGCTACACCAAGGTATTTGTTTCACTCGACGGTACTGAGCAGCAGGATTTTGTGCTCGCACGCGCCATCAAGGTCGCCGCGAACAACGGCGCCAAGCTGATAATCGGCCACGTTATCGATTCCACGGCGCTCGAGAGCGCCGGTTCCTATCCGGTCGATCTGGTCAACGGCCTAGAGGAGGCATTTAAGAACTCCATCGCCAAGCAGCTCGAAGAGGCTAAGGCCAATCCCGATATTCCCGAGGTCGAGGTCATGATTCGCGCCGGCCGCATTCGCGAGACGCTCAAGGACGAGATGCTCGACGTGGTTAAGCCCGACCTGGTGCTCTGCGGCGCCCGCGGCCTGTCCTCGATCAAGTATGCGCTGCTGGGTTCGATTTCGACGTTCCTGCTGCGCAACACGGACTGCGACATCTTGGTCGTGAAGTAGCGTTGCTCCCACCGGCCGCGGGGCCTGCGGGGTTTCCACGGGCACGTCCTCGCCGCGTTGCGGCTGCGGGATGTGCCCTTAGGAAACCCCTCCCGGCCCCGCGG
>NZ_JBGORS010000007.1:0-106633 GCF_041537385.1 Collinsella aerofaciens
CCGCCGGCCGCCCGGGGTCTTTTGGCCCCGGGCGCTGCCAGCGTGCCTAGCGCTTACGGATACCCCAGACCAGGGCTCCGACGCCAGCCATGGCAATAACAAATGCCATGAGCAGTGCAGCGGCCTGCTGGTCACCCGTGGTGGGCAGGAAACCCTTGACCGTCTTGACGATGTTCGTCACGGTCTTGGGCGTGCCGGGGTCGGGCGTCGGCGTAGGGGTCTCGGGCTTCTTGTACGTGTTGTTGAACACGATACCCTCGACGCTCTTGTCACCCTTGGTAAAGGCGACGTTCGCCTTGAGGCTGCCCTCGCCGTCGTCGACCACGTTGACGGTCGCGGTAAAGACGGACTTGTCATAGGTCATACCGGCCTCGTCGCCCTTGACCTCGCTGATGGTGTAGACGTACGTACCGGGCTCGTCGTACTCGAACTTGTCGAAGTTGATCTTGCCGTCGGCATCGTTGGTGACGGTGGACTCGATGTCCTCGCCAACGAGCTTAAAGCTAAACTCGTCCTTCTTGAGCTCGCGTCCCTCGAGCACCTTAATGGCGCCGATGGAAACCTGCGTGGGCATGGCGTGATACTTGTTGGTAAAGCCAGCCGACTCGGTGGTTCCCTCGAGCTTGTGCGTCGCGGTCAGCGTGCCGTCGCCATTGTCGGAGACGGTGGTCACGACGGTGTAGGTCGTGCCGTCATAGGTGACGCCCTTGTACAGGCCGAGCGCGTTGGGGCAAGCCTCGCGCAGCGTGTACGTGTGCGTGCCGGGCGCCTCGTAGCGGATCGGGCTCAGCGTAACGTTGCCGCTGGCGTCGTTGGTGCCACTAGCGACAGTCACGCCGTCCTCGAGCAGCTCAAACGTGAACTCGCCAGCTGCAAGGTCGCGGCCGGTCAGACGCTTAACCGTCTTGACCTGATCGGTCACGACAGAATCGGTGGGCGTTACGCTGTACGTGTTAGTGAACGTGAAGGCCGCACCGTCGTCGCCGTTGCGATTGACGATCAGATGTCCAGCACCGTTATCGGTCACGGTGTAGGAAACCTTGCGCGTTACGTTAGCGTCGTTGGTCACGCCAGGGGCGCTACCGGACTCGGTCACCGTATAGGTAAAGGTGTGCGAACGCGGAGCGGCGGGGACCTCGGGCTTGGACTCGTCCTTGGTCTCGTCAGCGTTGGCTTCAGCGTCGCTCGATGCATCGCCAGAAGCATCGGTCGTCACGCCCAGGGCGCGGTTGAGGTCGTCGAGCGTAAAGTGGATCTTGCCAAAGTCCACGTTGCCGGCCGCGTCGTTAGTTGCGGTCGTGCGCTCGGGCATCGGGGAGCCCGCCTCGTCGGCAGTGACGGTAAAGGTAAACTTGCCCGCGATATCGGCCGGGGTCAGGCCCTCGTCTGCCTGGAGCTTCTTGGTGCCGGCAAGCGCGGCATCAACGGCGTCGGCGCCGTAAACGTTCTCGAACAAGGGCTGAATGCCGTCGTAGGCGGGCGCCGCCGTCAGGGTCCCGTCACCGTTGTCGACGACGATAACCTTAAAGCTAAAGCTCGGCTTCGCGGCGGTAATACCCTTTGCTGCGAGCGGGGACGTGTACTCAAACGCCGTGTAGTTGATGGTCCACGTAAGCTTGGCATCCGTGTCGGTGCGGATGGCGCGTTTGGCGTTTACCAAGTCGGCGAGCATCTCGGTCGTGTAATGCAGGGCACCAAAACTCACTTGGCCGTTAACGTTGGTAACGCACGTACCCTCGATGGCTTCCGTCTCGCCCGCATAGGCGATGCCAAAGTAGAACTCGCCGTCGGCCATCGGACGACCGGTCAGGGTCTTGGTTGCGACAACCTGAGCAGCGGTGCCCGGGTTATCGGTCGATGCGTGGTAGCTGTTGACGAACGGGACCACGGCGCTCTCGACCGCAGCCGCGCCGGTCTTGTACTCGGTCACCAGCGTGCCCTCGGGACCGCCGGAGACGGTCGTCGTGGCGGTGAGCGTACCGGCGGTGTCGTCGGCGATAGCGATCGTCACGGTGCGCTCGGCATCGTCGTAGGTGTAACCGGGCTGGCCGTCATTCTTCTCGGCAACGGTGTATGTAAAGGTCTTACCCGCGTCAGCCTGCGTAAACTTGACCTCATGGCCCGCCAGAATGTCAATCCGACCGACCGTTGCCTCTGCCGTCGCAGGGGACTTGTACACGTTGGCGCCCTCGTGCAGGCCGAGCGCGGTGGCAGAAGCCGCATCGGCGGGCGTCACGGTAAAGGTGAACTGGCCCTCGGTCATGGGGCGTCCGTAGAGGGTCTTGCTGAGCTTGAGACCGCCGGCCGCGGCGTAATCGAGCTCAGTGCGGTACGTGTTGGTGAAGCGGCCGCTTTCCTTCTTGGTGACGTTGGCGGTCAGCTTGCCCTCGCCGTTCTCGGTCACGGTCACTTCGGCGGTTGCGACATGCGCGTCATACGTCATGCCGACCGTGCTGCCCGCGTTCTCGCGAATCTCGTACTTATAGGTTCCGGCAGCGGCGTAGTGGATCTGACCGAACTTGATGGCGGCGATGCCGTCCTTCGCGTCCCTCTTGCTCACGGTTACGGTTGCGGGATCGGGCAGCGGGGTGCCTTCGGGGGCGGTGATGGTAAAGCTGAACTCGTCCCCATCCGTCCAGTCGCGGCCGTCAATGGCCTTGCTCAGGCCAAAGTCGAGCTCTGTGTCGAGCGGGGTCACGCTGTAGGTGTTCTTGAACTCGGCGGGCTCGGTGCCCTTCAGGACATGCTCGGCCTTGAGAGTGCCGTCGCCATTATCGGTGATGGTCGTCACGATGGTGAACTTGGCATCACTGTAGGTGACGCCCTTGCTGGTGGTTCCGCCGTTGACCTCGCGCAGTGTGTAGGTGTGCGTTCCGGCCTTGTCGTACTTCACGGCGCTCATCGTGATCTTGCCATCGGCGGCGTTCTTGCCGGTGGCGACGACCTTGGCGTCCTTGCCCTCGCCCTCGACGAGCTGGAAGGAGAACTCGCCGTCCTTGAGGTCGCGCCCGGTCAGGACCTTGGTCGCGGTGATCTGGTCGGTGACGCTAAATTCGCCGGGGTTCGGCTTGTAGGAATTCTTGAACTCAGCAGTCTTGGCATCCTTCAGCTCGTGCTTCGCCACGAGCTTGCCCTTGCCGTTATCGGTGATCGTAGTCACGACGGTATAGGTCTTATCGTCGTAGGCGATGCCGTTGCCTTCGGCGCCCTTGGCCTCACGCAGGATATAGGTATGCTCGCCGGCCTTGTCGTAGGTGATTTTGTCCATGACGATCTTGCCGTCGGCATCGTTCTTGCCGGTGGCGACGACCTTGCCGTCCTTGACGAGCTCGAAGGAGAACTCGCCGGCGGTCATGTCACGCCCGGTCAGGGACTTGGTCGCGGTGATCTGATCGGTGACACTGGAGTTCACGGGAGTCACGCTGTAAGCATTCTCGAAGATAGCCTTCTCGACGTCCTGCAGCTCATGCTTAACCGTGAGCTTGCCATTGCCATCATCGGTGACGGTGGTCACGACGGTGTAGGCCGCGGTGCTGTAGGTGATACCGTTGTCGGCATCGACCTTGACCTCGCGTAGCGTGTAGGTGTGCGTTCCGGCCTCGGTGTAGGTGATCTTGTCCATCGTGATCTTGCCGTCGGCCGCATTGGTGCCCCTGGCGACGACATCGTTGCCCTCGACGAGCTCGAAGGAGAACTCGCCTTCCTTGAGGTCGCGGCCTGTCAGGGTCTTGGTCGCGGTGATCTGGTCGGTGACGCTGGACTTATTCGGGGCAGTGTTGTACTTGTTCTCAAAGCGTGCCGTCTCGGGACCCTCGAGCGTATGGGTCACCTTAAGCGTGCCGTCGCCGTTGTCGATGACGCTCGTCTTGATGGTGTAGCTCGTCTTATCGTACGTGATCCCGTTGCTCAGCCCCGCCTCGTTGGGGAGCTTCTCGCGCAGCTTGTAGGTGTAGGTGCCGGGCTTGTCGTAAGTGATTTTGCCCATGGCAATCGTGCCGTCGGCAGCGTTAGTGCCCTTGGCGACGACCTTGTCACCCTCGACAAGCTCGAAGGAGAATTCGCCGTCCTTGAGGTCGCGCCCGGTTAGGACCTTGGTCGCGGTAATCTGGTCCTCGACAGGCTTCACGCTATAGGTGTTCTTGAACTCGGTCTCGCCCGAGATCTTTTCAACGTCGGCCTTAAGCTCGCCTTTGGCGTTAACCGTCACAGTCACCTTGAACGTGGCAACGTTCTTGCTGTAGGTAATGCCACCGGCGTCGCCCTTGACCTCGCGGACCTCATAGGTGTACTCGCCCGGCTCGGCATAAGTAATCTTGCCAAAGTTAATGGCTGCCTTGCCCTTGTCGAGATCGGCATTGGTCACAGTTACGGTCGCGGGGTCGGGCATCGGGGCATTGTTGTCGGACGTCGCGGAGAGCTCAAACTCAAACGCATCCGTATCCGCCCACTTGCGGCCCTCGAGCACCTTGGTCAGGCCAAAGGCCGCCTTGGTGTCAACCGTTGCCGGCTTGGTTGCAAGGCTAAAGACGATCTTGCCGTTGTTGCCCAGGTGCGAATGCACGTGCGTGGAAGTCGCAACGGAGGAAAGGTCATTCCACCTGGGGTTAAGCACGTCGCGCGCGGTCTCGGTCTTGTTGCCGTTCGCCTCCACATCGTCCTTGGTGGTATGCAGCTGGTCGATATAGGCCAAGCGCGCGGTTCCCTTATTAAAGGACCAGTAGCCGCCATCATTGACCAGAGCGCCGTCGTAGCTGGCGATCTCGTGCCCCTCAAACTCCACAACGGCATAGTCGTCCTTCGGCTTGCGGTTTGCGCCCATCGCCACAAACTCGTCCTTGTAGTAATAGACGTCGTTGCCCTGCGGCTTTACCGTCGCGCGCTGGGTGCATTCCTTGTCCGTGTAGATAGGCGTGATTTTTTGGAAGTAATAGTAGCTGTTGGTATCGGCGGGCTCAAACTCGGCGACAACATCGCCCAGCTCGCCGCCCGACCACTTGTTGGCCAGGAAGTAGACCGTCTGGTTGTCGGCACCCTTATGTTTCTCGATATACTTCTTGAGTCCGTCATCGGGCGTAAACAGGTTGTTACGCGCGGCGTCCTTGACGCTCGAGGTGTATTTAATCTGAATAGGCTTGATGTCATTGAGCGACGTGCGCTCAAAGATCCCGTTTTCCATGTCCACGTGATAGCGGATCAGCGGAATCAGCGATGCGGGAATCTTGACCGTCACGATATCGCCCTGCTGCGCATTGGCAGAGCGCTCGACGGTGATGACCAGGTCCCTGGCCACGCTCGAAAACTCGTACGTGTCCGTATTGCCCTTGGTTGTCTTGGTCACCTCATCAAAGGTGACGCCATTAATCTGAGCACTGACAAACGTATCGACCTGCATGAAGTCGCCCAGCTCATCACTGAAGGTGATGTAGCCGGACTTGCTCTCGTCGTAACCATCCTCGATCTGAGTGGGAGAGCCCTTGCCCGAGGTGATAGAGCTCGAGATATCATCAAACACCTTCTTGAGCTCATCGGCTTTCGACGCAGCCTTGTAGAAATCGGAATTCTCGGTGCGCTTACCAAGCTTATTGGTTGTGTAGGACGTGGCGTTTGGATAGTTGCTCGACACGGCGTGCATGAACTTGTTTTCGTCGCTCGTCCAGTAGTCCGTAGGATCGTCAGCGGGATTCGCACCATCAAAGATGCCGATGGTGTAGACCGTAGCGCCTTTCCCCTTCATTTTCTTGGCGGCGGCTATGGCATTATCGGCAACCGTAGAGTTAAAGTTCCTGGAGTCTGTGGGCGTGCCGTCCGTAAAGAATACAACTACCTTCTGGGCATCCTCGCGGCCCGACATGTCGCGAGCAAGTTCAAGGCCGTAATCAGCCCGCGTGGCACCGGCAGGTTCGATGTAGCCGACCGTATTCTTAAGTTCCGTCGCAGCGCTATCGACACACGGCGTCAGGCTCTTCATGGTCTGCGAGTAGTTGTGCGTGTATCCCTGACGATCGCGATACGTATCGTTGCCGATCTCGTTTTTCTTTGCACCCGAAAACTTAACGATGGCAACCTGATGCCGCTTATTCGTATCTTTAATGCTCTTGTTTTGCTCGGCGATGGTGTCGATAAAGGAACTGGCAGCTGCCTTGAGGGCGTCGATGCGTTTGGTCGAATCGCTGTTACCCATGTCATCATCCATCGACCCGGAGGCATCAAGCACCATCACGATATCGAGCGGTTTAGTGACCAGCGACGTTGTGTCAGAAGTCGAAGACATCGTGGAGAGCGTCGTCACAAAGTCGGACTTTTCGTCCTGCGCTGGCTCGACCGTCTTGTCCGTCCAGATTCGGCCTACATAACGTGTCGTCTGGTCCTGCTCGCCGCCCGACGCCCAGTACTGCCAGCGGCCGGTGGTGTCAGGGTCGACTATCTTTTTGCTCGCCGTCGGTCCGTCCATTCCGGTGCTGGACCTGGCGTTGGCCTCGGGCAGCATGGCAAATGCTGCAGCCGGCAACACCAGCACTACGGCCAGTATCACCGCCAAGAGACCCCTCGTGTACTTACTCATCGCGTCTCCCTTCTCGCGGTCCTAGACCTTGCAACAGCCTAAAGTTACGAAATGAGACACAATTAGGGCAGGTGACACATGTTCCAGATTCGGTTTTGGGCGTGAGACAAATGTCTCACCAAAGTTGAGACACGGCGTTTTCGCAGGAAAACAGGTGCGACTCAAGATGGACGGGGCAAAAGGGCCCGTTTTCCTCCGTCCTTGGGGGATCAAGGGCTGTTACGGATATGGTGACATTTCAAAACTATGCCGGTTTACTACGATAAAAATGAGGTCTCCAACCACACGTGACTTTTTCGCAAAACCGCAAGCCGTCTACCTGCGGTTTTGATTTTGCCAAATGCGGTGTGGTTGGGGGTAGGCGATTTATCGTAGTAATCCGGCATAGTTTTGTTCGCGACGGCTCGCCCGCGCGTTCACGCGCGGGGCCGGTGGGGCATTCTTGCCCCACCGGCCCCTATTCCAGCGCTATACCAGCCCCATTCCAGAGCTACTCCAGCTTGGTTTCTACCGTGAGAGTCTTGTCCGCTGCGACTGGGGTGCGGGCGGTATCCATAGTCAGGCATTGTTTGGGGCAGCTCTCGATGCACTCGCCGCACACCACGCAGGCATACGGGTCAATCGACCACGTTCCGCGCTTGCGATCGACCGCGAGTGCGCCCGCCGGGCAACGGCGCGCACACATGCCACAGCAAATGCACACGTTCATGTCGTTGACGATGTGCCCGCGCAAGCGCTCGGGTGCCGCGAGCTTCTCCTGCGGATAGCACACCGTGACCGGCTGCTTGACCATAGAACCCAAGGCCGTCTTGGCAAATGTCAGCAAACTCATGCCGTGCCTACCTTTCCGTGCAGCTAATGCAGGGGTCGATGGTCAGGATAATCATGGGCACGTTGGCAAGGAGCACGCCCTGCAACGCATGTGTCAGACCCGCCAGGTTCTGCGACGTCGGCGTGCGCACACGGAAACGGTCCAAGTTCTTGGTGCCGTTGCCGCGCACATAGTAATACGCCTCGCCGCGCGGCTGCTCAATCACAACCTCGCCGCGCGCACCGTCGGCCGGCGTGAGCTTGGTGCGCCCGCCGATTCCGTCGTGCGGAATCTTGCTCACAAGCTCCTTGATGATGTCCATAGCCTGCGTGACCTCGGCGCAACGCACCTGGCAGCGGGCATAGCAGTCGCCATCGGTAGCGACAACCGGCTCAAACGCAGCCAGGTCCGCATAGGCGCCGTCGCCAAACATGCGCACGTCATAGTCCACGCCCGAGGCGCGGCCGAACGGGCCGACCATCGAAAGCTCCAGTGCATCTTTCTTGCTGATCATGCCCACGCCATGCAGGCGCTCGCCGCAGCTGGCGTCGTCCAAAAACGTATGCACCAGGGCCTCGTAGTCGGGGCGCATGGCATCGAGTGTCTGGACAATGCCGGCCAGCTCGGAGTCCTCAATATCGTGCTTAAGGCCGCCAATCTCGTTGATCGACAGAATCACGCGACCGCCGCACGTGCTCTCGAAGATCTTGAGAATCTGCTCGCGCAGGGTCCACGAACGATAGAACAGCGCCTCGAAGCCAAAGGCATCGGCGAGCAGACCCAGCCACAGCAGGTGCGAGTGGATGCGCGAAAGCTCGTGCAAAATGGTGCGGATATACTGCACGCGGCCGGGCACCTCGATGTCGAGCATGCGCTCGCAGGCGCTGGCATAGCCGCAGCTGTGACCAACGGCGCAGATGCCGCAGATGCGCTCGGCGATGTAGCCAAACTGATGCATGTCGCGCTTTTCGGTGAGCTTCTCGAGTCCGCGGTGCACAAAGCCGATCTGCGGAATTGCCTCGATGACGCGGTCATCCTCGATCACCAGGTCCAGATGAAGCGGCTCGGGCAGCACCGGGTGCTGCGGGCCAAACGGAATAACGGAGCGATGTGCCATGGACCTTACGCCTCCTTTTTCTGCTTGTCGCGGGCGGCCTTGGCGGCAAGCGCCGCGCGGACCTTGGCCGCTTTCTCGGGATCCATGGCGGCGAGCTTTGCCTCCATCTCGGCGGCTTTAAGTGCGGCCTTGGCCGCGGCCTCGTCATGCTGAGTATCGGAGCCGGCAGCCGCAGCGGGCTGAGCAGCGGCGCCCGCGGCATCGCCGGCGCCCGCAACGCCCTCCCCCGCAACAGCCGCAGCCGCGGCGGCCTTCTCGGCCGCGGCCTTGCGCGCCTTAGCCTCGGCAGCCGCGCGGACCTTCATGGCCTTCTCGCGCGCGGCCTTCACCTCGGGCGTGATAACGCTCATGGGCTCGGCAGTCGAGACCTGGTAGAAAAAGCCCTTAAAGTCGATCTGCATGTCGGTGATGGCAAGCCCAAACAGATCGTGCGCTTCATTTTCAAACGGGAATACCGCGGGGTAATACGAGCTGATGGACGGAATCTCCTGGTACTGGTCGATGCCCTCGACTACCAGGCTCTCAATCGCATAGCTGCCGTCCTGCGCAATATGCTCCTGAGCAGCATGAACGTTGATAAACGTATAGACCAAGCGATACGTGCCGTCGTCGACGTTGCGCTCGGCGTGCATTTGCACAAAGCGCGCGCCGACGCCCTTGAGCGCCTGGACATGCGGCAGGAGCTCGTCGATCCCAACGGTGGTATAGATAGCCTTTTGCATTACTCGGCCTCCTTCGCAGCGACGGACGCGGAGGGCGTCCCAGCAGGTGCGTCGCCAGCGGCGGGCTTCCCAGCAGGCGCGTCACCGGCACCATCAATCCCGGCCCCCGCAGCCACAAACCCGTCCTCGCCCAGCTCAACGCCACCATCCCAGGTAGCGGCACCGCCCACGGTAAGCGGATCGCCACCGGCGCGCATCACGGCCTCCTTCTGGTCCAGGATGCCGCACGCCTCCACGATGGCATCGATCACGGTCTCGGGGCGAATGGCGCACCCGGGCGCGTACACGTCCACGGGAATCGCGCGGTCCACGCCGCCGATCACGTTGTAGGCATCGCGGAACACGCCGCCCGAGCACGCGCAGATGCCGCACGCCACCACGCACTTGGGCTCGAGCATCTGGTTGTAAATCTGGCGCACGACGGGCAGGTTCTGAGCGTTGACCGAGCCCGTCACCAAAAAGATATCCGCATGCTTGGGGTTGCCGGTGTTGACCACGCCAAAGCGCTCTGCATCGAACAGCGGCGTGAGCGAGGCCAGCACCTCGATATCGCATCCGTTGCAGCTCGAGCCGTCGTAATGAATAACCCACGGCGAGCGCGACATTTTATGATCCATGGATGCCGCCTCCTAAATAAACACGTCGACGAGGATGGGCATAAGGTTGAGCAGGCCAAACACCAGCGCCACGCCCCAGCCAAGCTTAAAGCAGCTGCGCCAGGTGCTGCGTGCGAAGGTGTTGTCGATCAGCACCTCGACAAAATACGTCGCGGCCATCACGACCAGGGCTACGACCCAGCTCACCGGGTTGTCCCAAACAAAGAACATGCCCACCCACATCAAAAACAGCACGGTCTCGCACCAGTGCATAAGGGTCATCTTGGCCAGCGTGCCGCCGCTCATCTCGGTGGCGACGCCCTGGACAATCTCCTGATGCGCGTGATGCGAGTACGAAAGGTCGAACGGCGACTTGCGTAGCTTGATGGTGAGCACCGCAAGCAGCGCCAGGAAAATGGGCGCACTGTACACGATGATGGGCGCCGACTGCCCGGTCACGGCGATGGAATCAAAGCTATCGGTGGCGAGATACAGGCCCACGCTCATCAGCAGAACGGCGGGCTCGTAGCTCATAACCTGCAGCAACTCGCGATCGGCGCCGACCTGCGCAAACGGGCTTTGCGTCGAGGCGGACGCCAGCACCACAAAGATCGCGGCGAGCGTCACCATAAAGGCGCACAGCAGCGTGTTGGAGCCCGACACAAAGATGCCGCCGCCCACGACGGTAAAGATGAGCGCGCACGCCATATAGGTATCGTCCATGGTGTTTACGCTGGCAGGGGCCTTGCGCAGCAGTTTGGCAACGTCGTAGAAGGGCTGCAGCAGGCGCGGGCCCACGCGGCCCTGCATGCGAGCCGAAAGTTTGCGGTCAACGCCGTCGATCAGGCCGCCCACAAGCGGCGCCAGCAGGGCAAACGCCACGGTACCAATAAAGATGCCCACGACACCCGAACCTTCAAAATACTTGCCGCGCAACACCGAGGGCGCGCTCATGGCAAGCCGCTCGGGCCCAATCCACGCGCAGCACAGCAGCGCAAACAGAATGATGCTGCAGCACACGACGCTACCCGCGGGGCCAATACGCTTCTCGCCAAGGGCGTCCTCCGAGTACCAATTGCGCTTTTCGGCCTTCACCTCGCGTCCCATCGAGCCGCGGAAATGGCGGTAATTGTCGGTTCCCACACCCGAAAGATATACGTTTACGTGCGGTTTGTTGCTCACGCGGAATGAAGTCAGCAGCACCACGGCGATAAAAGCCACGATAACCACCATCAGATACATGGAGTCCTTGCCAATAACGTACGGCACGCGGCCAAACACCATGGCCAAGTAAGGCGACACCAGACCGCTCGAGATAACCGGGAACGCCACGCAGCACAGAATCAGCAGCGCGGCGATGGTATTGAGGGCCATCCATTCGGTCTTATGGACATTGACCTCAACGTTTTGAGCCGTGGGGTCGACGCCCGAAAGCTTGGCAAGCCACTTGCCCCAGAAGAAGAACGTCGCGGCCGAGCCAAAGGCAAGCACCATGATCATGAGCACGTTGCCGGTCTGCGCAAACGCCACCAGGGCGCCCCACTTGGACACGAGCATGCCAAACGGCGCCACAAACATGCCCATGATGCCCAGCATCATCAGGCGCGTCAGGTGCGGCATGCGGCTGAACATGCCGTCCATGTCCTCGATATTGCGGCTGCCGATATGATGCTCGGCCGTGCCCACGCACAGGAACAGCAGCGACTTTGCCACCGTATGGAACAGGATCAGGAAGATAGCGGCCCACACAGCCTCGGGCGCGCCGACACCCAAGCAGGCACTGATGAGGCCCAAGTTGGAAATGGTGGAGTACGCGAGCACGCGTTTGGCGTTGCTCTGCGAGATGGCCATGAGGGCAGCGAGCAAAAACGTGACGGCACCCACACTCGTGACCATAAAGCCGGTCACAGGATAGATGGCATAGAGCGGGCTCAGCTTGACCATCAGGAACACGCCGGCTTTGACCATGGTGGACGAGTGCAGCAGAGCGCTCGTAGGAGTGGGGGCAACCATAGCACCGAGCAGCCAGGTGTGGAACGGCATCTGTGCGGCCTTGGTGAGCGCGGCGAGCGACAACAGAATGACCGGCATCACCAGCAGCGCGGATTGCGCGGTTCCGGCGCCGGAAAGCTCGATCATGCCCGAGATGGTCAGCGGCATGCCGTTGACGTGCAGAAACATAAGGCCCGCCAAAAACGCGATGCCGCCCAGCATGTTGAGGATGATCTGGGTGAAGGCGTTCTTGATGGCCTCGGGCGTGCGCGTGTAGCCAATCATAAGAAACGAGCACACGGTGGTGATTTCCCAGCCGCAGAACAGCCACTCGAGGTTGTCGCTCGTCACGATGACGAACATGGCCGAGAGGAACAGGAACATAAGCGCCAGGAACTGCGGGCGGCGGTCGGGCGCGGTCTGCCCGCGCAGCGCAGCCTCGTGCTCGTCGTGGGCCTGGAAGTCCTTCATGTAGCCCAGGGCGTACACGCAGATAAGGCTGCCGACAATGCCGACGGCAAGCACCATGATCACACTCATGTAGTCCAGGTAGAGCGGCGTCGCCGTGACGGCTTCGGCCGCGGGCAGCGCCATGGCTGCAAAGGCGAGCGAGCCCACCAGCTGGACTATGCCGAGCACCGTGGTGAGCGCATTCCTATATTTGAACGCGTTGTACAGGATGACGGCGCACAGGATGGCGTCGATGGCGGAGCTGATGATCGAGAGCACATGCGAGGTGCCGGGGGCAACCTCAAAGCTCTGCGGACCCGTGCCAAAAAACATGACGGCGACTACAACTGTCACCGCCATAATAATGCCGGAACCTATGAGCCCCACCGCATCGCGGGCGCGGTCACCGCGCGCGAGCAGCATGCCCAGCGCCGGTACCAGCGGAAACAGGGTAAGGAAATACAGTAGCGTCATACCATCACTCCCCCATGCAAAAACGCTGCAATTGTTTAACGTTATAGCTCAGTTGAGGAGTAGCGACGGCGGGTTTTCGGTCAACTGGGGAGTTTTAGGCGTACGGGGTAAGGAGTCTGTCCGCTTTGGAGCAGAGAGGCGACGCTCCCCCTATCGCGGCGGCGGGCGCACGGGCCACTGCGCGCGGTTTATTAACCACTTTGGAGGATGTTCCAGTAGGCTCACGACGGTCCAAAAAGTTGGCGCGGCAAGAAAAATGCGCCCCTGTGGGCGCACCATCCCGTTCGCTATTCCGCTTTTTTAACGCGCGGCTTGCGACCGCGCGGCTTATCAACCAGCGCGGACTCACCGCTCTCGCGATACTGGCGGCACCAAGCCTTGACCGAAGACTCGCTGGGAATCTTGTGCTTGATCATGGCCTCGCGAACCGTTAAGCCGTTTTCCAAGCGGTCCTTGACCACGGCGAGCTTAACTTCGTACGAATAGGTGTGATGATGCGAACCGGCGTTGAGAACGGCGTCGGCACCGCCCACGGCATACGCGCGGGCCCACTGACGAGCCGTGGCCTGGGGAATGCCAAGCTCCGCGGCGAGGGCGCGATGACCGACCCCCTCTTGGAGGATCTCGACGGCGCGCTGCCTAACCTCGGGCGCATGCGTGCGAGTTCTAGTTGCTTCCGACATACCTGCCACTTCTTAGCCTTAACCGTTAATCTGCTTTCTTACGTGCAAGTTAGATAGTAGCATTTTACTGTTTGCTCAAAGCAGTTAATTAAAATAGACGCGGTGTTATCTGGGCATTTGGCACCAATTTACGACATTTCTTTATCGATTATTTACGCTGGTAGCTGACTCGCAGCTAATCGTCATTCGCTTGTCAACAAAATTGGCATCTCTTTATGTCCTTTGGCATAGAGGATATAGTTATTAACCCCTCCCCCAATAATTTTGAGTAATCGGCAAGGCAGTAGACGTCCTTACTCCTCATGATTACCGCGCATTGCCATCTACCGGAGCAAAACAAAAAGGGCGGGGCCTGCTGCGCTTGCAGGCCCCGCACCGGTTGACACCCGACGGGACACAGCCGGGCGAGGCGGATCCGTGCTACCGCCCCGCCTAGCCGCGATGTTCAACTACAGCTCGTTGGCCGCGTGATATGCCGTGCGAATGGCGTTCGCAATGTCGGCGGTGCGCTCGCCCGAGCAGTCTCCCACGCAGGTCACGGGCACCGTCACGCCATCCAGGTCAAACGCGTTGGCCTTCGAGCCCACGGCCATCACCACGTAATCGCAGGCGATCTTCACCGGCTCCCCGGCGCCGTCCTCGGTGGTACGAACGGCCTCCACGCCCTCGTCGGTAATGGCGGTCAGGCGGGTCTTAACGTGCTGCTCCACGTTGTGGGCGGCAAAGTCGCTCATAATCAGCGGCAGAATGGTCTCGGACTCGCCTGCGGCAATCTTGTCGAGCATCTCCACGATCGCCACCTCGCAGCCGTGCTGCAGCAGGTACTCGGCAGTCTCGGTGCCCACCAGGCCACCGCCAATGACGGCGACGCGCCCGCTGAGCTCCACCTTGCCGGCCAGCACGTCCCAGCTCGAGACGACCTTGTCCGAGTCGGCACCCGGAACGGGGATGACCACGTCGTGCGCGCCCACAGCCACAATCGCGGCGTCGGCGGCGTTGAGGTCCTCAGCGGTAGCGGCATGGTTGAGCTCGACCTTCACGCCCAGGCCGGGCAGAATCTTCTCGTAATACTCGACCGAGCGCATAATCTCATCCTTGCGCGGAGGCGCGGCCGCCAGCACAATCTGGCCGCCCAAGTGATCGCTCGCCTCATAGACGGTCACGTCGTAGCCGCGCTTGGCCGCCACGCGTGCGGCCTCCAGGCCGGCAATACCGCCGCCCACCACGGCGATCTTCTTGTCGCCCTCGCCCGGCTTAATGGCGATGGTCGCCTCGTCGCCGTTCTCGGCGTTGAGCACGCACGAGATGTACTTGCGGTTTTGAATCGCGTCGACGCAGCCCTTGTTGCAGTTGAGGCACTCGCGGATGGGCTCGCCGGTCGCGGCCTTCAGCGCAATGTCGGGGTCGCACATGAGCGAGCGGCCATAGGCGATGATGTCGGCCGCGCCGTCTTCCAGAATCTTCTCGCCGGCCTCGACCGAGACAACACGGCCGACGGTTGCCACCGGCACGGAGACCAGGGCCTTGACGCGCTCGGCCACGGGCAGCGTCCAGTTGTAGGGCATGGCACCCATGGGCGGAATGGTGTCGCCCATGTTGCCGGTATGGTTTGCCTGCGCAACCTGGATCATGTCGATGCCCGCACCCTCGAGCAGCTTGGCAAACTCGCAGGCCTCGTCGGGCTGCAGGCCACCCTTGCCGCGCGGCGTGCCGTCGGGGTTCTCCATGATCACGGGGAGCTTGTACTCCACCATCAGCTGCGGCGCGGCTTCCTTAATGGCGGCGACGACCTCCAGCGCGTAGCGAACGCGGTTCTCGAACGAACCACCGTACTCGTCGGTGCGCTTGTTGAGGATCGCGGAGCACAGCGAACCCACCAGACGGTCGCCGTGGACCTCGATGGCGTCGATGCCGGCCTGCTGCGCGCGGGCGGCCGAGGCGGCAATAGCCTCCTTGATCTGGGTAAGTTGCTCCACGGTGGCCTCGTTCACAAAGTGCTGCATGTCGTGGTGCAGCTTGGCGTAGGCCTGCTTGCGGATCTCGTTGGACTCGGCCATCTTGGCGGCGAAGGTCTCCTCGTCGCCGGCGGCCTTGGCCTCCTGCGCGGCCTTGGCGGCGGCCATGGAGCCCATGACCATGCGGCCGACGCCGGGCACGTCGTACTCGGGGTGGAACAGCTGCAGCGCGACCTTGGCGCCGTGCTTATGGACGGCGTCGGCCAGGGCCTTAAACGTGGGGATCTGGGCGTCGGTTGCCAGCTTGGGCGTGGGGCTCGCAGTCATGACGGGAGCGACGTCGCCGATGACGATGTAGCTCACGCCGCCACGGGCCAGGCGCTCGTAAAAAGCCAGGCTACGCTCGCCGATGGAACCGTCACGCTCCTCGTAGCCGGTGGTCAGCGGCGGGAACATAATGCGGTTCTTGAGCTCAAGGGGGCCAACCGTAATGGACTGGAGCAGCTTGGATGCAGGTGCGGTCATGGACATTCCTCTCTTGTAGGCGCGGCGGCGATGGTGCCGCGTAGTTGTCTAGAGGATATGGCATGGGGGTACAGCAGCACAACGGAAATCGGCGGATAGCAGGTAGCGGCAGGTGGATGGGGCGGGGCCGGCTCCCGGTTTGTCTCGATCTGTAACAGTTACTCAGCAAAACCGGGTCTTACTGTTACAGATCGAGACAAACCAAACCCGCCTGCCGGAAAATCTCAATCTGTAACAACAGCTCGGCAAAATGAGCCCCAGATGTTACAGGTCGAGACAAACACGACCCAACCCACCGGTATATCTCGGTCTGTAACACCTAGCCGCCCAAATCGGGTCTAGATGTTACAGATTGAGATTTTGTTTGAGAGGCTGAGAATTGGACCGAAAACACGGTCCCGGAATAACAAAAAAAGCTCGCCGGCTAGGCCGACGAGCTGCAAGTTCTTGGTCGCGGGGGCAGGATTTGAACCTACGACCTCCGGGTTATGAGCCCGGCGAGCTACCAGACTGCTCCACCCCGCAATGTCTGGGCGCCTCATGTGCGCAAGAAAGAATATTACGCGGGAGTTCGGTAAACGGCAAGGAAAATCTCGTAGAGCATAATTCCTTCATATTTAAACCCCTCAGCCCCTATCACCGTAAACGAATCGCAGCCGAGCGCCGTCGACGGCACGTATACAATGGTGCGCGTCCTTTTATGCCGACACCGGGAGTAGACATGCTGCTCGCTATCGATATGGGAAACACGCAGACGGCCATGGGCCTGTTTGACGGAGACGAGCTGGTGCAGTCGTGGCGCATGCCCACCGACCGCTCCTATACCGCCGACGAGATCCATGTGCGCCTGATGGGGTTCTTTAAGATGTACGGCCTTTCGCTCGATGCGGTCGATGCGATCGCCTTTGCCGGCGTGGTTCCGCAGCTCTCACGTGAGTGGCACGCCGTTGCCGACCGCATCGCGGCGGATGCCATCGTCATCGGGCCGCAGACGGCTGCCGTGACCAAGCTGCGCGCGGCGCGCCCCCAGGCCGTAGGTGCCGACCGCGTCGCCAACGCCGTTGCGGCCGAGACTTTCTACGGCGCGCCGGCAATCGTGGTGGACTTTGGCACCGCGACCAATATCGACGTCATCGATGAGGACGGTTATTACATTGGCGGGGCGATTGCGCCGGGCATCCGCATCTCCATGGACGCGCTTGCCGCCCGTGCCGCCAAGCTCGCCAGCGTGCCGCTCGAGGCGCCCGAGCACGCCATCGGTCGCGACACCGAAGAGTGCATCAAGGTCGGCGCCGTGATGGGCGCCGCCGCCATGGCCGAGGGCCTGGTCGCGCGCATGAAGCGCGAGCTGGGGCGCGAGGACGCCACCGTTATCGCCACGGGCGGCCTCGCCAGCATCGTTGCCGATTCGACCGACGCCTTCGACATAGTCGACGGGCAACTCACCATCAAGGGCATCTGCGAAATCTACCGCCGCATGCAGGAGCTGGGATAGAGTAAACGCCAGGTCGCAGCAACCAGCCGCCAATCCTATTCCTCAAAATCGAAAATTTTTCAGTTTTGAGGAATAGGATTTTTTGCTAAGCCTCGCCGCACAACCACCTCGCCAGGTCCACGATCTGCACCCCATCGCGATCCGTGGCCTCGTGATGCGTGCGGGCAAGAATCATCTTGGGATACGCATCGCCAATGCTCAGCAGTGGCGAAATCTCGCGTTCAAACGTCTTATCCGAGCTGATGTCGTCGCTCACCTGAATGTAGAGCTTCTCGCTTCGCCTGATTGCTACAAAGTCTATTTCCTTTTTATAGAGCACACCGACGTATACCTCGTATCCGCGGCGCAGCAGCTCGATGGCCACCATGTTCTCGTATACGCGTCCCCAATCCATATCACGTGTACCAAGCAGTGCGTATTTGAACGCGTGGTCTGCCAGGTAATACTTCTCGCCGCTCTTAAGGTATTTTTTGCCGCGAATGTCGTACCGACGAACTTTATAGAAGGCAAACGCATCGCACAGGTACCCCATGTACGTGCCGACCGTCTTGTTCGTAATCTTTAGCCCATCCGCATTCAAAACATCTGTAATGTTGCGTGCCGACGTTATGTTGGAGACGTTGTCCATCATGTAATCGGCAATGCGCAGCAGTGCCGATTCGTTTCTCACGTTATGCCGCTGCACGATATCCCTCACGATGAGCGTTTTGAAGACATTGGAGAGATATTGGTAGCGCTGCTCCTGCAGTGGATAAGGGTAAGAGCCGGACATACCGCCGGTTCTCGCGTACTCATCGAAGTCGCGATCGACCTCGCCCTTGTCACTATAGAGGCGATACTCCTCAAACGAGAATGGGAAAACCTCGATCTCGAACGTGCGCCCCGTAAAGAGCGTCGACAGATCGCTCGACAGCAAAAAGGCGTTCGATCCGGTGATGAAGATGTCGTACTGCTCGGATGCATGGAGGCTGTTGATCGCGCGTTCAAAGCCGTCGCACATCTGAACCTCGTCGATAAGCAGGAAGTTTTGCTTGTCGGACACTCGATGCTCTTTCACATAGGCGAGCAGGGCATGATATTCGAGCAGGCCCTCGAACTCGTCGAGGTTGTAATTGATATGGATGACATTCGAATTGGACAGATTTGCCTCCGCGTAATCGCGGAGGGCCTCGAGCAATTTTGACTTACCGCTACGGCGAATGCCCGTTATGACCTTGATGTCCGGTACGCCAATAAGGCTCGTCAACGTGTCCATATATGACGTTCTATTGATGAGTTTCATTGGTGCCTCCCTGCGGTCTTCTATCGCTATTCCTCAAAAACGAAAATTATTCAGTTTTGAGGAATAGACTCTGCAACGAATATACCTCGTTAAAGGCCGAGCTGGCTTAATTCTATTCCTCAAAATCGAAAGATTTTCAGTTTTGAGGAATAGAACCGCGATGCCACCCTGTAGTCGCGTAAAGACCCTCCCCGGCATAGCCGAGGAGGGTCTTGTTGTCATCGCTATCTTTGAGCGCGGGCGCCTCGCGTTACAGTCCGCGAATCCGTACGGCCTCGGGCGGAAACTCCTGCTCGCCGGCATCAGTCTTGATGGTCGCGCGGCCCCAGATGTCCAGGCCCGCAAACACGCCCACCGCGAGCGGCAGGCCGTTGGGCGACACCGCCGCGACCTGACGACCCAGCAGTGGCACCATGTCAAAGTACTCGCCCAGCACCGGAGCCAGCGGGCCGGCGGCACCCTGCGGCGTGTTCGCGACGGCAGCCCAGGCATCCACGCGGGCCAGCACGGCGGCGGCCAACGCCTCGATCAGCGCCTCATCTGCCATATCCACGCCGAGCTCGCCCAGCGCCGCACGCTCAACATCCACCGTCACCGCGGCAAACATACCCGCGGCACCGGCACCACCGTTGACGGCAACACGCGCGAGCGACGTCTCAAACGCAGGCGCACCGCACACGATATCGCTCGGCCACTGGATACCCACCTTGCCGGCAAGGCCCAGGCCCGGCGTCGACGCTGTGCCCACGAGCGCGTCCATCATGCCCATCGCGGCCACAAACGGCAGGCCGTGGAAGGCGTGCATATTCACATCCGGACGCACGACCAGCGAAAACGTCAGCGAAGCATCGCCCACGCTCCAAGCGCACCAACCCGCGGACGCACCCTCGCGACCCGCGTCGCGCGCGGCGTCAAGCTCGGTGCCAGCGGCAACAGTATTCATCTCGATCATCTACATGCGCCCCAATTCGCCCACGATATGGCCCACGCGGTCCTCGGGCTCCTTGACCTCGACGCCGTTGTAGCGGAAGAACCGCGCCGGGTCGTGCATCAGGTCCTCGAGCGGCACCAGCACAAAGTCGCGCTCGCCGATCAGCGGATGCGGCAGACGCAGCTTTTTGCCGCCGTGGGTCTCGCCGTCCATCCACAGCAGATCCAGGTCGATGGTGCGCGGGCCGTTGGCCTTGGCCTTTTTGGAACGGTCGCGGCCCAGCTCGGCCTCGATCTTCATGAGCTCGTCGAGCAGCACCAACGGCGCCAGCTCGGTCTTAATCTCGATGACGGCGTTGGCAAACGCGTCCTGGCGCATCTCGTAGGCCGGCTCGCTCTCGTAGATCTTGGAGGAGTTGGACACGCAGGTGAGTGGAATCTCGGCGATCATGTCGCGTGCGGCGCGGATGTTGTCACAGCGATGCCCCAGGTTGGAGCCCACGGCCACAAACGCGCGGCGCGGCTGCGGCTTGGCAACCGCCCAGTAGCCGTTCAGGAACTGCGCAAAACCCGCGGCGTCGTGCACGCGCACGATGTTGGCACCGGCCTGGATGGCGCCCAGGCACACGCCAAACGTAGCGGCATCGCGCTCGGCGGCCTCGGTCACGCCCGAGACGGCGCCCACAAAGCGCTTGCGCGATACGGCGCACATGAGCGGATAGCCCAGTGACGCCATCTTGGCAGTCTCGCGCTGGATAACGATGTCCTCGTTAGCCGACTTACCAAAGCCCGGGCCAGGATCGATGCAGATGCGGTCGCGCGACACGCCGGCGTGGATGAGCGCGCGGGCCTGGTCGGACAGAAAGCCCATGACGCGGCGCATGATGGGCGCCGAATCGGGCAGGGTGAAGCGGCGGAGCTGCGAGGTGGGCACGTAGGCTTCCTCGCGGCGGGCGCTGCGGCGCATCATGGCGGCCAGGTGGTCATTGGGCTCCGATGCGGCCTCGGTGGCTGCGGGCGCGGCCTCGGGCGCGGGCGCGACGGTCTCGGCGGCAGTAGCCTGCTCGGCGGCGGGCGCCTCCTGCTCGCTTGCGGGCTCAGACGTGGGCTCCGGTTCACCAAACGGCAGCGAGGGCTGCACCACGCCACCCGGGAGCTTTGCCTCGGGCTTAGGGTCGCCCAGCAGCTTGCCACGGCGACGGCGGGCAGGCTTCTCCGCCTCGCGCGCGGCCTCAGCAGCCGCTTCGCGCGCCTTCTCGGCAACAAACGCCGCTGCCGAGGTATCGAGCTGCACCGTTGCGTGCGTGCGGGTAGGCGCGACGACCTCGCCGGCATGCATCACGATGACGCCGCAGGTGCTCGTCTTAACAAACTCGACCATCTTGGGGTCGGTGAAGCCGGTCACGTCGTTGACGATCGAGGCACCGCAGCGCACGGCCGCCTTGGCAACCGCCACATGACGGGTGTCGATCGAGACAATTGCGCCCTCCTTGGCCAGCGCGCGCACCACGGGCAGCACGCGGCGAGCCTCCTCGTCGGGATTGACCGGGGTAAAGCCGGGGCGCGTGGACTCGCCGCCCACGTCGATGATGTCGGCGCCGGCGTCGAGCATCGCCAGGCCATACTCGATCGCGGCGTCCGGGTCGAAGTGCTCCCCGCCATCGCTAAACGAATCGGGCGTCACGTTGAGGACGCCCATGATGCGCGGACGGTCAAAGCTGAGCTCATACTTTCCGCACCGCCATGTCTTGCTGTCGTTCGCCATGAACATCCTCCTAAAATGCCCACGCCGCCGCGCTCGGGCGCTGGCGGCGGGGTCGCTTTGCACTCAGTCTTTCTATTGTATCCGCGCGCGCGGGCTAGAACGCAAACGCGGCCGCGATGTCGCAAGAAATCAGCAGGTCGGCATTTGCATCCTGATCGGTGGGAGCGAGGTTGCATATGGCCAGCGTATCGCCGGTAAAGTATCGCGTAAGGCCCGCCGCCGGATACACCACGAGCGAGGTCCCGCCTACAATGAGGGCATCGGCCGCGGCGATGGCGGCAACGGCACCGGTCAACACATGCTCGTTGAGCGGCTCCTCGTAGAGCACCACATCGGGCTTGATGCGACCACCGCACGCGGGGCACACGGGCACGCCCGCGGCGTCCTCGTGCTCGCGCGAGCAAATCCACTCGGCGCTATAGACCGCTCCGCACGACTGGCAAATGTTGCGATGGACCGATCCGTGCAACTCAAACACGCGCTGCGAGCCCGCCATCTGATGCAAGCCGTCGATGTTTTGCGTCACCACAGCATCAAGCTTGCCGGCGCGCTCCAGCTCGGCCAGCTTGGTGTGGCAGCGGTTGGGCTTAGCGTTAAGCGCGATCATCTTGGTGCGGTAAAAGTCGAAGAACTCCGCCGGATGTGTCTCGTAAAAGCCGTGCGAGAGCATGGTTTCGGGCAGATAGGCAAACTGCTGGTGATACAGGCCGTCCACGCTGCGAAAATCGGGAATGCCGCTTGCCGTGGAAACACCAGCGCCGCCAAAGAACACCGCGCGCTCGTGGGTATTGAACAGCTCCGCCAGCGCGGCGGAGGCCTGCTTGGGGTCCGATATTGCCTGCGTCATATGAGTCCTCCGTCCTTGTTAGTCGGGCAGCGTTGGGCGATGTCCCAGCATGCGGCCTTTAAGTCAGCATGCGCGGAGCCCGCCCCGCCCCTGTTGCGCTAATCTTAAGCCTGCCAACCCCGTCGAAAGGACACCATGCCTCAGACTTACACTTTCGCCTCGTGGAACGTCAACGGCCTGCGCGCCGTGCTCAAAAAGGACCCGAGCTTTATCCAGATCGCGCAAGAACTCGACGTCGATATCCTGGCGCTGCAAGAGACCAAGCTGCAAGAAGGCCAGGTCGATATTGACCTGCCCGGCTATCACCAAACCTGGAGCTACGCCGAGCGTAAAGGCTATTCGGGCACCGCGGTCTTTAGCCGCCAGGAACCGCTGCGCGTGCTGCACGCCGATGCGCTGCTGTCCTACGCCGGCGAGGGTGAGGCGGCCGCACTCGTCGCCCAAGCCGTAACCGAGGGCCGCGTCTGCGCGCTCGAGTTCGACAAGTTTTGGTTTGTCGACGTCTATACGCCCAACGCCCAAAATGAGCTCGCGCGCATCGATGTGCGCATGGCCTGGGACGATGCCTACCGCGGCTTTTTGAACGCGCTCGAGCGCGAGACCGGCAAACCCATCGTGACCTGCGGCGACTTTAACGTGGCGCACGAGGAGATCGACCTTAAGAACCCCAAGTCCAACCGCGGCAACGCGGGCTTTTCGGACGAGGAGCGCGGCAAGTTCACCGAGCTACTCAACGCCGGCTTTACCGATACATGGCGCACGGCAAACCCCGACGTCGAGGGCGTCTACAGCTGGTGGAGCTATCGCTTTAATGCCCGCAAGAACAACGCCGGCTGGCGCATCGACTACTTCCTGGTAAGCGACGCAATCGCCGACAACGTACGCGACACCGGCATCCGCGGCGACATCTTTGGCAGCGACCACTGCCCCGTCACCCTCACGCTGGAGCTCTAGCCCCAGCTGATCCCCTGGGGACGGAGGGAAACGGATCATTTTGGGCCTCGTGAGAGTATCCGCGTGACCCATCCGCCACGAAACACGCCCATCTACTACGTTTAAGCCACCACCCTCAACCACAGCGAACAACGCAAAAAGAAAACCGCAGGTAGAAAGCCTGCGGTTTTTCATAAAACGCGGTCATGGTCGGGAGTATCAAGCTAAACGTAGTAGATGGGCCAGTTTCGTGGCAAGCGCCGTCAACTGATTCCCTGGGGACATCTGGGGACGGAAGAAAATGGATCAATTTGGCTCTCTGAGGGCCACGATGCCCGTCATATCAGCCGGCCATTCCAAAACTATGCCGGTTTACGGGGCTGAATCGCGAACCCCCAACCATACGCAATTCCGAGATAATAAAACCGCAGGTGAACGGCTTGCTCTATTTCGAAAAAAGCCGGCATGGTCTGCCTGCGCCAATCTAGCCCCGTAAACCGGCATAGTTTTGAAATGGCACCGAAGCAGTATTGATTCTCGCCCCAGTGCAACCGGCCTTACAGCCCGTATTTCACGACGACACGGTTAATGCGACGGCACCAAGGCTTGTACAAGGCGGCCAAAAACACGCAGGTCGCAAGGCCGTGCGTAATATCGAACGGCACTGCCGTGGCAAGACGCGCCACGGCACCCGCCCAAGTAAGCGGCTGTACAAAACCAATGATGTCATACGCGTTGATCACGACGCCATAGAGCAGGCCCGACGCAAAGCCGTACGCCAGCAGTGCTGGCATGCGCACGGTGCCGTCGACGCGGTCGAACGCACCCGCATACGCTAGCGCGCCGCCAACATAGCCAACCAGCCCCCAGGCATACATCTGCCACGGCGTCCACATCCCCTGTCCAAAAAAGAAATTGCTGGTCAGCGCCGCCAGTGCGCCAACCATAAAACCATTGCGGCGACCAAGCGTCGCCCCCGCAATAATGGCAATGGCGCTCACCGGCTTAAAGTCGGGAATGGGACCGAACAAGATGCGCCCCGCCGCGGCCAACGCCGCCAACACCAGCGTGGGCATAATCTGGCGCAGGCCCGGGCGCGACGCCTCGTAACCCGCAAAGAACAGCGCAAGCACCAGTGCCACCACGACAAGCATGGCAAGCGCCGCCTGCTCAATACCTGCCAGCAACGCCGCAGCCATCACCGCAGGAACCGCCAGCAGCAGCGGGATTTCCATATGTTGCAAGACGCGCGACAACGGCAGCCCCCATCAAACGAATGTCCGTTTATGGTAGCACGGGCAAAATGAGGCCGACCAATCCCCCGGCCGGCCTTGGCTGCCAGTCGATCAGGCTTTCGCCACGCGACCGGTCTTGGCGCTATTCGCCCGTAACTTTAGCGGCAATGGCCGCGACAAAAGGATCAAACAGCAAGCCGCCCACAACGACAAAGGCCCATCCGCCCACCACGAGGCGAACCCAACGCGAGAAAAACGGCACACCGTCGATAACGCCAACGCCTGACTGAAACGCGACTTCAAATAGCCCGATAATGCAGAAGAGCAGAGTAGCGCCCACAACGGTTCCGCAAATCCGTGCGCCCGGAGTGTTCCGATCAAAACCAAAAAACTCAACGCACGTCTCAATTGCTTTGCCAAAGAGCGGCAAAAAACCCACGAACTGTGCAATACCGATGGCCAGAATAAGCTGCCCCCAGAAACCAGTAAGTCCCTGAAAATCTAAGCCAGGCTTTCCCTCAACAATCGGCAGAAATGAACACATGAACAGAGGATTAACGATGCCGTTGAGAATGGTCACAGCGGTACTCTTTTTTAGTGTCAAGTAGACCAACTCCTTTTGCCCTTGTCGGCCAGGCCCAAAAGGCGAAAACAGGTGTTACATAAGTGAATCGGGAGACGGCAGGAATGGAGACGCCAGCGCCGTCGCGCCAAACAAAACCGCGCACCCAAATAGAAGCGTTTCATAGCTCTCGCCAATGCAGAAGGAGAGGGCCACGGGAATCAAAAACGTAAGCCCCAGCGAAACGGTGCTCACCACGCCACCGGCACTTCCTGCAAGCCCCTCGCGCACCTCGGGCAACATGTAGGGTAGCGACTGAACGACCGGACCGGCGACGGCAGTCGAAGCGCCAATCGCAAACATGAGCCCGACAGAAGGCTGAGAGACAAAAGCCTCTCCGGCCCACATAAGGGCACTCCCCGCCATTGCGGCGATGGCCATAAACACGCGATAGTCGCCAAATTGCGCTCGCGCGTAGGGACCGGCCACGCTGCCGACAATCGACCCAAGCGTCACGAAAGAGGCAAGAAGCCCGGCGACCTGGGGTTCGGTTGAAACCTCAAGTGCCGAGACAAGATAACCCGAGTACGCCGTAGCCGATGCAAGGGCGACTCCAAGCAGTATCGCCACGAGCCAAACCATCGGCATCTTGATTACCGTCGCAAACGCACTTGCCGACGACGAAGCAGGCTCCGCACCCTGAACGCCAAGGCCATCTGCAGCCTGCAGAACATCTGCCGATGGCGCAACCAGCAGCCACAGCAATCCAAACACGGCAAATAAAACGGCAGCAAGGGCATATGCTCGTCCGGGCGTTGCAAAGAGAGGAGAGGTTGCAAGCGAGCAGGCGATTCCGCCCGACCCCGCAGCGTAGAACCATCCCATGGCCCTATCGGTTTCTCCGCCAAAAGCGGAACCAAGCACTTTTAGAACGATGGCATTCACGACGCATGGTGCCGCGCCCAGAAGCATGGTCGCCGTGAACAGCGTCGCAAACGATGCGCACTCCGCGCGAGCAGCCGCTGCAATTGCAGAAATCGCCGATGCGATGAATACGAGCACCTTCACGCCATATCGATCGGCGCAAACGCCGACAGGCATGCCGAATACAACGGCAGGAACAAACGGGGCAAACAGGACGGCTGAAAACTCGGCCGAGGTCAGATGCAGGTCCGACACAACCAGATGTGCCAATCCCGACACCTGATACCGCGCGTAGTTCGCAGCAAACACGATGCCGCACACCACAAACAGCAGGGCATATTTTTCGACCGTCCCTTTGCTCACGTTCATCACCCTATCTATGCTTCATCCTTGCGATAGACGACGCGTCCGTTAAAGATCGTCGTCTCGACTTCGAGATCGCGAAGCGCCATCGGGTTCATTTCAAACGGATTGCCCGACAGGATGACGATATCGGCAAGCTTGCCGGCGGCAAGGCTGCCCAAACGGCGCTCAAAGCCCTCGACATATGCTGAGCCGAGCGTGTGCGCTTGCAGCGTCTCGCCGAGCGTCAGGGCATTCTCGCGGAAGTATCCCTCCGCCGGGTGCCCGTCAAACTCGCTACGCGTCACCGCAGCATACACGGTATCGATAGGATCGATTGACATCACCGCAGGCCAGTCGGTACCAAGCCCCAAGTGGATTCCGCCATCGGCCTCTTCCCTATAGCGCCACATGTGGCTCATGCGCTCTTCGCCAAGAGACTCCTCGTACACGCCCTGCCCAAGGCCTCCGATGGGATGCTGCGGCTGAATCGCAGCATTAATGCCCAGGCGCTTCATGCGAGCAATATCCTCGAGCTTCAGGTTATCTGTATGCTCGATAGCAAAACGCGCCCCCTTGTTGCCGCACACCTCCTCGGCACGCTCGACGGCATCGATAATCATCGTGGCCGATGCGTCGCCGATAGCATGGATACGAACATCGAAACCATTCTTGTTGGCCTCGAGCACCATACAGTCAAGCGTCTCCTGGTTGCACGCCGGCTCGCCGCGGAAGTCCTTTCCCGTGGGGGCGTTAAGATACGGCTCGTGCATGTAGGCCGTGTAGGCCTCGGGGCAGCCGTCCAAAATGTACTTGAGACCCGCCATGCGCACGCGCTCGCTGTGATGACGCGCACGCAGCGCCTGCGACTCTGCCATCGGAGCATCGAGCGCAGAATAGTAGCTGATGCGCAGCGTGCTCAGGTCCTCGCTCGCCAGTCGGTCATAGATGTCGTACACGCCGGGCGTGGTCACGCCCAAAGGATACATATCGCCAATCGAAGTGATGCCGAGCTTGTTAAACTTGCGCATCGACTTGAGCAGCGAAGCATCAAGATCCGGTTTATTGAGAACAACATCGAGCAAGATGTTCGTCGCCTGGGGCTCGGATAAAAAGCCATTCGGCTCGCCGTTGTCAAAGTGGCGAATAAGACCACCTTCAGGCGTCGGTGTATTGCGATCAATACCAACCGCCCTAAGCGCGGCGGTATTGCACCACACCACGTGCATCGAAAAATCCGAAAGCACGATTGGGCGGTCGATATCGAGTGCATCGAGGCTGCGGCAATCAGGGTCAATCGGGTTTTCCCATGCAGGCGAATACCAACCCTGGCCGTAAATCCACGGATTGTCAGGGTGTTCGGCAGCAAACTTTGCCACAGCATCCACGCAAGCCTGCTCGCTCGGCAGGAACATCAGATCGCAACAGAAGTCTTCATCCTTCTGGATTGAACCAAGCGCAAAATGCATGTGTGAATCGTTGAATCCGGGCATGACCAGTTTGTTGCCGGCGTCAATAACCTCAGTATCGGGACCGATAAACGGCTGCACCTTATCGGGAGAGCCCACGGCCACAATCTCGCTGCCGCGAACTGCAACGCACCCAGCGCGAGGCTCAAGTTCCTCGGCCGTAAACAGCGCCGTCGTCTTAAGGACGATATCAGCGGGAACTACCGCCTCCATGGCTACTCACTGTCCTTAGCGACGGCGGCCTGCATGGCCTTGCGACCGAGCTCGGGCAGGAAGAAAACCGGAACCACGGAAAGCAGGAAGCAGAGGCTCTCGAGACCCATGTTCACAGTGTAGTCGGCACCAGCAACGGCAGAGATACCGATGGGCAGGAAATAACTCATGAGCAGGGAGATGGTGCCCACGATACCGCCAGCTGAACCAGCATACTTATCACCAATCTCGGGAAGGAGAACAGGCATGGACTGCATGATCGGGCCGTTGATGGCGGTAAAGAAGCCATTGATGACCAAAATCGCCCACAGAAGGAAACCGACCGGGGTGTACCACGTCACGAACATCGATATGGCACCGATGAGAGTGGTGACGATGAGGAAACCCTTGAACTTGCCAAGCTTATCGCAGAACGCAGGCCCCACGATGCAGCCGAAAAAGCTGCCAACGGTAACAATTGCGGCCATGAAACCAGCAGTGGCGACGTCTATGCCCTTGCCAAGCTGAAGCGCCTGAGGCAGGAAACCGGCATAGGCAGTGGTAGAGGCAAGTCCAAAACCGACGCCGATGGAGATTAGCCACACGCCAGGACTCTTGATAGCAACCTTAAGGTAGTCGAGCACGGGCTCGGGCTCGGGGAGCGATTGCCCCTCGGGCACATCTCGGTCAAGCACGATCCAAAGAACCCAGGAGATGGTCATAACGACAGCAGCGACCATATAGGAGTTAAAGACGCTGCCAAACAAGCCGGCACAGATCTGAGCGACAACGATTGCAACGCACGAAGCCGCGTAGAACAAGCCCATGGCGAAACCAGTCTGCTCACGGAACCAGATGCCGAGCACCTTGATGAGGTTAGCGTTGAGCGCAGAGATGCCCGTGCCAATTAGAAACATCGATGCCATTTGCATAGTGAACGAATCGAGCGTAAAGCAGCGGAGAAAGCCACCGGCGACTGAAATTGCAGTGCAAGCCGTAACAACTTTCTTAGAACCGATGCGATCGCCAAGGGCGCCCAACGGAATCGAAAAGAAAACGGCAGTAAGCATAGGAACGAGAAACAGCATCGAAAAGCCGACGGTATCGATATTGAGCATAGGCATGACCTCGACGGCAAGCGCCGAGACCTGATACTGCATGTAGTTAGCCATAAAGCACAGCAGGCAAACGACCGAAACAATCGCCCAACGCCATGAAGGAAGCTTCTCTTCCATGATGGCCCCTTTAATAAGTCGGAATAATCGAACAGCTTGGAGAACCGGGCCCTGGCTCTTAGGTATTCATATTTTGCGATTGGCCCCTCACCGAAACCATTCGGCTAACGGCTTATCATCATTCGAAAAAAGGAGTAGTATCTCTACGCAAATTAACTAAAATGCCAGCTAAACCACTACGCAATCTCATCGGAGGTCATCTTGAGCTTTTTGTCCGATTCTGAATGGCTCTGCTTAAACGATCTCGTGCTTTCGATTAATTCCATCGACAGCGACCGCGAGTTTCGCTCGACCGTCCTCAAAAAGCTGCGTTTTCTCATCCCCTACGAGTCGGCTGCATTTTTCCTGAGCGACCTTTCCAGGGATCTCGTATCCACCCCGCAAGAATGGAAAACGCGCGTCTTTCTTGACCCTCTTGGCATCGATGTCCCCGCTGGGATGCTCGAGCTCTACACCGAAAAGTACTGGCAGCAGGACATGATCGTCGCCCACCGCAATCTTACGCGCTCGACGGTGCTGCGCGAGTCCGATCAGCTCAGCCCTGGCGATATAGACAGCAGTTATATGAAGGATTATCTTGGCGGCCGCCACGTCGTCAACGTCAGTTTCTTTAATGACGAGGGCTTTTTGGGATCGCTCAATCTTAATCGCAAGAAAGAAGAGGGCGACTTTAGCGATCGTGAAGTTCAAATCCTTGAGCTCATCGAACCGCACCTCACGAACCGACTATCAAAATGGCGTGTACGCGCCGACCGCAGTTCGTCTGAAATCGTATTTGCTCACGACTACGATGTCTCAGCGCGCGAAATCGATGTGTGTCGTTGCGTGTTATCGGGCATGGACAACGCGGCCATCGCCGAAGAGCTCTCCATCAGCACTGGCACCGTTAAAAAGCATCTGGAGAACATCTTTCGAAAAACGCGGGTCAATAGCCGTGTTGGGCTTATGGCGCTCCTTCAGCAGTACACGGCGCTCAAACAGTAAGCCCGATCTCGCCCCACGAACCCCATCACGGCCCATAAAACACGTTGTCGGCAAAAAAGTCGGCGGGCGGCTCCATACAGGCAATCTCGCCGTCAAACATCATGGCGATGTCGTCGGCTACCTGCTCGGCAAAATCCAGGTCGTGCGTTGCCATGATGACGGTGCCGCCAGCCCGCGCATGGTCGCGCAGGGCGCGGGCGATGATGCGGCGGCTCTCCAGGTCCAAGCCCTTCGTGGGCTCGTCAAGCAGCAGCAGCTCGGGGCCAATCAGCAGCAGCTTTGCCAGCGCGAGCAGCTGGCGCTGTCCGCCCGAGAGGTCGTAGGGGTGACGCGTCTCCAGGCCGTCCAATCCCAGTTGCGCCGCACGCTCCCGCGCCAAGTTCTCGTCATATCCGCAGGTCGAGGCCCATTCCATCAGCTCATCGCGAACCGTCTCGGCAACCAGCAATGCTTTGGGATTCTGAGGCAGCAGCGCCGCCGAGGCCGCTCCGCGCATCATGCGGCCGCGCTGCAGCTTGGCGGTCTTCGCCAGCACCGAAAGCATTGTCGACTTGCCGCAGCCGTTACCGCCAACAACCGCATGCACCGCGCCAGCCGAAAACGACGCATCGAGCCCGCGCAGCACCCAACCGCCCGCGCGATCGTAGCGAAACCAGCTCCCTGCCAGGGTGGTAGCCGACCCAGCGTGCATTTTTTGGAGTATTCTGCTTCCATCCGTGCGCGGGAAGGCTTCCGAGCCGTTCTTGAGCGACGTTTGCGCCACAAATTCGGACGATTTGTCCAATTCCGAACTTTTTTTCGCGCTCGATACGTCCACGGGCGACTCCAGAGAGCCCAAACTGTCCTCACGCCTGCTGAATACTCCTGTTTTTGCACATCGGATGGCACCCCACCCCAACATGTCATCGGAAAACAGCGATTCTCGGCGTCCCAAAGAAGCCATATCCGCCACCTCGCGCACGCGGCCGCCCTCAATCCGGTACGCACACGTCGCATACTCGAGCATCGGCCGCGGCTGATGCGTCGCCACAACAACCGTGCAGCCCAGCTCGCGATTCACGCGAAACAGCGCGTGCAGAAAATTCTTCTCGGCAACGGGATCGAGCTGAGACGTGGGCTCGTCGAGCAGCAGCACGCGTGGGCGTAGCGTCAGAACGGCCGCCAACGACAGCAACTGTTTGCGACCACCCGAAAGCGTGTCAGTATCGCGGTGAAGCCAATCTTCCAGCCCAAAGAAATAGCTGGTCTCAGCTACGCGACGGCGCATCTCGTCGCGCGACACACCCAGATTCTCTAGGCCAAACGCCATCTCGTGCCACACGGTTTCGCACACGATCTGGTTCTCGGGATCCTGAAACACGTAGCCCACGCGCTCCGCGGACGCCCGGACGTCCATATCGGCAACGTTCTCACCCAGCACGCGCAGTTCGCCAGTGCGCTCGCCCGCCGGAGCGATCTCGGGCTTGAGCAGCGACAGCAGCGTCGATTTGCCCGACCCGGTACCGCCAACAAGCAGCGCAAACGCACCTTGGGAAACACGCCAATCAAGTCCCTCGAGCACCGGTGCCTCGGCCCCGGGATAGGCAAAACTAAGGCCTCGCACCTCAATCGCCGGCGCGGCCGAGCCATATGCCACACCCGCCGCCGAGCTCCTATCAAACCGAGCCATCAGCCAAACCTCTTCTCATCAATCGCATGCAACGCACAAGGCAGCACCATCCAGGCAGCGTACACGACATAGCCTGGCCACGGCGACGGCACCGAGAGCTGCGGATAAAACGAATACTGCGTCGTCGCGGTCCACGCCACTGCCGCCGTGGCCACGCCAAACAACGCAAGCCCAACCAGCGCGGCAATGTCGCTGCGCCCCAGTCGATACCTCGCATACGTCGTACGACGCGTCGCGGCACCCCACCCGCGCGAGCGCATCGCGTCCGCGCGCTCCAGCGAATCTTCCATGCCCCAGCCCATCAACACACTCGATGCCCGCAAGCGCGAACGCACGGGGTCGGCCGGCGCGCGGCCCGGCACATCAATCGCATCCTGCACCGCCATCACCGTACGACCGCGGCGCAAAAACTGCGGGATAAGCCTCATGCACATCGAGATCATGAGCGCAATCACCGGTGCGGCATTGCCCAGCAGCGCGAGCACCTTATCGTATTCGAGCATCGATGCCGCGGCCTCAAACCACAACACGCTCGCCACAAACAGCCCGCCCATGCACAGGCCGTATACCATGCTCTCCAGATACACCGCGCGCATGCCAATACGGAACAGCTCCGTCGAGCCCGAGGCGCTAAACAGCGGATTGAGCACCGCAACGATCAAAATCACCGGCAGCTGCCAGCGGAGTGCGCCCAGCGTGCGGGCAGCCCCACGCGTCGCAAATCCATACGCCAGCCCGCCCGCAAGTGACAGCGCAATCAGCACCGGCTGCATCGAGAACATAGTGAGCCCCAGCGTCAGCACTATATAGAGTGCCGGCACAGCCGGATGCGACATCGAGAACGCCGCGACGGGCTCGCCGCCAAACTCCTCTCGTATGTTGTCCACGGGCACCCCCGTCCCCTCGCTCAAACGACAGCTCCGCAGCACCGCCAACGCCGCACGCAAGCAGTGCAAACGCCACGCCGGCGGCGCAAGCCCCAACCGCCGCAAACCAATCGCTACGCGCTCGTCATATGCCTGCGGTATCATATTGCGCCGTGTATCGTTTCCAAACACACGTCTCTATAACGTAACAGGAGATCACATGGACGCAACCGCAATTATCCTCGCTGCCGGCGAGGGCACCCGCATGAAGTCGAACCACTGCAAGGTTTCGCACAAGATCCTGGGTAAGCCCATGGTCCAGTGGATCGTCGACGCTACCATCAAGGCCGGCTGCAGCCGCGTCGTGGTTGTCATCGGCAGCCACGCCGACGAGATGCGCGCCCTCATCGACGGCGCCTACGCCAACAGCGCCACCAAGGTCGAGTGCGTCGAGCAGACCGAGCGTCTGGGCACCGGTCACGCCGTGAAGGTCGCGCTCGAGGCCTGTGGCATCACGCAAGGCCCCGTCGTGGTGCTCAACGGCGACCTGCCGCTCATCACCGCCGACACCGTCGCCAAGTTCGCGCAAACCGTCGCCACCGGCGAGCTCGCCTGCACCGTCATGACCATGACCCCGCCCAATCCTTTCGGCTACGGCCGCATCAAGCTGGGCGCCGATGGTCAGATCGAGCGCATCATCGAGCAGAAGGACTGCACGCCCGAGCAGGCCGCCACACTGCTGGAGTGCAACGCCGGCTGCTACGCCTTTGACGGCGCGCAACTCGCCGCCCACATTAACGAGATCGGCAACGACAACGCGCAATCCGAGTACTACCTGCCCGACATGCTCGAGATCCTCAAAGGCCACGGCCAGGCTGTCTCCATCTTCCACTGCGACGACTACCGCGACGGCCTGGGCGTCAACAGCCGCATCCAGCTCGCACAGCTCACCGCCATCGCGCGCGACCGCATCAACGAGCACTGGATGGCCGAGGGCGTCACGTTCATCGACCCCACGCAGGCCTGGATCGGCCCCGATGCCGTTATCGGCCGCGATACCGTCGTGTGGCCGCAGACGCACCTGATCGGCCACGTCACCGTGGGCGAGGAGTGCCAGCTCGGCCCCAACAGCCGTCTCACCGACACCACCGTCGGCAGCGGCTGCACCATCGATGAGACCATCGCCATCGAGGCCGTCATCGAGAACGGCGTCGACTGCGGCCCGCGCGCCTACCTGCGCCCGGGCACCCACATGCTCGACGGCTCCAAGGCCGGCACGCACGTGGAGATCAAGAAGTCCACGATCGGCGAGGGCTCCAAGGTGCCGCACCTGTCCTACATCGGCGACACCACCATGGGCTCCGGCGTCAACGTGGGCGCGGGCTCTATCACCTGCAACTACGACGGCGTGCACAAGCACAAGACCGTCATCGGCAAGGACGCCTTCATTGGCTCCGACACCATGATGGTCGCGCCCGCCCAGATTGGCGACGGTGCGCTCGTGGCCGCCGGCTCCGTCATCACCGAGCCGGTCCCGGCCGACGCACTTGGTCTGGGCCGCGCCCGTCAGGTAAATATTGAGGGCTGGGCCGCCGATTACCGCCGCCGCCTGCACGAGGACGACGAGGTATAACGTTTTACCAAGCACAAAAGGAGCTGCTCCATGGGGGCGGCTCCTTTTTCTATCGTGACCTGCGCGACCGGATGAGTGGTCGGTTCGTGTCCGTTGACGGTAAAGACGTTATCAAGACTCGATAAGCCCCGCCGCGCGGTTACAATGCAACAAGGCATCTATATGGCATTCGATGTATAAAGGAGAAGGGTAATGCCGATTAATGATCCCGAGAAGTCGGAGAATATGCGCAAGTCCATCCGCGTGTATTCCGGTTCCTCCAACCGTCCCCTCGCTCAGAAGATTGCTGAGTACCTTGGGGTCGAGCTTTCGGGCCTTACGCTAAAGCAGTTCGCCAATGGTGAGATTTACGCCCGCTACGACGAGACCGTCCGCGGCGCCGACGTCTTCCTGATTCAGTCCGTGGCCGGCGGCAACGTCAACGACATGCTCATGGAGCTGCTCATCGCCACCGACGCTGCCAAGCGCGCATCCGCCCGCTCCATCACCGCCGTTATCACCCACTACGGCTATGCCCGCCAGGACCGCAAGGCCGGCCCGCGCGAGCCCATCACCGCCCGCCTCGTCGCCAACCTGCTCGAGCGCGCCGGCGTCAACCGCATCATCACCCTCGACCTGCACCAGGGCCAGATCCAGGGCTTCTTCGATATCCCGGTTAACCACCTGTCCGCACTGCCGCTGTTTGGCCAGTACTACAACGACATGCACTTCGACACCGACAACCTGGTTGTCGTCTCCCCCGACGTGGGTCGCGCCAAGGCCGCCAAGAAGCTGTCCGACATGCTCGGCTGCGACCTGGCCATCGCCCACAAGGGCCGTCCGCGCCACAACGCCGCCGAGGTCATGGGCATCATCGGTGACATCAAGGGCAAGACCTGCATCATCAACGACGACATGATCGACACCGCTGGCACCCTGTGCGCCAACGTCAAGGAGCTCAAGGCTATGGGCGCCGGCGACATCTACGTCTGCGCCACCCACGGCATCTTCTCCGGTCCGGCCATCGAGCGCCTGAACGATGCCCCCATCGTCGAGTGCGTCGTCACCGACGCCATCCCCGTCGAGGTCGGCGGCAAGATCAAGACTATCTCGGTCGCCGAGGAGTTCGCTCAGGCCATCTCCGCCGTTTACCACGAGGAGCCCGTCTCCACGCTCGTCGGCGGCGACTTCGCGCTGTAGCCTGCCGCGCATCGCATCATCTTTGATGCTTTTAAAGGGTCGGAAGCTCGCTTCCGACCCTTTTTCTATCCCTCGCCAACCTTCCCTGGACAATTAGTTCAGATACGTATTTTTTAAAGCTCCGAAGGGCCGTTCGAAGCCTTCTGAGCTCCCCAGCGGATGTCATGCCGCCCAAAGCTCATCGTTTTCGAGTACAACCGCCGCATATTTACCCTCAAATCGTCATCGAAGGCCCTTAGAAACGCCTCGAACGCCCGCCGCCTTATACGTATCTGAACTAACTATCCAGTAACTATCGTCAACCTTCGCGGCAGAGCTCAATTTCCTGCAATCCCCTCAACCGATTCCACCGATTTCCTAACACCCGGCCGTTCATGGCGCCCAGCACCCCGCTGAGCGAAAAGAACGGTATGGCGGTCGCATTCTGCCGCCAACTTAGTACGTTATAGCTATGACGACCGTGATTTCACATTTCTCCGCCCTCCGCGCAATTCGTCGCGCACGACGGGCGTACTCTGCCCTACCCTGGAACTCCATTGATAGTGAACAGCAAGCACAGGCCTTGGCTAGCTGCATTCCCAATAATGACGCGATAGACTTTGGCGCACTTTCGATACTCGACGCCTGGAATGAAGATGATTCCGAGCTGCTCGATCTTCTCGTTTCAAACGAAGGCAACCGACGCCCCGACAAGCGACTTCTTCAGCATATTCTCTCCGCTTCGCTTCCTGAAGGTGCAATTATGCACATCGAGGCCGACATCTACGCAACGTCTCCTGCCATGACAGCCATGCTTTGTTCCAAAAATGAATCAGTCGCCAAAACCTTGATGCTTCTCATGGAACTGCTCGGAACCTACTCCCTTCCTCCCGGGGCAACATACCCCATTGCTTATGACGACATCTGGCCCAAGGGCGATGTCTACGAAGCGATGGACGACCTCGATTGCCGGGACGACCAGTCGGCGACCGAGCAGCAGAACGAAACCCGCTATGAACAAGCGCACTACAAATGCGAGCCCGCCACGACCATCGAAGAGCTCGAGGCGGTCGCACGGTTCGCCAAAAGTAGCTCATACGCCTCGTTTCGCACGGCAGTCAAACTCGCCCGAGCTGGATCCGCATCCCCAGCCGAATCCCTAATGTTTGCCGTTCTCGGAGCGTCCATGCGCTTTGGCGGATTCGGATGTTGCAGCCTGCCCATGGGAGGCCTGCTACTCAACTATCGAATCGACTTCGACACTCTTGCGGTCAACATGTCCTCCGGCATCCCTTACGCCATCTGCGACCTGTATTGCCCGGCAGCCGGAGTCGACAACGAATACAACGGAATTGGGCATGAGCTTCAAAACGCTCGCATCCACGATGGCAATCGAAATAATGGCCTCAAGGCAATGGGCATCCACGTCCTGGTTATCAATCGCGACCAAATGAAAGACCTTGTTGCACTCGAAGCCTTCGCCCAAACGATGCATCGACTCGCAGGAGTCCGATTCCGATATCGCATCAAGGGCTATCGCAAGCGTCAGGCCGCTTGGCTCAACGCTCTGCGGGCCGGAATCGGCCTTGCGCCGGTCTAAACGGCGAATCACCCGTGCGCCGTCGAACAGGGCTGGACAGTTAGTTCAAATACGTATAAATAGACACATTGAATTAGGCTGTTTTACAGCTATCTCTATACCATTCGCCCTATTTGAAAGCGGGGCAGACTTCAAAACAGCGTCATATGGACTAACTAAAGTTCCAAAACAACGTATCGGCATTGAATTGAGTGATTCGAGTCTTCAGAACTTATACGTATCTGAACTAACTGTCCACCTCTAATTTCGACGGCCGTCCAAACGCGCCCAAACGCCCTCAATTACCCTCCATTTGACAGCGGCAACAGGGTCGCTCACCATAGCAGGCGACAAATCAACGAAAGGATGAACATGGCAGCTGCACAGCCGCTTAAGATTCGCATGGTTGCCGGACTTGGCAACCCGGGCGAAGAATATGCCGAGACCCGCCACAACGCCGGCTTTAAGGCAATCGACGAGCTGGCCCGTCAGGCCGGCGTCACGTACTGGAAAAACCAGGCCGGCGCCAAGGTCGCGCTCATCAATATCAACGATGCCGAGGAAGAGGGTGGCAAGCGCCAGATCGTGCTGGTCAAGCCGCAGTCGTATATGAATACCTCGGGTGGCCCCATCTCCAAGCTCTGCCGCGAGTACAAGATCAAGGCCGAGGAGCTACTCGTGATTCACGACGAGCTCGACATTCCCGCCGGCGACGTGCGCGTCAAGGTGGGCGGTGGCCACGCCGGCCACAACGGCCTGCGCTCCATCATCGACAAGATGGGCAGCCGCGACTTTAGCCGTATCCGCACCGGCATCGGCAACCCTCCCGGCAAAATGCCCGTGGCAGACTACGTGCTCAAGCGGCTGCGCGCCCGCGAGGCCGAGGACTTCCAGGACACCTGCGCCCGCGCCGCCGACGCCGCCGGCCTGGCAATCGTGCACGGCGTGATCTATGCCCGCGACCACGTCAACGGTGCCGCCTCCGCCAACGGCAAGCACTAAAACCTACCGTTTAGGGACAGGTTTATTTTGGCAGGTTTTATCTGCGGAAACGCCACGGTGGCCGCATCGCAATAAACCCCGCACTGCCATACACACATAGCGCCCCAAAGGGGGCCGGCCTCAACGAAGCGCGAGGCCGGCCCCCTTTGCCGTTTTGCCTGATAAAACCGACCAAAATAAACCTATCCCTATTTGGTAGGTCGAAGTGGATAAACCCTTTTCCCAACCGCCGAAGACACACGTAAACAGCATGTCCATGAGGGTATAATTTGCACCGTATGTCTGCACAACGCCTGTGCGCGTACGGTTTTACTCGGGCTACCGTCCATTTCCGTGGAGGCACGGTTCGGCAGCCCTAACAAGAGAGGGGTTCTATGTATAAGATCCTGGAGAAGACGCAGTTCTCGGAGAAGGTGTTCAAGTTCCGCATCGAGGCGCCTGCAATCGCCAAGCATGCGCACGCTGGACAGTTCCTCATGGTTCGCGCCAACGAGACGGGCGAGCGCGTCCCGTTTACCCTGGCCGGCTGGAACGGTGACGAGGGCTGGGTCGAGTTCATCTTCATGGTGATCGGCAAGACCACTGAGATGCTTTCCACCTACGAGGCCGGCGAGTCGCTGCGCGACGTCGTGGGCCCGCTGGGCGTTCCCACCGAGATGGCCGAGGGCCCCTGCGCCGTCATTGGCGGCGGCGTCGGCCTGGCAATTGCCTTCCCGGTCGCCAAGCACCTGGTCGAGACCGGCCACGAGGTTCACGCCATCATGGGCGCCCGCACCAAGGACCTCCTGCTCATGGAGGACCAGTTCCGCGAGCTCCTCGACGAGGACCACATCCATATCACCACCGATGACGGCTCCTACGGCGAGCAGGGCGTTGTCACCGCTCCGCTGGAGCGTCTGCTGCAGGACAAGGCCGTGAGCCAGGTCTTCTGCGTCGGCCCCGTTCCGATGATGAAGTTCTCGACCCTCACCGCCCAGAAGTACGACACCCCCATCACCGCGTCGCTCAACCCCATCATGGTTGACGGCACCGGCATGTGCGGCTGCTGCCGCGTCGAGGTGGGCGGCGTGACCAAGTTCGCTTGCGTCGACGGCCCCGACTTCGATGCCACCCTGGTCGACTGGGATGACCTTCGTGCCCGCCAGGCCGCTTACCGTTCCGAAGAGGGCGAGTCCCTCAAGGCCTATGAGGAAAAGAGCTGCGCATGCCACTAGTTAACGGTCGTTTCGTTGCCGATATGAAGTCGCCCCGCACCCCCGATAACGAGGAGCCGGCTGCCGAGCGCGCCTGCGACTTCCGCCCCGTCGACAAGGGCTTCACCGAGGAGATGGCGCTGGCCGAGGCCGAGCGCTGCCTCAACTGCAAGAAGCCGTTCTGTGTTGAGGGCTGCCCCGTCAACATCAACATCCCCCGCTTTATCGAGCAGATCCGCGCGAAGGACTTCGGCGGCGCCCTCGATACCATCCGCGAGGACTCCATGCTTCCCGCTATCTGCGGCCGCGTCTGCCCGCAGGAGAACCAGTGCGAGGGCAAGTGCATCCGCGGTAAGAAGTCCGAGCCCGTAGCCATCGGCCAGCTCGAGCGCTTCCTGGGTGACCGCCCCGAGCTCGCCTCCACGCCCAAGATGGCCCCCAAGAACGGCAAGAAGGTCGCCGTCGTCGGCTCCGGCCCGTCCGGCATCACCTGCGCCGGCGAGCTCGCCCGCAACGGCTTTGACGTCACCGTCTTCGAGGCATTCTTCACCGGCGGCGGCGTGCTGGTCTACGGCATCCCCGAGTTCCGTCTGCCCAAAGCAGTCGTCAAGCGCGAGATCGACGGCCTGGAGGACATGGGCGTCAAGTTTGAGTACAACTCCGTCGTGGGCAACATGGCCACGGCCGAGGAGCTGTTCGAGCAGGGCTTCGACGCCATCTACGTGGCGACCGGCGCTGGCCTGCCCAAGTTCCTCAACGTCCCCGGCGAGAACCTGCCCAACGTCTTCTTCGCTAACGAGTACCTCACCCGCGTGAACCTGATGAAGGCCAACAAGTTCCCCGAGTACGACACCCCCACCAAGCACGGCAAGAACGTCGTTGTCTTTGGTGGCGGCAACGTGGCTATGGACGCCGTCCGTACCGCCAAGCGTCTGGGCGCCGAGCACGCCATCATCGCCTACCGCCGTACCGAGGACGAGATGCCCTGCCGTCGTGCCGAGCTGCACCACGCCAAGGCCGAGGGCGTCGAGGTTCTGCCGCTCGTCTCCCCGCTCGAGTTTGTCGCTGGCGAGGACGGCTCCGTGTGCGCCGTCAAGGTCCAGAAGATGGAGCTCGGTGAGCCCGACGAGTCCGGCCGTCGTCGCCCGGTGCCCATCGAGGGCGCCATCGAGGAGATCCCCTGCGACGTCGCTATTTCGGCTATCGGCACCAACGCCAACCCCTTCGCTGCCAAGATCGGCGGCAAGATGGAGCTCAACAAGTGGGGCTACATCGTCGCCGACGAGGAGACCGGCCAGACCACCGATCCCCGCATCTGGGCCGGCGGCGACATCGTCACCGGTGCCGCTACGGTCATTCTGGCGATGGGCGCCGGCAAGAAGGCCGCCGCTTCCATCACCAAGAGCCTGTTGGGCGAGTAATCACCTACAGCACTAGCCACCAAACGGCAAAGTCCCCGTCGAGCACACGCCCGGCGGGGACTTTTTCTATACCGGCCAACCCATCACCACAAAGGGGACAGGCACCTTTGTGGTGGTCGGGGACTTGGCCGGCGAACCAATTCCGACGTTTGTCTCAATCTGTAACAGTTAGAGACCAAATTCCTCGCCACGTGTTACAGATCGAGACGTTAGGTTAGCGGCTGAACAGTTCGTCTCAATCTGTAACACCTAGAGCCCAACTATCAGGTTTGGTGTTACAGATCGAGATTTTGTAAAAGCCGAGAATGGGCGCTGCCACCAAAAGCCTAGCGCTTGCGGCGCTTGGTTGCGGCGATGCCGGCAGCGGCAACGGTTGCGCCGGCGATGCCAAGGGCCGCTGCCGCCGTCGCGGCGTTGTCGCCCGTGGCGGCCAGAGTGCCCACGGACTTCTGGGCAGCAGTGGCCTTCGCGGCCGGCTTGGAGGCAGCAGTCGTGGAACTCGCCTGAGTCAGCGTCACGGACGGCGTGCCAGTCTCACTTCCGCCGCCTGGCTGCGGCGTGGGAGCCGGGGTAGGCTCAGGCTGCGGCGTGGGCTCAGGCTCGACCGCATCTCCGGAGCTGATTACCACGCTGCGGGCAACCTCGTCGGAGGTCCTAACATCCTGGATAGTGGACGACCCGGCAGCACCGATGACGAGTCCGTTTCCCGTAGTTTCTCGCACAGTGCCGCCGGCGGGAGTCGTAACTACCGATCCGCCATCAATTGAGAGACAAGGGGCTGCATCACCTTGATTGACAGCGTAGATTGCCGCTGCATTACCCGACACCTCAACATTTGAATTAATGATGTCAATTCGAGGGATGGCGGACTGGGAGCCGGACTGGGAATATATTCCGTAGCCATGTTTACGACTGTGGCCAGTTCCGTCACCGCATCGAACTGTAAGGCTCGAATTCTCGACGAGCACCCGCGACACGCCGTCCTGCGCGCGCATCCAAACACCATCCAAAACCTCGACACTATCACTCGCCACGAGCGTAACATCCGCCCCGTTGGTAATACTCAAATATGTATCCTTACCCCCGGACGAATACAGGGCGACCGACAACATGTTTGCATTACGCGCCGCCGCATCTAATTTTGCGTTATCCACCGCGATGCAGCCTCCATGCTCGGAGGAGATGTTTTCGGCATAGACTGCAACGGCATTGAGCCCCCCATTCGCCTCCGCCTCGACGTGGACGTCGGCACCCTCATTAATGGTTATGTTGCCTGCCCGCGTATGAATGCCGATGGTATGAGGCACTTTGTTCGTTGCCGTCACGTTAACGTTGGCACCGCGGATGTCCACGTCGCCGCCGGCCTTACCGTCCCCCGAAACCGCTATCGTATCGGTCCCGGCCGTCGCGTTGAGAGTCACGTCGCCCGAGATGGCGAGGCTACCGCACTCGACCTTAACAGCGCTCCTGCTCTTCTGTGGTTCGGCCGTCGCGTTGAGGGTTCCCTCCCCCGTGATGGCAAGGTTGCCGTCCTTGACCTCGATAGCGCTCTGCAAGGAATCGGCCGTTACGGTGTTGGTGCCCGTCACGCCGATATTGAGGTTGCCCTGAGCGCTGATACCGGCGCCGTTGTAGCCATTGAGCTTCATGTCGTCGGCGCCGTCCCAGGACCACGTTCCGGCCTCGTCGCCGGCGCCCTTGTTGTACTGCGTGCCGCCGACGTTGACCCATTTGGCGGCGAGCGCCACGCTGGGTAGCAGCAGCTGACCGACCATGAGCGCGCAAGCCCCCGCGCAGGCAAGCTTGGCGCCCACACGTCGCCACGTTCCGTGGGAGAGCGCGCACGAGCAGCCGTGGTCGATTGGGTTGTCATGGATTTGCTTTCGCATATGAGCCTCCTTGTCGTAAGGGGTGCTTCTGTAACACCATGTTACGGGAAGATATCCGGATCCCGGGGCACAAATTCTCATGTGGCGCACCTGCCAGCGCAAAAGGCAACGAGCATGCGATTGCCAAGCGCGCCCCCCCGAAAGGCCTGCCATCAATCCCTTTGTTGAGCCCTCTCATGCCCTCGCCAAACAGGCATGCTGGAGCATCGCGCTCGTCGTGATTCTTGCCTGCTTGTTCTCGGCCCTCGACAACGTGGTCACACTCTCCAACGCCCACGGCACCGTTGCCGTGCAAACCTGGCCGCGCCTCTTTTTGGCGGCAAGCGACCTTGCCGCCGGCATCGTCTTTGATCTTGCCGAGCGTCGCTACATGAGACTTGTCATGCTCGGCATCGCCGTGCTCTCGACCAGTTCCATCCTGGCCGTCGAGGCCGGGGCAGATCCCAACCTTGGCCTTGTTGTCTTTTACCTGAGCTCGGACTTTTTCGTCACGTTCTTTACCGCCACGTTTACACAGCTGGCACCGCGCATGCACGCGCCCGCCCTCTGGGCCGGCATGGGCCGTGCGGCCAATAACGCGTGCGCGTTCACCACGTCGGGCGTCTCGCTTGCGCTTGTGACCTCTGGCAACGTCGCCCTCATCATGATCGGTGCGCTCATGCTGCTCGTAGCGGCCAGCGTTGCGTTCGTTGCCGCGGGCCTATTCCGCCTGCCCCAAACCAAGCAGGAGCGCGAACACCAGCAACGAGCCGAGGAGGCACTGGCGGCACCGAGCATCAAGGAGCAGCGCCGAGCTTTCATCGCCAACCACGCTCTCACTCCGCGCGAAGTCGACGTGCTCATGGCAGTAACCCAGGACGAACGCCCGCTCAAGCAGGTCGCCGAGGAACTCGGCATCTCGATGCGCATGGTACAGCGCCACCTGAGCTCTATCTACCAAAAGATCGACACGCAAACGCGCGCCGGTCTCACCAAAGCCTTCCCCTCGGCCTAAAACAAAAACCACCACAAAGGTACCTGTCCCCTTTGTGGTGGTTTTGATCGGCTAGCCTTCGAGCTGGGCCACTTTGTAGCGGTAGGCAGCGGCGATAACGTCTTTGCAGCCCTCGCGACCCAGCTTGGCGCGGTTGACGACGATGTCTTTACCGCTCGTCATTTTCCACTTGCCGGCACTGTAGCGCTTGTAAAATGCCTCTCGCGCCTTCTGCTGCTGCTTGACCAGCTTGGCGCCCTTCTTTTTGTTGAGGCCGCGCTTCTTGCGCACAATCTCGACGCGGTCCTCAAAGGGTGCGGTCACCAACACGGCAATGTGGTTGGGGTTGTTACGCAGCAGGTAATCGGACAGACGGCCTTCGATAATGCAGCTCTCAGTCTCGCCCAGGTCCAAAATCACCTGGCTCATCTTTTGGAACAACTTGTCCGAGTACGAGCGCGCATCGTAGCGGTCGGGCAGGAACGCCATGTTCTCCACGGCCAGACGCTCGTCGTAGGCGGCCATCTTGTCGAGCGACTCGCCCGCGCGCAGCGACGCACGTACCAGCAGCTCGTTATCGTACAGCGGAATCCCCAACTCGTCGGCAAGCATGCGGCCAATCTCGTGACCCTCGGCACCAAAATCGCGCGCAATGGTAATGACCACAGGATTCTTCTTATTCTCCAGATCGCTCATCGCGATTCCTTTCTCTGTGTGGCAAAGGGACTGTCCCTTTGTCACATTATGCAGCCACGACGCGGCGCTGGTAGGCTCGCACCAGCAGCGAGATACCAAAGTTGAGCACAAAGTACATCGCAAACACCAGGCCGTAGAGCATAAGCACCTGCGACAGGTCGATCGCGTGGGCCATCACGACGTTGGCCGTGTACATGAGCTCGGCCACGTTAATGCCCGAAAGATACGAGCTGTCCTTGATGACAGTCGTGCACTGGCTAAACAGCGCCGGAATGATCGTCTTAAACGTCTGCGGCAGAATGATGTAGCGCATGGTGGCAAAGAAGCCAAAGCCCTGGCTCTGCGCTGCCTCAAACTGGCCGCGCGGAATCGAGTTGAGGCCGCCGCGCACAATCTCGGCCATAACGGCGCTGGTAAACAGCGTAAAGGCGATGGTCGAAATCACAATATCCAAACCCTGCACCGTAAAGTAGATAAAAAGGATCCACAGCAGGTTTGGCGTGCAGCGGAACAGCTCGATATAGGCGCTCACCAAAATACGGAACGGGCGGGGCGCATAGCTCTTAACGAGCGCCAGCACCGTGCCAAAGATGAGCGAGAAAAAGATCGACAGCGCCGAGATCTCGATCGTCTTAACAAAGCCGCCCCAAATGTAGAGCAGGTTGGTCGCGTTGAAGATTTCCATGCGCTAGGCCTCCTCTACGTTGTCGAGCCCCAGCTCGGCCAGGCTCACGCCGCGCGGACGCTCCTTGGAGCGGCGCTCGAGCCACTGCACCAGCATGGCGAGCGGAAAGCAGATGATGAAGTACATAAGGCAGCAGACGATGTATCCCTGCAGGTAACCGTACAGACTCACAAAGTTGTCGGAACGGTACATAAGGTCGCCGCCGGCCACAAGCGCCAGCACCGACGTGTTCTTGACCAGGTTGAGCGCCTGGTTACACAGCGGCGGCAGAATGATCTTGAATGTCTGGGGCAGTACGATGTACCAGTATGCCTGCGCACGGGTGAAGCCCTGGCTCTGGGCCGCCTCCATCTGACCGCGCGGAACGGCCTCGATACCAGTGCGGATGACCTCCGAAATGTAGGCCGCGTGATACAGGCCCACGCCCAAGAAGCCCAGCACGAACGGCGCGATGCGCACCGGCTGGTCGGCACCGGTTATGGCCTGCAAAAACTGCGGACCGGCCATGTACATAAAGAGCACCTGCACGGGCAACGGGGTGTTCTGGTAAAACTCCACGTACACGCGGCTTATGGCGCGCAGCACGCGCGAGCGAGTGGTAGAGAACACGCCCAGCAGCGTGCCCAGCACCAGCGACAGCAGCAGACCGGCAACGACCACCTGTAGCGTCACGCCAAAGCCCTCCCAGAAGGGCCCCATGTTTTGAAATGTCGTCGACCAACGGTCGGCGTCAAATAATCCTTCGAGCATTTGATTCCTTCCTTGGACGATGCGCCTATACAAGACCCCAGGTCTTGACCTCTTGGTCGAGCCAGCCGTCGGCCAGGCGATCGCAAATCACCTGATCGACCACGGCCGAAAGGTCGCAGCCCTTCTTGGTCGCCACGCCGTAGCCCTGCTCGCCAAACTTGACCTCGGGCTGCAACAGCTCAACGGTCTCGTTCATGTAACCGGCCAGCGTGGAGCGGTCCATGGCAAAGACGTCGATATTGCCGGCGTCGAGCGAACTCTTGATGATGGGGTAGCCGCTAAAGGCCCTAAACTCGGGCTTGCAGCTAAAGCCGTTGTCCTTGATCATCTGCTCGATCAGGCCCTGCGTGGTAGCACCCTGGCTCACGCCAATGACCTTGCCGTCCAGGTCCTCAATCGAGGTAAAGCCCGAACGCTTCTTGACCATGAGTCCCACGTAGTCGGTACGGTACGGCGTCGAGAAATCCCAGCTCTTCTTGCGCTCGTCGGTGATGGTGTAGGTCGCCGCGACCACGTCGAGTTGGCCGTTATCAATCAGCGGGCCGCGCGTCTTGGGCGTTACGTCGGTAAACTCGACAAGCTCCTGGGCACGGGCCTCCTTGTAGCTCACGCCAAAGACGGCAGCGGCGATCTGATAGCACAAATCGACTTCCATGCCCTCAAAGCGACCCTTGGCGGTGTCGTAATAGCCGTAGCCGGGAACGTCTTTCTTAACGCCGGCATTCAGATGGCCACGCGATTTGATGGCCGCAAGCTTAGACCCCTTGTCGGAGCCCTCGCCGCTGGTGGAGTTGCCGCAACCGGCAAGCGCGGTCCCCGTCAGCGCAAGCATACCGGCGCCCGCCAGCTGCAAAAAGTGACGGCGCGACACGGCCGCCCTCGTCATATCCGTCATGTCCATCACCGCACCTAGTGCAGAATCTTGGACAGGAACTCACGGCAGCGCGGGTTCTCGGGGTTATCGAAGAAGTGCTCGGGCGTGCCCTCCTCCAGGATGCGGCCGTCCTCCATAAATATGACGCGGTCGGCCACCTGGCGCGCAAAGCCCATCTCGTGCGTCACGCAGATCATGGTGATGTCCTCCTGCGCAAGCTCGATCATGACGTCCAGAACCTCCTGGACCATCTCGGGGTCGAGCGCCGAGGTCGGTTCGTCAAACAGGATGATGGGCTGCTTGGTGCACAGGGCACGGGCGATGGCGATGCGCTGCTGCTGACCGCCCGAAAGGTTCTGCGGATACTCGCCGGCCTTATGCGCCATGCCAACGCGCTTGAGCGCGGCGATGGCGATCTCGGTCGCCTCCTCCTTGCTCTTCTTTTGTAGCTTGATGGGCGCGAGCGTCAGGTTGCCGAGCACCGTCATGTTGGGATACAGGTTGAACTGCTGAAACACCATGGAGCTATACTTGCGGGCCATCTCCAGGTGATTCTTTTTGGTGAGCGGCGTACCGTCGATGATGACCTCGCCCGACGTGGGCTCCTCAAGATAGTCGACGCAACGGATGAGCGTCGACTTACCCGAACCGGAAGGCCCGATCATTACGAGCTTCTCGCCGCGCTTGACGGTGAGGTTGATATCTTTGAGCACATGCAGGTCGCCAAAGTACTTGTTGAGATGCTTGATCTCGATCATGTCTGCCATGAATGTCCCTTCCCTGCGTTTACACGAGTTGAACTATTGTACGGAAAGAACCACGTTTCCGCAGCCCACACTACATTCCCGTAAAGAACCCGCAACCTTCCGCCCACTCATTGGGCACTCGGGCACTCATTGGGGACAGACTTAAATGAGTACCCGGGAAGTGGGCACTCATTTAAGTCTGTCCCCAATGAGTGCCCTTCAGCTGCCATCAAAAAAGGGGCGCGACCTCGTGGTCAGCGCCCCTCACTATCAGCTATGTGTCGATCGGCCCCTACGCGAGCTTTGCACCAACGATCTTTGCCGCGGCCGGTTTGTCGAAGTTGCCGCCGGTGGCCTTGCCGAGTGCACCCATAACCTGGCCCATCTGCTTCTTGGACGTGGCGCCCAGCTCGGCGATGACCTGCTCGATCAGAGCCTCGAGCTCCTCGCCCGAAACCTGCGCAGGCAGCAGGCTCTCCAGAATCTTGACCTGCTCGGTCAGGTTGTCGGTACGCTCCTGGTCGGTGCCGGCCTTGATGGACATCTCCAGCGTCTCGCTCGTCTGCTTGATCAGACGCTTGATCATGCTGTTGACGTCTTCCTCGGTCACATCGCGGCGCTCATTGACCTCGATATTCTTCACCTCGGCCTTAACCTGGCGAATGATGGACAGGCGAACCTTGTCCTTGGCCTTCATGGCCGCGATCATTTCCTTCTGCAGCTCTTCGTTGGTCATCTGCAAATCCTCTCTAATAGCGTGGGCGGCACTCGCGCGAGCACCGCCCCATGATTACTCAGTCGTCGACGAATCGTCGGTCGAACTCTTGGTAACGCCCTTCAGACTCACGTTATAGGGTACGTCCTTGGGCATGGGGTTGACGGTAATGTCGGCATCCTTCTTGTACTGCTCTAGCCACTCGCTGTACGCGGTGCTGGCCGCCTGCGTCTTCACCACATTGGAAACGTACTTTTTGATGGCCTTGGGCACCTGGTTGATGTCATCAACCTGATTATCGACATGGAAGTAGTCGGTGCACTTGATGATGTGGTAGCCATAGGTCGACTCGACGACTTCGCTCACGTCGCCCTTGTTGAGCCCCTCGAGCGCCGTCTGGTAGCTGTCGACGAAGGTGGTGAGCTTATCCCAGCCCACATCGCCCTTCTTCTCCTTGGAACCGGTGTCCTCGGAGTACTGCTCAACGGCGTCCTCAAAGCTCAGCTCACCGGAGTTGATCTTGTCCAGGCACTCCTGCGCCTTGGCCTTGGCGGCAGCCTTGTCCTCATCGGAAGCGTCGGAATCAACCTTGATCAGGATGTTCGACGAGCGGCGGGCGTCGTTGTAGCTGGACAGGTTTTCGTTGATGTAATCGACAATCTCGCTGTCCTTGGGCTTGCTCGTGGGCGCGACGGCATCCTTGAGTTTCTGCTGCGCCAGACTCTCCTTGAGCGAATCCTTGTAGGTATCCTCGGTATAGCCGTAGGTCTTGAGGGTCTTCTTAAAGGCCTTGGCACCGCCCGCGCTCTTGCACGCGTCCTTCCAAGCCTTCTCGACCTCCTCGTCCGACACCGTCACGCCGTTCTCTTTCTGTGCCTGTTGAAGCAGAATCTGCTGCGTGTAGGAGTCGATGAGTTGCTTGCGATACTTCTTGGGCGTGAGGTCGTTGTCGACCAGATACTGCGCCCAGTCCTTGTCCTTGGTGTAGCCGTAGGACGTGCGCATGCTCATGATCTGCTTGGTCACGGTATCCTCGGTGAGGTTGGTGCCATTGATGGTGGCAGCCACGCCACCAGTGAGCTTGTAGCCCGAGGTGTCCTCGGCCTGCGACATAAGGCCGGAGCACGCCATGGCCGAGACGGAAAGTAGCATCGCCAGCACGCCGATGACCACCAGGACGATCTTGACGGTCTTGGACACGCGGGTCTTGCGCTGCTTCTTGCGAGAGCTGGAGGCGGCGCGAGCCTGCTGCTCGGGCGTCGGCTCGGGTGCGGGGTTCTTTTTCTTATTTGCCATAGTTGGCCTTTCGCATAACGAATCGAACAAACGCCATTGTGTCACAACGCGGACCCCGCGACACACCTGGCACATGGGGGACAAGTTAATCTGCACCATTTTGGTGCAAAGGGGACAGCGCTGGCAGTCGGCAGTTAGGGACGTTCCTTTTCTGTCGGCAGTTAGGAACAGTCCCCCAGTGCCGGTCCTAAAAGTGACGACGGATGGCATCAACCATGCCTTGACACGTGGTCTGGCCGAGTACATCGGCTGCGGTGTCGGCATCCATAAAGATATTCATGAGCGCTTGCAGGGCCTCGACCTGGCCGCCCGGATCGGCAATGCCCAGATTGATAATGATCTGCGCGGGCACGGGGGCGCCCATGCCCGCCATAGCATTGAACGTGACGGGCGCGGCGGGCTTTACCACCGCGATATAGGGCTTATCCACAAACCCCGGGTCGGTGTGCGGGATAGCGATGTTGGCCGCCGGCATGGCAAGGCCCGTGGGATAGGCGTCCTCGCGCGTGCGGACGGCGTCAAGCCAACCGGACACAATGTAGCCGCGAGGTGCAAGCTCGTCCTCGAGCCGCGCAAACACCTCATCCGGCGTCACGCACTCCCAATCAAAAAACACAAGCTCAGGCGTAAACAATGCTTCGTTATCCGCCATGGGCCCACCTCTCTCACCTTTTCACCTGCGACGTTCTTTAACGACTAGTCATTCAAGAACGTCGCGGGTGACTATCAAAACAAAAGGCGGTCACACGCGCCTTGGCGCCAATGACCACCCTGACCACTCAACTAAATTGTACTGTGCGCCACTAGCCGCGAGGCGCATCAATTGCGACCTTGCCGCTCTCCAGCACGTGGACGCGGCCGTCGGCGAGCATCTGGACGACCTCGGGATACAGCACGTGCTCAATCGCGTGGATATGCTCCTCGAGCGTGTCGACATCCCAACCTTCCTCGACGGCCAACGCGCGCTGGGCGATGATGGGGCCATTGTCGTAGATCTCGTTGGCAAAATGCACGGTCACACCGGTCACCTTGACGCCGCGCGCAAAGGCATCGTCGATCGCATGCGCACCGGTAAAGCTCGGCAGCAGCGCCGGGTGCAGGTTGACCACGCGGTTGGGAAACGCCGCCAGCAGAGGCGTGTGTACCATGCGCATGTAGCCGGCCATGACCACATATTCGCAGCCGCGCTCGAGCAGCTCGTGCGCGATGATCTCGTCGGCGGCGATGGGGTCGGCATAGACATCCTTGGACAGCGTAAGCGTCTGGATACCTGCACGCTCGGCACGCTGCAGACCCTTGGCCGAAGGACGGCTCGACACCACGAGCTCAATCGAGGCGTTGAGCTTGCCGGCGGTGATCAGGTCGATCAGCGCCTGCAGGTTGGTGCCCGAACCGCTGATGAGCACACCTATCTTGAGCGGCTCAGCCGTATCGGTACCGGTCGGCCGGGTATAGGGCACAAAGCCCAGGCCCTCGGCGGCAGCCATCTGCTCGTTAGCGCTCATCGGAGTACACGACCTTACCGGAACCCTCAACGCACTCGCCCACGCGGAACGGCTTCTCGCCCAGCGCGACCAAGGCCTCGGTCACCGCAGCCTCGTCCTCGGGGGCGACGATCAGGCACAGGCCGACGCCCATGTTGAAGGTCTTGCACGCTTCGTTGGGCGCGAGCTCGGCCTGGCGCGACACGTAAGTGATGACGGGCGGAACGTCCCAGCCCATCTCGTCACCGTTACGGGTGACCACGGCGTCGACGTCGTCGGCAAGCGCGCGGTTGAGGTTCTCGGTGATACCGCCACCGGTGATGTGGGCGATAGCGTGCACCGGAGCGCCGCCGCGGAGCAGCTCAAGAATCGGCTTGACGTAGATACGCGTGGGGGCCAGCAGGGCGTCGGCCAGCGATGCGCCGCCGAGCTCCTCGAGCGGGCGGCTCAGCTCCTCGGCCTTAGCGGCGGCCTCGGGCGTGCCCGGTTTAATGCCGTCGACGCCAATGACCTTGCGCACGAGCGAGTAGCCGTTGGAGTGCACGCCGGTGGAAGGCAGGCCCAGGATCACATCACCCGGGCGAACGTTCGCGGGATCGAGCATCTTGGGACGGTCGACGACGCCCACGGTAAAGCCGGCGAGGTCGTAGTCGGCCGGAGCCATGACGCCCGGGTGCTCGGCCATCTCGCCGCCCACGAGCGCGCAGCCCGCGAGCTTGCAGCCGTCGGCCACACCCTTGATGATCTTTGCCATGTGCTCGGCCTCGATGTGACCGATGGCAACGTAGTCCAGGAAGAACAGCGGCTCGGCGCCCGAAGCCAGAATGTCGTTGACGCACATAGCGACCAGGTCCTGGCCCACCGTCTCGTGACGGTCCATGATCTGGGCGAGCACGAGCTTGGTGCCCACGCCGTCGGTACCGCTGATCAGGATCGGGTCTTCCATATCCTTAAGCGCGGCAGCCGAGAACAGGCCACCGAAGCCACCGATGCCGCCGATGACCTCGGGACGGTTGGTGTCCTTAACCATCTGCTTAATAGCGTCAACGGCGCGGCCGCCCTCGGCGGTATCGACGCCGGCATCCTCATACGTCACATGCTTGCTGTCGCTCATCTGAGCCTTCCTCTCCCACTACCGTGGCGCCGCCCGGGCGCCAAACGGTGCTCATAGTTGCGTTCATTTCGGCGCGCGCCATAACAGCACGCGCCGTCATATCAACAAAACAGCAGGTAAAACCCACCAAAATAAACCTGTCCACATATGGCAGGTTTTAGGCCTCGCCGTGCTCCTCTTCCCAGCTGCGGTCGTCGTATTTCTCGACCACGGCGTCGTCGTCAAAGTGCAGCGGCTTGTCCAGGTTGCGGGGCTTAAAGCCCTCCATAAACTTGTCGCGGCCAAAGCTCTCGGGAATCGCCACGGGGTAGCGGCCGGTAAAGCACGCATCGCAGTAACCGCCCTTGGGCATGACCTTAAGCAAGCCCTCGACCGAAAGGAAGGCCAGCGAATCGGCGCCGATATACTCGCAAATCTCATCGACCGTCTTGTTGGCGCTGATAAGCTGCGACTGCACGTCGGTATCGATACCGTAGAAGCACGGCCAAATGACCTCGGGCGAGTTGATGCGGATGTGAATCTCCTTGGCGCCGGCGTTGCGCAGCATCTTGACGAGCTGCACCATGGTGGTGCCGCGGACGATGGAATCATCGATGACGACCAGGCGCTTGCCCTCGATGTTGTCGCGCAGCGGGTTGAGTTTCATACGCACGCCCATGGCGCGCAGCTCCTGCGTAGGCTCGATAAACGTACGGCCCACGTAGCGGTTCTTGATAAGGCCCTCGCCAAAGGGAATACCGCTCTCGTGCGAATACCCCTCCGCGGGCGGCAGGCCGGAGTCGGGCACGCCGATGACCAGGTCGGCCTCGACAGGCTCCTCATGTGCCAGCTGACGACCCATGTCGTAACGGCAGGCATAGACGCTCTTGCCGTTCATGATGGAGTCGGGGCGGGCAAAGTAGACCTGCTCGAAGATGCAGTTGGCGGGCTCTTCGGCTGCAGGCACGCCCTGCTCGGATACCAGGCCCTCGGCGCTGATGCGCAAGATCTCGCCGGGACGGACGTCACGGACGTACTCGGCACCCACGATGTCGAGTGCGCAGGTCTCGGAAGCAACGACCCAGCCGCCGGCGCGCGTGACACGGACGGCGGAGTCGACCGTCGCGGCGCCGTCCTGCGAGGGCAGCTGCGAAACAGAAGCGGCGTCGGCCTGATCCAAGCCCTCGTCCACCAGCTTGCCCAGCACGAGCGGGCGAATGCCGTGTGGATCGCGGAATGCGTAGAGCGCCTGCTCGTTGATGAGCGTCATGGCGTAGCCGCCGCGCACGAGCTCCATGGTCTTGCGAATGCCCTCGCGCAGATGGCCCGTACGCTGGGTAAAGTAGCCGATAAGCTTGGTCGCGACCTCGGAATCCGAATTGGAGAGGAACGGCACGCCCAGCTCGATCAGCTGGCGGCGCAGCTCATCGGTGTTGACCAGAGTGCCGTTGTGCGCGAGCGCGATAATGACGCTATTGATGGTAGAGAGGTGCGGCTGAGAGGCTTCCCAGCTCTTGGCGCCGGCAGTGCCGTAGCGCACATGACCCACGGCCAGCTGGCCGGAGAGCGTCGACAGGTCGGCGTTGGAGAACACGCGGTCGAGCAGGCCCAGATCCTTGCGGACCATAACCGTGCCGCCGTCACCCACGGCGATTCCCGCCGATTCCTGGCCACGGTGCTGCAGTGCACGCAGGCCAAAGTACGTCAGTCGAGCCACGTCGCGATCGGGCGCCCATACGCCGAAAATGCCACATTCCTCATGCAGCTGGTCGGAGTCCGGATCATACGTCGACATGGTGTTCACCTGTCCCGCGGCACGCTCGGCCGCGCGGATGGTTTCTTGAGACATGGCATCCCCTCAGAGCCTCGTATTTTTGGCGTTACCCGCCTTATTATACGCACGGCGCGACGCACTCCCCGGCGCATGAGCAGCGCTTTTTAAAAGCCCACCGAGCTAATAATCAGTTTTGTTGCCAAACATTTTATCGGTCTATCCAGTGCAAGCGCCCGCGCCCCCAGATGGCCGCCGCGTCCACCGTTGGGGATTACAAAGTTGCAATTGGGACGTTCGTCCTGTCTTTTGGCAGGTCGGCGGCGTATCCTTATAACCTACAACAAAGCGAGAAAGGTTCTGTATGGATCGAAACGAACTCGACCCCAGCGTCCCCAGCGCCACGGAGGTCAAGAAGATCCCCCTCATCATTAAGGTGTACGCCGTCCTGTGCATCCTTTCCGGCGTGGGCACGCTCCCGTCGGTCGCTGCCTTTATGTGGCAGGTCATCACGGCACTTGTTAACGGCAACGCCACCGAAAAGCTCGGCGACAACACGCTCGTCGCAGTCGGCCTTATCGTCGCCGGCATCATGCTCTCTGCGGCAAGTGCCGTCATCCTAATCATCTTTGGCCTGGACCTTATCAAAAACCAGCGCCGCAACGCCGCCCGCCTGTCCTACATCCTTATTGCATTCACCGTCGTCGAGCTTTTGGTCGACGTGATGCTCCAGGGCATCGGGCCCTTCCTGCTGCGTCCCGCGATCCAGCTCGGCATCCTTGTTGCACTTTCGGCAACCGTCGACCCCACGCTGCGTCAGGAGCGCGAACTGCAGCGCCGCCTGCAGGAGATGCTCGACCGCGACGCCGCCGCCGAGGGCATGCTCGGGCGCGATGAAACCGGCGAAGGCTACATCAAGCTCAACTACTTCAACCTGTTCTGGGTATTCTTTGTCTGCTGCGTGCTCGGCCTGATCGCCGAGGACATCTGGCACATGACGGTCGACGACCCGGGCGTCTACCAGAACCGCGCCGGCATGCTGTTTGGCCCCTTCAGCCCCATCTACGGATTTGGCGCCGTGCTCATGACCATGGTGCTTAACCGCTTCTACAAAAAGAACCCCATCATCATTTTCCTGGTGAGCGCCCTGCTCGGCGCCAGCTTTGAGGTGTTCGTGGGCTGGTTTATGCAGACCGCGTTTGGCGTGGTCTCGTGGAGCTACTCGCACATAACGCTGTTCGGTTTGCCCGATCCGCTCGTGGTCCTCACGGGCGGACGCACCTGCACGGGCTTCGCCTGCCTGTGGGGCCTGGGCGGCCTCATCTGGATCAAGCTGCTGCTGCCGAGGCTGCTTAAGCTTATCAACAAGATCCCCTGGAAGAGCCGCTACTCGGCCACCGTCATCTTTACCGTTATCATGCTGGTCGACGGCGTCATGACGCTGCAGTCGCTCGACTACTGGTACCAGCGCGTTAACGGCACGGAGCCGGACATTCCCGTCGCACAGTTCTACGGAGAGCACTTCGATAACGAATACATGGAAAACCGCTTCCAGAGCATGACCATGAGCCCCAAGGATGCGACGCGCGTGTAGCGCTCACCGCGCCCAAAACGCAAAATGCCCGCCGGTATCACACGTACCGGTGGGCATTTTTATAAACGATCCTTCTATCGACGCAAGCCTCTACGCCTCGCGCTCGACCTCACTCACGCATTCGTTCTTGATGGTGCCAACGAGCGCCTGCAGCGCATCGACCACGTGCGGGCGAATGTCCCCGCCGATGAGCACGAGCATGATGTCGTCACCTACGGCAAGCTCGCCGCTTGCCAGCCACACGCGCACATAGCCGATACCCGGCATCGCGCGCGTGGCCTCGATAGCAGACCGTACCTTTTCGGCGTCGTAGTCAAAGACCATGCCGCCCACCCTGTGGCCTGGCGCCACGCCATCGGTCTCGACTCCGCGCACCTCGGCCTTGGGCGTCGCGCGCACCACACCGTTATGCGTCAGATACATCCCACAGCCTGCCGCCGAAGCATCGGCCTTGGCCTCGCGCAGCCAAGCATCAATCGAAGGCATCAATTTGCCACTCTCGAGCATCATTTCTCCCTTACCGTCGTCGAGTAGCCAATTTGGGACGGGGCCTTTTTAGCTACTCTCGAACAACTTATTCCTCGACCGGCGTGAGCACCATGACGGCGCGTGTGTTGCTCAGCGACAGCGAACGACAGGTCACAAGCGTTACAACCTTAGTTGCCGAAGCGGCACGATCGGTAGCATCACTCGCCACGGCAGAAGCGCCGTCGAGCATCTCGGACAGGTAGTTCTTGAGTCCGTCGTCGCCCTCAAAATTGGTCGTGCGCGCCTTGGCATACGTGTCCTCGACCACCTTGGTCGCCAGCGGACGCAGCTTATACGTCGCATCGCGCGTGATGTAGTACACATATTCAATGCTATCGAACGTCGCCTGATCAGTGGTGTCCGAAATCACGTTGAACATCGACCCATCGTTCATATGGTGGCCGTAGATCGTGGTCTGCTGGTCGACCATTCCCGGCGCGGTGTCATCGCTATCCAGGAAAATGGCACCGGACGCGTTAGCCGTTCCGTCGAACAGCGTGTTGAGGTATTTAGAGTTGTTGTTGGTCTGCACCACGGGATAGTTGATGTTGGTTCCCGGCACGTAAATCCAACCCACAATCTCGGGGTTCGTCTGAGCAAGCGCATCAAAGTCGATAATCGGCACGCCGCTGGCGTCCTTATCGCTTACATATTGCTTCTCGATTTTCTGATACGAATCGCTCGCCTGCTTATAGCCAATCTGGGCATTAATAAAGATAGCGGCGGCGGCGACAATCAGGCCGATACCGATGATGATGAGCAGAATGGGAATAATGGAGCGGCGCTTTTTGCGCGGCGGCTCGGTGTAATCCGACGGCGCGGCATGCGATGAAGACCGGGGCGGCTTCTTAGCGGAGCTATAAGACGAAGGACGATATGCGGCCGGCGCGTCCTGTCGACGATGCGTCGCCGGTGTCACGGGGCGCGGCGCACGCGGCTGCTGAGGAGAGGATGTCCGACCCTGCTGCGCCGCATGGGCAGCACCCGGCTTCGACGGATCGGGAATCTGAGAAGCCTTGAATCGTTTTCCCTGATAATCGGACATGGCTCTCCTTATACTGCGGTGAAACGGCGGAACGCCTAGGCGTCAGCCATCTCCTGTTTCATCTTCTCGATAACCTTGCGGTACTCGGGGTCGCAAGCACCCAGAATCTGCGTGGCATAGATGGCGGCGTTCTTGGCACCGTTGATGGCAACGCAGGCCACGGGCACGCCCGAAGGCATCTGCACCATCGACAGCAGCGAATCCATACCGCCCAGGTCACTCGTCTTCATAGGCACGCCGATAACCGGCAGCGGCGTAAAGGCAGCCACGACACCACCCAAGTGGGCGGCCTTGCCGGCGGCGGCGATAATCACTTTGATACCGCGATCGGCGGCAGTCGAAGCCCACTCGTGGACCTTCGCCGGCGTGCGGTGTGCGCTCGCGATCACGAGCTCATAGGGCACACCCAGTGCCTCGAGCTCGGCGGCGCAGCCTTCCATAACGCCCAGATCGGACTTGGAACCCATGATGATTCCGACAACCGGCTTTTGATCTGCCATAAACATAGACCTCCTGTTGAGAGCGGCAACGCGGCGGATCCGCGACCCTTAACTACTGAGAGTAGTATAGCTGCTCCCGTCCCTGCGGTCTGTGGGTGCTCTGCGGCGGCCCGGTGTTTTCATCTTCACTCCGGTTGCTACGCAAAGTCGTTCAGATGAAAACACCGGGCCGCCGCAGAGCACCTTCGACCTACCGGGGATTACCATGACGTACGTTGGCTGATTTGGGTTGGAATGAAAGGTTTGCGGAGGGTTGTGGACAGTTAGTTCAGATACGTATTTTTTGGCCGTGCTTCTTGGCGCTAATAGAGTGGTTTGAAGTCACTTTGAGCCCCATGACAACCTTTCTCCCCCTTATATGAGCGTCTCCACCGGTTCAGAAAGTCAAATTCAGCCCAATCGGGCTCAGGTCGGCCTTTACACACCCTCTGAAAAATACGTATCTGAACTAACTGTCCAGCGGCATTCTCGATCAACAGCAAAAGGCCTCCTGGCGAATGAAAATTCACCAGGAGGCCCCTTACAAAACGTGGGCTCCTTCGTTCGAATGAACGAAGGAGCCCATACTCTTTTTTTAGGACAGGAGGCCGCGAGTCGGGCCACCAGCCGCCAATCAATCGCACTCGCCAAGCGAGCGGCGCAGCGTGCGCACAGCGCCAAGCAAATTGGCATCGTTGCCGTTCTGTGCTGGCTTGATGCAGGGCCTCGGTATGATGGGAAGAACGTGAGCCTGATCCATCATGCGCTCAAATGCCTCAAACAGCTCGGGACGGGCGCTGATTCCGCCGCCGACCACGATGACCTCAGGGTCGATGACCGACTGCAACCCCATCAGCATGTTGTCGAAGACCAACGCGTATGCATCCAGACCGCGACGAGCGTCCTCATCCCCCTCTTCAATCCAAGAGAAAATCCGATATCCGTCGATATCATCGGTCGGATCAATCCCCTTCGCCGCACACACCTGGTCTCGGAGCGCCCGCCAGCTGGTGACATCACCGTACACCGACCCAAAGGTCACGGGCTTGCGCACATCGTTGCTCACAAAGCACACGGTGCCGGCGAGATTGTGCGCGCCTCGCAAGATGTGACCGTCAACAACGATGGCACCGCCGAGACCCGTACCGATCACCACCATCAACCCCAGGGAGACCCCCTTCAGCGCGCCGACGGCATATTCTCCCAGTGCCGCGCACATCGCATCGTTCTCGATGGTTACGGGAAGCCCCGTGCTCTCGCGCAAGATGCGACCGAGCGGATATCCGTCCAAACAGTGAAGGGCGCCGCCTCCCCCAACCACGCCATCGGAATCGCCTTCGGAAAAGACTCCGGGCATACTTATTCCCACACCCCTCACCCGGGCGCGATGGGGCTCGATCACCGAGCGGAACGTTTCGATAACCTGGTCGGCGGGCGAGGTGCATGTTGGGATACTTCCGTGCTCCTCAATGTGGTAGTCGGCGTTCACCACCGCCCATTTCACCTGAGTGCCGCCCGCATCTATACCGAAATAGCAGTCCATAATCTTATCCCCTGTCCCATAGGGTTAGTCCAGGTCCTCGCCGTTGCTCTCGATGACCTTCTTGTACCAATAGAAGCTGTCCTTGCGGCTGCGCGCGAGCGTGCCCTTGCCCTCGTCGTCGCGGTCGACGTAGACGAAGCCGTAGCGCTTGCGCATCTCGCCCGTGCCGGCGCTGACCAGGTCGATGCAGCCCCACATGGTGTAGCCCATGAGGTCCACGCCGTCGAGTTCCACGGCATCCTCCATGCTCTGGATGTTCTTGCGCAGGTAGTCGATGCGGTAGCCGTCATGGATGGAGCCGTCGGCCTTCACCTCGTCGCTCCAGCCGATACCGTTCTCCACGATCCAAAGCGGCTTGTGATAGCGGTCGTAGAGCTCGTTCAAGGCGATGCGCAGGCAGTACGGATCGGTCGCCCAGCCCCAGGCGTTGGTCTCGAGGTAGGGGTTTTTCACCATGCCGAAAGCGAGATTGCCGGACGCGACCTCGAGCTCCTTCTGGCGCAACGATACCGTCGAGCCTCCGTAGCACGAGAACGACAGGAAATCTGCCGGATAGGTTGCGAGAAGCTCGAGGTCGTTCTCGCCCATTTCCAGCTTGATGCCCGCGCGCTCCATCTCCCTCAAGCGATAGGCGGGATAGTGGCCGCCCACCTGCACGTCGGCATACCACAGCGCGTCACGCTCGCGTTCCATGGCGAGCAGATGATCGGCGGGGTCGGCGGAATAGGAGTAGATGGGGTTGTACGCGAGCATCTGACCCACCATGATCTTAGGGGAGATTTGGTGCGCCGACCGAACCGTAAGGGCAGACGCCACGAACTGGTTGTGCGCCGCCTGGGCCTTCGCATGGGGGCTCCCATCCGTAAGCCCGCCCGCCATGAAGCTCCCCATGCTCATCATGTTGATCTCGTTGAAGGTGAGCCAGTACTTCACCTTGCCCTGATAGTGCTTCATGACGCAGGTGGCGTAGCGCACGAACAGGTCGATGAGCTCGCGGCTCTTCCAACCGCCGTACTTGTTCACGAGCGCGAGCGGGGTCTCGTAGTGCGAGAGCGTCACGAGCGGTTCGATGCCGTACTTAGCGCACTCGTCAAACACGGCGTCGTAGAACGCTAGACCCTCGGTGTTGGGCTCAGCCTCCTCGCCCGTGGGGAAGATGCGCGCCCAGTTCATGGACAGGCGGAAGCACTTGAAGCCCATCTCGCCCATGAGGGCGATGTCCTCGGCGTAGTGGTGGTAGAAGTCGGTGGCCGTGTGGCTGGGATAGTAGTAGCCATCAACCACCGCCACCTCCAGCCCTTCAGGAAGTCCCTCCTCGCAAACCGCATACACGGGAAGCGCGCCGGTTTCCCCTGTCGCGGTATTACGCCACGTTATCTGCCGTGACACCGTATGGCTACCGCTGGTCATGGCGTCCGAGGTGTTCGGTCCTTTGCCGCCCTCTTCCCAGCCGCCCTCATACTGGTTGGCGGCGGTGGCGCCACCCCACAGGAAACCTTCCGGAAATGCCATTGGGTACCTCCTCGATCGTGAAAACATCTTCATGAAACGGGAAGACGGGCTGCATGGCAGTCCCGGCTTCCCGTCAGATAATCAGTTAGGCGCTTGCACCCATGCGTTGATAGACCGTGATGAAGCGCTCGGCAAGGATACGGAAGCCCTCAGCGCTCATGAGCTGATCCTCCGCATGCAGCAAGATGATGCGAAACGGCAGCTCCTCGCCGCTGGCCTCTTGCTGAAGCAGTTTCATGTGAGCGTCGTGGCCTGCGTTGAACACCACGTTGCCCTCGTCGATAAGTTTCCGGGCGGCCTCAAAATCACCATTCTCGGCACAGGTTATCGCTTCGAGGTAGCAGCTGCGCGCGCTCCCCACCTGAGCGACGATAGAGAAGCACGTCATTTCAAACTGATCGATCGCTTCTTGTTTGATCTCTGACATGGCTATGCCCCCAGCAACTTTCGAGCCTGTTTGAGCACGGCCTCGCCGTTCATTGTCCCATACGCTGTCATATCAATCGGCTCCACCGGACAGTTCACTTGATTCTTCACCTTGTTGAGTTCAAAGCGAACCTGCGGTCCCAGCAGGATAACGTCGCTATCCGCATATTCCGCCGCTTGGTTGACAGGGTGCGCCTCGATGGTGCACACGAAACCGTCTTTTTCAGCCGCCTGTTGCATGCGCTGTACCAGCATGCTCGTCGAAGCGCCCGCGGCGCACATAAGTACGATATGTTTCATCCTACGCTCCCAACCTCATGGAAAATGATGGTGTGAATATGAAAATCCCTATGCGGCCGATTCCTCGAGAGCGGCCTGCTCCTCTCGCAACGCCTGGCGATCAGCCATAAGGGTGAAGGGGGTATACATGAGCACCGACACCGCCAAAACCGCAACCGAGATCACCAGGCACCCGATGCCGCCCTGCATGAATGCGATGACCGGCTGGGGAAGCACCCAGGGAAGCTGAATCGTGGGATTGAACGCAGCCCCAAGACCGAGGGCGTAAAGCGCCTGGACCACGATGGCGCAGACCGGGATGTTCAGCACGAACGGGATGAAGTACGTGGGATTCAGCACGACCGGCAGACCGAACATGAGCGGCTCGGAGATATTGAAAAGCGACGGAACAAGCGCGATGCCGCGAATCGCCTTGAAGCGCTCGGACTTGGTGAAGAGCAGCGAGATGCTGATGCCCAGGGCGTTAGCCTGGCCACCGACGGCGGTGCCGAGCGCGACGACGGCCCAAGCGCCATAGGGCAGTGCCTCGCCCGCGATGATGGCCTCGGTGTTAGCAGCGCTGCAAGCCATGATTACCGGAGCGTAGAAGTTGAGCATCACGTTGGGGTGGACACCGAAGAACCAGAAGATCGACTGCAGCGAGCACACGATGATATAGGCCAAAGGAGAGGCACCGACCATCGTGACCGGCGTGCCGATCAAGGTGTTGATCATATCGAACAGGTTGCCCCACGGGGTGAAAGAAAGACCCCACTTGGCGAACCACACCGCAGTGAATAGCACGATGGCGGCAAACATCGGCGACAGCGAGTCTGCAACCATGGGCGGAACCATATCGGGGAGCTTGATTTCAAGCTTGCTCATCAAAATGGCTGTCACCTTCGGCACGATCAGGCCAAGCAGAATGGCGACGAAGATGCCGTTCGATCCCATGTACGACGTGTTGATGAAACTCGCCATGGGAATATCCTCGAACGATTGCTGCGGCATGAATGCCAAAAACACCGCGCCGCTCACGATGCCACCGGTATAACCGCTAAGGCCGCATACCTTACCCCACCTCAAACCGATGAAGAAGGAGATGTATATACCCATCATGTTCATGGTAACGGTGAGGATGGAGTTGCCGGTCGCCATGAGACCGCTCGAAACCACCCAATCGGAGAACCCCGGAATGGGGAAGTTGATGAGAATCGCGATAACCGAGACGCCAAGGGTCATGGGCAGCGTGCACATCATGCCGCCCATGAGGGCGTCGAGCATCTTGCTGTCAGCAACCTTGCTTGCCACAGGTGCGATTGTCTTATCCATTATGTTTTGGATCTTGTCGAATACCGCCATGTTTCAGCTCCAATCTTTGCAGTGAACTCTATCGATGCCCGTGTGCGGCATCTTCCCCTCTAGATAGCGCATCCACCTCTCTTCAAAATCACAACGACGTGCTTCAGGCGGTACGCCATTCAGCGTGAATTGGCGAGATTGCCCCAGCGGACGCTTACGTCAGGTCCGCGTACGTCACGAGCCCCACGTCCTGCTCTGCAAGCCATGCGGCGACATCAGGGTCGACAAGCATCGCGGCTTCCCGGATGCGGGCCTCGAGCATGGTCGAGTTATCTCGCAAGTACGCGTCGATATAACCTGGGTGAAACACCATGAGACGGCATATCCCTTCCGGTGTCGTTTCAAGCGCCTCTCGAAGCGCCGCAAAGGGATCCGCTTCATATGACGAGAAATCCTTGGGAACATAGGAAAGCACCGGCGTCGAGCGAAAGGTGACTGGCTCGCCCGGAGCACCCATCGCGAAATAGGGCAGGCCGTGACGCTCGGCAACGATCTCAAGGCCGCGGAAGAACATGGGGCTTGCGACCGCATGTCCCTCGAAGTAATCGGGCTCACGCCCGACGAGCTCAAGGAATCGCCGATACTGCGCCTCGATTTCGATAATGACCTCGTCAAGCACCACGAAGTCCTCCCCAGCCCGCGCGGCGGCGCGATATGCTGAGCTCCGCTTGAAATTGCCATCATCGTCAACGATGCTCGAGATGAGCGAGGAATCGCTGAGGGGCCTACCCGTGCAGATATTGGTGTGCTGACCCAAGCAGAGATCCTTGATTTGCAGGCGCGCCAAACCGCTTTCTGCAAGCGGCATGTTGGTCATGACGCCCACCGAGCGAATGAGCCCCGCTTGGACCGCGGCCGCTATCCCGCAATTAACACCGTCGCTGTAACCTAAATCGTCGGCGCGCAGCAATAACCGCTTCATCCGATCCTCCTCAACCGATATCTCGTCGAGCGGCAAAGCAACGAAGCGATGCCCTGTGTAGAGCCGATGCCGTGTTCCGGCGGGGCGGCAAGCTTCGTCGTCTCTTCTTGCATTAAGTATGACGCCGGCTATATCCAAAATCGGTTACATGCTGTGCCACAAGGTTGCGAGATGGCTACGCGAGTTTCATAACGTGAAACTCCGCAGGAATACCGGCATGTTTGAGCTATAGTTTGGTCAAATGAGGCCCTCTTATTCGGGCCGCTGAGCATAAAGGGGACAGCCATCATGGAAAAATCCATCTCGATGGGATCGGTTGCCGAACGGTTGCTTGACTACATCGACACCGCAATGCAGCACGACACCAACTACGAGATAGCGACCACGCTGGTGAAAAACTACAGCAAGCTGAGCGAGCTCTCGATTGGAGAAATCGCCGACATGTGCTTCGTCTCGAAGGCTTCAGTGTCGCGATTCTGCCGGTTTATGGGTTTCGCTGATTTCAAGGACCTGCGCAACCAGCTTGAACATGACGTCCTCAAAACCGGGTTGTTTCCACATGCCTTTGTAGAACAGCTGTCAAACGACACGGAAGGCGCTCTGGCATCCTACCGGGAGGCGATCCTGCTCAATATCGAAACGACCATCTCGGCGGCAAACATCGCGAAACTGCCCGCCATTGTCGATGATTTGCACGACAGCGGGCATGTCGCGTTCTTCTCCCACCACTTCCTCTGGGACGTGGGCCGCTACTTCCAAAGCAGGCTCACCATCATGAACCGCCTCATCGAGCTTTACCTCGATTATTCATCGCAGCTCGCCTGCGCGCAATCGCTCACCAAATCCAGCCTCGCCATCATTTGCAGCATAGGGGGAACATACCCCATTCGTTATCCAGAAATCGTCAACGCACTCGCCGCCTCCGGCTGTCGTCTTCTCGCCATCACACAAAACACCTCAAGCGCCTACTGGAACCATGCCTCCTGCATACTGAGCTGCGGAGTGACCAACAACATCGACACGGGCAAGTTCGGTGCGCTTGCCGCCATCGACTTGATAGTCATGGAATACCTGAGGCGTTATGGAGCCGATTCCGGTACTGGCGAGTAATCTCGTCGGACCACCGACGCTCAGCAGGGCAAGCCGTTTTCTCTAATCACGTCCTGATACCAGAAGAAGCTGTCCTTCCTGAAACGAGCGCATTGCTTCGCATCGGTTTCCGTGCGATCGATATACAGAAGGCCGTAGCGCTTAGTGAACCCCTGATGACTTGAGCATAGATCCATGAGGCTCCAAACGCAGTAGCCGAAGACGGGATAGCCTTCGCGAATGAGCTCCTCGACCTCGCCCAAATGTCGTGAAAGGTATTCGATGCGCACGGCATCATGCACCCTGTTCTCCTCGTCAAGTGACTCGGAAAGCGCCATGCCGTTCTCCGTGACGATCATCGGAAGCTGGTAGCGATCGTAGAGCTTGCGCATGCCCACGCGAAGCCCAAGGGGGTCGATGCCGTTCGACATCCACTCGGTCGGCGCGATCGCAGGGTTATCGCAGAGTTCGAAATCCCCGCCCGACCACGGAGGGAACCGGTCGAAGCGGATGGGCTCCGTGCGCTCATGCGCACAATTGCTGAAATAGTAGTTCACCCCAAGAAAATCGGGCCTCGTCGCGACCAGGATGTCGTGGTCCCCGCACTCAACAACAGGGTAGAAACCTTCGCGCTCCAGGTAATAGCGCGCATAAGGCGAGATGTCGCCGCGCACACTCAGGTCGAGCAGGTAGTTCTGCATCATCTCCTCGGCGTTCATGGCCGCAAGCACATCCGCCGAAGCGCTCGTCCGCGGGTTGACCACCTGCATGGCGACAACGGGGCCGATCTGCGCATCGGGGTCGATCTGTCGCAGGCACGCGATGGCGCGATGCTCGGCAAGAGCGACATGATAGCTCATCTGGTAAGCGTTCTTCTGCCGTTGGCGCGGATCGGTTTCGGTGTCACCCGTGTTGCTGGGCGCGGAGGTCGTAATTAGCTGTTCATTCACGGTAACCCAGCGCTTGACGCGCCCCTTGAAGTGCGTGAAGCAGATTTCGGCATAGCGCACATAGAAGTCGATCATCTTACGGCTCTTCCAGCCGCCGAAGGCCTCGACCAACGCACTCGGACATTCGAAGTGATACAGGGTGACCAAGGGCTCGATCCCTCGCTCCAGCAGGTAGTCAATCAGCTGGTCATAAAACGCCAAGCCCTCAGGATTGGGATCCCCCGAGGCATCGGGCATGATGCGGCTCCAAGCGAAACCCATCCGGTAGACCTTGATGCCGAGCTCGGCCATGAGGTCGACATCCTCACGCCAGTGATGATAGTGGTCCGAGGCGATCTTGTTATCGGCGATGCCGGGACGCCCCGGGCCGCGATCGGTGGTTGCCGGACCTTTGCCTCCTTCATCATACCCACCCTCAACCTGAAAAGCGCTGGTGGAAGCACCCCAGAGGAAACCTTCGGGAAACCGGTGCTGAGTCATGAGTTCAACCTCTCGTCACGGATGTCACTTCTTGCAACTCCCGTTATAACGGATGTACGAACCAAAGCCTGTTACTCATTCCCGGGCAATGTTTCACGATTTGAAAACGGCCGTGCCATCATGCACCGCAAACTCTAAAGAACATGCCGTCGCGAAGGCCAAGCCTCATGCCCGCCACCGTCACGTGCCGGCGCCGCACACCGCCAAGCCGCTACTCCCCGTCGCGGAAGGTCAGGAGGTCGCGGTAGTCCGTGTCGCGCGTGCTGCCCGTCTTCGAGAACGGGTTCACCGAAGCAGGACACCTCATCCTCAAGATCTACCTCCTCGACGAAACCAAGGTCGATTTAGGAGACGCAACGTTACTACAGCGCAGGGAAAACGGCCCGCCGAATAAAATCGGATCGATCCCCCGTCTTTCGGTCGATTGCCACCACCATGGATGCCGGAAAGCGCACGGTAACTGCAACAAGCGGCTCATCAGCAACAACGCCAGGCCTGACATGGATGCGCTCAAGACGACCCGTCCAAGTCTCTTGCTCAAACTCTACGCTCTCGCGCTCGATATCTTCGTCTGTCAGGACCGATCCATCAGCTAGTTTGTACTCAGTCATTATCTAGAACCTCCCTCTCAGACAAACCATGCTTGAGAGCATTGCGGTGGACAATTGCCATGGAAGTATCCTCTCCTCCAGGCAGAGTTTGTCATACTCATTGCATGACAAACTCTGCCTTGATACGTTCCCCACCCCATGCTCATCGGCAAAGCTCAAGGCCATAAGCGAAATAAGCTTCTAACACCGAACAATTCCTACCGCTACCCATCAGACCTCTCCAGCAACATCCGTAAGTCATCGATGGGCGGCAGAGCATCGAGCAACTCTCGTGGCATATCCTTCGACGTCTTATAGGTGGCCACACCCATGGGTTTTGTGAAGTCTTGGATCACATAGTCAACAAATCCCTTGTCCATGTCTTTGCAAGGCACAAGGCCTATGGAGGGATTCTCGTGCTCGCGACGCTCAAAGTCGTCCAGGATGCGTAGATAGCCAGAGAGCTGGCCGAGATAGGCCGGCTTGAAGGGGCCGCTCTTGAGCTCGACTGCAACTAAAACGCGTTCTATGCTATCAACGCGTGCGGACACAAAATTGCGCGTACCATAGAGGCGTTTTCTGCTTCGCCTCGTTTGGGAGATGTATGTCCAAACCCTCATCCGCACTCGACGCCAGCTCTTGCGATGTTTACGCCGACTCCGCGCGCCACCCTCTCACGCGCACATGGTGCGTAGCTGCGCTCGCCCTCATCTGCTGCGCGCTCTGGGGCAGTGCGATCCCCTGCATCAAGATCGGCTACGAGCTTCTCGGCATCCAAAACGGCGACGTACCATCGGAGTTTCTCTTCGCTGGCGTGCGCTTTATGCTCGCCGGCGCTATCGCACTTGCCGCTGCAGTCATAACAAGACGTCGCTTGCCTCGCGTCTCACGCACGGGATGGCCACTCGTTATCAGACTCTCGCTTGCCCAAACTATCGTGCAGTACGCCTTCTTTTATATCGGCGTTTCAAACGCTTCGGGTGTGCGCGGCTCAATCGTCAACGCTATGAACACGTTTCTCTGCGTGTTGATGGCAGCGCTCGTGTTCCGGCAAGAACGGCTCACTGCGCGCAAAGTCCTCGGCTGCGCTATAGGTTTTGCCGGAGTCGTTATCGTCAACCTCACCGGTGGCGATAGCGGCGGCGCCGTCACGCTCACAGGCGAGGGCTTCATCCTTATTGCCGCTGTCTCCTACGCTGTCTCGTCTGCCCTCATCCACACCTACTCCCAGCGCGAGAACCCCGTGGCGCTCAGCGGCTACCAGTTTATCAGCCCTAGTCATCGCTCAAAGCCCCTTCGGCAGCACACGGTGCTACCGAGTCACCGCAGGCCGGGGCGGGAGGCGGTCCTTTCTCTCGGAAAACTTCGCGAAGCCCAGTTTCCGAGAGAAAGTGTCCGGCTGCCGCCCCGGCCGGCCAGGTCAACTACACCGTGTGCTGCGGCAGGTCCTGCAGGGCGATGACGTCCATGCCCATGTCGTTGGCGCTGCCGTGACCCTGCTGGTCCTCGCGCACTGCCTCGATGGCGCTCACATACGTGTTGGCGGCAGACATCGCCGTCACGCAGGTCACGCCGCGGCGCACGGCCTCGGTGCGTAGCAGGTAGCCATCGCCGCGCGAGCCCGGACCGTACGGCGTGTTGATGATCACCGCGATCTTGCCATCGGCGATGAGGTCGCCGATGTTGGGGCGCTCGCCATCGTGCGGGCCGCTGATCTTTTCCACGATCTCGCACGTCACGTTGCCTCCACGCAGCACGCGCGCCGTACCCTCGGTAGAGCAGATGTCAAAGCCCAGGTAGCGCAGGATGCGGGCGACCGAAAGGATATGGCGCTTGTCGCGGTCGCACACGCTGATGAATACCTTGCCGGCGCTCGGGTCGGGCAGCTTGTAGTCGATCGCCAGCTGCGTCTTGGCGTATGCCTCGGGATAGCTCTTGGCGATGCCCATGACCTCGCCCGTCGACTTCATCTCGGGCCCCAGGATGACGTCGGCGCCCGGGAAACGACCCCAGGGCATAACGGCTTCCTTCATGCAGAACCAGTCCAGCTGACGTTCGTCGCTCGGCAGGCCCAAGCTCGCGATGGAATCGCCTGCCATGATGCGCGCCGCGCACTTGGCCAGCGGCACGCCGGTGGCCTTGGAGATAAACGGCACGGTACGGCTGGCACGCGGGTTGGCCTCGATCACGTAGACGGTCTCGCCCTTGATGGCGTACTGCACGTTGACCAGGCCGCGGACTCCCAGCGCCATCGCGATGCGGCGTGTAGTCTCACGGAGCTTAGCCTGCAGGCTCTCACTAAAGCTAAACGGCGGAATGCAGGTCGCGGAGTCGCCGGAGTGGATGCCGGCCTCCTCGATATGCTCCAGAATGCCGCCGATGTAGACCTCTTCGCCATCGCACAGGGCGTCGACATCGGACTCGATTGCGCCCTCCAGGAAGCGGTCCAGATACACCGGGTAGTCGGGGCTGATGCGCGCAGCCTCTGCCATGTAATCGCGCAGATGCTCGGCATCGTAGGCGATCATCATGCCGCGGCCGCCCAGCACGTAGCTCGGACGCACCAGCAGCGGGTAGCCGATGTGCGCGGCCACGGCCTCGGCCTCCTCAAACGAGGTGGCCTGACCCGCCGGCGGGTACATAATGCCCAGTTTGTCGAGCAGGGCGGCAAAGCGCTCGCGGTCCTCGGCAAAATCGATGGCGTCGGGCTTGGTGCCCATAATGTTCACGCCGCTCTCCTCGAGCATGCGCGCCAGCTTAAGCGGAGTCTGGCCGCCGAGCGTCACCACGACGCCGTCGGGGCGCTCGACATCGATAACGTCCATGACGTCCTCGTAGGTGAGCGGCTCAAAGTACAGACGGTCGGACGTGTCATAGTCGGTCGAGACGGTCTCGGGATTGCAGTTGACCATGATAGTCTCGAAGCCGCGGGCCGCCAGCGCGTAGCTCGCGTGCACGCAGCAGTAATCGAACTCGATACCCTGGCCAATGCGGTTGGGGCCGGCGCCCAGGATCATCGCCTTGGGCTTGTCCGCCGGCGTGGTCTCGTCGGGAGCGACGCACTTCTTGGCATCCGGGCTCGTGCGGTAGATGTTCTCGTACGTCTTGTAGTGGTACTCCGTGGCGCTCGAGAACTCGGCCGCGCAGGTATCGACCGTCTTCATGCTGGGAACCACGCCCAGGCCCTTGCGGTAGGCGCGCACAAAGCGCTCATCGGAGCCGGTCAGCGCGGCAATCTCGGCGTCGCTCGTGCCGTACTGCTTGAGCAGGCGCATCGCGTCGGCGTCGATATCCTCCACGCGCAGGCCGCGGATGCTTTCCTGGACCTGCACCATGTCGTTGATGCGGTTGAGGTACCACGGATCGATGCCGCAGATGGCATGGATGTGGGCGATGTCCCAGCCACGGCGCAGGGCCTCGACCACAAAGAAGATGCGGTGCTCGGTCGGGGTTGCCACGGCCTGAGCGAGCTCGTCGTCGCTCAGCTTGTCGGCACCCTCCTTGCCACCGGCGCAAATGCCCTGATGTCCGTCCTCCAGCGAGCGCATGGCCTTGCCAAAGGCCTCCTCAAAGGTGCGGCCGATCGCCATGATCTCGCCCACGGCCTTCATGCGCGTGGTGAGCGTGGGGTCGGTACCCTTAAACTTCTCGAAGGCAAAGCGCGGCACCTTGACCACGCAGTAGTCGATCGTGGGCTCAAAGCAGGCGGGCGTTGCCTTGGTGATGTCGTTGACGATCTCGTCGAGCGTGTAGCCCACGGCCAGGCGAGCGGCGGCCTTGGCGATGGGGAAGCCCGTGGCCTTGGAGGCCAGTGCGGACGAACGGCTCACGCGCGGGTTCATCTCGATGACGATCAGGCGGCCGGTCTGGGGGTTCACGGCAAACTGCACGTTGGAGCCGCCGGTCTCGACGCCAATCTTCTCCAGAATGGCGAGCGACGCGACACGCATGCGCTGGTACTCAAGATCACTTAGTGTCTGCGCCGGCGCCACGGTGATGGAGTCGCCGGTGTGCACGCCCATGGGGTCGAGATTCTCGATGGAGCACACGATGATGCCGTTGCCGGCGTGGTCGCGCATGACCTCCATCTCGTACTCTTTCCAGCCCTCGATGGACTCCTCGACCAGCACCTCGTGGGCAGGCGAGAGCTCAAGGCCCTGGCTCACGATGGAGACGAGCTCCTCGTGGGTGTGCGCGATGCCGCCGCCGGCGCCGCCGAGGGTAAAGCTCGGGCGCAGTACGCAGGGATATCCCACGCGCTCGGCGATAGCCTCGGCGTCAGCCACGCTGTAGGCATAGCCCGAGCGCGCAACCTCCAGGCCGATCTCGGCCATGGCTTCGTTAAAGAGCTTGCGGTCCTCGCCGCGCTCGATGGCGGCAAGGTCACAGCCGATCATCTCGACGCCGTACTTGTCGAGCGTGCCGTCCTTTGCCAGCTCGACGGCGGCGTTCAGACCGGTCTGGCCGCCCAGCGTGGGCAGCAGCGCGTCCGGGCGCTCTTTCTTGATCACGCGCTCGATAAACTCGGCGGTGATAGGCTCAACATAGGTGCGGTCGGCCAAGCCCGGGTCGGTCATGATGGTCGCCGGATTGGAGTTGACCAGGATGACCTCAAAGCCATCCTCCTTGAGCACCTTGCAGGCCTGGGCGCCGGAGTAGTCGAACTCGCAGGCCTGGCCAATAACGATGGGGCCCGAACCAATAACGAGGATGCGCTTGATGTCAGTACGTTTAGGCATGTTAGTTCTCCTCGGTCGCAGCGTTCTCGGACTCGGCGAAATTCCAGCCGGCGAGGCGGTCCTTCGCGGTGTCGATGTCCAGGTAGTTCTCCTCGCCGTCCATGAGTCGCGTAAAGGCGGTAAAGAGATAGTGGGCATCGGTGGGGCCAGGCGAAGCCTCGGGGTGGTACTGGACCGAGAAACACGGGGCGTCGAGCAGCTGGATGCCCTCAGCGGTGCCGTCGTTGAGGTTCACATGTGTCAGGCGAATGCGACCAAAGCGCTCGTTCATCACGACCGGCGCGATGCCGCGACGCACCCAGGCGCGCAGGTCGCCATCAGCCGCATGCTCGGTTTCGCCGCCGGAAAGCTCCGGAATCAGTTTGCCCAGACTGGGGAACAGCAGGCCAAAGCCGTGGTTTTGCGCGGTGATCTCCACGCGACGGCTCACCAGATTCATAACCGGCTGGTTACCGCCACGGTGACCGAATTTAAGCTTTTCCATCTGGGCGCCGCAGGCCAGGCTGATCATCTGGTGACCAAGACAAATACCAAAGACCGGCACCTTGCCGATCAGCTGCTGCACCTGCTCGTAGGTCTCGACCACGGCGTCGGGGTCGCCGGGGCCGTTGGACAAAAAGACGCCATCGGGATTCATGTCGAGCACCTGCTGGGCGGGCGTATCCCACGGAACGACAGTAAGGTCGCAGCCGGCGCGGACCAGGCCCTCCAGAATGCCGCGCTTCACGCCGCAGTCGTAGGCGACCACTTTGCGGCGGGCAGGAGCGGCAGGGGCAAGCGCAAAGACATGCGTAGCGGGCAGGTCGGCAGCTGCAAACTCGTGAGGCGCGGGGCAACTCACGGTCTTGACCAAATTCTCGCCCACCAGTGTGGGCGCTGCGGCCAGACGCTCGGCAAGCTCGTCGACGTCGAAGATCTCGGTCGAGATAATGCCCATCTTGGAACCATTGTCGCGCAGATGGCGCACCAGAGCGCGGGTGTCGACACCCTCGATAGCGACGATGCCGTGAGCGCGCAGGTACTCCGGCACGCTGACGGCCGAGCGCCAGTTAGAAGGCGTGGCGCACATGTCGCGAACGATCATGCCGCGCATAGCCGGAGCGCTCGCAGGACGCACGGCGTCGCCGGGGAAGGCCGACTGGACATCGGTCTCGTCGATACCGTAATTGCCGATCTGCGGATAGGTCATGGTTACAATTTGGCCGGCATAACTCGGGTCGGTCATGACCTCAAAGTAGCCCTCGGGCGAGGTGTTGAAGCAGACTTCGCCGGTCGCGGTGCCCTCGGCGCCGCATGCACGTCCATAAAAAATGGTCCCATCCTCAAGATACAGGATACAGGGACCGCAGGTGCCCTTGCTGGTTTTGGCCAGCATACGCTGGCAAAGCTCGCTGGGCGCGAAGGTGCGGGCGGCAGCGCCCGCGGTATGGTTGTTCGCCATAATTCTCCTTCCCGGTCTCACAGGACCGGCTTAAAGGTGTGTAGTTAGGCCTCGCGGTATTGTAACCGCAAGCATGCCTCATGGCGTTAATTTCATCAAATTGTTTACGAAATGATAATTATGACTTTCTATGCATAATGATTCGCAACTACCGCCGGGTGGTCTTTTTGGGACGGGGCTTTTTAGCTGCTCCGGCTGGTAGCACAGACGATTTGTCTGATTGTCGGCCGGGGCAGCTAAAAAGCCCCGTCCCAAAAAGACTACCCTCTAGCCAGAAAAATCATCCCGCGGGGCTTGTGGCTCACGCGGGATGACGGCGTCTTACTTTTTCTTGTCCTGTTCCAGCAGATCGGACGGTGAGCGATCGGGCTTGCCGCCGCGGAAAATCTCGCGGCCATGCAGACGATGCTCCAGGTCACGTTCGGCCTTTTCCTCGTCAATCTTGGTCTGGCTCACCACCGGGTCCTCGATCAGCGACGAAACCGAGTTCACCTGTTTTTGAATGCGCTCGGCAATGGTGTCGTCCATGCTTACGATGCGCATCTTCCAGTCGATACTCGTGGCGTTGGATGAGCTCTTGGTCCACACAAACGTCAAAATGGCGCTCTGATGACCCCGCGCGGGGAACATGCCAAAAAAGGAATCGTGCTGAATGTTGCTATCCTCGTCGATATAGGCGTGAACGTTATACACCACGCGGTCAATCTTGTCGTTGAGCAGGGCGTTGGTCGCAAGCGCCGCGGCCTGGATCTGCCCGTTGGACAGCAGCTCGAGCTCATTGGCAGACGACGTGTCCAACACCGTCACCTCAACCGTGCCCGTGCGCTCATCGGCCTCGTCGACAGAAAAATCGAGCGGGAACTGCGTAAAGCCGTTGCCCCATTCGAGTCCACCCTTGAGCGCGGTCGAGACGGTATCCACCGAAACGCTCTCGGACAGGTTGGCGGTATTCAGACGGCGCATCACGCCGTAGCCGATCTGCATGCCCACGATCAGCACCAGAATACCGATGACCACGGCCATCGCGGTCTTCGTAATGGTATGGCTCACCTGCGAGCCCGAAGGATCGTCCTCGGACAGCGGGTCGATATGTTTTGCCTGGCTCGCGCGGTCCTCGCTGCGCAGCTGCGCTAGCGCCGCTTTGTCACCGCGCTTGGCCGCAGCCTCCTTCTCACGCATGCGCTCGGTTCGCTTTTTGGCAAGCGTGGGATCCAAGACGCCGGATGCATCGATTTCGGAGAATAACTCCGTCACTTCTTCCGGAGTCAAAGGGTTCTTGTCAGCCATAAACTTCCTGTCATATCAATCAGTCGAGCTCGTGCGCACGCGCACCTTCGAACTGCATTCGATAGTAACGGGCATAGGTGCCGCCACGGGCGAGAAGCTCCTCGTGCGTGCCACGCTCCACAACGCGACCATGCTCAACGGTCGCAATCTCATCGGCATGCTTAATGGTCGAAAGACGATGGGCAATGATAATCGTGGTGCGGCCGCGTGCCAGCTCTTCGAGCGACTCCTGCACCGCCTCCTCGCTCTCGTTATCCAAAGCACTCGTCGCCTCGTCCAAAATCAGGATCTTAGGATTCTTGAGAAACACACGCGCGATGGCGACGCGCTGTTTCTGTCCGCCCGAAAGACGGCTGCCGCGCTCGCCCACCACGGTGTCGTAGCCCTGGGGAAGCGATTCGATAAAGGTATCGATATTGGCGCGGCGGGCAGCCTCGGCAATTTCTTCCGCCGTGGCGCCCGGCTTGCCGTAGGCGATGTTCTCGCCGATTGTTCCGTCAAACAGGTAGACATCCTGCTGCACCAGGCCGATGGCGCGGCGCAGGCTCTGCTGCGTCACATCGCGCACGTCCTGGCCGTCGATGCTAATGGATCCGGCAGCCACGTCATAAAAGCGCGGCAGCAGCGAACAGGTCGTGGACTTGCCACCGCCCGAAGGGCCAACCAAAGCGATGGTCTGCCCGGGCTTGATGGACAGATTCATATGGTCGATAACGGGACGCTCTTCGGCATCGCCCTCGCCCAGCTCAACGTCCTCGTAGTTAAAGCACACGTCGTGATAATCCACGGCGCCGGCGGTCACCTGCAGATCCGTGGCGCCCGGCTTGTCCTGGATATCCGGCGCGGTCGAGAGCACCTCGTCCATACGCTTAAAGCCGGCGATGGCCTTCTGATACATTTCGGCCGAATTGACGAGCGTCTCGAGCGGCGTGCAGAACAGCGAAATGTAGAGCGCGAAGGTTGCCATATCGACCGCCTGCAGCTGACCCTGGGCAACGAGCCAACCACCCAGCAGCACCACGATCACGTACAGCACGCCCGAGAGCAGGCCATACGTCGCAGTATAGACGCCCATGGCGTGATACATGTTTTCCTTGGACGAAAGATAGCGATTGTTGGAGGCGCGGAACTTAGAGCGCTCGGTCTCCTCATTGGCAAAGCTCTTGACCACGCGCATGCCCGCCAGCGAATCCTGCAGCTGCGCATTGATGCCACTGATTTTTTTGCGATTGTCGCTAAAGACCTCGCGCATGCGCATGTTCTGCCAAAACATGATGACCGCAAACGCTGCCGTCACCACAGCCATGGCAAGCGCCAGCACCGGGGCGATGGTAAAGAGGATCACAAACGAGCCGATAATCTCGATGCCGCAGATGATGATCCACTCGGGCACGTGATGCGCCGCCTCGCAGATATCGAACAGGTCGTTGACCACGCGGCTCATCATATCGCCCGAGCTGTTGCGGTCGAAGTACGCAAAGCTAAAGCGCTCATACTGGTCGAACAGGTCCTCGCGCATCTTGGACTCCATGCGCGCGCCCATCACGTGACCCCAATAGCTCACAAAATAGCGGCAGGCGCAACGGATGACATACATCAGCACCAAACCCACCGCGATCATACCGAGCGCCTGCATAATGGCAGCCTGGCCCTGAGTAAACAGCCCACCGGTCAAATTGCGCAGAATAATAGGAAACGCAAGGTCAATGGCGGCAAGCACCAGAGCGCAAACAGTATCGGCAACAAAAAGCCCCATCTGGGGCTTGTAGTAAGAAAGAAACCTCTTCAGCATAATCACCTTACGCGGTTTTACCAAACCGCGTTTCGTCTCGACGCTGCAAGTGCTCCATTTGAACAATCTGGCCTTCAATCGTCGGTCGCGTATATCCATACGCTTCCCTCCTCTTTTAGGCCACCTTGTCTCAAATGGAGCACTTTCGCTGACTTACACAAACCTGCGGGATCATTCCCGCTCGTTACAGTTCGGCTCCGCCCAGTCTGTGCGCGATGCTATCACAGGCCAAGGCGCCCACGACGGTCTTGGCGTCTTCGATCTTGCCGTCGAGTACGGCGTCGATCAACTCGTGCAGCGGCACCAGGTCCACGTTGACAAACTCGTCATCATCGGGGTTGGGCGCATCAAACTCCAGCTTGGTAGCCAAGTAGATGTGAATGATCTCGTCGCAAAAACCGCAGGACGTGACAATCGACGTCAAAAAGCGAATGCGACCGGCCCTAAAGCCCGTCTCCTCGTGTAGCTCGCGCTTAGCGCAATCGAGTGGATCCTCGCCCGGGTCGAGCTTGCCGGCGGGAATCTCGACCGTCACGCGGTCGATGGCGGTGCGGTACTGACGCACCAGTACGATCTTACCACTCTCGGTCAGCGCCACAACGGCCGCCGCGCCCGGATGGCGAACGATATCGCGGGCGCTGCGGCGACCGTTAGGCAGCTCAACCTCAAGACGGTGGACGTCGAGGATCTTGCCCTTCCAGGCGCACTCCTCCGAAAGAATCTTCTCGTGCAGCTCGGCATCGTGCGGGTCGTCATCGCCCAGCACCAGCGCCGGCTCGTCAGCGACCTCGCCGCCAGGCTCGCCCTCGGCGTGACCATACACGCGGCTGTCCTCCTCGACGATCTGCGCATCCACGAGCTCTTCGTTCTTCTCGTCCATCCGTCTCATTCCTCTCGGACTATAGGCATCCCAGGCGTCGCGGCCGCGCAGCGCGCGCAGGCCGATGTCGTGACGCAGAGTCTTACCCTCAAAATCAATCTTCTCGCAGGCCTCGTAGGCAAGGTTGCGAGCGTTCTCGAACGTGTCGCCCAGAGCGGTCACGGCAAGCACGCGACCACCATTGGTCACGAGCTGGCCATCCACCACGGCGGTGCCCGCGTGGTACACGGTCACGTTCTCCATGGCCTCGGCGTCGGCGATACCGGTGATGACCTTACCCTTCTCGTAGCTGCCGGGATAGCCCGCGCTCGTCAGGACAACGGCCACAGCCCACTCGTCACGCCAGTCGAGCTCAATCTGATCGAGCTCGCAGTTGGCGCAGGCGAGCATGACCTCAACCAGGTCATTCTTAAGGCGCGGCAGCACGACCTGCGTCTCGGGGTCGCCAAAGCGGGCATTGAACTCCAGCACCTTGGGGCCGGCAGGCGTGAGCATAAAGCCGCCATACAGGCAGCCGCGGTAGTCGATGCCCTCGGCAGCGAGCTCGGCCACGGTCTGCTCCATGACCGCCACCATGGTGGCGTGCTCCTCGTCGGTCACGATGGGCACCGGGCTGTAGACGCCCATGCCGCCGGTGTTGGGGCCCTTGTCGCCCTCGAGCGCGCGCTTGTGGTCCTGCGAGGTGGCCATGGGGCGCACGGTCTTGCCGTCGGTAAAGGCCAGCAGCGAGCACTCGGGACCAACGAGCATCTCCTCGATGACCACGGTATTGCCGGCATCGCCAAAGGTGCCGCCAAAGCACTCGCGCACGGCCTCCTCGGCCTGCTCAAGTTCGGTCGCCACGATAACGCCCTTGCCCGCGGCAAGGCCGTCGGCCTTCACGACCAGCGGAGCGCCCTGCTCGCGCACGTAGGCGAGAGCCGAAGCCTCGTCGGTAAACGAACCATAGGCTGCCGTCGGGATACCGGCGCGCTCCATGAGCCGCTTGGAGAACAGCTTGGAACCCTCCATCTGGGCGCCCTCGGCACCCGGGCCAAAGCAGGGAATACCCGCCGCGCGCACGGCGTCGGCCACGCCCGCCACGAGCGGAGCCTCGGGGCCAATTACCACGAGTCCGCATCCGTGGCTCTGCGCAAACGCCGCCACGGCCGCAGGATCGCAGTCGTCGAGAACAACGTTCTCGCCGCAGCTCGCGGTACCGCCGTTACCCGGCGCGATGTAGAGCTTGCCGGCGCGCGGTGATGCTGCGAGCTTAGCTGCCAAAGCATGCTCACGGCCGCCGCTGCCCAACAACAGGATGTCGATGGTTTGAGTGTCCGCCTTCAAGGGTGCCTCCTCTATGGATGAATGGCCCGCTCCGCGCGAGCCCTTTGCAAGCAAATATACCCCTCGGCCGCCCGTCCGGGCTGCAAAGGGGTATATCGCAATAACCAAATAGTCCCGATTACTTCCAGAATCGGTTGATGATCTGCTCGCGACCAGCGCCAACGCCAATAAACGTCACGCGGGTGTGTGCCAGATCCTCGATAAACGCCACGTAGTCCTGAGCCTCCTGCGGCAGCTCATCAAAGCTGCGGCAACCGGTAATGTCGCACTTCCAGCCGGGGAGTTCCTCGTAGATGGGCTTGGCATGCTCAAAGCGCACCTGATGCTCGGGCACGCTGGTGTAGCGCTCGCCATCGACGTCGTAGGCCACGCACACCTTGATGGTGTCGAAGGCCGAAAGCACGTCGAGCTTGGTCAGGGCGATATCGGTGAGGCCGTTGACGCGCGAGGCGTAGTTGGCGATGGGGCCGTCAAACCAGCCGCAGCGACGACGGCGACCGGTGGTCACGCCGTACTCATAACCCTCCTCGGTCAGCGTGTGACCGGCCTCGGACTCATAGGAAAGCTCGGTGGGCATGGGGCCCGAACCGACGCGGGTGATATAGGCCTTCATGACGCCCAGCACGCGGTCGACATTCTTCATGCCCACGCCGGAGCCGGTGATGGCGCCGCCGGCGGTGCAGTTGGAAGACGTCACGTACGGATAGGTGCCGTGGTCGATGTCGAGCAGCGTCGCCTGGGCGCCCTCAAACAGCAGGTCCTTACCCTCGTCGATCATGTTGTTGAGCAGCAGGCTCGTCTCGGTGATGTAGGGGCGCAGGCGCTCGGCCATCGGCAGGTACTCGTCGCAAATCTGGTCCACGGTGTAGGTGGGCAGGTTGTAGATGAGCTCGAGCTCAGGGTTCACGCGGGCGAGAGCGGTCTCCAGCTTGTCGCGGAACAGTGCCTCGTCCAGCATGTCCTGCATGCGCAGACCAATGCGGGCCATCTTGTCCTGGTAGCACGGACCGATGCCGCGCTTGGTGGTACCGATGTTCTTCTTGCCGAGCTTCTGCTCAAAGGCGCCATCCAGATCGATGTGGTACGGCATGATGACATGCGCGTTGCCGCTGATCTTGAGGTTCTTGGTGGTGATGCCGTCGGCCTCGAACATGTCGATCTCCTCAAGGACAACCTTGGGGTTGACGACACAGCCGTTACCGATCACCGACACGTGGTCGGAATACATGATGCCGGAGGGCACCTGGTGCAGGCCGTACTTCTTGCCGTTGACGACGATGGTGTGGCCGGCGTTGTTGCCGCCCGAGTAGCGCACGACGGCATCGAAGTCGCCGGCGACCAGGTCGCAAATCTTACCCTTGCCCTCATCGCCCCACTGGGCACCGACCAAAACGGTTGACGGCATGTTTACTCCTTACATTCATGGACTGTCTACGCGCCACGCCGGCACGCAGAAGCACAAAACATTCCCAGTATACCCGTGCAACGGGCGCCTGTCCTACTCCTCGGCATGTGCCCCATCAAGCTCATAGAACTTGGTGGATGCCGGCAGGAACATCAGGTCGACGTCGCCGATCGGGCCCGAACGGTTCTTGGCCACGACGATACGCGTAACGCCCTCGTCGGGTCGATCGTCGCGCGAGGCTTCGGCCTCGTCGGCGGAGCGGTCCAAGAACATAACGATATCGGCGTCCTGCTCGATGGAGCCCGATTCACGAAGGTCGGAAAGCTGCGGGCGCTTGCCGGTACGGGATTCGACCTGACGCGAGAGCTGCGACAGCGCGATGAGCGGGATCTTGAGCTCCTTGGCCATGATCTTCAGACCACGCGACATCTCGGAGACCTCGACGGTACGGCTCTCGGAGCGGCGTCCCGGCGGAGGACTCACCAGCTGCAGGTAGTCCAGGATGATGATGGCCTTCTCCTTGTTGTGGAGCATGCGGCGGCTCTTGGCGCGAATCTCGGTCACTGTGGTGCCGGGCGTATCGTCAATCAGAATATCGAGCTTGGACAAGGTCTGCGTGGCCTCGTTGATATTGGCCCACTGCTCGGGGCTAATGCGGCCCATGCGGAAGTCACTGATCGAGATCATGGCGTAGGCACAAATCAGACGCTGGGCAATTTCCTTGCCCGACATCTCCAGCGAGAAGAAGCCGACGGTATAACCGGCAGCGGCAGCGTTGAGCGCCAGATTCAGGGCGAACGACGTCTTGCCCACGGCAGGACGAGCGCCGATGATGATGAGCTGGCCCTCGCGAAAACCCATGAGCATGCGGTCGAGCGACGGGAAGCCCGTGGGCACGCCCGCAGCCTGACCACCGGCCTGGCACACTTCCTCGGCCTCGTTATAGGCCTCGACCATAAACTCGGTCAGCGTCTTGTAGCTCGACTTGACCTCGCGTGCCGTGACCTTGAGCAGCTTGCTCTCGGCGAGCTCCACGACCTCTTTGGTGTCGGTGGGGGCGTTATAGGCCAGCGCGTTGATCTCGTTAGTGGCGCCGATCAGCTCACGCAGCATCGAATCGCGGCGAACGATGGCGGCATGGTGCTGCCAGTTGACGAGCGACAGGGTCTGACCCATCAACTCCAAAATGTAGGCCTCGCCGCCCACGGCATCAAGCTTGTTGATGCTTCGCAGGTAATCGATCAGCGAGATGGAGTCGATGGGAATGCGGCTGTTGTACATATCGACCATCGCGGTATAGATGGTCTTATGAATGGGCCGGTAGAAGTCATCGGGCTGCAGCTCGACCTGGGCCTCTTCGACCACCTCGGGCGATAGCAGCATAGCGGCCAGTACATTGGCCTCTGCATCTTGGTTTTGGGGAAGACCCAACTTGGAGCCGCGGTCCTCAACCGTCAGCCCGGTCTCCCTATCGTCATATGCCATGAGCATCCTCATTCATATCGCTTGCGAGCATCCATAGTATCAGCCACGGTTCCAAAACGCGCCGCGCGCCGCCAATCATCACCGAACCAAACGGATGAACGGTCCTGTATATAGGACTTCGACGCAACGCTCACCATGACACTCACTCAGCGCAAATAACAAAAGGGCGCCCTGGTTTCCCAGAGCGCCCTTCTTAGAACAAGATTGTTGCGTTGCAGCAAATGCTACTCGGCAGCAGCCTCAGTCTCGACCTCGGCGGTCTCGGCCTCGGCGACCTCAGCGGCCTCCTCGACCTCAGCCTCGGCAGCGAGCTCCTCGGCGGTAACGCCGACGAGAACGACAACCTCGGCCTTGATCTCGCGGTACAGCGAGATGGCAACGGTGTGGGCACCGGCAACCTTGATGGGCTTACCGAGCTCGACGCGCTTGCGGTCGATGTCCATACCGAGCTGAGCCTTGATGGCGTCAGCGATCATAGCGGCGGTAACGGAGCCAAAGAGGATGCCCTCGTCGCCGACCTTGACGTCAACGGTGACCGTCTTGCCCTCGAAGGCAGCCTTGGTCTCGTTGGCGGTAGCCAGACGGACGGCCTCGCGCTTGGCGATGTTGTTGCGACGCTCGTCAAGCTGCTTGAGGTTGCCCTTGGTGGCGGCAACAGCGAGCTTCTTGGGGAACAGGAAGTTCTCAGCGTAACCCTGAGCGACCTCTACGACGTCACCCTCGCCGCCCTTGCCCTTGATCTCATCGAGAAGAATAACCTTCATGATGCGTCTCCCTTCTTAGCCGCGGTCGCGGTTGCCACGAGAGGAAACCACGGGGACGGTGTACGGCAGGAGAGCCATCTCGCGGGCGCGCTTGATGGCGTTGGCGATGTCATGCTGATGCTGCGTGCAAGCGCCAGTGACGCGACGGGGCTTGATCTTGCCACGGTCGGTCATGTACTTACGGAGAAGCTGAGTGTCCTTATAGTCGATGAACTCAGTGTTCTCCTTGCAGAACTGGCAGTACTTACGACGCGGCTGACGTGCAGAAAAATCATTAGCCATGTCAAAATACCTTTCGTTTGGCAACTTCGGCGAACCGAAGCCGCCTCTCACTCAAAAATAGGTGAACAACCCTTAGAACGGGATGTCCTCATCGTAGACGTCGACCGCGGGCGGCGTAGCCACCGGTGCGGCAGGACGTGCTGCGGGCGCGGGAGCTGCGGGGGCGTAACCGCCCTGATCGTAGCCACCCTGGCCACCACGGGAGCTCATAAACTCGATCTCATCGACGATGACCTCAAGCTTGCTCCGGCGCTGGCCGTCGCGCTCCCAAGAGCTGTAGCGCAGCTTGCCCTCGATCGCGACCTTGTTTCCCTTTGCCAGGAAACGGCTCACGGCCTCGGCGCGGGTGCCGAACATAGTGCAGTCGACAAAGTTGGGATAGTCCTCCCACTCGCCAGTCTGCGCGTTGCGGCGACGATCGTTCACGGCGACGCCAAAGGACAGAACCTGGGTTCCGCCGGCGGTGGCGCGCAGCTCGGGATCGCGGGTGAGGTTACCGGTGATGTTCACTCGATTGATGCTCATAACTCACTACTTCCTCTTGGGGCACAAGCCCAGTCCAAAACGACAGTCTTACTCCTGGTCGTCGCGACGGACGATCATGTGGCGGACCACAGCGTCGGTGATGCGCAGGACGCGATCAAGCTCGGCGATCTGGGTAGGATCTGCGTGGAAGTTGATGAGGGTGTAGTCACCATCGGTGAGGTCGTTGATCTCGTAGGCGAGCTTGCGCTTGCCCCACTCGTCAACGGAGTCGACCTTGCCAGCGCCCTCAGCGATCGTGGTATCGATACGCTTCATAACAGCGAGACGAGTCTCGGGGTCGAGCGACGGGTCAACAAAGAACAGCAGTTCATAAGCCTTCATATTGTCACCTCCTCTGGGCAAATGTGGCTTCAGGTCGTGAAGGTGCGCCTGAAGCAGGAAAAGACTTGGTAATAATATCTTTCAACCTCCCATGCCGCAAGAATATGCAGCTACAACCTCATGACCTCCACATATGCCCATACTCGCACGGCGTTTCATGCGCATTCCAACCAAATGCTGACCAAAAGCTTGACGGATCTGTGGACAAGATACGGTGCCGTGGGGACAAGCTGAGCCAAGCCGCAGGTCAACGGGCACAAGGCTGTGGTCGCAAAATGCATACCAGTGGTCCACAGCACCACCCAAAGATTTTTAAATTCATTGCCAAGTCGCTTATGAATACCCCTTTTGAACAATTGAGTTGATCAACCACGCTGGTCGGAAGCCGTTTTTTGGCACCTCAAACCCCACTGCAACGCCAAGCGCGGCCGAGCGTTTTAAAAAATGCCAACTTTTCTGTTTGCACTTTGCGATTCCTCGTGTATACTGACTTTCGCATTTAACGGAGAGTTGTCCGAGTGGCCGAAGGAGCACGATTGGAAATCGTGTAGGCGTCAAAAGCGTCTCCAGGGTTCAAATCCCTGACTCTCCGCCAGTTAATTCCAAAGCAGGCCTTCGAGCCTGCTTTGTTTTTACCCCACGCGGAGGGGTGGCAGAGTGGTTGAATGCGGCGGTCTCGAAAACCGTTTGGCCTGTATAAGGTCACGAGGGTTCGAATCCCTCCTCCTCCGCCATTAGATGGTATAAGCCCCAGCAATGGGGCTTTTTTCTTTTTGGGCACATTTCAATAACGCGCAGGAGGAGGGATTCGAACCCGCCAGGGCGCGGAGCGTAAATAAAACGCGCCCGTGGCGCGTTTTTAGCGCAGCGCGGTCGGCGTAAGCCGACCGGATAAATTTTGAGCAAAGCTCAAAATTTGGACATCCCTCCTCTTCAACCCACACCCCCATCACGTTCAATCCCAACCCAACACCCCAAACATGTACATCGCCCTCCAAAACCGACATTTTTCGACATCTTTGAAGGCTGATGTATATGTTTGGTACCCATGACCGTTCCCAGTCCCGACCGTTTACCGAGCAATAGGGTCACCACGCCCGCCAACCATGTACTATGTACGGGCATTGTCTAAACCCGCAACCAAAAGGACCCCATCTTGCCCGTCGTCGCCGCTATGACCGTTACCTCACACGCCACGGATGCCATGGTCGCTATCCCATTTTGGCTCGAGATGTTCGCTGTTGTCGCTGCATCGATCTCAGGCGTGTTGGTCGCACGCGAGCACAAGCTCGACCTGGTGGGCGCGGTCGCGCTTGCCGTGGTCTGTGGCCTGGGCGGCGGTCTTTTACGCGACATGACGCTGCAGGTGGGCAACGTCTACATCCTCAACCAGCCGATGGCACTCCCGCTTTCCATTGCCACGGCAGCCATCATCTATATTTTCCCGGCAATCGTCGACAAGCCCGAAAAACTCATTCCCCTGCTCGACATCATATCGGTCGGTATCTACGCCGCCACTGGAGCAGACAAAGCGCTGGTCTACGGCTTTGCGCCGGCGGTGTGCATCATGATGGGCTTTTTCACCGCGGTGGGCGGCGGCATGTTGCGCGACGGCTTTATGGGCGTGGTTCCGGGCATTTTCCAACGCACTAACTTTTATGCCATCGCGGCCATCGCCGGATCGACAAGCTACGTGTGTCTCGTTATGAGCGGCATCATGAGCAATGTCGCCGCGCTGATCGTATGCGTTGTCGTGACCATGGGTCTGCGCTGGCTCTCGCTGCGCTTTGACATCAAAAGCCCCACCGAAGAGGACATCGCGCGCTTTTTGCACCGTAAAAAGTAGACAGCACGGCACTACCCTTCGAAATGCAACCGAGAGGTTCTTTTAGAGCGCCCTCGCGTTGGGTACCCTGTTAGGTATATGCCGAACACCTAACAAAAGGATCAACTATGGCTTTCAATCAAACCGCGGCGGCGCCGTCACACAAGATGCGTCGCTGCCTGCTTATGGCATTCGCGCTCATCGCGCTGGCGCTCACCGCACTTCCCACGGCGTCATTTGCCGACACGGACACGGCAGGCAACGTACTTGCAACCGACAACGACTCTAATCCGTCCGGTGTCGAGGGCGACCTGTATTGGGCCGGTCAGAGTCTCGAACTGGACGATGTCTCCATCGACCGCGATATCATCGCCGCGGGCGATACCCTCTCAATTCGCGACTGCACAGTGGGCGGCGCCGTCCGTCTGGCGGCACGCACCATCGACATTGCCAAGACCACGGTTGATGGCAGCGTGACCGTTGCTGGCCAGCATGTCGTTCTCAATTCCGACAGCACCGCTAGCTGTTTCTACGCGATAGGCGAGACGGTTGCCTTGCGCGGCTCTACCAAGTCGGCAGCGCTCGCGGGCGATACGGTAACCATCGACGGCACCGTCGATGGCGATGTCGAGGTTTGGGCCGACAAGCTCATCCTGGGCAAGAACGCCCACATCACCGGCACCGTGAACGCGCACGTCTCCGAGGACCCCGAGCGCGCCGCGGGAGCCGAGGTCGGCGCACTCAAGATCGACCGCACCGAGAACGAGGATACTTCCACCACTACCGATGTCATCGGCGGTATCGTCGCCGCGGCGCTCTCGACCTGCTTCATCGCCCTGCTGCTCGAGCTCGTCTTTCCGCGCGCGACCGCCAGCGCCGCCGGAATGCTCCACCAGCACCCCACGCCCCTGTGGGTGAGCGGTCTTCTGGGTACGATTGCTGTCGTCCCCGCCGTCCTACTGCTGATTATCTCTATCGCCGGTCTGTCGCTTGCCGGAGCCCTCATGTGCGGTGTTATTGGCATCGCGCTGGTGTCGAGTGCCTTTGCAGGGTGCGCGATCGCGCGCATGGTCGGACACAGCCAGAACCGCTACGCCATGGCAGCCGCTGGTGGCGTAATCGCAGGCGCCCTCACGGGGCTTCCCCTCGTAGGCGGCTTCATCAGCGGCGTGGCCTTTGTCTTTATGCTCGGCTACATCATCCAAATCATCTGGCGCAACGCCCACCTCAAGCCGCAGCAGCCGGCTAACGCGCCAGAACTCCCCACCGCCTAGCAGCCGATCACCACAAAGGGGCCAGGCACCTTTGTGGTGGTGCAACCGAGCCTGCCCCCTTGCACCAAAAAGGGCGCCGACCATTGCGGTCGACGCCCTTTCTTATTGGCGGTTATAAGCCCCAGTGCTTATTTGTTGACCTGACCGGCGCGGACAGCAGCCTTCTTACGGTCGGTGGCGTTGAGCAGACGCTTGCGCAGGCGGATGTTCTTGGGAGTGATCTCCACCAGCTCGTCGTCGGCAATGTACTCCAGCGCCTCTTCCAGAGAGAAGGTGCGAGGCGGCACCAGCTGGACGGAGATATCGGAAGTCGAGGAACGCTGGTTGCCCAGGTTCTTGGTGCGGGCGATGTTGACGACCATGTCGCCAGCCTTGCTGCGCTCGCCCACGATCATGCCCTCGTAGCACTCGGTGCCCGGCTCAACAAACAGCTGGCCGCGCTCCTGCAGCGTACCCAGAGCGTAGGCAACGGCCTTCTCGGTGGTCATGGAGATCATAGCGCCGTTCTGACGGTTGCCGATCTCGCCGGCGTAGGGGCCATACTCCAAGAAGGTGTGGTAGAACACGCCCTCGCCGTGGGTGACGTTCATGATGCGGTTCTTAAGGCCCATGATGCCGCGGGTCGGGATCTTAAACTCGAGGTGCGTCACGATGCCCGAGGTATCCATGCTCGTCATGATGCCGCCGGAGGTACCGAAGACCTCAACGACCTTGCCCGAGTACTCGTCCGGGCACTCGACGACGGCCTGCTCGACGGGCTCCATCTTGTTGCCGTTCTCGTCCTTCTTAAACAGAACGCGGGGACGGCCAACCTGGAACTCAAAGCCCTCGCGACGCATGGACTCCATCAGAACGGACAGGTGCAGGATGCCGCGACCCGAGACCTCGACGCCGCTCTTGTCCTCGAGCTCCTCGATCTTCATGGTCACGTTGTTCTCGGCCTCGTTGAACAGGCGCTCCTTGAGCTGACGGGCGCCCACGATGTCGCCGTCGCGACCGACGAGCGGGGAGGTCGAAGCCTCAAAGACGATGGACAGAGTCGGCGGGTCGATCTCGATGGGCTCGAGCTCAACGGGGTTCTCGGGATCGGTGTAGACATCGCCGATATCGGTGCGGTCGATGCCCACGACGGCGGCGATGTCGCCGGCGCCGACTTCCTGGCATTCGGTGCGGCCCAGGTAGTCGAAGGTAAAGAGCTGCTTGACGGTAGCGGTGGCGCTGGAGCCGTCGTTCTTGACGACCAGGATCTGATCGCCCTGATGGATGGTGCCGGAGTACACGCGACCGATGCCGATGCGGCCAACGAAGTTGGAGTGGTCAATGGTCACGCACTGCATGGCCAGCGGGGCGTTCTCGTCAACCTCGGGAGCGGGCATGTCGTCGATGATCATATCAAGCAGCGGATACATGTCCATGTTGCCGTCGTTGGGGTCAAGACGGGCAAAGCCATTCATGGCGCTGGCGTAGACCACGTGCTCCATGGCGAACTCGAGCTGGTCGTCGGTGGCACCCAGGTCGGCCATAAGGTCCAGGCAGTCGTTGTAGGCCTTCTCGGGGTTGGCGCCCGGACGATCGATCTTGTTGATGACGATCATGATCTTGAGGCCGGTGTCGATAGCGTGACGCAGCACGAAGCGGGTCTGGGGCATGGGGCCCTCAAAAGCGTCAACCAGCAGCAGGGCGCCGTCGGCCATACGCAGCACGCGCTCGACCTCGCCGCCAAAGTCGGCGTGGCCCGGAGTGTCGATGACGTTGATCTTGACGTCCTTGTACTCGATAGAGATGTTCTTGGCGAGAATCGTAATGCCGCGCTCGCGCTCCTGGTCGTTAGAGTCCAGGACGCGGTCCTCGACCTGCTGGTTGGCACGGAAGGCGTCCGTGGCACGCAGGAGCTTGTCGACCATCGTCGTCTTGCCGTGGTCGACGTGGGCGATGATGGCGATGTTCCTCAGATTGTCTACGCGCATGTAGTTCCCCTATCTTCTATCCATATACAAACGGCACGCGTATGCGGCCCGCCCAGCGATACAACGCTCAGCGGGAATATTGAGCCTTTTACCGAAAACTCGTTTATTTTAGCGATTTTAGATAAGAGGGGTTTCCTCACCTGCAGGTTCAGGGTCGCTCCACATAAAACCATCGCCGGCGCCCATGCCCTCATACAGCACGTATGCCGAAAAACCGCTCTCGAGCGTGGTTTCGAAGAAGCTCACGAGCAGGGCGTCGTGATAGCCGCCGTCAATTTCGACACAACCGGTGTAGCCGATGGCATAGCGGGCGATGCGGCCCAGCCCCTCGTCCTTAAGACCCATCTTGTGCTCGGAGATAAAGTTGGTGGCAGCCTCGAGGCATGCCTCCTCGCCATCTTCGTCGAGCGCGGCCAGATAGCGGTTGGAAGCAGCGTCCTCGATCGCCACAACTACGCCCGGATTCTCGCCGGCGGCAAGGTCGTCCAAGAATGCACCAATCAGGTCACACACCATGGCGTCGAGCTCGGCGGAGACGTTACCGGCGTCTTGCATATCCTGTGCCATCTTTAGACCTTCCCATCGAGTCTGGCGTCGTTACAGTTCTTGTGCCTCGGCAGCGATCTTGGCGGCAGCGTCGCGGGCGCGCATCATATCCATCGCGCGCTTGTCGAGTACCTTGATCTGGTTGGTCAGCATTACTGCATCGACCACACCCCAGATTACCAAGCCTGTTGAAATCGAAAACCCAAGCGCACCAACTGTACCACGAAGGCGCGAGCAGATTGCCGCGACAAGGGCGGAGACGACAACCATCTTGATAAACGAGCCGCGGCGCTCGCGAAGCGTGCGGGCCTGCGTCACATAGGCAATGCGTGCCGCCTCAGAAGCCTCCGAGCGCATCTGTGCCTCGCGCGCAATGGCCGCCGCCTCAGCCGACATACCGCCGGCCATCAGCGAACACTCCGCAACTCTGCCGCCCCGCATTTAGAAGTCATCGGGGGAGAGCGTATGGACGAACTCGTCGAACTTCTCGAACTCCTGCTCGTCGTCGACTTCCTCGGCGTGGGTGGAAACAGTGCCCAGGCGATTCATGATGTCGTCCTCCACAAACATGGGGGCATTGCTGCGCACGGCAAGGGCAATGGCGTCACTGGGGCGGGCGTCGATCTTGCGCTCCTCGCCATCGGCCAGTACGACGATCGTCGCGTAGAACACCGGCGGCTCGGCGCGAACGATCTCGATGCGCTCGAGCTTGGCGCCCAGGGCGTCAACGGTATCGAGCAGCAGGTCATGGGTAATCGGGCGCTCGGCGCGGCCGCTATCGATGCCGCGGCTGATGGCAGCAGCTTCAAACGAACCAGTCTGAATGGAAAGGGAACGCAGCGGCGCGGGCGAGTCCGATTTGTTGCTGCGCTCACGAAGTACGATAAGCGATGGCACGGGACCGGCGGCCATGACGATGGTCTCTATGTCGACACGAACCATGGAACACCTCCGGTACGTAGCGGTTAACACGCGGCAGCCCGCCGCATTGAATAGCTATACTACCCAATCTTTCGCACAGCACACAAAATCAAAGTAGTTAATTTGGGACGGGGCTTTTTTGACTACTTTCAGTAGGTAAGAAAAAAGCCCCGAGGCAACGCCCCAGGGCTCTTCACAGTTTTGATGGTGGACCTGACAAGATTCGAACTTGTGACCTCCCGGTTATCAGCCGGACGCTCTAACCAACTGAGCTACAGGTCCATCATGGTGGAGGTTAGGGGGATCGAACCCCTGACCTCAGGCTTGCAAAGCCCGCGCTCTCCCAGCTGAGCTAAACCCCCACGGAGACAGTAATAAACACCCCAGCGGCGACTCGGCTCTCGCTGGGGTGTTTATTGCGAAAGAAAGTGGTGGACCTGACAAGATTCGAACTTGTGACCTCCCGGTTATCAGCCGGACGCTCTAACCAACTGAGCTACAGGTCCATCGCGCAAGGGATATATTAGACGAGTCGTTACGCGCGCGTCAACAACTTTTTTGAAAATCTTTGGGGGCGTGTCTGACGGGCGGGCGGGATGGGTTAGGTTTGCTGCTCGGACAGTCCTGCGCAAGACGAAGGCCACATTAAGTGGCCTTCTTTGCGTGCGGAACTCGCGACAAACCTAACCCATCCCGCCCGCCCGTCAGACACAGGTTCCACGATTGTCAAAAAAGCGGTCGGCGCGCAGTGCGCCGACCGCCAATATATGGGGTCTGATGATTTTTACCAGCTAGGGCCTCTTACTCGTCGAGGAGATCCTCTGGCATGTCGTTGCCGTCGCCTAGGTCGACTGGGGCCTCTTCGGTGTCGGCTGCGGCCTCGGCGCCTTCGGGCTTCTCCTTGGCGGCCGTCATGCGGGCTACGGCGCAGATGCGGTCGTTGTCGTCGACGGTCATCATCTTGACGCCCTGGGTAGCGCGGCCAGTCTGGCTGATCTCGTCGGTCTTGACGCGAATGACCGTCGCGCCCTCCGTCACGATGAACAGCTCGTGCTGCGGGCCCACCGTCTTCATGGCCGCGAGGTTGCCCTTACGCTCGGTCATTTGGATGGTGTAGACGCCCTGGCCGCCGCGATTCTGCTCCGGGTAGTCCGCGACCGGCGTGCGCTTGCCGTAGCCGCGCTCGGTGATGACGAATAGATCGCCGTTGCCGTTAGTGACTTCCATGCCCAGAACGCTCACGCCGTCCTTCATTCCGATACCGCGAACGCCGCTGGTATCGCGGCCGGTGGCGCGCACTTGCTCCTCGGAGAACATGATCGCCTTGCCCGCGGTAGTGGCCAGGATAATCTTGTCGCCCTCGCGCACGCGGCGCACGTTCAGCAGCGCGTCGTCGTCACGCAGGTTGATAGCGATCAGGCCGTCGCGACGGCTGCGGTCATATGCGCTCATCACGGTCTTCTTGACCATGCCGCTCTTGGTGGCAAACATCAGATACTCGTCGGCAGGGAACTCGCGGCAGCTGATGACGCTCGCGATCTTCTCGCCCTCCTCGAAGGGCAGCAGGTTGACGATCGCGGTACCGCGCGCCTGGCGCGTACCCACCGGCAGCTCGTGCACCTTCAGGCGATAGACCTTGCCCTTGCTCGAGAAGAACAGCACGTACTCGTGCGTGGACGCGATAAACATCTCGTCGATAACGTCGTCCTCTTTGAGGTTGACGCCCGACACGCCCTTGCCGCCGCGCTTCTGGGCGCGGTAGGCGGCAACCGGGATGCGCTTGACATAGCCGGTGTGGGTGATGGTCACGACCATGTCCTCGTCGGCAATGAGGTCCTCGACGTCCAGGTCCTTCTCGACCTGGCTGATCTCGGTGCGGCGCTTATCGCCAAACTTCTTGGAGATCTCGCGCATCTCTTCCTTGATGACGCCCAGGATCTTCTCCTCGTGCGCCAGCAGGTCCTCGTAGTAGGCGATGGCGCGGCGCAGGCCGTCCAGCTCTTCCTGAATCTTGTCGCGCTCCAGGCCGGTCAGGCGGCGCAGCTTCATCTCGAGGATGGCCGTGGTCTGCTCGGGCGTAAAGCCAAAGCGCTCGATCAGGCGGCTGCTGGCCTCGGAGTCGGTCTGCGAGGAACGGATGATGCTAATGACCTCGTCGATATGGTCAAGGGCCATCAGGTAGCCCTCGAGGATATGCGCGCGGGCCTGGGCCTTCTTAAGGTCGAAGCGGGTGCGTCGGGTGACGACGTCGACCTGGTGGTCGATGTAGTGCTGCAGCATCTCGCGCAGGCTCAGGCATTTGGGAACGCCGTTGACGAGCGCCAGGTTGTTGGCGCCGAAGGTCGTCTGCAGCGAGGTGTACTTGTACAGGTTGTTGAGCACGACCTGCGGGATGACGCCCTTCTTGAGTTCGATGACCAGACGGATACCCTTCTGGTTGGACTCATCGCGCATGTCCGAGATGCCCTCGATGCGCTTGTCGTTGACGAGCTGGGCGATCTTCTCCTGCAGGGTGCCCTTGTTGACCATGTAGGGAATCTCGGTAAAGACCAAGCGGTTGCGGCCGGTCTTGGTGGATTCCACGTGGGCCTTGGCGCGCACGGTAATGGAGCCGCGGCCGGTCTCGTAGCTCTGCTTAATGCCGGCGCTGCCCATGATGATGGCGCCGGTGGGGAAGTCCGGACCGGGCATGATCTGCATGAGCTCGTCGACAGTGGCGTCGGGATTATCGATCAGGTAGCAGGTTGCCTCGATCGCCTCGGTGAGGTTATGCGGGGCGATATTGGTGGCCATGCCGACGGCGATGCCCTGGCTGCCGTTGACCAGCAGGTTGGGGAAGCGCGCAGGCAGCGCCTGAGGCTCGGCGAGCGATTCGTCGTAGTTGGGCTGCCAGTCGACGGTATCCTTCTGCAGGTCACGCAGCAGCTCCATGGCGGGCTTTGCCAGGCGGCTCTCGGTGTAACGCATGGCGGCGGCGCCGTCGCCGTCGATGTTGCCGAAGTTGCCGTGGCCGTCGATGAGCGGCGTGCGCATGGAGAACCACTGCGCCAGGCGGACCATGGCCTCATAGACCGCGGAGTCGCCATGCGGGTGGTACTTACCGATAACTTCGCCGACCGTCCAAGCCGACTTCTTGTGCGGGCGGTTGGGGTAGATGCCGCTCTCGTTCATCGCGTACAGGATGCGACGGTGCACCGGCTTTAAGCCGTCGCGCACGTCCGGCAGGGCGCGCGCCGTGATGACCGACATCGAATACTCGATAAACGACTGCTTCATCTCGCGGCCAAACTCCGAAATCTGGAGCTGGCCGCCGTTGATATCCTCGCCGGCCGAGGCGCCACGATCGACTTCGCCAAAGCTCTCCTCGAGCTCACCGTCGTCGTCCTCTTCCTCGTCATCATCGGCATCGGGGTTATAGGCGTCAGGATCGCCGTCCTCGCCCTGCTCAGCACGGGCAAGCAGGCGCTTCAGATCGTCGGGCATGCCGGCATCGCCGGCCTCGCCCATACCCTCGTTATTGTTGATATCGTCTGCCACGTTACCTCCTCATGGTTTGCGTGGTCCATTAGTTCCCTGCCACGGAGACGGCTTTTCCAGGTGCCGCAGATTCGCTCGAAAGAGGAGGGAAGCGTACTTGGGTACGCGACCGACGATTGAGGGCGAAGGTGCGGTGGCTGGGAAAGCCGAACAGGTTAGGCGTCTAAGAAGCGTGCATCATGTGCATGTTTCTCGATGTACTCACGGCGATAGCCGACCTCGGAACCCATGAGCTCGCGCACGGCACGGTCCGCCACCACGGCGTCCTCGATCGACACGCGCTGCAGGATGCGGGTCTTGGGATCCATCGTCGTCGAGGCGAGCTGCTTGGGGTCCATCTCGCCCAGGCCCTTGTAGCGCTGGACGGTATAGCCCTTGCGCTTCTTGGTGATCTTGCCATCCTTGGCCTTGCCGTCCTCGTCGTTATCGTCGGGGTTCAGGCCCAGACTCTGGATGGTGTCGCGCAGGATCTCGTCTTCGGGCTGGCGGCCGTTGGGATACACGTAGTGGATCTTGTTGCGCACCTTAATGCCAAAGATGGGCGGGCAGGCAACATAGACGTAGCCGGCATCGATCAGCGGACGCATGTACTTGTAGAAGAACGTCAGCAGCAGGATGCGGATATGCGCACCGTCGACGTCTGCATCGGTCATGATGATGATCTTGTGGTAGCGCGCCTTGCTGATATCGAAGTCGCCGCCGTCGCCGGCGCTCGTCGTGACGCCGCAGCCGATCGCGGTAATCAGCGACTGGATGGTGTCACTCGAGAACGCGCGATGGTCACCAACGCGTTCGACGTTCAGAATCTTGCCGCGCAGGGGCAGAATCGCCTGGATGTCTCGGCGACGGCCGTCCTTGGCCGAACCGCCTGCCGAGTCGCCCTCTACGATGAAGAGCTCGGTCAGCTCGGCATCGCGCACCGAGCAGTCAGCGAGCTTACCGGGCAGGGACGCCGTCTCGAGCAGGCTCTTGCGACGGGTCGCCTCGCGCGCCTTGCGGGCAGCGTTTCGCGCCTTGCAGGCCTGTTGCGCCTTCTTGACGATCTCGCGAGCGGGCTTGGGATGCTCCTCGAGGTAATCGGCGAGTCCGTCGGTCACGATCTTGAGCGTGAGCGCGCGCATATAGGAGCTACCGAGCTTGGCCTTGGTCTGGCCCTCAAACTGCGGATCGGGCAGCTTGACCGAAATAACGGCCGAAAGGCCCTCGCGCACATCGTCGCCGGTCAGGTTGGCGTCTTTTTCCTTGAGCAGGTTCTGCTTGCGCGCGTAGTCGTTGATCACGCGGGTGAGCGCGGTGCGGAAGCCCTCAAGGTGCATGCCGCCCTCGGGAGTGTAGATGTCGTTGGCAAACGACATGACGTTCTCGCCGTAGCCGCTATTCCACTGCAGGGAAACCTCGACCTCGCCCATCTTGGCCACGGGCGCATCCGGGTCCGATTTGCCCTCGATGTAGATGGGCTCCTTAAAGGCCTCGGGGACGTCCTTGCCCTCGTTGAGGAACTTGACGAAGTCGATGATGCCGCCCTCGTAGCAAAACTCCTCCACGTGGGGAGTCGCCTCGCGCTCATCGGTCAGCACGATCTTGAGGTTCTTATTGAGGAACGCCGTCTCCTGCAGACGGTTGTGCAGCGTATCGAAATCGTAGATGCAGGTCTCGAAGATCTCATCGTCGGGCCAGAAGGTGACGGTGGTGCCCGTCGAATCCGAGGTGCCCACGACCTCCATCTTCTTGACGGTCTTGCCGCGCGAGAACTCCATCTCGTAGGTGTTGCCATCGCGACGAACCTGAACGACCACGCGCTTGGACAGCGCGTTGACGACGGAGATGCCCACGCCGTGCAGGCCACCCGAGACCTTATAGGCCGAGTTATCGAACTTACCGCCGGCGTGCAGGATCGTCATGACGACCTCGAGCGTCGGGATCTTTTTAACAGGGTGCTCGTCGACGGGGATGCCGCGCCCGTTGTCGACGACCGTGATGGAGTTGTCGGCGTGGACCGTCACCTGGATCTCGGTGCAGAAACCGGCCATGGCCTCGTCGACGGAGTTGTCAACGATCTCCCACACCAGGTGATGCAGACCGCTGGCGCTCGTCGAGCCGATATACATGCCCGGGCGCTTACGAACGGCCTCGAGACCTTCGAGAATCTTAATCTCGCCGCCATCGTAATCGTTTTCGTTTGCCACACGTCCTCCTTCAGTCAAGAAAATGTGTACAGCCTTACTAGTTTATCGTAAAAAAATACCCTCGGGAACGAGGGTATTTGGCTCTACAAGGCCACCAGATGCGATTTAAGGCTCTTTTTTGCTTTGCACGCCCTTGGCCCACTCGGCACTGGCTCTCATGGCATTCTCGAGGGCCTCGCGCAGTTTTTGGTCTTCGATGGGCGCCACTTGGCGCTCGATGTCGGTACGCTCGGCCTCACTTAGGTCGGCGTGCGGGGCCGGCGGTCGCTCGGTCGGCGCCGGGCGCAGGCGTTCCTTGGCGGCGGGCGGCGTGTGACCGGGCGCGGTGGTTTTGAACACCAGGCCGTCCACATGCGCACCGGCGCGCTCCATGCGCGCACGGATGATTTCGCGCAACAGCGTCATTTCCTGCGTCCACGAGGGCGAGTCGAGATATACCAGCAACTCATTGGACTCGGGCAGGTAGCGCAGTCCCGTCACATGCCGCCCCTCGCGCGTGCCCGAGCACACCGCGTTCCATGCGCGATAGACCGTGCGCGACTCCTCGGCGGCCTCCATCTGCGCACGGCGCTTAGGCGTCGCAGCCGCTAGGATGCGCTGACGCTCTGCGTTCAAAAACCCGTTGAAGGCGACCGTTTCGCTCTCGCGCTCGTAATTAGCACGTCTCACCCATGCTCACCACCTTGGCTCGATCAAGCAGGTCGTCGGTAAAGTACCCCAGGTTGGTCGTAGTTATGACCGTCTGGATATCATCGCCGATCAGCCGCAGGAAAGCGCCGCGACGCTCGCCGTCGAGCTCGCTCATCACGTCGTCCAGAAGCAGCAGTGGGGCGGTGCCCAGGACATCGCGAGCCACGGCAACCTCGGCCACCTTCCAGGACAGCACCAGCGTGCGCTGCTGTCCTTGGCTGGCAAATGAACGGGCGGAGCGACCAGCCACGGTGAACTCGATCTCGTCGCGATGCGGTCCCACCAACGTCACGCCGCGGCGAATTTCCTCGTCGGCATGCTCGTCAAGGGCGGCCAGCATGCGCTCGTACGCCCAACCCTTCAGCTCTTCGCGATCCTCGACCTGGGGCAAATCCCCCAGCGTGGACGCATAGGCCACGTTGGCGGCCTCACCTGACGCCACTTGCCCGTAGGCAGTGTGCACATGGCCCGCCAGCCGGTCGAGCAGGGCCAACCGGTGCACGAGCAGGGCCGAGCCCGCGCGGGCAATCGAATCGTTCCACGCGCCGAGCATCTCGCGGCAGCACCAGGTCTCCTTGAGCAAGGCGTTACGCTGGGTCACGCAGCGCCCATAGGTGCTCGCAAGATCGGCATAGCGTGCGCTCAGCTGCATGCCAAAGTCATCGAGGGCGGCGCGGCGCACACTGGCGCCTCGCTTAACCATGTCCAGATGGTCTGGGCAAAACAGCACGCTCGGCAGAACCCCGCGCACACCGGCGGCAGAGCATCTCTTGCCGTTGCGGCTAAACGAGCGCTTACCGTCCTCCGCGCTCAATCCCATATCAAGCACGCGGCCGTCGCCCTCGAGCCTCAGCTCAATCTTGCACGAGCCCACGCCGTCATGGACGAGCTCGGCTGCGGTCGGATGCCTAAACGAGGCGCCGCTCGTCAGCAGCTGCAGCGCCTCTATGAGATTGGTCTTTCCCGCCGCGTTGGGTCCCGCAAGTATCGTCACGCCCTCGTCCAGGGCAAGGCGATAGCTATCGAAGCTGCGGTAGTGCGCGACGGAAAGATCGCGGGCGAACATGGTCATGGCGCAGCGCTAGATGCGGACCGGCATGACCAGGTACAGGTAGTTGATCTTATCGTAGGACTTAAAGATGCCCGCCTGCGAGTAGCTCTTGAGCTCCAGCGTGATCTCCTTCTCCTTGGACAGGGCATTGAGGCAGCCGAAGATGTAATGGTAGTTGAAGGCGATGGTACCCGACTCGCCCTCGGCCTCGACATCGATCGTCTCCTGCGCAAGGTCCTGGTCATTGGAAATGGAGGACAGGCCCATCTGCCCGTTCTCGACATCGATCTCGAACTTGACGGCGGGGTTGGCGCTCGCGATAACGGCCACGCGCTTGAGGGCGGCGTTAAAGGCGGCGACGTCGATCTTGACGCTCGTCACGCACGAATCGGGGATGAGCTGCTTGTAGTTGGGGTACACGCCCTCGATGCGACGCGACACGTAGGTGGTGTTGCCGGCCTCGAAGACGACCTGGGTGTCGGTAGCCCCGATCATGATGGTCGCTTGGCTGGCCATGATGTTCAGCGCGTCGTTAAAGGCGTCAGCCGGAACGTTGAGCTCAAAGGAGCCCTCGAGGGTCGAGGTCTCGACCTGCGTATCGCACACGGCCAAGCGGAAGGAATCGGTCGCTACCAGGCGTACGGTGTTGTTCTCGACCTTCATGTGCACGCCGCCCAGGATGGGGCGAGCCTTGTCGGTCGAGGTGACGCGCCACACGCGGCCGACCATTTCGGACAAGACGTCGGTCGGCAGCTCCACGGCACTCTCGATGGCATAGGCCGGAAACTCGGGGAAGTCATTGGCATCGAGCGTGTTCAGCCTAAAAGAGCTCTTCTCGCAACCAATCAGCACCTGGCGCTCGGACAGCTCAAAGGTGACCGGGGCATCGGGGAGGGTCTTGGTGATATTGGAGAGCATCTTACAGGGAATAACCATCTCGCCCTCTTCTTCGACATGCGCCGCGATGCGATGACGGATCGAGATGGTGTAGTTAGAGGTCTGGAATTCCAAGATGCCGTCTTGGGCCTTAACGAGCACGCCCGACAGGATGGGGAGGGTGGATGCCGAAGCGACACCCTTCATAACGACGCCGATGGCTTGTGTAAGCGAGCTCTGGCTGACGGTGAACTTCATCTTTTAATACCTTTCTATAGATATAAATATCTTAATAATAGTAATAGCACTGACGAAACTGTTGATTACTCCCAAAGACGCAGGTTAGACCCAGAAAGAGAATCGACAGCAACCTGTGTGCAACAGGGGTGGTTTTCCACGTTCAAAACCTGCGCAAAACTTTTCATCACCGCGGGTTGGGTTTTAGACACCTTATGCCCGTGGTTTCGACAAGTTTTCAACAGGTGTCTCTATTTCCCTACGAGCGCAGTGTAATTTTATCGCGCAGCGACTTGAGGTCTTCGGTGACGGTGCGGTCTTCCTGGATCATCTTCTGGACCTTTTTGTAGCTCGTACTGACGGTCGAGTGGTTGCGGTTGCCAAATTCGGCGCCTACCGCCGTGGTCGTCATCTCGCACATCTCGATGGCCAGGTAGATGGCAATGTGGCGTGCTTTGGCGATATTGGCGTTGCGACGCGGGCCGATGAGCTCCTCGTGCGTCACGCCGTACTGCTCTTCGATGACGGACTGAACCGTCTGGACGTTGATCTTTTTGGCCGATGTGTCGAAGTACTGGCTGGCGATGGCGTCGATATCGTCAAAGGTGAGCTCCCCGCCCTCGCGTTCGCGGTCGCCCGCCTCGCCGGCGCAGCGCTCACAGAAGCTCTCGAGTTCGCGGATGTTGGTGCCCGAGACCTCAGCCATGTGTTTAAAGTGCTCGTCGGTTAGGTGCCCGCTGTCGCCCCCATAGGCCGCCAGCAGCGAGTCGTCGCCTGCCTCGGGAGCGGCGACGATGGTGTTCTCGTAATAGCGCTGCAAGATCTTGTATTTCATCTCGTAGCTGGGCTCTGCGACCAGGCAAAGCATGCCGGCGTTGAAGCGGCTGGTCAGACGCTCGTCCATGCTCAGGTCCTTGGGGGCGCGGTCTGCCGCGATGACGACCTTCTTGTTGTTGCGGATGAACTCGTCCATGAGCTGGAAAAAGTAATCCACGCTCGCGCGCTTGCCGATGATGTTTTGGATGTCATCGATGATGAGCACGTCCACGCCGTGGTATGCCTGCATGATGGGGGCGTTGCTCTTCTTTTGGCGGTCGAACTCGGTCATCAGGTCGTCCAGATATGCCTGGGAGTTGGCATACTTGACCTTGATCTCGGGCGACTTCTCGGCGAGCTCGTTTTTGATGGCAAGCAGCAGGTGCGTCTTGCCCAGGCCCGATTTGCCGTAGATGAACAGTGATGTGCACGTGCCGCGCTCGTCCGCGAGGGCGGCAAACTTGAGTGCCGAGCGATAGGCATGGCTGTTCTCGGGGCCGTAGACAAAGTTCTCAAAAGTAAATTTTGAGTTCGCGGCGAGCGGGGCTCCATCCGTATTCTGCTCGGCCGGTACGGTCGGTGCTGGCATGGGTGAAGCGGGGGTCGCAGCTTGCGTGGATTTAGTCGGCGCTCCGCCCTTCATCTGGTTCATCATGCGACGAAAATCATCGGCCGAGAGCGTGTTCTTGATTGCAATACCCGAATCCGCGCCCGCCGCTGCGTCGTGAGCGATCGGCATGTGCGTGACGGGTGCGTTCGTTGACGTCGCAGCGGCGGTCGGCAACGGTGCCATGGTTTCACGGGAAACATCGCTGTGCTGGTGCTCGATTGCCGGCACGTCGCCTGCGGAGGCCGGCGCCGCCGGGGAAGCAGCGGGAGCAGCGCCGGGCGCCGTCGCGGCAGCAGATTCGGCCGTTGCGCCTTGCGGTGCCACGATGTCGAGCGCAATCGGTGCAAAGGCGATTTCTTCCAGATAGGCCTCAATAGTCGGCTGATGCTTTTTGAGCTGCGCGATGGCAAAGCGCGAGGGGGCCTCGATCGTGAGCGTATCTTCGGTCAGGCTTATGGCGCGCGATTGCCCCAGCATGTTGATGAGGCGTGCATCTTGGCCGTCGCGCTGGCAAAAGGCGATGGCATCCCCCAGGATGATGCTTGCTTCCTCGTCCACTGTCTCTCCCGTTCTTTAGCTCTGAGCTCGCACGCGAGCGGCGCCGAGTTCGGTCAGATGGTATTTCTGGCCATGCTTGATGACCAAGCCGGCCTGCGCCAAGTCATTGAGCGTGCGTGACCAAGTGGGGGCCGAGTTTCCAAACGCCCTCGCCAGATCGGTTGCACCGCACGCTTGATTTTGCGCCAGATAGCCCAGCGCGGCGTTGCCGCGATCGCTTACGAACACGTCCGGTTGTGGCTGCGCATACTGATTTGCTGCATTAGGATACATCATTTGAGCTGCTGGTTGTTGAGAACTCTGCATCGGCGGCATTTGCTGTTGAAAACTTTGAGGCCACTGTTGGTAAGGCTGCGGAGGCATCTGCTGGGCCCAGGGGTTGTACTGCTGCTGCGGCATCTGCTGGTACGGCTGCTGATATCCCTGCTGGTACTGCTGCGGGAACTGCTGGCCATACCCCAGTGGCGGCATCTGCTGATATGGATATCCCTGTTGGTACGGCTGATAGCCCATTTGCTGGCCACCCGGTGCCCCCGTCGCCTGCTGCATTGCTGCTGCATCCTGATCCGCCGGCGGCATGGCCTCTGGCGCGTTTGGCGGCATCGACATCGATGCCGCCTGGGGCTCTTGTGTGGGAAGCATTCCGGGCTGCTGCATCTGTCCCACGGGGGGCTGCATCTGCTGCGTTGCCATGGGCTGCTGCGCAAAAGCTCCCGGCAGGGGATATGTGGGCTGCTCCGTCTCGGGCCGCACGGCAGCGCCGCGTCCGCCGGCGCGTTCGATTTCCTGCACGCGTTTAGGGTTCAGGCTTACCGTAACCACGGTGCCGTTGCCCATATTGTCCTCGATGGATACGGCACCGCCGGCGTTTTCCAAATACTCCTGCACCATGGGAAACCCTGCTCCGGTTCCACGGATGTAGCGCTTCATCTTGCTGTTTGCGCTGGTAACGCCAAAGTCGAAAGCGCGCTCCTTGTCGTCGATGCCGGGCCCCTGATCGGCAAAGCGGATGGTGTCTCCGCCGTCCAGAATCGAGATGATGGGCTCGGCAAAGTGCGCGTGGATAAAGTTTTCGACAATCTCGCGGATGACCATGAGCGAGATATGGCCACCTTGTTCTTTCATGCACTGGTAGACGGTGTTGGTCGTCTCTTCCAAATACGTGCGGACATCTTGCGGATCAATGACGATCACACGCGGTGTCGACAGCATGTCGTCATAGACGGCGATGCGCGCGGCGTACATGGCTTTCGGCGCCTGCGTGGTCGTCTGCTCGCCTTCCTTACGCTCTTCGCGCACGCCGGTGATGTGCTCGTTGTCGGGTGCCGGGTCTCCGGAATCGACCATGGTGTAAAAGTCGTCAGACATGCCGCTCGCAATCTTTCAAAAGGTTTCGAACAAATAGTAGCTCACCGTGCAATGTTTCTCATCTTTCGACAACTTTTCAAAACCTGTTGAAAACTTTGGAAAACGGACGAAAAGTTCTCAACATTGCCAATATGACCTGTTGAAAACTCGATGAAATATCGTGAAAAGTTGCCATGCACCGCTAAATCGAGCTCAGCTTATGGGGGAACCGTGTGAACTGCGCAACCTTTTACCTTTGATTTCTTGACATTTGAACATTGATTTCCCTACAATCTTCAAGCTCACGTGTCTATATCTGCGTCCGCGCCCCCGCGGACACTCGAAATGCAGCAGGAGGAACTTAAGATGAAGCGTACGTATCAGCCTAATAAGCGTAAGCGTGCCAAGACCCATGGCTTCCGTGCCCGTATGGCCACTAAGGGTGGTCGTGCCGTGCTCGCCCGTCGTCGCGCCAAGGGCCGCAAGCGTCTCACTGTCTAGCAGCGATACACACATCTCGCATGAAGACTATTAAGTCTCGGCAAGATTTCGAGCATGTGTTCAGTCAGGGGCGTCGTTTCAATCACCCTCTGATTCGAATGACCATATGTGAATCGGTTGGCGAAGGCGACTCCGGAAGGGTCGCCTTCGTTGGTGCTAAACGGCTCGGTTGTGCTGTCGTGCGCAACCGTTCTAAGCGTGTGATGCGCGAGGCCGCCCGCAGCTGTGGATTTCCCGTTGCGGGTTATGACATCATCTTGTTCGCAACTCCCAAGACGAGGGTTTCCTCGCCGCAGGAGATGGACAATGCATTGCGTTCGCTTATGAAACGCGCCGGCGTTGCCGGGGAGGAGCGATGAGCAATCACGTTTTGCGACGTGTTGCCATCGCTCCTATTCGCATATATCAACAGGTTGTTTCGCCCTTATTGCCTGACGCCTGCATTTATTACCCAACGTGCTCGCAATACGCCGTCCAGGCGATTGAGAAGTACGGTGTTTTGAGAGGCTGCTGGCTTGCCGTGAGGCGCATCGCTCGCTGCAATCCCCTGCACGTCGGCGGTTATGACCCTGTGCCCTAGCGGGCACTCGCTATCGGAGGAAAACTTACATGTGGGATTGGATCGTTAACATCCTTTTCGAGCTGCTCAAGCTCATCCAGACCTTTGCGGTCGACTGGGGCCTGTCCATCATCATCCTGGTGGTCATCATCCGTCTGCTGCTGACGCCGCTTATGCTCAAGTCGACTAAGTCGACGGCACGCATGCAGGTGCTGCAGCCCAAGATGCTCGAGATCCAGGAGCGCTATGCCGACGATCCCCAGCGTCAGGCCGAGGAGATGCAGAAGTTCTACAGCGAGAACAAGTTCAACCCGATGGCTGGTTGTCTGCCGCTGTTGATTCAGATGCCTGTCCTGTTCGCCCTCTTTACGCTGCTGCGTAACCTGCCGGACTACTTTAACGACGGCACGTTCTCGTTCTTTAATATTCTGCCCGACCTGACCACCACGCCGAGCGCCTCCTTTGCCGATGGCTTTATGGTCGCGCTGCCTGCGCTGGTCTGCCTGATCCTGTTCGCTGTCCTGACCCTGATTCCGCAGCTCTATATGTCGCGCAACCAGACCGGCCAGCAGGCTCAGAGCATGCGTATGATGGCCGTTGTCATGACGGTCATGATGCTTTGGATGGGCTGGAGCCTTCCCGTTGGTGTTCTGCTGTACTACGACGTCTCGTCTGCTTGGCAGGTTATCCAGCAGATTTTTGTGACGCAGAAGGTCATCGACAAGGCGAAGGCCGATGAGGAGGAGCGTCTTAAGAACGCACCGCTGCAGGTTGAGGTCACTCGTCGCGAGAAGAAGCCGCGCCCGCACAAGAAGAAGTAGTGGGATATCAATCTTATTTAGGTACCTAACTTTTGGAGTACGTTATGTCTGAAGAGATCATCGAGGATATGCTTGAGGAGGTTGCCCCGCAGGTCGCGGGCGATTATCCCGAGATTGCACAGCGCTACAAGGCCGGTGAAGAGCTGACCGATGAGGAGCTCGACACCATTGCCGATGTTGCGATTTCCATCCTGCGTTCCATCCTTTCGCACTTCGATGCCGCCAACTCTCCTATCGATGAGTATGAGGGCGACGAGGGTGAGCTGATTTTGGATGTAACGGCTCCCGACCTTGCTGTTCTCATTGGCCGTCATGGTCGCACCCTTGATGCCCTTCAGGTTATGTTCTCATTGCTGGTGGGCCGCAAGCTCGGCTTTAGGTATCCGGTTGTAGTGGACGTCGAGGGATACAAGAGCCGCCGTCAGGACAAGGTTGCCTCCATGGCTCAGTCTGCTGCCGAGCGTGCCATCCGCACTCATAAGAGTGTTTCGCTTCCGCCCATGAATGCCTACGAGCGCCGACTGGTTCACATTGCACTTCGTGGCAATGACGCCGTCGATACTCATTCTGAGGGTTTTGATCCCGATCGCCATGTGGTGATTGTTGCTCGATAATCTACTCGAGCTTATGCTAAGGGGACGTGGTTTCCACGTCCCCTTTTTTTGTCAAAAGTTCTCGATACACTGGTTTTTGTCAGAAAGGAGCTTTCGTTGTTAGTACTTACTGATCAGCAGGCTGACGAGATGTTGAGTCGTCTAACTTCCTATTGCAAAGAGTATTCCTTGAGCGTAACTGATGTTGAGCTGAGGAAATGTATTCAGCATTTGGATTTGGTTCTGGAAACAAATAAGACAACCAATCTCACCCGTATTCTTAACATAGAAGATGCTGCGGTTCTTCATATCCTCGACTCTCTTGTTTTGCTTCCCTATATCAATAAGGCTCCTGAGGGAGCTTTGCTCGATATGGGAACAGGTGCGGGCTTCCCTGGTATTCCTTTAACCATAACCACGCATCGTAAAGCTACTTATATTGACTCTGTTGGCAAGAAGGTTGATGCAGTCAATTCTTTTGTTCATGCTCTTGGATTGAAACATGCTCATGCGGTCCATGATCGTCTTGAAGAATATGCTCGAAGTCATAAGAAGCAGTTCTCTGTCGTAACCGCCCGCGCACTGGCTCCTCTACCGATTCTTGTTGAGTATGCAGCTCCGTTCCTCAAGGATGGAGGGCTATTTGTTATCACCAAGGGTAATCCTTCGGATGAGGAGCTTGCTTCCGGCATGTCAGCAGCTAAGATTTGCGGCTTCACTTTGCTTCTGAATGACGCAATCGATTTGCCTGAGGGCTTGGGCCACAGGGAGTTCATTGTTCTTAAAAAGAGTCATCCAGCATCCGTTTCATTGCCTCGTGCAAATGGCATGGCAAAGAAGAATCCGCTTGCCTAGATGTTTCACGTGAAACATAATGGATACTAACAACTTGCAGTGTTTCACGTAAACATGGCGGTTGATATCGAATCGGAATGTTTCACGTGAAACATCCTCCGTTTGACAGCTTTAATACACACCAGGAGGGACCGTGGGATTTCGCGACGTTAAGCGTTCTAAGAGCGCAAAAGACACGCGTATCATTGCAATCATCAATCAAAAAGGCGGCGTCGGTAAGTCAACGACGGCTGTAAACCTTGCAGCAGCACTGGGTGAGCAGGGTCGTAAGACGCTGATTGTCGATTTTGATCCGCAGGGAAACAGCACCAGTGGATTTGGAATTGAAAAAGAAGACCTTGATCACTGCATCTATGATGCATTGTTGAATGATGTGCCGGCAGAATCGCTTGTTCTTGATACAAATTGCAAAAAGGTATTCGTAATTCCAGCTACGATTCAGCTTGCAGGTGCCGAAATTGAGCTCGTAAGCGCAATTGCTCGTGAAACCCGCCTCAAAGATTTGCTTGAGCCGATTCAGGACGAGTTCGATTTTATTTTCATTGACTGTCCTCCTTCGCTCGGCCTGCTTACTATCAATGCCTTGACCGCAGCAGATAGCGTTTTGATTCCAATCCAGTGTGAGTATTACGCACTTGAGGGAGTTACGAAGCTGCTTGAGTCAATGAAGATGGTCAAATCACGTCTGAACAAGGGCTTAGACACCTATGGCGTGCTTATGACCATGTATGACTCACGTACTTCTTTGTCGAATCAGGTTGTTGAGGAAGTTCAATCGTACTTTGGTGATAAGGCGTTTAAGACGCTGATTCCCCGTACCGTTAAAATCTCTGAAGCTCCGTCTTTTGGAGAACCGGTAATTACCTATGCACCTCAAAACAAGGGTGCAAAAGCGTATATGAACCTTGCAAAAGAGGTGATCAAGCGTGCCTAGTGCAAAGAAACGTGGCGGATTGGGGCGTGGACTCAATGCTTTGGTCTCTGAGGCCGAGTATGAGACCGGTGGTTCCGCTGCATCTGCTTCAAATGCCGCATCTGAAACAAAACTACCTATTGAGGATATCGTTCCCAACCCTAATCAACCGCGAATTCACTTTAATGAAACTGAACTTCGCGAGTTGAGCGAGTCAATCCAAGAACATGGCGTTTTGCAGCCGCTCTTGGTTCGCAAGCATGGAAACGGCTATGAGATCATCGCTGGTGAGCGTCGTTACCAGGCGTCAAAGCTTGCTGGTCTTGAGGAACTGCCTGTCATCATTAAAGATGTTAATGATGAAGAGATGCTGGCTCTTGCTCTTATCGAAAACCTTCAGCGTTCTGATCTGAATCCCGTCGAAGAGGCTAAGGGCTATCGCCAGCTCATCGATGCTAGCGGTATGACCCAGGAGGCATTGTCGAAGGCCGTAAGCAAGTCACGCTCTGCAATTACAAACTCGCTGCGCCTTCTCGATCTCCCCGAAGTAGTTCAGCAGATGATTTTTGAGGGTAAACTTACTGCTGGTCACGCACGTGCGATTCTTGCTGTTCCCTATGAGGATGCTCGAATTCGACTTGCAGAGAAGGTTGTTGCGGAGGGCCTTTCCGTAAGAGCGACAGAAAATCTTGCTCCATTGTTTTCTGCCGGAGAGACACCTAAGACGCCGCGGCCTGCAACGCCTCAGTCTTTTAAAAAGGCTGCGCGTGTACTTCGTCAGGTATTTAATACCAACGTGCGTGTGAAGAGCTCGCGTGGAAAGAATAAGATTGAGATTGAGTTTAAAGACGAGGAAGAGCTCTCTCGTATTCTTGGTGAAATGATTCAGTTTGATCAAGGTGGCCAAGATGAGGAATAAGATTTTTACTGCGATTGCATTGGTGACGACTGTCGCGGCTGGTGCCTTTGCTGGCTATAAGATCGCGACAGACGATGAACTTCGAGGTCGTTTGCTTCGTGGCGCGCAAGATATCGTTGATACATCCAAGAAGAAAATGGATGTTATGACAGAAGATGTTGCCATGCGGACTGCTCAGGTAACGAAAAATCCTAAGATTAATCAAGGTTGGGTTAGCAACCAATGGGAAAATGTAGGCTATTAGGTACCTAACAATTACCCTGCATATTTTGAGGGGCCCTTGTCTGATTCATGAGACAAGGGCCCCTTATTTTGTCCGTAAAAAATGGGAAAGGTAGCAGCTGGTCCAAAATTGAGGTCAATAAATGAACCGGCCCCGGTTGCATATC
>NZ_JBGORS010000008.1:0-70377 GCF_041537385.1 Collinsella aerofaciens
ATGATGATATGAATGCCATTGTTGAGGATACGGTCAAGCACCTCTCCTTTGGCAACAAAGAACATCCCTTTAAGGGCGTCTTTGACGGTCAAAACCATACCGTGAAGGGCCTGAACTACGAGAATAAGGTCTTGGATCCCGAGCGCGATACGGGCTTTTTTGCCGAGACCGATGGCGCCACCATCAAGAACTTCCTGGTCAAGGATGCCAACATTTGGGCTGACTTCCGCGGCGGCATTATCGTGGGCAGGGCGATCAACACCCACTTCGAAAACGTTATGGTCATGGAGAGCACCCTGCACGTTACGTGTGCCAACAACATGCTCAATGTGATTACCAACGCGGGCTTTGAGGGAGGCCTGATTGCCGGCGAGCTCGACGGCTGCACCCTCTACAACTGCGAGGTCTGTGGCGGCCGCGCCGTCAACAACACGACTTCGGGCGTACAGGCAATCGGTGGCGAGGGCCTGTACATGGCGGCGTTTGCCGGCTACGTTAAGAACTCGACCATCGAGTATTGCCGCGTGACGCCTACGCGCAACAAGGATGGCTCGATTGCCGAGAAGGGCATGACCGACGTTACCAATAAATACGATGTGGCCATTGGCGCCCTGGGCGGCAACAACGTGTACGCCTCGGGTTTTGTGGGCTGCATGGCAGAAGGCGCTAAAGTCATTGACTGCTTTTCAACGGCGAAATGCTATAGCTATGCTGCTTCTTACGTGGGCGTTGTCTCCGTAACGCGCGCTTGGACGGGCGGTCTTGCAGGCCGCATCTTGTCTAAGAGCGGTAATGAAATCACTCGCAGCCATTTCGCCGGCGATTTGAGCTCGCGCCAGTACAACCCCATCGCCGTGATCCCCATTATTCAAAACGACGTGAACCTGGGCGGTATTGCTGCACGCGCTAATGCGGGTGATGCGACTATCACCGATTGCTACTTCAAGCCCAGTGTCAGCCTATCCGGGTTTAGTCAGGGTACGGCAGCCAAGAAGAAGATTTACGCCCTTGCGGGTGATGGCACGGTATCCGGTGCCGGATTCGGTCCCTGGGACGACGAGCGCTACGTCACACGTGAGCTGTGGGAGCAGCATGATTACGACTTCTGTGCCGGCACCATGCGCTCGACTGCTAACGATGCGTATCTGAATGACTCACACCCCAATGAGTGGGCGATGGACTACAAACTGAATATTCCCGTGCATGGCCAGAGCGTTAAGGCGACGATTGATTTTCCCGGTGCAGGCATCGCGACCATCGAGGCAACCAAACTCGGTATTGATCAGGCGACCTCGGATCCGTATACCTTTGCCGTGAGTGCCGTGCTGGCGGGAACGGCCCAGGGCTTGGCCCAGGGCGATACGTCGGTAACGTTTAAGCAGGATACCTCCGCAAAGCCTGAGGGGCTGAGCGAGGAGAACGGCGGCTACCGTTTTATGGGCTGGTTCCGCGAGCCCGATGTGCAAGTGAATCGAATTGGACAAGACAACAGCTGGTTTGACGGCAAGACCGATGCCGATGCTGTGGCTGCTGGCAAGCAGGTCCAGAAGAGCGAGTTGCACGACGAAACGTCAACCTATACTGCCGATAACGCGAAAGGGTCCAAGGCTTTTGAGGGCAATGACCTGTTTATCGCTTCGTACGAGGCACAGGTGCTGTTCTATAACGTTAAGGGCAAGACGCTTGATTGGAAAACCGGTGCTGCGCACGGCAAGTCAACTGATTGGTACCGCTATGGCGTGGGTTTGACGCCCGCTGCCCCCGCGGATCGCGGCAACTTGAAGCCTACCGCGACATTTATCGGCTGGACCACGCAGCCTAGCAGCGAGGCGGGGATGAATGGTGGCTATGCCGCCATCACCTCGACTCAGTTAGCCGAGCTTAAAAATCAGGGAGCTTTTTATCCTGCGGGTAGCGAGATCACGGTTGTCCGTCCTACCGACTTCTACCCGGTGTACAGCGACTACGTGTCGAACATCATAACGGTGTTCGAGGGCAATGAGCAGGACACAACCGACGATAAGACTCTGCGCGACGGTGTGGGCAAAACCAATGTCGACGTCCAGACTACCGAGGACGGCACCAGCGTCTACACGGTACAGGTGTGCAACACGGAAGGTACGCCCCTGTCCAATGGCGGCAAGCTGCCCGATGGCTATCGCTTCTTGGGTTGGTACGAAAACAAGGGAACCGAGGATGCTCCGCTCGAGGTGCGCGTAAGCCGCGATCCCAGCTATACGCTCCCCGCAGATGTCGATTTAACCGCGCCGCATACCTACATCGCCCGCTTTGAGTACCGAGTGGATTATTACGTTCGGGCTTATACCAACCATGAGTTTACGGACAGCAAGCTACTTTGTTCCGTTTGGAATCGCTATCAAACGCCCTTTGAGGAAAACGTCGGTAGTACCTTCGTGCGTGAAAACGTCGTCCACTGGGGTCCGGAGCATGTTGACCACGGTATAAAGGATAGGTATGACGAAACGTGTGGCACGCGCTTCACGGCGAATACCCTTGTCGTGAGTCCCCTTAATGCGTACTCGCACAACGTTAAAAACGATACGGGAGCCGATACTCTGAAAAACCTCTATGCCGATACCGATTTTCCAGGCGCTGCAACGCTAAGCGATACTTGGACTTCGGCTTCGCTGAACGTAACGGCCAAACTGGTGAATGATCGCTATCGCCTGAATTTCTGGACGCTTGAGCGCGATGGTGAATACTGGACATATGTGAAAAATCCCATCGAGAGCATGGTGCGTACAGATAAGAAGTACTACGTTCGCGCGATGATTACCACGGACGTTAATTTCTACAACAAGGGCGATAATGTCGTGAGGACTGCCACGCGGCGCTATGAGAGTAACTTGCTGCAGACCAAGGTGAACGGGGCGGATCCGACGTTCACGTATTACTACCCGCATGTTAATAAGTCGGTTAAAGTGGCCGAAAAGCCAGAAGATGGTGAGAAGGGATCGTATGAGAGCCCCCTGACCCTCGAAGCTTCCCCGACCGATGCCGACATGGCCGTGCCGGGCTATAAGTTCCTGGGCTGGATTTCGACCGCCGAGGTCAAGAAGGATTCTGCCGTCTGGAAATATATCTATGATGTCGCCAACGACCCCTATGTGACGAGCAATCCGGAAAAGGCGGCGCCATACTTGGCGACGGATGACTCCAAGGTCACCCAGTGTCAGGATGCCTATCCCGTCTACGCAAAGTTCGACGTCAACTACACCACCAACCTGCACCGCGCCGGTTTTAATGGCACTTCCGAGGTGAATGTTCCTAGGTATGACATCACCCCTAATCTCAATGCGGACAACGATCCCGCCACGGCAACGGTGACTCCTGATATCGAAACGACGGTATACAAGTCCGGCGGCGAGTTATACAAGCTGAATAAGGTCGAAATCGAACTTCCGAACGGTGAGGTTAAAAAGCTCGAACCTAACGGCGATAACTCGTATTCCTATCAGGTGGAACCCGGCGGAGCCTATACATTTGTGGCGTACTATTCGCCGTTGGCGGTCGTGTACCATCTCAATGCTAAAGATGTGGATGGCAAGGTAGCCCAGCAGGGCGATACGCTCGGCAGCCTTAAGGACGGCATCCCGCTGCCGACGTATAACGTTGGCGACATCGATGATGCAACGAACGCATACAATGCCTTCGTAGGCTGGACGGAAACTAAACCGGCATCCGGCAACGGTTATGTCGTTTGGTCGGACGGCCTTCCCATGGTGAATACAAACACTGTGGTTAACGCCCCCATGGAGCTGTACCCGGTCTACCGTGCCAGCGCGGTAATTGTCCAATCGAATATCGATGCCAATCTGGATAACCCCGATTCCGTGCGTTCTCTTTCGCGCACCGACTCTGGCGATCAAATTTCGCTGGAAGTAAGAGCTACAGCTGAGGTTGTCGGCAAGGATGGCACCAAGTACGACTTTGTCGGCTGGTCGCGTGACTATGAATCCGATAGTAAATACACTCTGATGACCGAAGACGATAAGTATCCCCTCGAGGGTAGTGAACCCTTTAAGGGCGCGACGTATACCGCGGTGTACAAGGTCACGCCGTATAAGGTGCGCTATCACAGCGTCGACGGGGCGGTCATCTTTACGGCGACGGTCGACTCGGGCGACGAGCGCGCGCAGGACGGTAAGCCTGGCTTTGTCTACACGGTCGATGTTCCCAAAATGGACGAGAGCGGCAACCCTGTCTACGACAACGACGGCAATCCTGTGATGGAGCAAAAATCCGTGGCGTACGATCCGGACGCCCACTCCAAGATCGTCGCGCTGCTCGATGAACAGGCTGCTGCCAATGGCGATAAGCGCGAGCTCTTCTTGGAGTGGCGATATGTGGGTGCCGATGGCACTGCAAAGTCTTGGGATGAGTTCAAGGGCGAGCCAGTCAAGGGCGACATGGACCTGTATCCCGTGACGTATCGCGTGGTTGCCAACGATACGTCTGATCCCGCGAAACCCGTAACCATGACCGCGCAGCTTAAATGGCTGCTCGATCCCGCCGCCGCCAACACCGTCGATGACGGTGCCGACAAGGCGCCGTTTAAGGTCTGCTTTGCCGAGCCGTTTATGGGAACACAACTGACCGTTACGGTAACGCAGGCAAGCTACGGCCCTGGTGCAGAGGGCGTTTCTGCGGCGGAAAAGCCTGTGAACGGCAAGTTTGTCTCGCTCTACAGCCTGGGTTCGGGTGGCGGCTCGTTCGACCTGGCCAACCGTCTGGAGTCCAAGAAGACAGGCGAAGGCGAGCAAGGTCCCGGTAATGCCGTGTTCAAATTTGCCCAGACTCATGCGCTGACGATCGTTAAAAAGACTACCGACGCCAGCGCAATGGGGCAAACGTTCCGCTTTAAGGTAACGCGAAAGGCGTCGGAGGATTCTCCTGCCGAGACGCGCATGGTCGAGGTGAAAGTTAGCGAGAGGCGCGACGAAGACGGCGAGACCTGGTATGTCGGCAGCGTGCAATTTGCCGCGCCGACGGGCATCTATACCGTCGAGGAAGACACGAATTGGGCATGGCGCTACGAGGGCGAGCTGAGCACGCCGGGCAAGGCGCCCGGTAAATCTGCCGAGCTGACGATTTCGTCTGCTTCGAGCGCGGGCGATGCGGTGGTGACGTGCGTCAACACGCGCGCGAAGGACAAATGGGTCGATGGCGGCTCGCGTGCCAAGAATGTTTGGGAAAACGGCACGCTGAGGAGGGAGGACAAGGATGACTAAGCGCAAGCGGATCGTTGCCCTCCTTGTCGGCGTCCTCCTTTTGGCCGGCGTCGTCGGCACCTTTGCGTGGCTTTCGGTTACGGGCGTGCTGGTCAACGAGTTTGGCTTTGGCTCGGTGGCGCCTTCGGTGGACGAGACGCTCGACAATAATGTGAAGAGCGACGTTGCGGTTAAAAATAGCGGTTCAGCTCCGGCATACCTGCGCGTTGCGGTGGATATCTACTGGCAGGACAAGGATGGCGCACGCCTGTGGGATGAGCCGGTCGAGGGTACCGACTACGCCATTGTGTGGGGCGACGTGTCCAATGCCTCAACTACTAGCAGCGCCTCGTCTTGGGTTCGCTCGGCCGACGGGTTCTACTACTGGACGTCTCCCGTTGCGCCGCTCGGCAAGACGGGCGTGCTCATCAAGAGCGTGTCCGAGAAGAAGACGGATGGTAAGAACCTGGTCGTCGACATTTCGACCCAGGCAATTCAGTCCACGCCCGACGATGCAGTTAAAGAGGCATGGGGTTGCACGGTCAATGATGGCGTGCTGGTGCCGCCGCATGGAGGTGCGTAAGTATGGCGTTTCTAATTCGCAAAGGCGTTGCGTGCTCCTTGCGTTGCATGGTCGCGGCCATTTTCTGCATGGTCGCGATCGCCGTTCCTGCCCGTGCATTTGCCGACGCTCCATCGATTGCCTATGACGGCAACGCGCACCAGCTGACGGTCTCGGGAGCAACGGGCACCTCTGGGGAGCCCGATCTGTTTCCGGCCTTTAAAGATTTGATGCCCGGTGATACGCGCGATCAGCAGATTGAGATACGGGCCACGGGCGTAAAGTCCCAGGTGCGCGTATTTGTGCGTGCCGTTGTCGATCACGAGACGGCACGCATGCTGTCGCCAATCGCCTTGACGGCATCGACGGGCGATGCGTCGGCGGGCTGGCTTCAGGCGGGAGCGCCGGGCAGCGTGTTTGCCCATCCCACGCAGGTCGCAACGTTTACGAGCGATGGCAGCACGGTGCTCAATTTGCAACTAAGTGTCCCGTCGTCGGTGGGCAACGAGCTTGCCGACGCAAACAAGGCTATTCGCTGGGAGATTACCGCCGAGGACGATGGCGAGAAGATTCCCGTACAACCTGCTGGCAGTAAGAGCCCCGGTCTGTTTGGCCTGGCGGCAACCGGCGACAGCACGCTCGCATTGCTCTTGGTGTTGCTGACGCTTACAATCATTGCTTTCATGGCCGCGCTGCTTTTATCCCGGAGGGATAAGCGCTAGGTCCATCTTCTAAATGCCTCCGCCCGGACAGACGTTTCAGTTGTGGCTCAGCAGCTAGCAGCTACTTAATCTTGGTCGTACCCGGTGCCAGGTTGGGGTCGGTTTCGTTGGCCTCGGTCTGGAAGTGCTCGGTGTACACGTTCTTGCCGTCGCGGAACATCTCGTAGTACTGCATCTTGGCGTAATCCTCGCGTGCCTTGGTGGTGGCTGCGGCAACGGCGTCGTCACCGGTGACGTTGGAGGAAAGCGCCCAGCGCAGGCTGGCGTCCTCATAGCCCACGGAGTTGATGGCGGGCAGCGACTCGCGCAGCGTCATGTGTGCCTTCTGGTAGTCGGTCAGCGGTGCGCCGATCAGCTGCATCAGCTGGGTGGACAGGTAGTTGGTGGACAGGTCGTCGACCTCGCTCGTCTGGTCGCAACCGGCAACGTCGTAGTTAGCCCAAATGATGTAGTCGGTCTGCCACAAACGCTCCTGGTGGGTGGCGTCGTCCTCGCCGGTAAACCACTTATCGTTGAACTTGGACGGGAAGAACGGCTGGTGGTCGCCCCAGAACACCACGACAACCTTGCGGTCGAGCTTGCTCAGGGCGTTAAGGAAGTAGCGAAGCGCCTGGTCGGACTGCTCAATGCACGAGACGTACTCGTCGACATCGGACAGCGTGCCGTCCTCGATGGTCTTGGCGTCCAGGTCGGTCGTGTCGATGTTTAGGTGCATCTGCTTGTCGACCGGCACCAGACCCGTGTCGTAGCCCGAGTGGTTCTGCATGGTCACGTCGAAGATAAACTGCGGATCGGCGTTCTGGTCGAGCAGCTCAAGAATCTTGTCGTAGGTAGCCTGGTCGGTCACCATACCGCGCAGGGTATCGGCGCCCTGGAAATCGTTAATGGACAGGAACCGGTCAAAGCCAAAGTCTTTGTAGACGTTCTCGCGGTTCCAGTTGGTGGCGTGGTTGGGGTGCATGGCCGTGGTGGAATAGCCGAGCGACTTGAACTGCTCTGCCAGATTCCCGGTCGTTTCCATGTTGTAGATGGTGTAGGGGTACACGCCCGAGCCCAGGTTGGCCATGGAGTTGCCGGTCATAAACTCAAACTCGGTATTGGCGGTACCGCCGCCGTAGGCGCTCACATAGAGCTTGCCGCGGCTGAGGCAGTTGGGCAGGCTCTTAAAGTACTGCGGGCCCTCGTAGCCGGCGCGCATGTTCTGGTAGATGGAGAGGTCCGAGAAGGTCTCGTTCATGATGGCGATGACCGTGGGCTTCTCGCTGTCGAATTGCTCCTTTGCGGCGGCGCGCTCGTCGCTCTTGGCCGCGTCGGACTTGTCGTAGGCCTTGGCGTACTTTTTGAGCGTGGCCTTGGCATCGTCGACGGAGTAGTCGGCGGGTTTGGGCGGCTTGATGGACTGTGCCGCGCTAATAAAGGCAGGCAGGTAGCCCTCGCGCCAGTAGCTCTCGAGCGGACGCCAGGTGTAGACGGTGATGCCGAGGGTGTTGTAGTAGTCGATGAGCGTGACATGCGCGGTCACGCCGCCCAGGCACAGCACTGCCACGAGCAGGTTGGTGAGCAGCATGCGCTTGGCGTTGGCGGTGCCCTTCTGGCGATGCGGCGCGACCAGGCCGGCGTACTCGCACAGCAGCATGGCGATGGCGGTAAAGCCCATGGACAGCACGCAGAACAGCGAGATGGAGAAGGTGTAGCCGGTGCCGGCGACCGCGGCAGCGGTGGAGATGGCCGAAAGGTCGCCCGGCTGGATGGGCATGGATTTAAACGTGATGACGAAGAACTCGGCAATGCCCAGGACAAAGAGGGCAAAGGCCAGGATCGCGGGAGCTGCGCCGTGGCGCTGGAACAGGAAGAACAAGCCGATCATGAGCACGGTGATGATGGCCCACTCGAGCAGGATGCACAGGGGGTAGACCCAGGTAAAGTCGTGGTTGGACGAGACCTCCATGCCCAGCAGCGCAAAGACACCGGCGAGCAGCATGCACAAGACGGCGGCGACGAGCGGGCGGCCCACAAAGGCGCCGCGCAGGCGGGCGAGCTTGCCTGTGGGGGCGGGGGCATCGGACCCGGCGAACGCAAAGACGCGCGGGGCGATGCGGTCGCGGGCGATGCTGGCCCAGGCGCATCCGGTAAGGATGGCATTGGTCAGGATGAGCATCACAAAGGCGAGCGGCTCGTTTTGGGCGACGAGGCCCACGGCGCCCCAAATGGTCAAAAAGACCTGGAACAGACCGAAGGCGACGCTCCAGGCGATGGCGCTTTTGGCAACGGTGCCCGACTGTGCGCGAATGGCCTTGGCCTCGCGCAAGACAAGGTAGACGGTCGCCGCAAGACCGACGAGCGAGATGGCGGCAGCGAACATGCTGAGACTCCTCACAAACTAAAACCTACGAAAGCGGGGGTTTACCCGATTGTTACCAAGATATGCGCTGCAATTGGTGGCTGCGCACAACAACCAGCCATATTAACGCGCATGTGTGGCGGTGTGGCGCAATGTAGTGTCGACCTGCGCGATAATGGACGGGAATTACACGGAAACGTAAAGGCTTCTTAAAGAAATGGTGAGGGTAGGGCGATGAGCGAGCAGGTTTGCAAGGCGGACATGGGCGGCGACGGAGCGGCGGTCGATACGTGCGGCTATCCGGTCGAGACTACGGGCAACGCGGTGCTGGACATCTTGGAGCATCGCTCGTCCACGCGCGCTTTTGCGCGCGATGACAGCGACCGTCCCGTAGCGGTGACCGACGAGCAGCGGGCGGCGATCTTGCATGCGGCGAGTCGCGCGCCGTCGGCAGGCGCCATGATGATGTATTCCATCGTGAGCATTCGCGAGCAGGCCACATTGGACCGCCTCGCCGACCTGTGCGATCACCAGCCCATGATCGCCAAGGCGCCCTGGGCACTAATATTTGTGGTCGATTATGCCAAGTGGATCGATCTGTTTGAGCATGTGGGCTGCTTTGAGCCCGAGTTTGTCGAGCGCACGGGTAAGGCGCCCCGCCGCGTGCCGGGTTTGGGCGACTTTGCCATCGCGGCCCAGGACGCCGTGATCGCTGCGCAAAACGCCGTGGTTGCCGCCGAGGCCTTGGGGCTGGGGAGCTGCTACATCGGTGATATCGTCGAGAATGCCGAGGAAGTCGCCGAGCTGCTCGATCTGCCGCCCTATACTATGCCGCTGTCGATGCTCATCATCGGCACGCCCCGTAAGGAGCGCCCGGCCATTGCGCATCCCGTGGTGAACCTGGTGCACGAGGAACGCTACTGCCGTGCGGATGCCGCGACCATGGACGCGCAGGTGGCCGAGATGGACAAGATGTTTCGCCCGCATGCCCGCGAGGTGGGGGAGCGCGTCGTGGATATCTACACCCGCAAGCACACGAGCCCCTTTATGGCCGAGATGAGCCGCTCCATGGAGTGGTGGTTCAAAAATTGGCTCGGAAAATGACAGATGTGGCAAAGGGACAGCCCCTTTGTCACATTCCATATCGCCGCGGTGGCCTAAAGGCCGTATAAATGTTTATCTAGCTGGGAAGACAGTGCCAATCAAACATGGGCCGATTACCTATAATCCCTTCGAACATTAAAGTTGGGAGGAAACCGGCTTATGGAACAAAAGGCCAAGGAGGCAGCCTCGCACGCTGCGATTCCTGTGAGCATCTCGGCGATGCTCGTCACGTTGGGCGTGGTGTACGGCGATATCGGCACCAGCCCTATGTATGTAACCAAGGCGCTCGTTGCCGGCAACGGCGGCATCGGAAGCGTAACGGAGGAGTTCGTGCTCGGCGCGCTCTCCCTTGTCGTGTGGACGGTCACGCTGCTGACCACCATCAAGTATGTGCTCATTTCGCTGCGCGCCGATAACCATGGTGAGGGCGGCATCTTTGCCCTGTACAGCCTGGTCAAGCGCTGCGGCAAGTGGCTTATCATCCCCGCCATGCTGGGTGGCGCCGCGCTGCTCGCCGACGGCATCCTGACGCCGGCCGTTACCGTTACCACGGCCATCGAGGGCCTGCGCACCATCCCGGCGGTCCATGCCGTGCTGGGCGATGACCAGGGCCGCGTCGTCGCCATTACGCTCGCCATCATCATCGTGCTCTTCTTGGTACAGCGCATCGGTACGGCCAAGATCGGTCACGCCTTTGGCCCCATCATGACGCTGTGGTTCCTGTTCCTGGGCGGCACGGGTCTGTTCTTTGTCTTCCAGTACCCTGCGGTGCTGCTGTGCCTCAACCCGCTGCGCGGCATCGGCTTTTTGCTGAGCCCCAACAACCATGCGGGCATCATGATCTTGGGCAGCTGCTTCCTCGCTACCACCGGTGCCGAGGCGCTCTACTCCGACATGGGTCACGTCGGCCGCGGCAACATCTACGCCACCTGGCCGTTCGTTAAGTGCTGTCTGCTGCTTTCCTATATGGGCCAGGGCGCTTGGCTTATCAACAACGCTGCCAACCCCGAGCTCATGGGCATTGCCGACCTTAACCCGTTCTACCAGATGCTCGCTCCGGGCCTGCGCCCGTTTGCCGTCGGCCTTTCCACCATCGCGGCCATCATTGCCTCGCAGGCGCTCATTACCGGCGCGTTCTCGCTGGTGTCCGAGGCCAGCCGTCTGGACCTCATGCCGCACATGCAGGTCTTCTACCCTGCCGAGACCAAAGGCCAGCTCTACATCCCCATGGTCAACAACGTCATGCTCGTGGGCTGCGTCATCGTGGTGCTGCTGTTCCAGAACTCGGCGCATATGGAAGCCGCCTACGGCCTTGCCATTACGCTGACTATGATGTGCACCACGCTGCTGCTCTTCTTCTACCTGCACGAGGAGCGCAAGCTCAAGGTTGCTCCGTGGATCTTCGCGGCCTTCTTCCTTTTGCTCGAAGGCTTCTTCTTCGTGAGCTCGCTCACCAAGTTCTTCCACGGCGGCTACTTCACCATCCTCATGGCTGCACTCATCATGGGCATTATGGTGTGCTGGTACAACGGCACGGCGGTCGAGCAGCGCCAGTTTACGCTGCTGCCGCTGCGCAGCTACCTGCCGCAGCTCAAGCGCCTGCGCGATGACGATCGTTACGAGCGTCTGGGCGACAACATCGTGTACCTGACCAAGGACACCCATACCGACTACATTGACCGTGATATCGTCTACTCGATCTTGGACAAGCATCCCAAGCGCGCTCGCGCCTGGTGGTTCGTGAATGTCGAGACCATGGACGAGCCGCATACCTTTGCCTATTCGGTCGAGACGTTCGGCACCGACTACGTGTTCCGCGTGCATCTGTACCTGGGCTACAAGATCAACCAGCGCGTCAATGCCTACCTGCGTCAGGTCGTTCAGGACCTGGCTGCCACCGGCGAGCTGCCGGCGCAGACGCATGACTACTCGGTCTACAAGGATCCGGGCAATATCGGCACGTTCAAGTTCGTCATGATCCGCAAGCTTCTGGCACCCGAAAGCGACGTGGAGCCGAGTGAGCGTACGGCCATTACGCTCAAGTACATCATCCGCCGCGCCGCCGGTACGCCCGCGCGTTGGTATGGTCTGGAGAACTCCAACGTGAGCTTTGAGTACGTGCCACTGTTCACCAAGTTCAAGGCTGTGAGCAAGATGCAGCGCCTGGCCCCCAACGAGCGCCCGTAGTCGACGCTCGAAGTTTGTCTGCGAACGGGCGGGCTTGTAATGACGGGGATTGAGTCCTGGGAGGAAACCATGGATGCAAAGGTGCTTGACGGTCGCGATCTTGCGACCGAGCTGGTGCGTGAGGCGTGCGTCGACGCCGCCGAAGATCGGTTCTTTACGAATCGTGCCAACATGGACATGGCCGATCGCGTGATTTCGATCGTGGCATTGGTATTTGGAGCGGTGTGCGTGTGTGCCCTGCTCGCGCACGTGCTGTTTGTCTAACGACCGCAGGTTGCAAAGGCTATACACTTAGAACCACCACGAGGGAAAACCACCACAAAGGTGCCTGTCCCCTTTGTGGTGGTTTTTGTTTTTGAGAGAGGGGCGGGGCGCTGATGGACGTCCGTACGGACGGCGATATTGCCGATAGCTTTTGGTGGCGGCGCACAACGCTGACGCGTCGCAGCCCTCTGTATGACGCCTGCGTATCGGTGGGGCTGCTGGTCGCGGCGACGATTGTGGGCGCGCTGCTCGACCATCCGGGTCTCGCGCCGAGCATCATGATCGTCTATGTGCTCGCCGTTCAGCTGTGCGCATTCTTTACCTGGAGTCGCCTGTATTGCTTGCTGAGCTCGGCTGCCGCCGTGGCGCTCTACAACTTCTTGTTTGTCGACCCGCGCTACTCGCTGTCGCTTATCGACCGCGTCTATCCTGGCATGTTCTTCATCATGTTCGTGGTCTCGCTTGTGTCGAGCTCGATTGCGTTGGCCCTGCGCCGCGCCTTGGCACAGGCTGCCGCCAGCGACCGCCGCACGCATATGGTGCTCGAGACCAACCGCATGTTGCAGCGCTGCGCCGACGAACAGCAGATCGTTCACGCTATGGCCACGCAGCTGGCGCGTCTTTCGGGCCGTCCGGTCGTGTGGTACGGCGCCGACGCCGAGGGCGATGACCTGCTGCCGCGTGCGACATACACGGCCGTGGGCGATGCCGCGCCGGTGCACGAGCTGGCGCCGCAGATGCCGCCGCGGCTCTCGGCGTCCGCCTATGTGGGAACGCCGCTCGATGCCACCTATGGCGGCTCGGCGTTTTATGGCATCTACCTGACGGTTCGCGCGGGCGACGGCTTCGTGCGCTCGGGCGACCCCGCCTCGGTGGTAGGCGTGCTGGCTATCGTTGCCGAGCCCGACGTGCTGACGCATGAGGAGCGGGCACTTGCCGATGCCATCGTGAGCGAAGGCGAGCTGGCACTCGATCGCGCCCGCGCCATGGAGGCCCGCGAGGAGGCGGCGGTGCTCGCCAAAAACGAACAGCTGCGCGCCAACCTGCTGCGCTCCATCTCACACGATCTGCGTACGCCGCTCACCAGTATTTCGGGCAATGCCGACGTGCTGCTCGATCAGGGCTCGACCGGCACCGCGGTGCTCGATGCCCAGACGCGCCGCGGCCTGCTTCTATCCATTCGCTCGGATGCGCTGTGGCTCAACGCCACCGTCGAGAACCTGCTTGCCATCACCAAGCTCGAGGGCGGCGGCATGCATCTGTCGACTACGCTCGAGCTTATGGACGATATCGTCGAGGAGGCGCTGCGCCACGTAAGTCCGGCCGTGCGCGAGCACGACCTTAAGGTGGTGGCGTGCGATGAACCGGCGCTCGTTAACGTCGACGCGCGTCTGATGGTACAGCTCGTGGTGAACCTGGTGAACAATGCCATCACCTATACGCCCGCAGGCTCGCATATCGTGATTTCGATTGGCGTCGACGATGGGCACGTGGCGTGCTCGGTGGCCGATGACGGGCCGGGCATTGCGCCCGAGGACCGTGAGCGCATCTTTGAGTCGTTCTACACCGCCAACCATGGCCTGGCCGACAGCCACCGCAGCGTGGGCCTGGGGCTTTCGCTCTGCCGCTCCATTGCGCTGGCACATGGCGGTAGCATAGAGGTTGCCGCGGCGGACCCGCACGGCTCGGTCTTTACGATCGAGCTTCCCGTCGCCGATGTTTCGTTTGATAAGGAGTAGCGCCGTGCCGAACTCTGCCGTAAAACCGCTCATCTTGGTCGTTGAGGACGACCCCGCCGTTCGCAATCTTATCGTTGCCGCGCTCGAGGCGCACGGCTTGCGCCATATGGCTGTGGAGACCGCCCATGCCGCCATCGCCGCCGCCTCGTCGCAGGCGCCGAGCATTGTGCTGCTCGATCTGGGCCTGCCCGATATGGACGGCGTCAAGGTGGTGGAGTCGGTGCGCGCATGGTCGGGCATGCCGATTATCGTGGTCTCGGCGCGCAGCGAGGATGCGGACAAAATCCGCGCGCTCGATGCCGGTGCCGACGACTACCTGACCAAGCCGTTTTCGGTCGAGGAGTTGCTCGCGCGCATTCGCACGACGCTCAGGCGTCTTTCGTATGCACAGACGGGCGGCGTTGCCTCCGAGGGCTCGTTCGATACCGGCGAGCTGCATATCGATTTTGATGCCGGCATCGCCACGATGGATGGCGAGGAACTGCATCTGACGCCGATCGAGTACAAGCTCTTGTGCCTGCTGGCGCATAACGCCGACAAGGTGCTGACGCACCAGTTTATCCTGCACGAGATTTGGGGCACGGCGACTAAGAGCGACCTGGCGAGCCTGCGCGTCTTTATGGGCACGTTGCGTAAGAAGATCGAGTCCGACCCCGCGCATCCGCGCTATATCCAAACGCACGTAGGTATTGGCTACCGCCTAGTTACCCAAGGCTAGATCGCCAACCACCATCCCAATATGAGTTGCGGTGAAATACGGTCTAAATTTACCTAATTCCAGGCAAAACAGTCCGTATTCCACCGCAACTTTGTTATTTGCCCTTGGGCTTGCTGGCGTAGAACTTCTTCTTTTTGGGCTTACCGGCGGGGGAGGGTTTGCCGGCAAAGTTGGACTTGCCGTTGCCGGCCTGCGCGTGCGCGGGCGCTGCTGCACGAGGCTTGCGCGCCTCGGGGTTGCGCAGCTCCTCGGTTCGCTCGGCAATCTCCTCGGCGCTAAAGCCGACCTCGGCCATGGCGTCCTCGATGGGCAGGCGGCGCACGATATAGCAATGGTGCACCTTCTGGTTGCGCGCGAAATCCTCGGGGATGGTTTGCGCCGTAATGTCCTCCAGCACGACGCCCGCGCGTGCGAGCTTGCGCGTCTCGGGGCGGAAGCCGCGCAGGTTGCAGCTAAAGACGGCGTGGCCGCCCTGCGCGAGCAGGCGCGATACGCCAGCCAAAAGCTCAACATGGTCGCGCTGGACATCCCAGGTGCGGCGGCCCATCTTGGACGAGTTCGAGAACGTGGGCGGGTCGACAAAGATCAGGTCCCAGCGGTTGCGCGTCTGGCGCTGGTCGCGAATCCAGGCGAGCACGTCGTCGCGCACAAAGTGATGCTGCGGTCCCACAAAGCCGTTTTGGCGCATGTTGCGCTCGGCCCAGTCCAGATAGGTGTTGGAGAGGTCGACCGTCACGGTCTCCTCGACGCCGCCATCTGCCGCATAGCAGGTGGCAGTGCCGGTGTAGGCAAACAGGTTGAGGAAGCGGCGCGCCTGCTTGGCGTGCTCGCGCACCAGGTTGCGGGTGACGCGGTGGTCCAAGAAGATGCCGACGTCCAGATAGTCGTCAAAGTTGACGGCAAAGGTGAGCCCGCCCTCCTCGATGAGCGGCAGTCGACGGCGCTCGATGTTGGCGCGTTCGCCCGATCCGCCCTTGTCGGCGCCCTGCTTGCCGTACTGCGAGCCGCCGCGCGAGCGCATGCGGGCCTTGGCGTGCACGTGCTCGGCCGGAACATCCAAGATACGCGGCGCGATGGCCAGAATATCGAGCATACGGGCCTGGGCCAGTGCGGGGTCGATGGTCTTGGGCGCGGCGTATTCGGCAATGACGAGCCAGCGGCCCGGCGTCTGCGGGCAACCCTCGTACAGATCGATGGCGGCAGAGTAATCGGGCAGGTCGGCATCGTAGACGCGGTAGCAGCTCACGCCCTCGCGCTTTGCCCACTTGCGACGCAGGCGGGCGTTCTTGCGCAGGCGGTTGGCGAACTGCTCGGACTCGGGGATGAGCACGGGCAGCGGCTTGCCGTCACCCAGGTCGAGCGTGGCGGCAGGCTCGGGCATGAGGGCGCCGGCGGCTTCGTCGCTGATGACGTCGTCGGCGTCCGCGGTCTCGCCCTCGGCGTTTGCGCTGTTCGCAGCCTCAAACGCTGCGGCGGCGTGGTCGAGCGAAGGCCAGACTTCGACGGTCGCCTCTTCGTTGTTGGGCATGACGGCGATGGAGCGCGCGGGCTCGGCGTGGAGCGCGCGGGCCATAAGGCCATCGCGGGTGAGCGCGGTGACCGGCGCCGCGGCAAGCTCGGGCGCGCGGCGCAGCTCACCGATGAGCGTCATTGCGTCGTGCATGAGCGGAAGCGGTGTCTCGGTCGTATCCGCGACTACGGCGGCACCGGCAACGGCACCTGCGTGGTCCAGCACGGTGGCGGACTTGGCGGCACAAAAATCGACAAAACGCTTGTAGCCGGCGCACTTGACCATGCGCTCGGCAGTCTTGCGGGCGGCGGGGTCAATGTCTGCGGCCACGATGCGCGCCTGGCGCTCGCGCGCTGCCGCCTCGCGCTCGCGCGCCTCGGCAAGCAGCTGCTCCCACAGGGCGGCGTCGTGCAGCTGCCAGCCCTCAAAGCCCCAGCGCTCGCGTGTGGCGCCCGGGGCGCGGTCGGTCAGAATGTTCACGGCTTCCAGCAACAGGCCGCCGCCGGCGCACGAGGTATCGATCAGCGTGGGCAGGGCTTCATTCTCGTAATCATCGGCCGTCAGTTCATGCTCGCACAGTGCGGTCCAGCCGACCTGCGCCAGCACCAGGGCGGCGTAGTCGGGGCGCAGCACGTGCGCGCCCTCGCCGGCACGGGTCGCAGCGGCCGGCAGGCGTTTGAACAGCGGGTCGCCCGAAAGGTCCAGGCTTATGCTCGCGCGGCGCTGGCGCAGCGAAAGCAGTAGGTGAACATCGGGGTCGGCGGCATCGACATCGGCGCGACGGCCCGTGGTCTCGGCCAGACGGTCGCACAGAGCGTCTTTGGCACGCAGAGCCGAGAAGCGCGTGTTGCGCAGCTGCTCGGTCAAGCCGCGGGCGGTGATGGCGATGGTGGCGCCGGGGCGGATGATGCTCTCCCAGGCGATGTCGTAAACGCCGTCGTACAACTCATCGGCATCCTGCGCCTCAAAGCGCCCAAGCACCACAAACACGCGGCTGGCCAGGCGCGACCACAGGCAGGCACGGTAGCCTTCTTCGAGCTCGCCCTCAAACGTAGCGCGGCCTTTTAGGCGGCGGACATGCGAAAGCCCGAGCCGTTTAAGCTCGTCGGCGAGTGCGGATTCAAAGCCCTCGGGGCAGCTTGCGTAAAATTCCATGGGTGACCTCTCTGGTTGCGTCGCTCCATTATATGATGGATGCTTCGTTTGCCCTTATCCTCGAAAGGAACCCATATGATTGATGCGTGCCCCGATTCCGCCGTGCTCTTTTTTGACGTGGACGGCACGCTGACGTCGTTCGATCCCGACGATATGACCGATAAGGACTTTTCGGCGGTTCACCCTTCGCAGACGGTCGTCGAGGCGTTTCATCGTCTGCGCGACGCGGGGCACAAGGCGTTTATCTGCACGGGTCGCCCCCTGTGGCTCATCGCCGATAGTCTGCGTGCGCTCGACCCCGCGGGCGTCGTTGCCATGGCGGGCGCTACGCTCGAGGTCGAAGGCCGCGTGGTACACGAGGACTGCTTTGACGAGGACATTGTTGAGGAGCTCGCGCGTCGCATTACTATGGCGGGCGGCGAGGCGTTGTTCGAGACGAACGGTGCCACCTATTCACTTGAGCCGGTTGGTGTCGAACAGTCATTTCTGCTAGGCGCCGGCGTGGTGCATGGCGTTGATCAGATGCGCGTCGATGGGCATTTGCGCGTAGGCAAGGTGTGCATTAACGCGTGCGACCTGGCTCGCGTGGCCAACGATGATGGCTTTATCGATCGCGAGTTTGAGCTGTGCAACACCGGTGGCCAGAATCGCGAGCTGAGCCCCAAGGGCATCGACAAGGGCGTGGGCGTGGCGCGAGCGCTGGAGTATCTGGGCCGCACTGGCAACGCGTGCACCTTTGGCTTTGGCGATTCGGGTAACGACCTGGGCATGCTCGCCGCCGTCGAGACGGCCGTGGCCATGGGTAACGCCATGCCCGAGGTCAAGGCGGTCGCCGACTACGTGACCGACGATGTCGCACACGATGGCACCGTCTCAGCGATGCAGCATTTCGGCCTCATCTAATGAATCCCGCCTTCTGACGTTTGCTCAAACTGCGACTCTTTGCTTTTGCATGCTCAATCGATTTATCAATCCAAACACTGAGGTGTTTATACCGTTCGCCGAGAAGATAAAAACCCGCAGCTCACGCCTTGATAAACATAGGTAAAGTGTTTAGCAGTTTAACGTCCATGTGCAAGCGAAAGGAATCAGGCAGATGGCAATCAAGGTGTTCGCTGACGGTGCAAACCTCGAGGGCATGCTCGACATGTACGAGAACGGCAACGTTCAGGGTTTCACGACCAACCCGTCCCTTATGAAGAAGGGCGGCGTGACGGATTACCGTGCGTTTGCCAAGGAGGTCCTGGCCCACATCACCGATGTGTCCGTGTCGTTTGAGGTCTTTGCCGACGACGTCGAGACCATGGAGGTCGAGGCCCGCGAGATCGCTACCTGGGCCGAGAACGTCTACGTCAAGATTCCGTGCGTGACTACCAAGGGCGAGTCCACCGCCGAGCTGGTCCGCAAGCTTTCGGCCGACGGCATCAAGGTCAACGTCACTACCATCTTTACGCCTAAGCAGGTCGACGAGATGGTCGAGGCCGTTGACGCCGAGACGCCGTCCATTATTTCGCTCTTTGCCGGCCGCATCGCCGACACCGGCGTCGATCCCATTCCGTTTATGACGGAGTCGGTCAAGAAGGCTGCCACCAAGCCCAACTGCGAGGTCCTGTGGGCGTCCACGCGCGAGCTCATCAACATATACCAGGCGGAAGGATGCGGTTGCCAGATCATCACGGTGCCCAACAGCATCCTGGCCAAGCGCAAGAACATCGGTCGCGACCCGTACGAGGTCTCGCTCGACACCGTGCGCGGCTTTGCCAAGGATATCGCCGCGCTCGGTTTCCATATCCTGCCGTAACGCGAACACTGACTACGCCGCGGGCTGCTCGCCCCGGCCTTTCCTTTCCCTATCGCTCACGCGCTTCGCGAGGGTCGCGCTAGGCAAAGGAAAGGCCGGGGCTGCCGACACGAGCTTGCCGGTAGGTTGGTGATAGGCTCCCATATCCTGCCGTGGACAAAGGTACCCCCGCCTGCGCCGTGCAAAATCGAGAGTATTCAGCAAGGTAAAGGCTTTTACCATCTGGTTGAAGCACGGAACAGCCCCCGTTTTGGCTCTGATGACGCTAAAACGGGGGCTGTTTCTTGCTTTTTCGTCTCTGAGGGGCATCCGGAACGGTGGAATCTGCAGAATACTCGCGATTTTGCACGTCGCGAGAGGGGGGACCCTTGCTTTGGCGGTTTACTTCCCCTGCACCATGGTGAGGGAGATCTTCTTGCGGTCGCGATCGACCTTCTCGACCCACACCTTGACCGTGTCGCCGACGCGCACCACGTCGCTCGGGTGCTTGATAAAGCGGTTGGCCAGCTTGGAGATGTGCACGAGGCCGTCCTGGTGCACGCCCACGTCGACGAAGGCACCAAAGTCGACGACGTTGCGCACCGTGCCCTTGAGCTCCATGCCGGGCTCCAGGTCGTCGATGGAAAGCGCTGAGCGGCTAAAGACCACCTCGGGTGCGTCGTCGCGCGGGTCGCGACCGGGCTTCTTGAGCTCGTTGACAATGTCGATGAGCGTGAGGGTGCCGCAGTCCAGGTCGCTTGCCAGTGTCGATATGCTGCCCAGGCGGCGCTCGATGTCGGGCACGCCGCCGCGGCTGAGCTCGCTTGCCGCAACGCCGGCGCGCTCCAGGACGGCCGTGGCCACCTCGTAGCTTTCGGGGTGGACGCTTGTCGCGTCGAGCGGGTTCTTGCCGCCGCTGATGCGCAGGAAGCCCGCGGCGTTGAGATATGCCTTGGGTCCCAGCTTGGGGACCTTCTTAAGCTGACGGCGATCGGTAAAGGCGCCGTTTTCCTCGCGGTATGCCACGATGTTCTTGGCCACGCTCGGTGTAATGCCCGATACGTATCCCAGCAGGCTTGCGCTTGCGGTGTTGACGTCGACGCCCACGCGGTTAACGACGTCCTCCACCACGTGGCCCAGGGTGCGTGAAAGCTCGGCCTGGTCGAGGTCGTGCTGGTACTGGCCCACGCCGATGGACTGGGGCGGAATCTTGACGAGCTCTGCCAGCGGGTCCTGCAGGCGGCGGCCCAGGCTCATGGCGCCACGTACGGTGACGTCCAGGTCGGGATATTCCTGGCTGGCGAGCTCGGAGGCGGAGTACACCGACGCGCCGGCCTCGTTGACGATGGTGTAGCGAAGGCTGGGCGCCTGCTCGGCAATAAACTCCGAGACGACCTCCTCGGTCTCGCGGCTGGCGGTGCCGTTGCCGATGACGATGGTGTTGACGCCGTCCTTCTTGACGAGGCGGGCGAGCTCGCGCTTGGTGCCGTCGACGTCGTGGCGCGGCTTGGTGGGGTAGACCACGCCGTGGTCGAGTAGCTTGCCGGTCTCGTCCATGACGGCGACCTTGCAGCCGGTGCGGTAGCCCGGGTCGAGCGCGAGCACGCGGGCGCCGCGCACGGGGCGTGCTGAGAGCAGGCCTTCGAGATTCTTGGCAAAGACGTTGATGGCCTCGGTTTGAGCGCGAACGGTGAGTTTGGCGCGGGCCTCGCGCTCCAGCGAGGGGGCCATGAGGCGCTTGTAGCCGTTGGCGATGGCGGCGTCAAAGACGGGCGCGAAGACGCCTTGGCGGCGGGGCCAACGGCTGCCGAGGCGCGCCGTGGCGGCGGCGCCGTCGACGTTTACGCGCACGCGGAGCTTGCCCTCGCGCTCACCGCGGTCGATAGCCAGCACGCGGTGGTTGGGTATACGGCGCAGCGGCTCATCATAGCTGTAGTACGGCTCGTAGGGGGTCTTCTCGGCGGGGTCGGTGGCCTCGACGACGATGTCGGCGGTGTTTTGCGTAAAGGCGCGCAGGTCGGCGACGTTCTCGGGATCCTCGGCCACCGTTTCGGCCACGATGTCCGCCGCGCCTGCGAGCGCCTTTTCGGGCGTGTCGAAGCCAGCATCCTCGTTGACGTATGCCGCGGCAGCGTCGAGCGCGCTGCCCTTGGCCGAGGCCTGCATGATGATCATGTTGGCGAGTGGCTCCAGGCCTGCCTCGCGGGCCTTCTGCGCGCGGGTCATGCGCTTTTTGCGGCAGGGCTTGTAGAGGTCCTCGACGCGCTGGAGCTGCGTGGCCTCGCGAATCTGCTGCTCGAGTTCGGGCGTGAGTTTGCCCTGGGCGTCGATGAGCAGGATGACGTCCTCTTTACGCTGCTCAAGATTGCGCAGGTATGACAGACGCTCGTCGAGGGCGCGCAGGGCGACGTCATCCATGCCGCCCGTGGCCTCCTTGCGGTAGCGCGAGATAAAGGGGATGGTGTTGCCCTCGTCGATGAGCTTGACGGCCGCTTCGATGTTGGCGGCCTTAAGGTTGAGCTCGCGGGCGAGCTGGGCGATAAGATCCATGGGACTCCTTGCGTTTAAGGTGCGTTTGCAGCACAGAGCTACCAAGGATACCACCTGCCACTTCGCCCAAAAAAGACTGTTTTGGCGCGGAACCACGAAAGCGGCCTATCTACTACGTTTGAACCGTGTGGGTCGACCATCCCCCGGTTTTCCGAAAATGCGCAACCCGTCTACCTGCGGTTTTTATTCCGCGAAATTTGGCATGGTTAAGGGTGATCGGTTAAACGTAGTAGATAGGCGCGTTTCGTGGCGAACGAATCAAGCCGAGGTGCAAAATAGCCCCCGCCCCAGAAAAATCGTCGGCAAGGTAGCAAAAGGCCCCGCGGGCAGGAGGCTGCTCGCGGGGCAAAGAAGAGGGGCTTGTTGGTGGCGGACCGAAGGGTTCGGCATGGGGTTTCTGCCGCGGCCGCTCTTAAGGCGTTACAGCTCGACGAGCTGGCCGGTCTCGGCGGCCTCCTTGATGGCGTTGAGAAGCGTGAGCGTCTTGACGTTGTCGGCGGGGGTCACGACGGGCTCGACCTCGCGGCGGACAACCTTCACAAAGTGCTTGAGCTGCATCTTGTGCGGCAGCGCCGGGTCCACGGCCGGGATCTCCATCTGCAGCGGCTTGTGCCAGTTGGAGGCGCCGTCGTAGGAGAACTGGTGCAGGCGGGGCAGCGAAAGGGCGCCCAAGGTTCCGCCGATAAAGTAGGCGTCGGCGTCGAAGGGACGGTACTGCGGATCCTCGCGAGCGGTGGCCTCCCAGTTCCAGGGGCTGGCGGTGGCGTCGGAGATGGTCATGCTCGCGAGCGCGCCGTCGGCAAAGCGAACGTTGACCACGGCGGAGTCCTCGGTCTCAAAACCGCGGGCGGCGCTGGACTGCATGCCCTGGACGGCAACGGGCTCACCCAGCAGGTAGCGGAGCAGGTCGACGTCGTGCACCAGGTTGACCAGGATCGGGCCGGCACCCTTCTTGCGGCGCCACTCGACGTCAAAGTACTCATCGTTCTTATAGATCATGTAATGGAAGCTCGACACGGTGAGCTTGCCCAGCTCGCCGGACTCGATGATCTCCTTGGCCTTGTTGACGAAGGGGTTGTGGCGACGGTGCTGGCCCACGAGCACGGGCACGCCGGCGGTCTCGGCCTCGGCGGCGAAGGCCTGGGCATCCTCGAGGTCGTTGGAGATCGGCTTTTCGACCAGCGGCACGATGTTGCGCTTCACGGCCTCGCGGGCAACGCCCAGATGCAGGTCGTTGGGGGTGGCGATGATGACGGCCTCGGGCTTGACCTCGTCCATCATCTGGGCGGGATCGGTGTAAAACGGCACGCCGGCGGCCTCGGCCGTGGCGCGGGCGCCCTCAAAGGCGTCGGCGATGGCGACGAGCTCGGCCTCGGGCTCCTCAGTAACAAAGCGGATGTGGTTGCGGCCCATGGCGCCGGCGCCGATAACGGCAATGCGGACGGGGTTGAGCTCAGACATTTCGACTCCTTAATACTGGTGACCGGTGGAATGCGACAAGAGGACGGCCCTTGTCGCGTCAAGCAAAACTAGGCGGACTTCTTCTTGCTGTCGGAGACCATCATGTAGACGGTGAGCACGACGGCGATGGCGGCGATCACAATGGCGCCGTAGAAGGACTGCTGGTAGGCGGCGCTGCCGGCCTCGGCGTGATACAGCACGGCGGTGATGGGCTGGCTGATCCAGGTAGAAGCGGCGTAGCCCAAGAACATGATGCCGTAGTTGACGCCGATGTTGCTGGTACCGAAGGCGCCACCGGTGAGCGGCGGGTAGATGACGAGCAGGGCGCCAAAGCTAAAGCCGAGCAGGGCGAGCGCCACAAAGAACATACTCTGCGTAAAGCTCATCGACATGATGACGAGCGCGACGATGGTGACGACAAGGCTGATGAGCAGCGACTTGTAGGCGCCGAGCTTGTCGATGATCTGGCCAAAGGACAGACGACCGACCAGGTTGGCACAGGTGTTGACGGAGACCACCACACCGCCGAGGGCGACGGCCGCGGCGCTCGTGGGGTCGGCGAAGAGCTGGACGGCGGCGATGGAGGCAACCTTGCCCACGAGCAGGGTGCCCGCGGTGGCGGCAAAGGCGAAGGTGACGATGAGGATCCAGAAGCGCGGGGTCTTGACCATCTCGCCCGGGGTGAGGTCGCCGAAGGTGCCGGCGTGCGCGCCGCCCTTGGGGGCCTCGAAGCCCTCGGGCAGCCAACCGGCCTCGGGGGCCTTCAGGAACAGGGCGGAGGCGGCGATCATCACAAAGAAGATGACGCCGAGTGCCTTAAGGGCGCCAAAGATACCCAGGCTCGGGATGAGCAGCGAGGCGAGCACCGGGGACAGCACGGCGGGGCCAGCGGTCGAAGCGGCCAGGGTGATGCCGGAGGCGAGACCCTTCTTGTCGATGAACCACTTTTGGCCGGTGGTGAGCGCCGGGTTGTAGCCCAGGCCGTTGCCGATGGCGGCGATGAGCGAGAACCACAGGTAGAACTGCCACGGGTCGGTGACGGTGCCGGACATGAACCAGCCCACGCCGTAGCACACGGCGGCGGCGATTACGACGTTGCGCGGGCCGATCTTATCGGAGATGCGGCCGGCGAAGATGCCCGTCACGGCCATGATGGTCTGAAAGACCGGGAAAGCCCAGGTAAGGGCGCTGGACCACTCGGGGTAGACGGCGAGCAGGTTCTTGCTTACGACGGAATACAGCGCGATGGAGCTGATGAAGAACATGGTGACGCACGCGGCGGAAAGCACGACGGCGCGGCCCTTGTTGGAGTTGGTGGAAGCCATTGGACTCTTTCTAATCGATACGGGGGGAGGAGCGGGCGTGTCCGCGGGCCTCCCTGTCAGGTTGGTTTACTGGTCAGTCGGCTTCGCGACGCCGGACTCGTCGGACCAAAGCTCGACGCCCTTGTTCTTGAGGTAGTTGTCGGCAAAGGCTCGGCGACCGCCGGGCTTGGCGGTGAGGTCGCCCATCATATTGGAGAAGCCGCCATCGACTTTGATGGCGTCGCCGGTGGTAAAGTCCGAGCGCTTGGACGCCAGGAACATGACAGCGTTGGCGATATCGCTGACCTCGCCGATGCGGCGCGTGGCGATGAGGCGGCTGCGGCTCTTCTCGACCTCGGGGTCGGCGTAAAAGCTCGCCGACATGGGGGTCTTAACAAAGCAGGGCTCGACGCAGTTGGAGCGCACGCCGTAGGGACCCCACTCGGCGGCGAGCATCTTGGACATCATGTTGACGCCGGCCTTGGTGGAGCTGTACACGCCCGAGAACGTCTCGGGGGAGTGGCTGGCGACGGTCGAGATGTGCACCAGGCGGCCCTGCCCGGCCTTGATCATCTCGCGACCAAAGCGCTGCGAGGTGATGAAGTAGCCGGTGAGGTTGACGTTGATGACCTCGTTCCAGTCGGAGAGCGGCAGGTCCTCCATGGCTGCGAAGCGCAGGATGCCGGCGGTGTTGACGAGAACGTCGACGCGGCCGAAGTCGGCGATGGTGGCGTCGACGGCGGCCTGAACCTCGGCCTCGTCGGTGGCGTTCATCTTGTAGCCCTCGGCGTGGATGCCAAACTCGGCGGCGAGGTCGGCGGCTGCGGCCTTGACCTTTTCCTCGTCCAGGTCGAGCAGGACGACGTTGGCGCCGTTGCGGGCGAACTCGCGGCAAATCTCGACGCCCATACCGCCGAGCGCTCCAGTCACAGCGCAGACATCGCCCTCGAGCTTAAGCCAATTGCTCATAGGAACTTCCCTTCTTGTGCCTCCCTGTGGGTCGCTCCCATTAATCGACCCACGTGGTTTTCGCTGGTTATCGTATGCTTTGCATTTGCGCAGGTGAATTGCATATTTGTTAGAATAGCGTTAACCGCAGGTTTACACCGTACGGTGCAGTTTATGCTCAATTGAGCGCGTAACCTGCGAAAACGACCCCCTTCGGCAGTTCATTGCCATGCGTCTGGAAACAGGAGATTGACGTGTACGATCGACGACTCGAGGCCATATCGGCCGCCGCGGAGCTGGGAAGCTTCTCACGGGCGGCGGCAAAGCTGCGTGTGTCGACGCCGGCACTCGTCAAGCAGGTATCGGGTTTTGAGGCGGAGTTCGGTATTACGCTGTTCGAACGCTCGCACTCGGGCGTCAAGGTGACGCCGGCGGGCGCTCTGCTGGTGGACGACGCGCGCTCGATTATGCGGCAGTCCGAGGACGCGCTGCGCCGTGCCCGACGCGCGGCGGGCGATGGCGGTGCCGTGCGCCTGGGCGTGTCGATGATGTGCCCGGGGCGCCAAACGCTGTCGATGTGGACGGGCGTACACGAGCTGGAGCCATCGTTGCGCTTCGAGATCGTGCCGGTGAGCGACCTCTACGACGAGCGCGAGGCCGTTATGCGCAGCTTAGGCCGCGAGGTCGATGTGGTGCAGTCGAGTTTTTCGACCCCGCGCTGGGGTGACGCCTGCCAAAAGCTCCTTATCGTCAACGTACCGTTTTATATTGATGTGCCGCGCACGAGCCCGCTTGCGCGCAAGACGCGCATCACGGTTGCCGACCTGGAGGGCATGCGCCTGCGCGTGCTCCGTCACGGCAACGACGCTATGGACAGCCTGCGCATCGATCTTTTGGCCGATGGCGGCGTGGACGTGATCGACGTGGACAGTTTTGACTTTGCGCTCTTTAACGAGGCGGAGGAAAAGGGCGATGCGGTGCTCACCTGCGGGGCGTGGTCGGGGGTGCACCCGGCCTTTGTGGGCGTGCCGTTCCTGTGCGGCCGCGAGGTGCCGGTCTTTTTGCACTACCCGCTCGAGCCAACCCTCCAAGTCCAAAAATTCGTCAACGCCATGGCCCAACTCCTCAACTAGTTCATTTGGGATGAGTAGTCTTTTTGGGACGGGGCTTTTTTAGCTACCCAATCTGGTGCCGTCGAAGCATGACGCCGTATTTGGCACAGGGTAGCTAAAAAGCCCCGTCCCAAAAAGACTAACAAAACGAGGCCCTGGCCAAACGGCCAGGGCCTCACTAACTTTTATTCCGTTTTAAACGACGGGCTGATTGCGCGCAGGAGGTCTCCCAGGCGGGCCGGGGTGTAACTTCCGCGCGCAGTTTCGCAGCGAAGCGAGAATGTTTGAGCACGGAGGTTACACCCCGGCCCGCCTGGGAGACCTCCGTGGAACAAGCCTATCTACTCGAGCTCAAACGCACCCGTGTACAGCTGGTAGTAATACCCGCGCTTGGCGATCAGCTCGTCGTGGTTGCCGCGCTCGATGATGCGGCCGTGGTCCAGACAGATGATCGCGTCGGAGTTGCGCACGGTGGAAAGGCGGTGCGCGATGACAAACGTCGTGCGGCCCTCCATGAGCTTATCCATGCCCGCCTGCACGATGGCTTCGGTGCGGGTGTCGATGGAGCTCGTGGCCTCGTCCAGAATCATTGCCGGCGGATCGGCGACGGCGGCGCGCGCGATCGAAATCAGCTGGCGCTGGCCCTGCGACAGCTGGGCGCCGTTGCCGGTGAGCATGGTGTCATAGCCGTCGGGCAGGCGGGTGATAAAGTCGTCCGCGCCCGCGAGCTTGGCTGCCGCGATGCACTCCTCGTCGGTCGCATCCAGGTTGCCGTAGCGGATGTTGTCCATCACGGTGCCGGTGAACAGGTTCACGTCCTGCAGTACCACGCCCAGCGAACGGCGCAGGTCGGACTTGCGAATCTTGTTGACGTTGATGCCGTCGTAGCGGATCTTGCCGTCGGCAATGTCGTAGAAGCGGTTGATGAGGTTGGTGATGGTCGTCTTACCGGCACCGGTGGCGCCGACAAACGCGACCTTCTGACCCGGCTTGGCGTACACGGACACGCCGTGCAGCACCTCGTGGTCGGGCGTATAGCCAAAGTCCACGTTGTCCATGACCAGGTCGCCACGCAGTGTCACGTACTCGATCTCGCCGGTCGCGCGGTGCGGATGCTTCCACGCCCACATGCCGGTGTGGTGGTCGGCCTCCTCGAGCTCCCAGGTCTCGGGGTTCACCTGCGCGTTGACAAGCGTCACGTAGCCCTCGTCGGCCTCGGGCTCCTCGTCGAGCAGCTCAAAGATGCGTTCGGTGCCGGCAAGGCCCATGACCACGGCGTTGATCTGCATCGAGATTTGGCCGATCTGGCCACAGAACTGCTTGGTCATGTTGAGGAACGGTACCACCACGGCGATCGAGAGCGGCAGGCCCGAGAGGCTCAGGTTGGGCACGCCCAGCGCCAGGAAGATGCCACCGGCCAGCGCGACCAGCACGTAGAGCAGGTCGCCCAGGTTCCCGAGGATCGGCATGAGGATGTTGGCGTACATGTTGGCCTTCTGCGAGACCTCGAAGAGCTTCTCGTTGCGCTCGTCAAAGTCGGCCTCGGCGGCAGCCTCGTGGCAGAACGCCTTGACGACTTTCTGGCCGTTCATGACTTCCTCGATATGGCCCTCGACCACGCCGAGCTCGGTCTGCTGCGCGATAAAGAAGCGCGCGGAGTTGGAGCCGAGCAGCTTGGTCATAAAGGCCATAAAGGTGACGCCGGCGATGATGACCAGGCACATCCACACGCTGTAATACAGCATGATGAAGAACACGGTGACGATGACGATGATCGTCATGAGCAGGTTGGGCAGCGACTGGCTGATCATCTGGCGCAGCGTGTCGATGTCGTTGGTGTAGTGGCTCATGATGTCGCCGCGCTGGTGCGTGTCGAAGTAGCGAATCGGCAGGTCCTGCATGCGGTTGAACATCTTCTCGCGCAGCTTCTCGAGCGAGCCCTGCGTGATGACGGCCATGGCGCGGTTCCAGAAGAGCGAAGACGCGACGCCCACGGCGTAGATGCAGCCGAGGGTGGTCACAAGCTTCAGAATTTTGGGCTGCGCGGCCGTCCAGTCGCCCGACTGCCATGATTCGCTGATGACTTGCAGCGCGCTCTGGAGAAACGTCGCGCCGATGGAATTGATGATGGCGCAGAGCACCACGCCGGCGACGACGAGGGGCAAAAGCACCGGGTAGAAGCCAAAGAGCATCTTGATGAGGCGCGTCATGGTGCCACCCTTGCGGTTGCGTGCGCGCTCGGCGGTAGCTGCCTTACTCATGTGCCTCGCCTCCTTCCTGGGTCTGAGCTTGCGTTGCGGTCATGTCGGTGTTGTCTGTCACCGTGTTCGCGTCGCCAGAGACGTCGTCGGCGTCTTGCGTACCTTCGGCAGACATCTTGTTTTGCGAGGTAAAGGTCTCTCGGTAGATCTCGCTTGTCTTAAGCAGCTCGTCGTGGTTGCCGATGTCCTTGATGCGGCCGCCCTCCATGACAATGATGCGGTCTGCGTCTTGCACGGAGCTGATGCGCTGGGCGATGATGAGCTTGGTCGTGTTGGGCAGATAGCTCGCCAGGCCCTCGCGGATCTTGGCGTCGGTCTTGGTGTCGACGGCGCTCGTGGAGTCGTCCAGGATCAAGATCTTGGGGCGACGCAGCAGGGCACGCGCGATGCAAAGGCGCTGCTTCTGACCGCCGGAAACGTTGGAGCCGCCCTGCTCAATCCAGGTGTCGTAGCCCTTGGGGAAGCCGTCGACAAACTCGTCGGCGCAGGCCAGATGTGCGGCCTCGCGGACTTCCTCGTCGGTGGCGTTCGGGTCGCCCCAGCGCAGGTTCTCGGCGATGGTGCCGCTAAACAGCACGTTTTTCTGCAGCACCATGGCTACCTGGTGGCGCAGCGCGTCCAGGTCGTAGTCGCGCACGTCCACGCCGCCGACGCGCACGGTGCCCTCCGTGACATCGTACAGGCGGGCGATCAGGTTTACGAGCGTCGACTTGGCCGAGCCGGTGCCACCGATAATGCCGATGGTCTCGCCGCTCGTAATATGCAGGTCGATATCGTCGAGCGCCTGGCGCTTCGCGTACTCGGAATACTTAAAGCTCACGTGGTCAAAGTCGATGGAGCCGTCGGCAACCTCGAGCACGGGCTCGGCGGGATCGGCGATCGTGGGCTCGGCAGCCAGCACCTCGGTAATGCGGTGTGCCGATTCGTCGGCCATGGTCACCATGACAAAGATCATCGACAGCTGCATCAGGCTCATGAGAATCTGGAAACCATAGGTAAAGGTCGAGGAGAGCTGGCCCACGTCGAACAGGGTGCCCTGGCTCGTGATGATGAGCTTGGAACCCAGGTAGATGATGACGACGAACGCGCCGTTGACGCAGATGTTCATCATGGGGTTGTTGAAGGCGAGCAGCTTCTCGGCGCGGGTGAAGTCCATCTGGACGTCGCGCGCGGCGGTGGCGAACTTCTCCTTCTCGTAGTCCTGGCGCACGTAACTCTTGACCACGCGCATGCCGGTGACGTTTTCCTCAACGGATTCGTTGAGCGCGTCGTACTTGTGGAAGACGCGCGAGAAGATGGGGCGCACCTTAAAGATGATAAAGAACAGTCCAAAGCCCAGCAGCGGAATGATGACCAGGTAGACCATGGCAACGCTGCCGCCCATGATAAACGCCATGGTAAAGGCGAAGATCAATACCAGCGGCGCGCGCACGGCGATACGGATGATCATCATAAAGGCCTGCTGCACGTTGTTGATATCGGTGGTGAGGCGCGTGACGAGCGAGGAGCTCGAGAACTCATCGATGTTGGCAAAGCTGAACGTCTGGATCTTGTAGAACAGGTCGTGACGCAGGTTCTTGGCGAAGCCGCAGCTCGCATGGCTGCAGGTGATGCCCGCGGCGGCGCCAAAGGCGAGCGACGTCAGCGCGATGAGCACCAGAAGGCCGGCGGTGGGCAGCATCTCGGTAACGGCGGTGCCGTCCTTGATGGCGTCGATCATGTCGGCGGTGATAAACGGGATCATCATCTGGCAGATTACCTCGCCAAGCACCAGCAGCGGTGTGGCGATCGTGACCTTCATGTAATCGCGGATGCTGCCCATAAGGGTTTTAATCATCCAGTTCCTCCCAGGTTACGCGGATTTTCTCGAGCATTTCGGCGAGGTCCTCGCGCTCGTCGTGGGTGAGCGCGCTAAAGGCCTGCTCTCTAAAGCGAATGCGGGCCGCCTGATCGATGCGGGCGTTTTCTCGGCCGGTTTCGGTCAGGCGAATGGTGAGTTGCCGTCGATCTTTGGGGTTACGGCTGCGCTCGATGAGGCCGTTGAGCTCGAGCTTGGACAGGATCTCGGAAAGCGACCCCGGCTTGAGGTCGAAGTGCATGCCGAGTTCCTGCTGCGACATCTCGCCGCCGGGCTGCTTGGCCAGCAGGCAGATAATGGGCGCCTTGCCGGACACGCCTCCGCCATGAAAATGCATGTAATGGCCGCAAAAGCCCAGGCCATTGAGGATGCGCTTGGCAAGCTTGTCTTCTGAGCTAACCGCTTCGGGTGCATCCGCCGGCTGTGACGGGTCGCCGCCGGGCTCGTGCGAACAAAGGTTAAGAGGTTCATCGCACATGAATTAGTGTTGCTCCTTTCTTTAGTTAGGTAGTGGAATTGTTTTGTGCCTAACCAATCTAGGAGCATGAGAAATGAATGTCAAGGTACCAAACTAGTGATTACGCGGTTTTACCAAACCGCGTAACGGCTCGACGCTGCAAACGTTCCTAAGCGGCAATCTGGCGTTCAATCGTCGGGCATGGCCACAAGGCCTATGCCCTCCTCTTTCGCGCCACCTTGCTCGCTTAGGAACGTTTTCGCTGTCCGTCCTCAACCTGTGATTCCGCCACGGTCCGCTTCGGTGCATGTGATCCCTTGGGGACGGAGGAAAAGGGATCATTTTCCGAAACCTTTCCGCAACAATTTGCACTTCGCACCGCTCGCCTCCGCTCACAACGTCCCCTGCGCTACACTTAGTCGCACCGTGGCGCTGCCGCGCCGCGCCCGAAACAAGGGAGACCCTCATGAAGAATACTCAGCTGCTGCTGATTAACGATATGTGCGGCTACGGCAAGGTCGCGCTTTCTGCCATGCTGCCGGTGCTGTCGCACATGGGCTATCGCATCCACAACCTGCCGACGGCCCTCGTTTCCGATACGCTCAACTACCCCAAGTTCTACATCCATGACACCACGGAGTATGTGCGCCAAAGCCTCGCTATCTGGGAGGAGCTCGGCTTTGAGTTCGACGCCATCTCGACCGGCTTTATCGTGACCGAGGAAGAGACGCGTATCATCTCGGACTTTTGCCACCGTCGCGCGCAAAAGGGCACCAAGGTGTTCGTCGACCCCATCATGGGCGACAACGGCAAGCTCTACGCCGGCGTGCCCGAGTCCACGATCGGCCTCATGCGCAGCCTGCTCGAGTGCGCCGACTATGCGGTGCCCAACTACACCGAGGCGTGTCTGCTCACCGATACGCCTATTGCAGAGCAGATCACGCCCGATGAGGCCCGCGCCCTTGTGGACGCCGTGCGCGAGTTGGGTGCCAAGTCGGTGGTCATTACGAGCGCCGTGGTCAATGGCACGAACGCGGTTATCGGTTACGACCATGTAGCGGGGGAGTACTTTACGATTCCCTTTGAGCTCATTCCGGTCTATTTCCCGGGCACGGGCGACACGTTCTCGGCGGTGCTCGTCGGCCGCGTTATGGCCGGTTGGAGTCTGCAGCGCGCGACGTCCGATGCCATGCGTGTGGTAGCTGAGCTTATCGAGCGCAATGCCGGCCAGGAGGATAAGTCCGCCGGCCTTCCCATCGAGGCCTGCCTGGACGTGATCGACCATGAGTAACGCTGGCGAGGGCGGCGTCAAGCCTGCGGGCGAGAACAAGCCGCTCAGCGCGCCGCGTGGCAAGCGTCCGCGTATCCGCGTGAGCTGCGTGGACCAGCTGGGTGCGTGCCGCTGCCACCATGGTCACAAGCCGGGCGACGTCTTTGACTTCGACCGAGACCGCGGCAAGATGTGCGCCATGGCCTGCCATGTGGGCTTTCCCTATATTGATATCCTGCGCTATGGCGGAACCGTGCCTGGCAACGAGCCTGGTACGGCAAAGTTCTGCTGCCCCGAGGTCGACACCCTCAACGTCTGGCTCGCCGAGATCGTCGACGAGTAGTTGAACGTGGATTTTCTCCCACCGAGAAAATGAGCGTGGATTTTCTCCCGTTTAGAGCGCACTTGAACGCTCAAAGTGGGAGAAAATCCACGCTCAATTTGTATGCGGGAGATAATCCACGCTCGTTTTATGCCAATGGCGCACCTCGCGCGCCCGCGAACCTACAGCTGCTCGAGCATAGCGGTGCAGCCGGCGAGCACATCGCGGTAGGTGGCGTCGAAGTTGCCGGTGTACCAGGGATCGGCCACGTCGCCGGGGCGCTCGGTCCAATCGAGCAAGCGCGTAATCTTGCCGTCGGGGTCGTCGCCAAAGATGCGACGCAGGCCACGCGCGTTCTCAGCATCCATATAGACAATGTGATCCCAGTCGCCATATTCCGCGCGACGCACCTGGCGCGCACGGTGGGCAACGACAGGAATCCCGACTTCACGCAGTTTGGCAACGGTACCGTGGTGCGGCGGGTTGCCGATCTCCTCAGTTGAGGTCGCTGCAGAATCGATGACAAACTCGCCCGCGCGCCCAGCGCGGTGCACCAGCTCGGTAAACACCGACTCAGCCATCGTCGAGCGACAGATATTCCCATAGCAGATAAACAGTACACGTTGCATATGCGGTTTCCTTTCGATCGCCATCATCGAGCTCGAGTATCGCATCTGCGCTTACGCCCTCGCCCGCTTGCGCTCCCAGCGAGCCAGCTTAATCGTCACCAGCGTAAGGGCCCAGGCCACAAGCGAGAACGCGGCGCCCACTGCGCCTACGTATGCAATGCCAACTCCGCTTACCACGGCGCCGCCCACCGCGGTGCCAAACGAAATGCCGACATTAAACGCCATGGGCTCAACCGAGCTCGCGAGCACCATCGATTTGGGATGGCGGCTGCGCGCCACGTCCATAAAGTGCGTGATGCACGACACCGAGAACAGGTACATGAGCATCGCCAAGCTAAAGACAAAGACCAGCGCGAGCGGCATGGTGCCGCCCACAGCAAACAACCCGAGTAACGCCACAGCCTGCAGCACAAACGTCACGAGCAGCGCCTTCATGCCAAAGCGCGCGTCGATCCATCCGCCCAAGATGTTCGAGATCAGGCAGAACACGCCGTAGGCCATAAGCGTGGTACTCGCCTGAACAGTGCCCATGCCCAGCACCTGCTCAAGATAAGGCGTCACGTAGCCGTAGAACACATAGACCGATCCCACGCCAAACAAAAAGATGAGCATGCCGGTGATGATGCTCGGTTCGCGTAGAAGCCCCGCCTGCTCGCGAAAGGTGGCAGGCTCGTCGGTTTGCCCAGCGCGCGGCATAAACGCCACGAGCGCTCCGCAGATCAAAACGGCAAAGGTCAGCGTGCCGTACATGGCCACGTGCCAATCGAGCGTGTCGGCCACGAACTTGCCGATCGAAGTGACAGAGACCATTGCCACGGAAAACGCACCATATACCACCGAGATGGCAAGCGAAGTTTGCTGCGGGGACAGCAGCTCGGGGATGTACGTCACGCCCACGGCGAGCAGTGCGCCCGAGACGGATCCCAGGACAATGCGCGAGATAAACAGCACCTGGAAGTTGGGCGCCAACGCCATGACCAGATTGCCGAGCACAAAGATAACGCTGTAGCACACGAGCAGCTGGTAACGACGGAAACGCCCCGTGCTGAGCGCAAGCACCGGCGTCGCGATGGCGTAGACCAGTGCAAAAACGCTGATGAGCTGGCCCGCAGTGGCAAGCGATATGCCGAGTTCCGTCGCCAAGTCACTTTCGATGCCGATGACCACGAACTCGGAGCAGCCGAGCGAGAATCCCAGCAGCACGAGCAGCGCCAGGCAGAGCTTGGTGCGCGCGGGGGAGAGCGCGGCGGCGGTTGATTTACTTTTAGACGTGGTTGCGGCGGTCAAGGTTGTCACTCCAATGTCGCATGAATAAGCGGGATTCAATCTCTGCAACTCTAGCAGAATGTGTCAGGTACCTGCCCCCTTTGTCGCAGGCTGCGCTTGCCTGTATAGTCGCAATACAGGCGAAGATGGTCTCAGGTACATCGCGGGCGACAGGAGATCCCATGGGTATGCACACGACAAAGGTTGCAGCGGGCGAGGGCAAGTTTGCGCTCGAGGCCCAGTTGACGGTGACGCCGCAAGGCATGGCGGTGTACGCTTGCTCGCCGGAGTTCGCGCACCTGGGCGCCACGGCGCAGGCCATTCCGCGTCCCGAGCCCGGCCGCACGGCGACGGTGAGCATCCTGGCCGTTCCGTGCCATCGCGACGAGATCCCGGCGCACGATATCGCGGCGGCGTTGGCCACGCGCTTTAGCGTGCCCGTTACGGCGAGCACAGGTTTTCATGTCGAGCAGGCGAGCAAGGACGACCTGCAGCGCGTGCTCGACACCACCAAGGAGCTCATCGCCGCGCTCGAGGAAGCCGCCACGCGCATTCTGCGTGCCGGCTGGGATGAGGGCGGCGCGGGCGCCGAGGTCGTGGCGGTCGATGCCGCGACCGGCGAGCCGCTTGGCCCCGTCGACCGCATCGATGCCCATGCCGATGAGGACATTCTGCATCAGGCATTTCTGACGCTTCTGGTCGAGGGCCGGGGCGAAGACGCGCGCCTGCTGCTCTGTCGCCGCAGTCCTCTCAAACGACTGTGGGGCGGGGTGCTGGCCGATAGCTGTGCCGGCCATCCGCTCCCCGGGGAGGACGTTACCGCCGCGACGGCTCGCCGCATCAACGAAGAGCTTGGCATCACGCGCGAGCCCGATCAGCTCAAGCACCTCGGACACGTGGTGTACCGCGAGGACCACGGCGACGGCCGCTGCGAGTGCGAATGGTGCGAGGTGTTCGCAGCCCATGTTGAGCCGGGCGAGCTGCATATCAACCAAGAGGAGATCTCGGAGGTGCGCCGCGTGGCCCCGTCCGAGCTCGACGGCTATCTGCAGGGTCACCCCGAGCAGCTGGCCCCCTGGCTCCGCGAGGCCCTGGAGGTCCCCTCCATCCGCGCAGCCCTCGCTATGTGAAAAAAGACAGTCCCTTTGCCACATCCAAACCGTCACAACATTCGATGAAAATCTCGAAATCGAGGAAAAGCGTCGAATGTTGTGACGGTTTTTGCCCAGAGGATCGCTTCCCATCTAAAAAATCCCGCTTGACTGTATTGTCGCAACACAGCGCAACGTAAGGGGTGTCCGATAACGGGCGCCCCTTTTTAAGTGGCAACGTGGCTGCGAATTCGGAGCGCCCCCAACAAGAAAGGTGGGGAGATGGAAGCGGAAAAGAAGGCATTTAAGATCACCAAGCGCGAAATTGGCTTTGTGCTGGGTATCGTTGTCTTTTTGCTGGTGAAATTTCTTCCTTTGGCGGAGCTGAGCTCGACGGTCGAGCTCACGGTCGGCGGTCAGACCTGTCTGGCACTGACGCTCGCCACGGTGGTGTTCTGGGCATGTGGCGTGGCGCAGCCAGGCTTTGTGGGCCTGCTCTACTGCGCGCTGCTCGTTCTGTTTAAGGTGTGCGTGGACGACACGGGCGCTGCGAGCATCTCGGCGACGGTCGCCTCCACGTTTAGCTCGTGGACCAAGGCCACTATGTGGCTCGTCATCGGCGCCTACCTCATCGCCAGCGCGGTCAAGGAGTCGGGCCTGGGCGAGCGCATCGCCTATGCGTTCATGCTCAAGTTCGTGCGCGACGCCAAGTCGCTCATCATCTCGATCTTCGCGCTCACCTTTGTGCTGTCGCTGCTGATCCCGCATCCGTTCCCCCGTGCCTTCCTCATCCTCGCCGTCGTCTCGGTTATCGCCGAGTCCGCCGGCTACGGTGACGATGACCGCGGCAAGCTCGGCTTCCTCGTGTTTGCCGCTGCCGCCCCGGGCTCCATGTTCTTCCTGACGGGCGACTCCACGCTCAACCCGCTCGTTGCGCAGTACAGCGCCGAGGCCGGCGGCATGAGCCCGTCCTTCGTCGACTGGTTCCTGTACATGAGCGTGCCCATGCTGGTTGCGCTGCTGTGCACCCTGTTCCTGGGCCTCTTCCTCTTTAAGCCCAGCAAGGAGCTCGTCTACGATCGCGAGCAGATCGTGGCCAAGCAGGCCGCGCTCGGCAAGCTCTCCGTTAAGGAGATCCGCACCATCGTGTGGCTTGTCATCGCCATCGCGCTGTGGCTCACCGTCTCGGGCGATTACATCGGCTGGGTTACCCTGGCTATCGGCGTTTCTCTCGCCATGCCCATCATCGGCGAGGTCCTCACCCCCGCCAGCTGGAGCGCTGTCGACATCAAGTCCCTCATGTTCCTGACGGCTGCCATGGCCGTGGGCTCCGTGGGCGGTGCCACCGGCATGAACGCCTGGATCGCCGATGTCGTGCTTCCCAGCTCCGTGCCCGAGAACATCTTCCTGTTCGCCCTGCTTGTCGCCGCGCTCTCCATGGTCATCCACATGTTCATGGGCTCGGTCATGGCCGTGCTCGGTGTGTGCGTGCCGGCGTTCATCAGCTTCGCGGCCGGCTCCAGCGTGAGCCCGCTCGCCGTGGCGCTCATCGTCTTCACGTCCATCAACATCCACTACATCCTGCCGTTCCATAACCTGCCGATCCTTATCGGCGAGGGCAAGGACGCCGGCGGCTACACCTCCAAAGAGGCCATGCGCATGGGTATTCCCCTCACCGCGGTCGTCTTTATCGTCGTGCTGGTCGAGGCCGCCTGGTTCCATCTCTTTGGCCTGATGTAAGCGGTCGAGCGCTGGGCTGTAAGCAGCCGAGTGCTTGAACTGCGAGTGGCCGAGCGTCCCATCTATGAGCGTCGCGGCCCCACTACGTTACCCAGCCCGGCGGCATCCTCGCCGCCGGGCACTCTCCCGAAAGGAGCATGCTATGTCCACTACCGATGCTTCCCAGATCCACGACCTGCGCTCCGCGCTCGACTTTTTGCGCGAGATGCCGGGCCAGCTGCTCGAGACCGACACCCAGGTCGATCCCGATGCCGAGGTCTCGGGCGTCTATCGCCACGTCGGTGCCGGCGGCACCGTTATGCGCCCGACCAAAGAGGGCCCGGCGATGGTCTTCAACAACGTCAAGGGCTTTGACGATGCCAAGGTCTGCATCGGCATGCTTGCCAGCCGCAAGCGCGTTGCCGCCCTGCTCAACCTGGACGAGGAGCACCTGGGCCTCGAAATCGGCAAGCGCTTCGAGAACCTGATCGCGCCCGAGCAGATTGCCGAGGGTACGCACGTCGACTGCCAGGAGGTCGTGTACAAGGCGACCGACGAGGGCTTTGACCTGCGCAAGATCGTCCCCGCTCCCACCAACACGCCCGTCGACGGCGGCCCCTACATCACCATGGGCCTCGCCTATGGCACGAGCCCCGACGGCTCCCAGTCCGACGTGACCATCCACCGCTTCTCCTGCGTCGACAAGGATAAGCTTGCCATGTGGATTACCCCCGGCAGCCGTCACCTGGGCGCGTTCTTTGACGAGTACTGCCAGCGCGGCGAGGACATGCCCATCTCCATCTCCATCGGCCTGGATCCCGCCGTGTACATGTGCTGTGGCTTCGAGGCGCCCACCACGCCGCTCGGCTTTAACGAGCTGCAGATCGCCGGTGCCCTGCGCGGCCACGCCGTCGAGCTTGCCGACTGCGTCACCGTTCCGCAGAAGTGCATCGCCAATGCCGAGTACGTGCTCGAGGGCTACCTCATGCACGACGAGACCATCAACGAGGACGTCAACGGCCACGGCTACGCCATGCCCGAGTTCCCCGGCTACACCGGCGGCGCCAAGGTCTGCCCGGTGATCAAGATCACCGCCGTCACCACGCGTGTCAACCCCATTATGGAGAGCTGCATCGGCCCTTCGCACGAGCACGTGTCCATGGCCGGTATTCCCACCGAGGCTTCCATCTACAAGATGGTCGAGACCGCTATCCCGGGCCGCCTGCTCAACGTCCATGCTGCTCCCTGCGGCGGCGGCAAGTTCGTTGCCATTATGCAGTTCAAGAAGTCGAGCAAAAATGACGAGGGCCGTCAGCGCAACGCCGCCATGCTCGCCTTCTCGGCATTTTCCGAGCTCAAGCATGTGATTCTGGTCGACGAGGATGTCGACATCTTCGATATGAGCGACGTGATGTGGGCCATGACCACGCGCTTCCAGGCCGACGTCGACCTCATCACCATCCCCGGCTGCCACTGCCACGTGCTCGACCCGTCCAACGACCCCGCGTTCGATCCTTCGATCCGCGAGCACGGCATCGCCTGCAAGGCCATCTTCGACTGCACGGTCCCGTTCGACCTCAAGAAGAACTTCATCCGCTCGCAGTTCATGGAGATCGACACAGACAAGTGGGCCAAGGAGATTGCTTTCTAGTAAGTAGCCCTACCAAGTAGTTAAGGAGTTGTCATGCCTGAGTCTTCTGGCCGTCCCCGTCGCATTGTCGTTGGCGTGTCTGGCGCCAGCGGTGCCGCGCTGGGCCTTGAGTGCCTCAAATGTCTGCGTCAGGCCGGTGCCGAGTCGGCGCTTGTCGTCACGCGCGGGGGAGAGATCACCATCGAGCAGGAGCTCGGCATGACGCTCGACGAGTATGCCACGCATGCCGATGTGGTCTACGACAACAAGAATATCGGCGCCGCCATCGCAAGCGGCACCTATCCGGTCGATGGCATGATCGTGGCACCCTGCTCCATGAAGACGCTCGCCGGCATCGCGAGCGGCTACAGCGACAATCTGTTGCTGCGTGCGGCCGACGTGCAGATGAAAGAGCAGCGCCGCCTGGTGCTCATGGTGCGCGAGACGCCCTTCAGCGCCATTCACGTCGACAACATGGCGCGCCTGGCGCGCGTACCGGGCGTCATGCTCATGCCGCCCATGCTCACGTTTTACAACGGCCCCGTCACGCTCGACGACGCGGTGCATCACATCGCCGCCAAGGCACTCGAGGCCGTCGGCGTGTCATGCGCAAACTATAAGCGCTGGTCATAGGCGTCTTTAGGGTAGGATACGAGTAGTGTTTGAGCCCGCTGCCCCTGTGGGCGGCGGGCTTTGGTGTGTCGGGAGGATCTATGCAGACGGGCATGTATGCGATTAGCGAGATGGCGAGCTTGTTTAACGTTTCGCGCCAAACGCTCATCTATTACGACAAGATCGGTCTGTTTAAGCCCGCCGTGGTTAACGAAAAGGGCTACCGTTTCTATTCGCCCACGCAGATCCCGCTCATGCGTCTGATCTGCATGCTGCGCGACCTGGGGCTCGAACTCGACGAGATCGACCGTCTGACCTCGACGTTCGACATTGGCGAGATGACCGATCACCTGCGCTCACGGGTGCAGGCGCTCGATGAGCAGATCGCCGAGCTCAAAGCCGAGCGCGCGAGCGTGCAGGAGCGCCTGAGCTTTTACGACGAGGCGGTTTACTGGCGCGAGCGCGAGGGCAGGCCGGAGCTCAAGCAGTTTGAGCGCCGCTACGTGGTCTTTGAGGAGTTCCCGGGCGATATCGAGCGTGGCCGCTCGATGCTTCACCCCACGCTCATGCGGGCGATTCTGCGCATGCGTACGTTGACGGGCACGCGCCCCATGCGCGGCTGGGGCGCCATGCTACGTCGCGAGGCGCTGCATTCCGACGACCCCATCGCCGGCGCCGGCTCCTTTGCCGTGCTGCCGCGCGGTGCCGAGGGGCTACTGCCGAGCGATCCCGCCGAGCTGGCAGAGATCGGCATCGAAGTGCTGCCCGAGGGCACGTATCTGTGCATGAGCCGCTGGGGTATGCCGTACGAGCCCGAGGGCATCCGCGCCATCGTTGCCTGCATGGACGAGCACGCGCTCCAGCCCATCGGCAACGCCTTCGACTTTTGCTACCTGGATACCACGAGCTACGACGAGTCCCACCAAGAGGACTTCTGCTGCATCCAAATCCCCGTCACCCTCGCAATGTGACAAAGGGACAGTCCCTTTGTCACATCCACGCCCATTTCTTATAAACTTGCAAAATCTGCAAGTTTCTAAGGTAACATCTTATAAACTTGCAAATAATGCAAGTTTATAAGATGTTACGTCTGGCCGGGCGCTAGGGAGACTCTATGAACATCGTTCGCCGAAGCCGCTATCTTGATCGACTCATTGCTTTTCAGGATACCGACCTCATCAAAATCGTGACGGGTATACGCCGTTGCGGCAAATCCACGTTATTGGACATGATGAGGGAGCACCTGGCGCAACAGGGGGTGCCGGCCGAGCGTTTGCTGACCTTCAAGATGGAATCTCTAGAGTATGCGGGGATTACAGATTACCTGACGTTTTATCGCATGGTTCGGGAGCGCGTTGACGGTGTCGATCGCCCCTATCTGTTCTTTGACGAGCTCCAGAATGTCGAGGGCTGGGAAAAGGCGGTTAACTCGCTCCGAATCGATTTGCCGTGCGATATCTATGTCACGGGCTCCAATGCCTTTTTGCTATCGAGCGAGCTTGCAACGCTTATCTCGGGCCGGTATATCGAGGTCAAGATGCAGCCGCTCACGTTTGGCGAGTATCTTGATTTTCGCTCGATTGATGCGGTCGTCGCCGAAGGGCTTGGCGAGAGGGCCGAGCTCGTTTCCAAGACGGGCGATCGCCTTAATTCAAACACCGTGCTCGAGCAGTACATAACCTATGGCGGCATGCCGTTTCTGGCTCGTGACGAGCCGAGACGCGAACCGTGCCGTGACTACATCCGCAGCCTCTATCAGACGATTGTCGCGCGCGATATCCTATTGCGCGCGACGCGTAGAGGTCGCGGAGCTATCACCAAGCGCGGCGTTCTCGAGCGGCTCTGTGCGTATCTGGCAGACAACATCTCCAATCAAACCTCGGTCAACAAAATCGTAGGGACGCTCAACGAATCGGCGGGCGGTAAGACCAACGCATCGACGGTGTCGGCGTATATTGACGCTCTGGAAGAGACGTACCTGTTTACCAAGGTAAAAAGGTATGACGTCAAGGGGCGGGAGCTTCTCAAGACAGGCGGTAAATATTACATAGCCGATACGGGAATCCGCAGCTATCTTGACGGATATAGAGGCAGCGATAGCGGAAGGATGCTCGAGAACGTTATCTACAACCAGCTTGTCTTTGAAGGATACGAAGTGTTTTGCGGCCATCTGCGCGCGGGGGAAATCGACTTTGTCGCAATCGGCGAGGGATCGGACCGTAAATATATCCAGGTTACCGAACGGATCGATGCCGAGGCGACCAGAGAGCGCGAGCTGCGACCGCTCAAACTAAACACGCTGGGAAAAATCCCTGATTCGTACGAGAAGATCCTGATCGTCAGGGATGGTGAGCATCCAACAGACATCGACGGCATCAGAATCGTAGGGGCGGTCGACTTCTTGCTGAGAAACAAGATCGCCCACGGCTAAACGCAAAATGTGACAAAGGGATAGTCCCTTTGTTACATTCCATGCGAGCCGCCGTGCCATCTGGGGGTATAAGGCTGGCAAGTGTTTATTTGCGAGGCCAAGGGGGCGCCCCGTATGGATATTGATAACTTTGAATGGTGGTATAGCGAGGGCGAGGCTCCGGACGAAGAGTGGGACGAGCCCGCGCCGCGTGACGTGTCGAGCGACGAGGACGAGACCGGCAACGTCGTCGCCGCCGACTCGGACGCCGCTCTCGACCCCGTCGAGCCCCTAACCTTTGAACAGGCCTGGGCCCAGGCCGAGGCAGACGAGGCCAAGGCCGACGCTACGGCCACGCTCGGCGAGCCAGCCGACATGTCCATCTCGCCGGCAAAGACCCCGCAACCTCGCCATACCATCGACCCCGACAGCACGGCATCCTTCAGCATTCTCGACGTGCCCTCGCAGGGTGCTCAGGCGCCCGCGCCCACACGTCGCCCCAATCTGTCTCGCGAGGAAGATGCAGGACGTCGCTCGCCGCTCGGCCCCATCCTTATCGCCTTCATGGCCGGCGTCATCGCTTGCTCGGCGATCGGAAATGTCTGGAGCCACGTGGAGCAACAGCGCAAAGACGCCGCCAAGGTCGAGATGTCTGTCGAGCAATCGCTCAGTCGTACGCGCTCGGTGCATGTGGCGGTTGAGGTCAAGGACGGTGCGACATGGGACACCGCCCGCGGAGACAGCCAGATGCTCATCCATATCGTGGGCCGCACACTCAGGGGGCAGGCGATTGACGAGTATCAATATGTCAACTCCGCTGGTGACGGCATCGAACTCAAGCCCGGCGACTACGAGCTTACGGTCGATGAGCCGCCCGTCGTCACCGATGGCACGCGCTTCCGCGCCTCAAAGCGCATGGTTCCCGTGAGTTTTAATTCACAGGCGCCCGATACGATCGATAGCACGCCGCAGGGCGGGTTCGACCTTTACGCAATCGCTCAATAACTGCGCCTGCCGCTTCTCCTTGCCGCCAAGAGTGGGACAATAGCCCTCGACACTGTTGTTTACTTTTGGAGGAAGTAGCATGTCTACCGTCACTACCATCAAGCGCGGCGGCCTCACCGCGGCCATCGATTCCATGGGCGCCCAGCTCACGAGCCTTGCCCTCAACGGCAACGAGTATCTGTGGCAGGGTGACCCGGCATTTTGGGGCAAGCATGCGCCTATCCTGTTCCCCATTGTGGGCTCGCTGCGCAACAACACGGCGACGTCTGCGGCTGGCACCTGCGAGATGCCGCGCCACGGCCTCGCGCGCATCGTCGAGCACAAGCTGGTCGAGGTTTCGGAGGACGGCTCCTCGGTAACGTACGAGATCACTGACACGCCCGAGTCGCTCAAGGCGTTCCCGTTCCACTTTAAGCTCAACATGACCTATGCCCTGACTGGTGACGCCACGCTTACCCAGACCTTTGCCGTCACCAATACCGGCGACGTGGACCTGCCGTTCTCGGTGGGCGGCCACCCCGCATTTAACGTGCCCGCCCCCGGTGCCGAGGACGAGGCGTTCGAGGATTACGAGCTGGCGTTTACCGAGGCTTGGACTAACGAGGCTCCCATCATCACGCCCGACGGTCTTATGACGTTCGAGGGTAGCTACAAGGCTCCCGATAACTCGGACGTGCTGCCCATCACGCACCGCAGCTTCGATAACGACGCCATCATGTTCACCGATACCCCGGGCTCCACGCTCACGCTGCGCGGTCGCAAGTCGGGCCACGGCGTCAAGATCGACTTTGAGGGCTTTAAGTACATCGGCGTGTGGTCTGCCGCCAAAGACGCTCCGTTTGTGGCGCTCGAGCCTTGGACCGGCCACACTACCATGGACACCGAGGACGACGTCTTTGAGCACAAGGTCAACACCATTACGCTGGCGCCGGGCGCTACCGACACCCGTTCCTTTAGCGTCACCCTGCTCTAGAGGTTCCACCGTTCTAACGAACGGCGGACCGGTCGACGCTGCGCGCCACCCAGAGCGACAATTTGTCATTCAAAAGGCACGGCATGACCAGAAGGTCTATGCCGTGCCTTTTTCATGCCAACTTGTTCGCTCTGGGCGGCGCTCGCTGGCATTGCCAAAACATCGACGTTCCCAATGACTACCGCGTGTCTATTAATTTTTCGAGCTTGTGCTGCGCTGCTGGTCGCTGGCGTATATCCTGTTAAGTCGTCAGCATACAATTCAACAGGGAAGGCAGATTATGCATTCTCCCCATCAACGCGACGCGCATCCGCAGCCGATATGCAGCCGTCGCATCTTCTTGGGTAGCGCTCTCGCTGCGAGCGCTTCCGTCGTCGCCGGCGCGCTCGCCGGCTGTCAGCGCCCGTCCACGCTCAAGGTGGTTCAGCCCACGACGGGCGGCGGTCGCGACGACCTGTCCGATTCCGTTATCGGCAAGGACAAGATCCGCATCGGCATGGAGGCGGCCTACGCCCCGTACAACTGGCAGGTTTCCGAGGCCAGCGAGTTCACGATCCCCATCGACAACGTGCAGGGCGCCTATGCCGATGGCTACGACGTGCAGATCGCCAAGATCGTCTGCAAGGCCCTCGGCGGCGAGCCCGTCGCCGTCAAGCAGAGCTTCTCGGGCCTTATCGATTCGCTCAACAACGGTCAGATCGACCTCATCATTGCCGGCATGAGCGCCACGCCCGAGCGCGAGGAGTCCGTCGGCTTTTCCGACCCGTACTTCATTGGCTACTTTGGCCTGTTCGTAAAAGAGGGCTCGCCCTACCAAAACGCGACCAAGCTCAGCGACTTTAGCGGCGCCACGGTGCTCGGCCAAAAGGACACCATGCTCGATACCGTCATCGACGAGATCCCGGGCGTTGTGCACAAAAACCCGGTCGACTCCGTCCCCACGGTGTTTTCGAACCTGCTGCAGGGCACCTGCGACGCCGTGACCTACAACACCGAGAATGAGAAGGGCTATATGGCCCAAAACCCGGGTATCGTGCCGATTCAATTTGCCGAGGGCGAGGGTTTCAAGCAGGAGGTCACGGCAAACGTCGGCTGCCGCAAGGGCTCGGACAAGCTGCTTAAACTCATCGACAAGACACTCAAGGGCATTAGCCAAGAGGAGCGCGACCAAATGTGGGACGCGTGCCTCGACCGTCAGCCGGCATAGGGAGGCAGCATGAAAACCATCAATCGCCTGGCCTCCTTTATCAAGGCAGACCACCGTTATGTATACCTGGGCACGAGCGTTATCGCGGCGCTCGGCCTGGCATTTAGCCAACGCAACCCCACGCCGCTGAGCTTCTTGGCGCCTACGGGCGTGTTCCAAGACTGCCTCTGGGCGATCCTTTGGGCCTGGCTCGTCGTGTCGGCGGCGGCGCTGGTCACCAAGCTTATGCACTGGAACGACTATCGCGAAAAGTCGCCGTTCGCCTCCGAGCGTTGCCGCCGTGGCGCACGCCTGGGCAGCTACGTCGTGGTCGCCATCGCGGCGATCTTTTTCGTGGACCGCTGCGTCATGTCGTTTATCGATCTGGTGCAGGTGAGCATTGTCTCGGACTCCAACCCCAGCGACTTTTTGTCGAGCCTGGTCTACATGACCTACAAGAGCGGCGACTTCTTTATCCGCGGTATCGAGATCACCATCGCGCTTGCCACCTTCGGCACGGTCATCGCATTCTTCCTGGCACTGCTCTTTGTGTTCCTGCGTATTCAGACGTTCGACCGCGTGGATAACGACCTGGTGCGTTTCTTTAAGAGTATCGGCCGCGGCTTTGCGACCGTCTACTCCACCATCGTGCGCGGCACGCCCATGATGGTCCAGGGTCTGCTCATCTATTACGCGGGCTTCACCGTTTTGCGCGGCATGGGCTTCGAGACCGCCCAGGCCAACCAGATCTGGAGCACCTTTACCGCTGGCCTCGTCACCATCTCGCTCAACTCCACCGCCTACATGATGGAGGTCCTGCGCGGCGGCATCGAGTCCATCGATCCCGGCCAGGCCGAGGCAGCACGCTCGCTGGGCCTGTCGCAGTGGCAGGCTATGCGCAAGGTCGTGTTCCCCCAGGGCATTAAAAACGCGATTCCGGCGCTCACCAACGAGCTCATCATCAACATCAAGGATTCGTCGGTGCTCTCGGTCATCGGCGTGTTCGACCTTATGTACGCTACTACCACGGTCGCCGGCGTGTACTACCGCCAGATGGAGGTCTACTGCGTGGCGCTCGTGGTCTACCTGATCCTGACGCTCGTGGCGAGCCGCCTGCTCGAGGCCTTTGGCAAAAAGCTCGGCGCCGAGGCCCCGGCAACGCTGCCCAGCTCCAACTAGGCTCAAGACGAGGAGAATCATCATGGCAGATATCGCCACTACCGGCACTGCGGCCGCCGCACAGACCAATGAGCCGCTTATCCGCGTCGAGGGCCTGCGCAAGAGCTTCGGCTCGCTCGAGGTGCTCAAGGGCATCGACTTGTCCGTCAATCCTGGCGAGGTCGTTACCATTATCGGCGCTTCGGGTTCGGGCAAATCGACCTTCCTGCGCTGCCTCAACCTGCTCGAGACCCCGGACGCGGGCCACATCTGGTTCCACGGTCAGGACCTTACGGCCGAGCGCTGCAACATCAACAAGCTGCGCGAGGACATCGGCATGGTGTTCCAGGGCTTTAACCTGTTCAACAACATGGACGTGCTCGACAACTGCACGCTCGCGCCCGTCACGCTCAAAAAGATGAGCAAGGCCGAGGCCGAGAAGGTCGCGATGGAGCATCTGACGAGCGTGGGACTCGAAAAGTTCGCGCACGCCGCCGTGGGTCGCCTGTCCGGTGGTCAAAAACAGCGCGTGGCCATCGCTCGTGCCCTATGTATGAATCCGCAGATCATGCTGTTCGACGAGCCGACCTCCGCGCTCGACCCCGAGATCGTGGGCGAGGTGCTCGAGGTCATGCGCAAGCTCGCCGCCGACGGCATGACCATGGTCGTCGTCACGCACGAGATGGCCTTTGCCCGCACGGTGTCCGACCGCGTGGTCTTTATGGACAAGGGCGTGGTGCTCGAGGATGCCGCGCCGGCCGAGCTCTTCGGCAACCCCAAACACCAGCGCACTCGTGAGTTCCTCTCTCGCTATCTCGAGGACAAATAACCGACCGCAAACGCTTACGTTGCAGGGCCGCTCCCGTGGGGCGGCCTTTGTCGTCACTATCGAAAGGATGTCATGGCCGAGGTTTGGCGCTTCTTTGCGCATGAGGACGATTTTGCCGATATAGACGAGGCCGGCGCGTGCGAGCGCTTGGGTCGCGTGCTGTCGTTTCCGACCATTTCGAGCATGGATGCCGAGGCGGTGGATTGGCAGCCGTTTGACGACCTGCGCGCGTATATGCAGCAGGCCTGGCCGCACGTATTTGCGGCGGGTAAGGTCGAGCTCGTCGACCATTCGCTGTTGGTGACGCTTGTCGGCTCCGACCCTGCTCTTAAGCCCGTTATGCTCATGGGCCACATGGACGTGGTCCCCGTGGTGCCGGGTACCGAGGCCGACTGGACGCACGCCCCCTTTAGCGGGCACGTGGACGACGCTTACATTTGGGGCCGCGGCGCGATCGACATGAAGGACCAGGTCGCAGGCATTCTCGAGGCTGTTGAGTATGCGCTGGCGCACGGTTGGGAGCATAAGCGCACCCTGCTGCTGGCTTTTGGCCAGGACGAGGAGACTACGCAGTGCGGCGCGGGGGCTATCGGCCGCGTGCTCGAGGAGCGCGGTATTGAACTTGAATACCTGGTCGACGAGGGTGACTACCGTATCGTTTCGGCTGCCGAGTACGGCGCGGGCGAGGGCTGGCTTATGCATGCCGACCTGGCCGAAAAGGGCTATGCCGATATCGTGCTCAAGACGAAGAGCGCGGGCGGGCATTCGTCCAACCCCTACGGCGGTACGTCGCTCGAGGTGCTCAGCCGTGCCATCGCCGCAATCTGCGATATCGAGTGGCCGACGCGCGTGACCGATCTGCTTGCCGCGCAGCTTGTCGAGCTGGGGCTCTACACGGCGGATGAGATTGCCGCCAACGGGGGCGCCATTGTCCGCGATTGCCTCGCCAGCAAAAAGCTCTATCCGCTGGTGACGACCACCTGCGCGCCCACGCAGATCGAGGGCGGTAGCACCGGTGCTAACGTGATGCCGCAGGATATGTGGGCCAACATTAACTTCCGCATGCTCGAGGGCACGAGCGTGGTCGACGTTGTGGCGCGCTGCCGTGAGGCGGTTGCCGGGGCGGACCTTGCCGGTCGTGTCGAAGTGGAGCTGGGCCCCGGCAGCTCCGAACCCTCGCCGTCCCCGCGCATCGGTGGTCCCGGCCTCGAGGCGGTTCGCGCCATTGCCGCCCGCTACTTCCGCGACCCAAAGGGGACGGAGGAAAACGGATCATCCGAGCCGTTGGCGATTGTCCCCTCGACCGTGATTGGCGCGACCGACGCTGCCAACTACCAGCGCATTTGCTCTGAATGTATTCGCTTTTCGGCGTTTGTGGTCGACGATGACGAGTGCGAGCGCGGTGTCCACGGTACCAACGAGCGCATCACCCGCCGCGCCTACCTCCAGGGTGTTCGCTTCCTCATCGCCCTGCTCCACACGCTCTAGAATGTGACAAAGCGACGCTCCCTTTGTTAGCCGTTGGGGACGTTCTTAAACGACTAGCCGTTAAGGAACGTCCCCAACGGCTACGTCCACTCATTCCGTGCGGGTTATATGCAGGTTTGCCTGCGCACGCTATCATATATGGGTTAGACCGCAACTATGTACCCCATACGCGAAGGGATGCGCATGTATCTGAAGATCGACATGCTCTAGCTGGACTTACCCCCGCAGCGGCGCCCCGCGCCCCATCAATTCTGCCGATTTTCACCTTCACGCATATAAAGGAGTCCCGTCATGCGCGACAAGCTCGAAAAGATCATCAAGGCCTACGAGGAGCTCGAGAAGAAGCTTTCCGACCCGGCCGTCGCCTCCGATATCAAGGAGTTCACGCGTCTCAACAAGGAGTACGCGCACCAGTCCGACCTCATCGCCGCCTCGCGCGAGTACATCGGCGCGCTTGATGACATCGAGGCTGCCAAGGAAATGCTCCACGATACTACCGATGCCGATGAGAAGGAGATGCTCCAGATGGACATCTCCGAAAACGAGGCCAAGCTTCCCCAGCTCGAGGAAGACATTAAGTACATGCTCATCCCGAGCGACCCCAACGACGACAAGAACACCATCGTCGAGATTCGCTCCGCCGCCGGTGGCGACGAGGCGGCCATCTTTGCCGGCGATCTGTACAAGATGTATCAGCGCTTCTGCGAGTCGCGCGGCTGGAAGACCACCGTGCTCGACTCCAGCCCCAGCGAGGCCGGCGGCTTTAAGTCTATCGAGTTCAAGGTCGAGGGCGACCGCGTCTACTCCGTCATGAAGTTCGAGTCCGGCGTGCACCGCGTCCAGCGCGTTCCCAAGACCGAGTCCCAGGGCCGTATCCAGACCTCCACGGCGACCGTCGCCGTACTTCCCGAGGCCGAGGAAATCGACGTTCAGATCAACCAGTCCGACCTGCGCATCGACACCTACTGTGCCTCCGGCCCTGGCGGTCAGTGCGTTAACACCACCTACTCCGCCGTGCGCATCACCCACCTGCCCACCAACACCGTGGTGCAGTCGCAGGAGCAGCGCTCCCAGATTCAGAACCGCGAGGTCTGCATGCAGATGCTGCGCGCCCGTCTGTACGAGATGGAGCTCGAGAAGCAGCAGGCTGAGCTCGGTGCCGAGCGCCAGAGCCAGATCGGCCACGGCAACCGTTCCGAGAAGATTCGTACCTACAACCAGCCCCAGGACCGCGTGACCGATCACCGCATCGGTTTCAACTCCACCTACAACGGCGTCCTCCTGGGCGACCAGCTCGGCACCGTCATCGAGGCACTCGCCGCCGCCGAGCGAGCCGAGAAGCTGGCACAGGCAGTTTAAGTTCCGCCGTTCTACCGAACGGCGGACCGGTTGACGCTGCGCGCCGCCCAGGGCGACAATTTGTCATTCAAAAGGCAAGGCATGACCAGAAGGTCTATGCCCTGCCTTTTTCATGCCAACTTGTTCGCCCTGGGCGGCGCTCGCTGACATTGCCAAAACATCGGCGTTTCCTTGGTTGTCAAATGATCCGTAGGGAGTCATTGGTGACATTGCCTTGATATTTTATTCAGTCGGCTGTGATGGCATTTGAGCTGCTTACCTGCTTAAGGCAATTGACGGCATATATCCGCTATCGAAAATATTGCTCGAAAAAGCGTCCGAGAAGTCGCGGAGCGATTTTTGATGGGTCGCGCGTCAAGCGATGTGACAAGTTCTTGGTTAGATATTGGTCAGTTTTGGGGCAACCTTGCCAAAAGCTTGACGGATGCAGATTTAGACGTCGACGAATGAACGCTCTAGGCAGGCTCCAAGCAAAATTCTGGGCTGATTATCGATAATCGCCTTCAATCGTCCCTTGCCAAGCGCTGGCCTCGCGTACAATCTGCTCCGACATTCGCGCGCCGTCCGGCGCTTAAGAGGGGAGGGCCCCATGGCAAACGAGATCTGGACCATCAAGCGTTGTCTCGAGTGGACCAAGGAGTACCTAGCCGAGCGCGGCGAGGAGCACCCCCGTCTTTCTGCCGAGTGGCTGCTGTGCGCAGCTACGGGTCTGGCGCGCATCGACTTATATATGCGCATGGACGAGACGCTTAACGCGGCCCAGCTCGAGACCATGCACGCGGCCGTCGTTCGTCGCGCCAAGGGCGAGCCGCTGCAGTACATCACCGGCAGCACGCAGTTTCGCATGATCGACGTCGCGTGCGCCCCCGGCGTGCTCATCCCGCGCCCCGAGACCGAGATGCTCGTCGAAGAAGTCCTGAACTATCTGGATACCGAGGTGCTGAGCCCCGAGGCTGCTGCCCGTCAGCGTGTTGAGCTGCCTTGGAACGATGAGGTCGAGCAGGCCCGCAAAGCCGAAGCGGCGCTGGCCGACGAACGCGCGACCGCCGAGCGCCGTGCTGCCAACCTGACGGCCGCCGATGAGGCTGCGCTGGGTAGCGACGTGCTCGGTAGCCGTGCCTATGCCGAGGAGCTGGCCGACCGCGAGGCAGAGGAAGCCGCCGCGCAGGCAGCAGAAGCCGAAGCCGCAAAAGCCGCCGAGCCCGAGCTCGACGAATACGGCATCGCCATCGAGTGTGCCGATCAGAAGATGGCTTCAGCTCAGGATGCCGCTGCGCCTGCTCCAACCGAGCCCCGCATCGCCCGCGTTCTCGAGGTCGGCTGCGGCACGGGCTGCATCTCGCTCTCGCTTGCCTGGGAGCGACGCGGCCACGTTACCTGCACCGCTACCGATATCGAGCCGCGCGCCATCGATCTGGCCACCAAAAATCGCGATGCGCTCGGGCTCACGTCCGACGAGGTCGCCTTCAGTCTCACGAACCTGGTGAGCTCCATTCCCCGTGAAGAGTGGGGCACCTTTGACGTACTCGTCTCCAACCCGCCCTACATCCCCACCGATGTCATGCGCTCGCTGCCGCACGAGGTCAAGGACTTTGAGCCCGATCTGGCGCTCGAGGGTGGCGCCGACGGCCTCGATATCTTCCGCCGCTTGCTCAACGCGGCGCCCTACATGTTGCGCGCCGGCGGCCTCTTTGCCTGCGAGCTCTACGAGGGCGCGCTCGACGCTGCGGCCGAGCTCTGCCGCCAAGCGGGTCTGTCGGACGTGCGCATCGTCCACGACCTCACCGATCGCCCCCGCATCGTCCGAGCCATCGTCACCGAGCCCAAACAGCGCCAGTAATATTTATTAACTGGTTAGCAAAAATTATAAATTAGTTTATAATTAGGACGGCTGAAAGAGGTCGGCCCATGCAACCCCCTACCTTTCGGGAAATCATTGCCCTACTCAAGCACGATGGATTCGTGAAGGTTGCGCAAGTCGGTAGTCATGCTAAGTATGTTTCTGGTGACCGTGTTGTCACCGTGAACGGCTCTGGTGGCGATCGACCAAAGAAGGGCACATGGGCAAGTATTCGTCGCCAAGCTGGATGGTAGTTGGAGGCAAAATGAGGCAGCGATTTACCTATGACTGCGTTCTCATAAAAGAAGACGACGGTTACTGCGCTAGCTTCCCGCAGATTCCCGGCGCCTTTGCCGATGGCGATACGCGCGAAGAAGCGATTGCCCATGCCACCGAGGCACTGATGGCGTTTTTGGCCGACGACCTCAACAACGGTTTGACTCCGGCAGGGTACGAACGCTCGGCCGAGGTCGTGGCCCTTTCAGTCGAAATCGACCACGAGGACGCTCGGGAAGCGGCGTGCCGAACATTTAAAGACGCAGCGCTGGACCTCAAAGTCTCCGCTCCGCGGATTACCGCGCTGGTCAAAGCCGGAAAGCTCGATGTTGAACTCGTCGACGGCCGTCGGATGATAACGATAGACAGCATCGAGCGCTACGCCGCCCAAGAACGCCACGCCGGCAGGCCAAAGAAGTTCGTCGCAGTCCAATAACCCCCTCACTTTCACCGACTACTAGAGCCGCTCACCAAACCAACATGCGCTCTGGGCAAATAGGTTGAACGTTTCGTGCGAGAATGCCCCACAGTAAACAAACTTGCACCAGAGCGTAAGGGGCTGGCATACACATGCAGACGGTCTATCGGGTATACGAGGGAACGCGCGAGCCGCATCGGCTTGCCGTCGAGCGCACGGCCGAGGTGCTCGGCCGCGGCGGCCTGGCTTTGATCCCGACCGAGACCGTCTACGGTGTCGCCGTGGCAGTCAACGCCTTCTCGGACGCCGTGCCCCAAGATACAAGCGAATTCCCATCGTGGCCGCGAGATCCGCAGGCCACCGTCAACGGCGCCGCGGTCCCCGCACTCGGTACCGGCTATCGTCGTATCTTTACCCTCAAGCAGCGCGAGCTCACCCAAACGGTTGCCTGGCTGGTCGATGATGCCGAGGCACTCGACCGCTATGGCGTGGATATCCCTAACGAGGCCCGCGTACTCGCGCGACGATGCTGGCCGGGAGCCCTGACTATCGTGATTAAGGCAGCCCCCTGCGTGCCGACCTTTATGCGCGCCGCCGATGACACGGTGGCTCTTCGCGCGTCGGCCTCGCCTGTGGTGCAGGCGCTCATCCGCGCCTGCGGCAGTCCACTTGCCTGCACGAGCGCCAACACGCACGGCGCGCCCTCGCCGGCAAGCTTTGCCGCCGTCGAGGGTCGCATCCTGGAGGGGGTCGATGTTGCCGTCGACGCCGGTGAGACCCCGTGTCGCGACGCCTCGACCATCGTGTCGTTTCAGCACGGCGAGCTCCAGATCCTGCGCCAAGGCGCACTTCCCGCATCAGAGATCGAACGGGTCCTGTCCGACCCGATGCAATAGAAAGGTTTAAGCGATGTCGTTGAATCTGGGCAGCCTGGGCATGGAAGATGCCTCGTTTGACTTTGGCGGTTCCTACATCATGGCGCTCGACTGCGGCACCACCTCGGTACTTGCGACCATCGTCGACGAGTACGGCTGCATCGTCGCGCAGGCACGTCGCAGCGTCAAAACCAGCTTCCCGCGTCCCGGTTGGGTAGAGCAAGACCCCATGGCGGTCCTTGCCAGCCAGATCGCGGTCATGATGGAAGTCCAGTTTAAGAGCGGTATCCACTCCGACCGCATTGCCGCCATCGGCATCTCCAACCAGCGCGAGACCACGGTGGTCTGGGACCGTGTGAGCGGTCAGCCGATCTATAACGCCATCGTATGGCAGTGCCGCCGTACCGCACCTCTGATCGACGAGCTGGTCGAGCAGGGCGCAGAAGGGCTGGTGCGCTCCCGCACGGGACTCACGCTCGACCCGTATTTCTCGGCCTCCAAGGTGCAGTGGATTCTCGACAACGTCGACGGCGCACGCGAAAGCGCGGCGGCGGGCGACCTCATGTTTGGCACCATCGACACCTGGCTCATCTACAACCTCACCGGCGGCCAGGTCTTTGCCACCGACTACACCAATGCCAGCCGCACGGCACTCTTTAATATCCATACGCTCGATTGGGACGACGACCTGCTGGCACTCTTTGACGTTCCACGTTCCATGATGCCCGAGGTTCGCTGGAGCTCGGGCGACTACGGCCGCGTCGCGAGCGACATCATGACCAACATGCCGCCCATCATGGGCGTGGCGGGTGACCAGCAGGCGTCGCTGTTCGGCCACTGCTGTTTCCGTCCCGGCCAGACCAAAAACACCTATGGCACTGGCTGCTTTATGCTCATGAACACCGGCGACGAGATCGTCGAATCCAAGAATGGCCTGGTCTCCACCATCGGTATCGCTGCGGACGGCAAAGTCAGCTATGCGCTCGAGGGCTCTATTTTTGCCGCCGGCTCAACGATGAACTGGCTTCGCAACAACATGGGCATCATCTCGAGCGTGAGCGAGTCGGCACAACTCGCCGCTTCGATTAGCGACAACGAGGGCTGCTACTTCGTTCCCGCCTTTGCGGGTTTGGGTGCTCCCTGGTGGGACCCGCATGCTCGCGGTATCGTGTGCGGTCTGACCGGCGCCTCGAGCCGTGCGACCATCGTACGTGCCGCCTGCGAATCCATGGCATATCAGAGCTACGACGTGCTGCGCGCCATGGAGCAGGACGTGGGGCTTTCGATCGAGCGCCTGTCTGTCGATGGCGGTGCCTCGCGCAACGAGTTCATCATGCAATTCCAGGCCGACCTGCTGGATATCCCCGTGCTGCAATGCGAGACGGTGGAGACCACGGCAATCGGTGCCGCGTACTTGGCGGGTCTTGCCGTCGGCTATTGGGAAGACCTGGAAGAGCTGGAGCAAAATGCCCAGATCGTTAGGACCTTCCTTCCCCACATGTCCGCCGAGCGCCGCGAGCAAAACCTTGCGGGCTGGCGTGATGCAGTCAAGCGCTCGCTCAGTACCGCACAGTAGGGCCGCGATGAGCTGCTCGATACAACAAACCGCTAAACTAATGCATGGCGTGCGGTAGCGACATTGCTGCGCGCCCTTGTCAGCAAGGCCGTTTTGCGGCCGCAACGAAAGGGGCAATCAACCCATGACCGTCACCTACGATGCGTCCCGTGTGACGCTTGTCGATCACCCGCTCGTTCAGCACAAGCTGTCGATCCTGCGCGATAAAAACACCGGCACCAACCAGTTCCGCCAGCTCGTGCGCGAACTCGCGCTTTTTGACGGCTACGAGGCCATGCGCGACCTGCCTATGGAAGACGTCGAGGTCGAGACCCCCATCACTACCGCCACGTTCAAACAGCTTGCCGGCAAGAAACTCGCCATCGTGCCCATCCTGCGTGCGGGCCTTGGCATGGTCGACGGCATCCTCGACCTGGTGCCCTCCGCTCGCGTGGGCCACATCGGCATGGAGCGCGACGAGGTCACCCACGAGCCGCACGAGTATTACTGCAAGATGCCCAAGGATATCGACCAGCGTATCTGCCTGGTCGTCGACCCCATGCTCGCCACGGGCGGTTCGGCCGAGATGGCCATCAGCTACCTGCGCGAGCGCGGTGTCAAGGACATCCGCATGCTGTGCATCGTCGCGGCCCCCGAGGGTCTCAAGTCGCTGACCGAGAAGGACCCAGATGTGCATATCTATACCTGCGCCATCGACGACCATCTCAACGAGGCTGCCTACATCGTTCCCGGCCTCGGCGACGCCGGCGACCGCATCTACGGCACGCTCTAGTCGCTGGGCTAAGACGGCCGCGGCTGCAAATACGAAGAAACGGTGCGCGCGGACGAACAAAAGGCGACCGCGCGCACTCCTGTTAACGGACGTTTTGCCCTGCAGGGTTCGAGAAAAACGTATTACCGTACCTGCGGCATAAAGAAGGTCTTAAGAAAACGAACAGGTGCGTATTAACCGATGCTTTTTCGGTTGTACTTTAGCGATTGGCTCGTACAATAGTCACCAATGTTTGGCGGGAACTGTTCTGTGAAGCGTTAAAAAGGAAAGTGAGGACGCCAGTGTTTCAGATAGCCGATCTGCTCGCTATCGTTGCAGGCGCCATCGCGGGCGCAATTGCCTTCCTTCCCTTTGTCTTTACGCTCAAGCCGGTTCTTGACGATAAACAGAATGCGGACATGCTCAAGGGTATGGTGAGTCTGGCGGTCTCGGCAATCGCCCTGCTCGTCTTTACCTTGGTTGTGTTTGTGTTGTTCGGAGAGGCATTTCGCATGTTCCTCCTGGGCGAGGCGATCGGCTTCGTGGCCTTTATGGCCGCCTGCACGGTTCGCGTCGCCAAGGCGCTGCGAGATCCTCATGAGGTCGAAAGGTAAGTCGTGGAAATTTTTGAAAAGCTGCCTGATGAGATTAATCATCTGGTCAGCGAGTTCAGCTCCACCCCTGTCGTGGGCGATCTGAGCTGCGGCATCACGCAGTACTCGTTTTGGCTGATCGTCTCCACGATCGTGCTCCTGATCGTCCTGGCCGTGTTCAAGAAGAAGCAGACCCTGGTTCCCAAGGGCTTCTTCGTCAACGGTTTCGAGTACATCATCGAGTACGTCGAGAACGATATCGGCAAGGGCGTCGTGGGTGAGAACTGGAAGAAGCACTTCCCGTTCCTGTGCTCGCTTTTCCTGTTCATCCTGATCAATAACATGATCGGCCTGATCCCGGGAATGAAGCCCGGCACCGGCGCAATCGGCTCCACCGCCGCGCTCGCCATCTTCGCCTTCGTGTACTTCATCTACTACGGATGCAAGGCTCACGGCGTGATCGGCTACATCAAGAGCCTCGCCCCGCAGGGCGTGAGCTTCCCGATGAACGTGCTTGTGTGGGTCGTCGAGCTTTTCTCGACCTTCCTGCGCCTCATCACGCTCGCCGTCCGTCTGTTCTGCAACATGTTCGCAGGACACGTGGTCATGGGCTCGTTCGCCATCATGGCGAGCATGTTCATGCAGCCGCTGCTTCAGCAGGTTTCCGCGGCCCACGCCGTCGGCGCCCTGCCTTCGCTGGCCTGGCTTGCCATCCTCATCCTGATCTATGCGATCGAGCTTGTGGTCGGCGCCATCCAGGCTTACGTCTTCACGGTCCTTACCGCCGTGTATGTCTCCGAGGCAGAGGAGGTCGCGGAGGAGGAGTAGCCTTCCGTTCGCGCCTTAAAGGTAAGGCAATTCGTTAAACCGCCGGTGCCCGTACCCATGGAGCCCGGCAGTTATAAAAAGGTTATCCTGCGTGAAATAAGACACGCACGACAAAGGAGGAATCGTGGGAGTTATCGGTTACGGTCTCGGTGTTATCGGCGCTGGTCTTGCTATCGGCCTGTCTGCTCTGGGTGCTACGGGTGCTATGGCCCGTCAGCCTGAGGTCCAGGGCCGCGTGTTCACCGTCTTCATCATGGGCTCCGCCTTCGGCGAGGCTCTGGCTCTGATCGGCTTCGTTGTCGCGCTGATCGTTAAATAGCACGGAGCGTCAAGTATGAATCTTTCATCCCAGAAGAGCGCGATCGCACTCTCCGCGTCCGCGGCCGCGCTGCTCATGCCGGTTTCCGCGTTCGCCGAGGACGGCGCTGCCGGTGCGGACATCCTCATCCCTAAGATGGCGGAGTTCATCCCGGCGCTTATCGCCTTCCTGATTATCTGGATCGTGCTGGCCAAGGTCGCCCTGCCGGGCATCATCAAAACCATGGAGGAGCGCGGCAAGAAGATCGAGGAGAGCCTCGACGAGGCCGAGAAGACCAAGCAGGAGGCTATCGCCAAGCGCGCTGAGTCCGACTCGATCGTCACCGACGCCCGTCGTCAGGCTGCCGACATCGTTCTCGAGGCCCGTAAGGACGCCGAGTCCGAGCGCGCCCGTATCATCGAGGCTGCTCACAAGGAGGCCGAGGAGATCATCGCCAAGGCCCATACGACCGTCGAGGACGAGCGCAAGTCCATCTACGCCGGTGCCGCGAGCTCCATCGCCGACCTGTCCGTTGCCGTCGCCACCAAGATCGTGGGCGAGGCACTCGAGGACGAGGCCGAGCAGAAGAAGCTCATCGAGCGCTACATCCAGGAAGCAGGTAGCCTGAATGCCGACTAGCCGCTATCAGGACAAGGTGCTCGAGACCTACGCGCGCTCCCTTCTGGAAGCCGCTAAGGCCGAGAACCATGTGTTCGAGGACCTCGAGATGATCGAGCGCCTGGCTTCTGCCAGCCCCGAGATCATCGCCGTGCTCGACACCATGTCCAAGCGCGACCAGCTCGACCTTCTTCCCAAGGTGGCAGCTGCCTTTAAGTATGTTGCCGAGGAAGACGAGGATGTAGTGGGCGTGACCGTCACCACGGCGATCCCGCTCGACGACGAGCTGCGTCAAACCATCACTAAGAAATGCGAGCAGGACTTCGGCCGCAAGGTATTCCTTATCGAGCAGGTCGACCCGTCTATCGTGGGCGGCTTGGTGCTCGAGGCACGCGGCGAGCGTCGTGACATTTCCGTCAAGACGCAGCTGCGCGTCGCGCAGGAGACCCTCGCAAACTCTGCTAATTCGTACGGAGGTGAAGCCTAATGTCCGAAACCCTCAATGCCCAGGATATCGCCAAGAAACTGCAGGAGCAGCTCACGAGCCTCTCCGCGACGGTCGATACGCATGAGGTTTCAACGGTCGACGAGGTAGGCGACGGCATCGCGCGCGTCTCCGGCCTCAAGAGCGCCATGGCAGGCGAGCTTCTGGAGTTCAAGAGCTCCGATACCGGTGAGACCGTCTTTGGCCTTGCCCAGAACCTTGACCGTGACGAGGTCGGTGCCGTTCTGTTCGGTGCCGTCGACTCCATCAAGGAAGGCGACGAGTGCCGCACCACTGGCCGCATTATGGATATCCCTGTGAGCCGCGCCATGCTCGGCCGCGTCGTCAATCCGCTCGGCCAGCCCATCGACGGCCTGGGCGACATCGTCGCCACGCACCGTCGCCCCATCGAGTTCAAGGCCCCCGGCGTCATCGACCGTACCCCGGTGTGTGAGCCGGTTCAGACCGGTCTGCTCGCTATCGACTCCATGGTGCCTATTGGCCGCGGTCAGCGTGAGCTCATCATCGGCGACCGTAAGACCGGTAAGACCGCCATTGCCATCGACGCTATCCTCAATCAGCGCGGCAAGGGCATGGTCTGCATCTATGTCGCCATCGGCCAGAAGGCCTCTACGGTTGCCAACATCCGCGAGACCCTCGCTCAGCACGGTGCGCTCGACTACACCATTATCGTTTCGGCCACCGCTGCCGATTCCGCCCCTATGCAGTACATCGCGCCTATGGCCGGTGCCGCTATCGGCGAGTTCTTCATGTACAACGGTGAGGACGGCAAGCCCGCCAGCGAGACCAACCCCGGCGGCCACGTGCTCGTCATCTACGACGACCTGTCCAAGCAGGCTGTGGCTTACCGTCAGATGTCGCTGACGCTGCATCGTCCGCCCGGACGCGAGGCCTATCCTGGCGACATCTTCTACCTGCACTCTCGTCTGCTCGAGCGTGCAGTCAAGATGTCCAAGAAGAACGGTTATGGCTCCATGACGGCTCTTCCGATCATCGAGACCCAGGACGGCGACGTCTCGGCCTACATTCCGACCAACGTCATTTCCATTACCGATGGTCAGATCTACCTGCAGTCCGAGCTCTTCTTCCAGGGCCAGCGCCCGGCAGTCGACGTGGGCATTTCCGTGTCCCGCGTCGGTGGCGACGCACAGACCAAGGCCATGAAGCAGGTCGCCGGCAACCTCCGTCTGGACCTCGCTTCGTACCAGGAGCTCGCCGGCTTCACGCAGTTCGGCTCTGACCTCGACGAGGCTACTCAGAAGCAGCTGACCCATGGTGCTCGCATGACCGAGCTCCTGAAGCAGCCGCGTTACAAGCCGTTTGAGGTTGGCGAGCAGATCGTTACGCTGTTCGCTGGCAACGAGGGCTTCCTGGATGACCTGGAGATCGCCGACGTGCTGCCTTTCCGTGCCGAGCTCATCGAGTACATGGACAATGGCTTTGGCTCGCTGCTCGACAAGGTTCGCGCCAAGAAGATCGATGATGACACCAAGGCTGAGCTCTTGCGCGTCATCGGCGACTTCAAGCAGCAGTTCATGGCCAAGCACCATTCGGATGTTTCTGGATCAGAGGAGAACTAAGCCCCATGGCCAACCTTCGCGACATTAAGAAGCGAATCTCCTCGGTTACCACGACCAAGCAGATCACGCGCACGATGGAGATGGTCTCTACGGCCAAGATCCGTCGTGCCCTCGATCGCTCCAAGCAGGCCGAGCCCTATAAGGAGGCGCTGACCGACGTCATGTTGACGGTCGCCGGCGACGCCTCCTGTTCGGGCACCGATCCCATGCTGCAGAAGCATGAGAACGTCAAGCATGGCCTGATTGTCGTTATTGCCTCGGACCGCGGCCTTGCCGGCGGTTTCAATACGACGGTGGAGCGCACGGCCGAAAAGCTCGCCGCTTCTTGGGCGAACGACGGCATCGAGTGCGAGATCATCGCGTGTGGGCGTAAACCGGCCACGTATTTCCGTGACCGCGCAAACGTTGTCATGCACTTTGAGGGCAACTCCTCTGAGCCCGATTTCAATCAGGCCCGCATGATCTCCTCTCATATCTGCGATGCGTATCGTGCCGGTGAGCTTGACCGTGTCGAGCTTGTCTACCACCACGCCAAGAACCGCGTGGATCAGGAGCTTCGCGTCGAGCATCTGTTGCCGCTCGACCCCGAGATGATCGCTATGGCCCACGGTCCGCGTAAGAACGAGACCGACGCCCCTAAGCGCATCTCGTCCACGTTCGAGTTCGTGCCCTCTCCCGAGCATGTTCTCGGCAAGCTTGTGCCGTCTTATATCCTGACGGTCATCTACCAGGCCCTGATCGATTCGGCGGCTGCCGAGCAGGGTGCACGCCGCAAGGCCATGCACTCCGCGACGGAAAACGCCACCGCGATCATCTCGACCCTTACCCGCACGTATAGTCGCGTGCGCCAGGCTTCGATCACGACCGAGATTAACGAGATCGTCGGCGGAGCCTCAGCATTGGAGGAACAGTAATGGCTAATAACACCGTAAAGCTTGCGGTCGAGGAAGCCACCAAGAAGACGACTGCCGGTGATGGTCGCATCGTGCGAATCATCGGCCCTGTCGTCGACGTCAAGTTTGACGGCGCGGTGCCCCCGATCTACAACGCGCTCACGGTCGAGGCCGAGACCCCGATCGGTCATCTGAGCACGATCCTCGAGGTCGAGAGCCAGCTTCCGGGCGGCGTCGTCCGCACGGTCGCCATGTCCTCGACCGACGGCCTGCAGCGCGGCCTCATCGCCACCGATACCGGTGAGCCCATGAAGATGCCCGTTGGCCCCAAGACGCTTGGCCGAATTTGGAACGTCATGGGCAAGCCCGTCGACGGCAAGCCCATGCCCGAGGTGGAGGAGTTCTACCCCATCCACCATGCAGCGCCCCGTTTCGACGAGCTCACCACCAAGACCGAGATCTTCGAGACCGGCATCAAGGCCGTCGACCTGCTCGAGCCCTACATCCGTGGCGGCAAGACAGGCCTGTTCGGCGGCGCCGGCGTCGGCAAGACCGTTCTGATTCAGGAGCTCATCAACAACCTCGCCCAGGAGCACGGTGGCACCTCGGTGTTTACCGGCGTCGGCGAGCGTACCCGCGAGGGCACCGACCTGTTCCTCGAGATGAGCGAGTCTGGCGTTATCGACAAGACCTGCTTGGTCTATGGTCAGATGAACGAGCCGCCCGGAGCGCGTCTGCGCATCGGTCTGGCCGGCCTTACCACCGCTGAGTATTTCCGTGATCGTGGCCAGGACGTTCTGCTGTTCATCGACAACATCTTCCGCTTCTCCCAGGCAGGTTCCGAGGTTTCCGCACTGCTGGGTCGTATGCCGTCCGCCGTTGGTTACCAGCCCACGCTGGCAACCGAGATGGGCGACCTCCAGGAGCGCATTACCTCGACCAAGACGGGCTCCATTACCTCCGTCCAGGCTGTCTACGTCCCCGCAGACGACCTGACCGACCCGGCGCCTGCCACGACGTTTACGCACCTCGACGCCACCACGGTTCTTTCGCGTAGCATTTCGTCGCTCGGCCTGTTCCCGGCTATCGACCCGCTCGCGTCTTCCTCCGACGCTCTCGATCCCTCGATCGTCGGCGAGGAGCACTACCGTGTCGCCGTCAAGGTCCAGGAGCTCCTGCAGGAGTACTCCGACCTTCAGGACATCATCGCCATTCTGGGTATGGACGAGCTGTCCGAGGAGCAGCGCCTTACGGTCAACCGTGCCCGTAAGATTCAGCAGTTCCTCTCGCAGTCCTTCCACGTCGCCGAGAAGTTCACCGGCAACCCCGGTGTCTACGTCCGCGTCGAGGATACCGTCCGCTCTTTCGCCGAGATTGTCGACGGCAAGGCCGATGACCTGCCCGAGCAGGCTTTCCGCTATGCTTCCACGATTGAGGACGTGCGCGAGCGCGCCCGCAAGATGGGGGAGAAGTAGGTTATGCGTATCCGCATCGTGTGCCCCGTTAGCTGCGCCTATGAGGGCGACGCTGCGTTTGTGTCGATTCCGTCCACGGATGGCGAGTTTGGTGTTCTGCCTGCTCACTCCAGCGAGATCTGCACGATCGACCGCGGTTACGTTCGCGTTTCCGATAAGGCCATGGGCACTGTCGACCACACGTTTGCCGTGGCCGGCGGCTATGCCCAGGTTGCGGACGATGTCGTGACCGTTCTCGCCGAGCGCGCTTGCGATTTGGCGACCGTCGATGCCGACAAGCTTAAAGCTGATATTCAAGGTTTTGAAGAGAAGCTGGGTAATTTGTCGGAGGATGATGCACGCCGCGCCTACCTCTATAATGAAATCGCATGGTGTAAGCTCAAGCTTGCCCAATAGTCAAACGATTTAGCGTTCGACCATTTGCGAACACATCATGCCCGGGATGGCCCAGCCACCCCGGGCATGCTTTTTGAAAGGGTAGACCTTGGATATTATCCGCGTTGAGGGTGGCCACGCCATCGGAGGTTCCGTGCCCGTCTCGGGTGCCAAGAACTCCGCGCTCAAACTCATGGCGGCAACGCTTCTGGCGCCGGGCAAGACGACGCTGCAGAACGTGCCCGATATTTCCGATGTTCACGTGATGGGCAAGGTGCTCAAGGGCATGGGCGCTACGATCGATGTTCTCGACGAGCACACGCTCGAGATTGATACCTCTCAGGTCGATTCTTGGGAGGCCCCCTACGAGCTCGTTGCCAAGATGCGTGCTTCCACCGCCGTCATGGGACCCCTGCTGGGCCGCTTCCATCGCGCCAAGATTGCCATGCCGGGCGGCTGCAACCTGGGTGCTCGCAAGATCGATATGCACATTCTGGGTCTCGAGGCCCTGGGCGTTGAGTTTGATACCGCCCACGGTTACATCAACGCTAATGCGCCCCAAGGTCTGCGCGGTACCACCGTCACGCTCGAGTTCGCCAGTGTCGGTGCGACCGAGAACCTCATTATGGCATCCGTGCGCGCGAAGGGTACCACGGTTATCGACAATGCCGCCCGCGAGCCCGAGATCGTCGATCTCGCCAACATGCTCAACGAGATGGGCGCCAAGATTGTTGGCGCCGGTACGCCCGTCGTGACTATCGAAGGCGTGGAAGAGCTCCATCCCGTTACCCATCGTGTGGTGGGCGACCGCATCGAGGCCGGTACCTTTATCGTTGCCGGTGCGTTGATGGCCGACGATCGCGGTGTCGATGTCACGGGCTTTTGCCCCATTCACTTGGGCATGGTGCTCAAGAAGATGGAGCTCATGGGTATCGACTGCGAGCGCGTCGAGGATGGCGTCCATGTGAACCGTGCCGAGCGTATCAAGCCGGTCGACATCCAGACGCTTCCGTTCCCCGGTTTCCCGACCGACATGCAGGCGCAGATTATGGTGCTCTCCGCCCTTGCCGACGGCAGTTCCGTTATTACCGAAAACATCTTCGAGAATCGCTTTATGTTTGCCTCTGAGCTGGTGCGCATGGGTGCCAACATTCGTATCGAGAGCCATCATGCCATGATTCATGGCGTCAAGGGCTTCTCGGGTGCACAGGTTACCTCGCCCGATCTGCGTGGCGGAGCGGCCCTCGTCGTAGCGGGCTTGATCGCCGACGGGACGACCGAGGTTTCGGCCATCCATCATATCAAGCGCGGCTACGAGCAGTTTGTCGAAAAGCTGCAGACGCTTGGCGCGCATGTCGAGCATGCTACCGTCCCCGATCCCGTCATCTACTAATACAGGTTGCCTATGTTTAATAAAAAGCCCCTCGCGGATACCACCGCCCGAAGACCCTCAACTGGTGCGCAGGCCAAGATCTATAGTCGCGATAACGTGGCTCGATATTCCGAGCGCGCTCGTCAACGTCGTCGTAGCCACACGATTCGTCACGTCGCGCTCATTGTCGTGCTTGGCGTGCTGCTGAGTGCCACTACCGCTGCCGGCCTGTGGTTTGCCACCATTATGGGCAAGCTCGGCGATTCTAATGTCATTACCGACAATCTGCGTCGGGTTCTGGTTGACACCGATGAGGCAAAGGATCCGTTCTACGTGCTGCTTCTTGGTACCGACGGCCGTCCGGGCGAGGATACGTATCGTGCCGACTCGATTATCCTGGCACGCATCGACCCCACGCAAAAGCAGGCGACGCTCATTTCCGTTCCGCGCGACACCAAGGTCGAGTACAAGGGCGAGACCATGAAGATCAACGCCTGCCATACCGTTGGCGGCGCCGAGGCCATGGTCGAGGCGGTCAACGAGCTGTGCGGTGTTCAGATTTCCCACTATGCCGAGGTCAGCTTCGACGGTATGCAGGCACTGATTGATTCGGTTGGCGGTATCGACATTAACGCAACCGATGATGTTGACGACCCTGAGCACCTGGATATTAAGATTACCGCTGGCCAGCAGCATATGGACGGTGCCACCGCCCTTACCTATGCCCGCTGCCGCTACACCTATGCCGACGGCGATTACACGCGCATGCGCCACCAGCGTCAGGTGCTTGGCGCCCTTGCCAACCAGATTCTCAATAACTTCGATGCCACGAAGATCTTTGGCCTGGTTAATTCGCTGTCCGATATGCTCGTAACCGATATGAGCGTTCAGGATATCGTGGCTACGGTCAACGCCATGCGCGGTATGGATGTCGACGGTATCTACTCGGCCAACCTGCCCTCGTACGCCGACGACAGCACCATGATCGACGGTGTGAGCTACGTCTTTGTCTACGAGGACGAGCTCAAGGAAATGATGGAGCGCGTCGATGCTGGCAAGGATCCCAAGGGTCCCAACACCATGGGTCTTTCCGACGGTTCCAGCTCTACGATCGGCGACCTGAACAACAACACGTCTGACGATTACGCAAACGGTACCGCAACCTCATCGGTCAGCTCTGACGATTCCGATGACTCAAGCGATTCGAGCGATTCGGACTACTACGAAGAGCCCACCGGCGACGGCAACGGCTACGAAGCCAACTACTAGAGTTACGCGGTTTTACCAAACCGCGTAACCGCTTGACGCTACGCGGGCCGTCCTCAACCTGCGACGTTAGTCATTGGGGACGTTCTTAAACGACTGGTCAAAGGGGACACTCTTGATGCACTTGGCACTTGGGGACGTTCCTTATGTGCCGGCAGTTTGGGACACTCCTTGCTTCAAGAGGCTGGCGCGCGTCAACCTGTTCTCATTGCAGCAAAAAAATCGCCCCGTTCTCGGTTGAGGACGGGGCGGTTTGTCTTTTAGGCTTGAGCGGCCAGGCTTATGCAAAGCGGGCGACGAGCTCCTGGAGCACGTCGGTCATCTTGACGAGCGAACTGACCGGGACGAACTCGTTGACGCCGTGGTAGCAATAGCCGCCGGTGGAAAGGTTGGGGCAGGGCAGACCGCGGAATGACAGCTGCGCGCCGTCGGTGCCGCCGCGAATCGGCAGCACTTGGGGCTCAACGCCGCAGGCAAGGTAGGCTTCCTTGGCAACATCAATGAGCTCGGGATAGTCACGAACGATCTCGGCCATATTTCGATACTGCTGCTTAATCTCGACCGTCACGCGCTCCTCACCCAGACGCTGGTTGAGCATCGAGGCGGCGGCATCAATAAGGTCGAGTTTCTGCTGGAACTTGGCGGCATCGTGATCACGGACGATATAGCGCGCCGTGGCGTGATCGACGGTCGCAGATACACCCTCAAGGTGATAAAAGCCCTCGTAGCCTTCCGTATACTCCGGGCGCTGCACGTAGGGGAGCAACGCGTTGAAGTCGCAGAACAGATTGCCCGCGTTGACCATACGGCCCTTGGCGTCGCCCGGGTGGATGGACTGTCCCTCAAAGCGGACGGTCGCCTCGGCGGCGTTAAAGCACTCCCACTCCAGCTCGCCGATGGGGCCGCCGTCGACCGTGTAGGCATACTTGCAGCCAAAGGTATCGATATCCAACAGCTCGGCTCCGTGGCCGATCTCCTCGTCAGGGCAGAAGCAAATGCCGAGTGCGGGATGGGGCAGAGAAGGGTCCTGAGCGATACGCGCGACAAGCGACATGATCTCGGCGACGCCTGCCTTGTCGTCCGCGCCCAGCAGCGTGGTGCCATCGCTGCAGACCAGGTCCTCACCCGCGAGGTCGTTCAGGGCGGGAAGCTTGGCGGTACTCATGGCAACGGGCTTACCGTCAACCGTGCCGCAGACCAGGTCGCCGCCTTCGTAGTGTACGATGTGCGGCTTCACGCCGGCGCCCGGTGCAACTTCGGTAGTGTCGAGATGGGCGATCAGGCCCAGGGCGGGCTTGTCCTCAGCGCCCGCACTTGCGGGGATATGCGCGCAGACATAGGCGTGCTCGGTCACGTGGGCATCTTCCGCACCAAGCTCGCGCAGCTCTTCAGCCAGCACGTTGGCAAGGTCAAACTGAACGGCGCTCGAGGGTACCTGGTCGCAGTTTGCATCCTCGGACTGCGTGTTGATCTGGACGTAGCGCAAAAAGCGTTCGAGGACATCGGGGCTCGTGGTGGTGTTTTCCATAAAGACCGCTCCAATCTTGGTCGTCGTGTGCAACAAGAACTCTAGCACGGTATGCCACGGCATACCACGACGCTTGGATGGGGTAGAATCAGCCATTGAATGCAGAAGGGACGGAAGATCATGGATACGACAAATAGCTCGCGCGAACTACATCTGACGGTGGCGAACGAAGACTACTTGGAGTGCATGGTTCGCATTGAAAGCGAAGAGGGGGAAACCAACGGCGTGCGATCGGTCGACATCGCGCAGCGCCTTGGCGTCTCCAAGGCATCGGTCAATAAAGCGGTTTCGGCGCTCAAGGCATCCGAGCTTGTCGAGCAATCGCACTACGGCAAGGTAATCCTGACCGATCGTGGCCGCGAGGTTGGCACGGCTATCTGGTACCGCCATCGCCTCATCCGTACGTTTTTGGTTCAGGAGCTCGGTGTCGAATTTGAGCGAGCCGATTCCGAGGCCTGCATGATGGAGCATGCGCTATCCGAGGACACGATGAACCGCTGGCTCGCCTATCTCGAAAAGCAGGGAATCAGCGTCGAGGAATAGCGGGATATATATGGATACGAGTTATTACAACCGCTTTGGTGCCGAGGAACTTGCGCGCCGCTTGTCGAGCGAGACCTTGTTGGCGCAGGGCCCCATGGGCAGTGTTCTGTTGAGTGAGTACGATGCCGCCGACATTCCACCGGCGTTTTGGAATCTGGCAGAGCCGCAGACCGTTTCTCGTATCCATCGCTTGTATGTCGCCGCCGGCGCACAGGTGCTCATTACCAACACCTTTCAGGCATCGAGCTATGCCCTCAAGCACGACCAGATTTCGCCGTCCGTGGCGGAGGTCAATCGCGGGGCCGTCGACGATGCCCGCCAGGCGCACCCTCAGCTGCTGCTGGGCTCGATGGGCCCGATCGGTATTGAGTGGTTTGCCGAGGACTCTGCCGAGTATCGTGAAATCCGCGGCATTGCGCGCGAACAGGCGCACGCCTTGCTCAATGCTGGTGTTGACGGTCTGCTGATCGAGACGGTGACGTCTATCCGTAATCTGCAGCCCATGCTTGCCGGCGCCCGAGATGCCGCCGACGGCATGCCTGTTCTGGTGAGTTTTGTCGTTGACGATAAAGGCGACCTGCTGGGCGATGGCCTCAACATCGAGGCAGCCGTTTTGTACGCCGAAAAACACGGCGCAAACTCGGTTGGTGTTAATTGCTGTTCGCTTGCGGCCGCGAACGCGGCGGTGCCCAGGATGGTTGCATCGGCGACTACTCCCGTCACGGTGCGTCCCAACGTGGGCGATCCGGTCCAGACTCAGGATGGCCCCGTATGGCACGAGAGCCCCGAAGCTTTCGCGCGCGCATGCATCGAATGGAGGCATGCCGGTGCCGCAATGGTGGGCAGTTGCTGTGGAACCACGGCAATCACTACGGCAGCGATGGCCGAGGCGCTCGATATATAAAGGGCAAAACCGCTCCATACGGGGCGGTTTTTATTGCCTGCATGTCCTCGGCAGCATTTGCCCAAATGGTGAATGCTGGTGCCGGCAGGTTGCCGAGTGTGTATCGCGGGTATACCTCATGCGTACCATGATCCAAACACTGTGAGGTGTCTGCGCGTGTGCGCGATAATTCATTTTGGAACTGACGGTTGGCGCGCTCGCGTCGATGAGGACTTCACTGCCGATAACGTTGCCCGTATCGCCGATGCCGTCGGCGAGTTGTGGCAAAAGACCAATCCGGGCAAAACGGCATATATAGGGTTCGACACTCGGCCCCTGGCGCGCGAGTTCGCTGAGCTTGCGGCGGGTGTGCTAGCAGCGCACGGGCTAGACGCCGTGCTCGCTTCGCGACCTGTTCCGACCCCTGCCCTTACGTGGGCGGCGGCTTATGACGGTGAGGCGTGCGGCGCGCTCATGGTGACGGGGTCCCATCATCCGCAGGGTTATCTGTGTCTCAAGATTCGCATGGGTGACGGCTCGACCGCCAACCAGGATGTCATCGAAGAGCTCGAAGAGACCATGGCTCCCGAGCCAATGGGGATCGAGGGGCAATATCGCACCGCGGATATCATTCCTGACTATATGCAAGCGGCGGCATCGTTTGTCGATGCCGAAGCCATCCGCGCCGCGCACCTGCGCGTGGTTGTTGACCCCATGGGCGGCGCAGCCCAGGGCTATCTAGCCGACTTGCTGCGCGAGCTTGGCGTTGAGGTGCACGAGATTCACGCCGGGCAGGCGTCTGACCAAGAGGATATCTGCCCCGACCCCGTTGAGCCTTGGGTGGATGCTTGCGAGCGCACGGTTATCAAGGACGGAGCTTGTGCTGGCCTGGTGACCGACGGCGACGCCGACCGTATCGGCGCGGTTGACGAGCGCGGCAGATATATACATCCGCATCAGATCATGGCGCTCGTTTTGGGCGACTTGGTTCAATTTCGTAATTTGGAGGGGCGCGTCGTCGTCAATCTTTCATGCTCGACGCTCGTGCGTCGCATTGCCGAGGCGCTTGGCTGCCGCGTGACCGTCAAACCAGTCGGTTTCAAATATATAGCGGCAGAGATGAAGAAGGGTGGCGTCCTCATAGGCGGCGAAGAAGCCGGTGGTATCGGCATCGCCGCGCATATGCCCGAGCGCGATGGAATCCTCGCCTGTCTGATTCTGTGTGAGCTTATGGCAAAGACGGACGCGCCTTTGGGCGTTCTGGTCGACCAACTCGAGGACAGTTTTGGTAAGACGAGTTACGGTCGACGCGATTTGCGCCTTGAGGCCGAAGATGCCGAAACGTTACGAACCCTGCTGCCGGGCGTAAACCCCAAGTCGATTTGTGGCAAGGTGCCGCAAAACGTTAGTCATATGGATGGCTTGCGTTTAGCATTCGAGGATGACACGTGGCTGCTGGTCCGTCCTAGCGGGACCGAACCAGTGGTGCGCATCTACGCCGAGGGGTTCTCGGTGGAAGAACGTGATGAGTTGCTCGATGCTGGCTGTGCTTTAGCTAGGGGAACGTATCCGCTTTAACCATGAGACTGCCTTATATAAAGAGATGCTCGGCGAGCGGTAGTTAACGGCTGGCAAACGTTAGTCGGATCCCAAACTGTGTAGGAAATGTGTAC
>NZ_JBGORS010000009.1:0-58504 GCF_041537385.1 Collinsella aerofaciens
GCGTTTGCGGGGCGTAATTGACTCACTTACACGAGACGATCTTGTTGTTTTTGGTATTGAGCCTTTATTTAAAGAAAATAAATCGTATAACAAGGGCAACTGCTATGGCCGCAATGATCAAAAGCAGGATTGTCAGTTGATGCTGCTTGCGTCGTTTACTTGACGAAACGAAGATTGATTTTCCCTGTTTTGGCGTTTCGAGATAGCGAGCCGAATGCGTCAAGGTTTGCTTGGGTCGAGGCCCTCTTTGTCGATGAGCGGCGGATGCTTTCATCGGCTCATCACTAGCTACGCTGTTTTTAGATAATGGTGCGTCTTTCAGATATACAGGGTCTCCCGAGGCGACGCCCATATGTTTGCGCCCCGTTTGCGCTTCTTCGAGTGTTTGATATCGGTTTCTTGTCACATATTTGGGCTCTGGGTCATTGATGGGCTCTTGCGAGATGTGGGGACGATGGAATCGAATCGGTTGCGGGCTGGATGCTTCGTCCTGCTCCGGCATAAACGTGTTGTCCTGTTTTTGATCGTCCATGATGCCCTTAGTTCGTCATCAATATCGTGTATGCGCCCATTGTAAGCCAGCCGTCTAGTTTTGATGGGATTGCATACATTATTTAAGCCTTCGTTCAAATTCCGTTTATTAGACAAAACCTTAGTCAACCAGACTTAGATATGCTTATATCAATAGACTCAAAAAACTTTATAGTCGATGTATATATAAGAAGCGGCTGGGCATATATAACAGCGTCAAAAGAAGTCCCAGTCACCTAGAAGATGGCTCGGCAGTCCTTACAAGGAGTGGTAAACATGGCAAGCATGGTTCCTTATCGTTCGGTTTTTGGCGTCCGTCCTTCTGCAAGTTCGCTGTTCGATTTGTTTGATGACATGACCGACCTGGCGAATAGCTCGATTGCCTCCAAGGCGTTCCCCGTTGACGTTGAGGACAAGGGCGATGGCTACGAGGTCAAGGCGTATCTGACCGGTGTCGCCAAGGATGACATCGACGTCGAGCTCAATGAGGGTCGCCTGTCGATCAGTGTGAACGTCGAGGAGAGCGCCGAAAACGAGGGCAAGAACTTCCTCCAGAAGGAGTTCGGCTCGTACAGCGCGACGCGCGGCGTGTATCTGAAGGACGCTTCGAGCGAGGGCCTTTCGGCTAAGTATGCTGACGGCATCCTGACCGTTACGGTTCCCAAGATTGTCGAGAAGAAGAACGTCACGAAGATTTCTATCGACTAACGATGGCTCTGCTTCAATCGAGAGTATGAATTAAGGGGGCTGGGAAGTGATTCCCAGCCCCCTTTTGTTGTCTTGAGTGGGCTATTGAATAGTTGTCGGTTGATACTGACTTGCAGGGCGTATCGAGAGCTTCCGTGGCCCTTGAAGACAGGTGGCTGAGCTGCCGAGTTCATCATCGAGACTCGCATCAAGCGCGTTGGCATAGCTTTTGACGGTAAGACTTGGACGATTATTGTCCTGGCTGATATGCATGGCGATGAGCTGTTCGGTGCGATCGGTAACAAGTTCGCGCGCGGCTTCGGCGGCCTGGTTGTTGGAGAGATGTCCCTTTGTGGACAGGATGCGCTCCTGAAGAAAGCGTGGGTACGGTCCTTCGCGCAACATAGTTACATCGTGGTTGCTTTCGAGCGCGAGAACTCGACAGTCTTTGAGGATGCCTATGGCCTTGCTCGACAACTCTCCGGTGTCGGTGGCAAACCCAATGGAATCATCGAGAGCATTGAATCGATAGCCGACAGGATTGATGACATCGTGCGATGTTGAGTAGGTTTGTACCTGGATGCCGGCAATGGGGAGCGTGTCGCCGGGGTCAAATTCCTCCACGGGCAGGTGCGCGAGGTTTTCTTTGCATGAAAGGGTGTCCCTACTGGCAAAGAGGGGACCATGCCAGTGCTTGCACCATACATCGAGCCCCTTGATATGGTCTCCATGCTCATGAGTGATTACAAGAGCGGCGACGTCGTCTGCCGAGAGGCCAAGCTCCGCCATGCGTTTAAGTGTCTCGCGGCGGGACAGGCCGTTATCGATCATGATGAGCCCCTGAGGCCCCTCGACGAGTGCGCAGTTGCCTTTTGAGCCGCTGCCGAGGATATGAAGGTGCAGGCGAGACATAAGATTCCAAAGGATACAATGGGTGCGGACGAATAGAGGAGGAAGCGAATGCCAACGGTATCTCAGCACTATGGACATCATGCCGCGTCGAGGACGGATAAGAACGTTCTGGCAACGCGGCAGACCGCTGCCCCCGTAGTGCTCATGGTATCAGGCGGTGCGGACTCGACGGCGCTGCTCCTTATGGCTTGCACATCAAAGCTGGATATCCAGGACGGGCGCGGCATCGCTTCCATTGCACGCGAGCGTTTGCACGTGCTGCATGTGAACCATCATCTGCGCGGGGAGGCATCCGATGGCGACGAGGCCTTTGTACGTGATTTGTGCGTGCAATACGGCTTGCCGCTGTGCGTTGAGCATGCCTATTTTGATGACGAATCGGGCAATATCGAGGCTGCGGCCCGCGAGGTGCGCTATGCCGCGGCACGGAGATATGTTCGCGAACTTTGTGCCGAATCGGGCGCACCGCGGACGGCGGCTCGTATCTGTACCGCGCATACCTCGTCGGACCGCGCGGAAACATTTTTGATGAATGCCATTAAAGGGTCGGGTCCCGCGGGTCTATCAAGCATTCCACGCCGTCGGAACATTGTGGTGCGCCCCTTGCTCGACCTCACGCATGATGAGCTCGTGAGCTATCTGCAGGTGCACGGTCAGCCATGGCGGGAAGATGAAAGCAACGAGGACGTTTCGTACCTGCGTAACTATGTGCGCCATCGGGTGATGCCGGTGGTGGCGCAGCGCAACACGAACGTCTGTAAGACGATTGGCGCCGCTTGCGAAATTCTGGGCGACGAAGACGCCTTTCTTTCCCAGCTTTCGGCACAGGCGTTTCGAAGCTGCCTGCGTAAGGAGGCGGCGGGCGCGCTGGTGCTCGATGCCAGGCGCCTTGCTGCGGCCGAGGTGGTAATCGCGCGGCGCATCGTGCGACTGGCGATTAAGCGCATCGATCCGGACGCTCGTCCAGAGATGCGACATGTGGAGCGAGTCCTTTCCTGCGTTGCCGAGGGCGCCGGCTCGGTCACGCTTCCGGCGGGGATTGACGCACGCATTGAGTTTGGCATGCTGGCGTTTAAGGCGCCGGCGGCTCGCGAGGGCCTGGTCGCGGACTGGATTACCATACCCGGCCGTTTGCCGCTGGGCGGGGGACGTATGCTGGTTGCAGAGCCGATGGCCGTTGAGCCGGGATGCGATATCGTGCGCCGCGCCCGTGAGCTTGCGGCTGCCGGGGAAGTGACAGCTTTGGTAGACGCGGCTGCCCTGGGTTTTGCCGACAGCGATAGTGAGCGGATCCTGGCGGGCTCGCGTGGCGAGATCCCTGCCGAGGCGCGATTGGCGCGCCTGTGGGTGGACGGTCCCGCACCGGGAGATGTGATGTGCCCGTTGGGGATGAACGGCCGAAGCAAGAAAGTGTCAGACCTGCTGAACGAGGCTCGTATTCCCGTTTCTGAGCGCGCAGGCGTTCCTGTGGTGAGAACGGCTCCGGGAGGTGCCGTGGTATGGGTCGCCGGAGTTCGCGCGGACGAGCGTTTTAAGTGCACGGCCGCAACGCGCGTGGCATATCTGCTCCGCGTGGTCGATGCGGAATAGCGTCCCACGCCAGCTATTCTGTGCGACGTTGACGGTATTCCCGCGCTGATGGTGCGCGGGCTGGAAAATATACCCCGTGCGCTGCTAGAATGTGTAGTTCGCGTCCATACGGCGGTGTGTGGGCGATAAGCACAAGAAAGGGTTGTCATGGCTTCTCAACATCCGGATATCGAGAAGGTTCTGTTTACGCAGGAGGATATCGACGGTATCGTCTCTCGCCTAGGCGAGCAGATTACGCGCGACTACGCGGGTAAGGATCTGGTGCTGATTGCGGTCCTGCGCGGCGCCGTGGTCTTTATGGGCGACCTGATGCGCAAGATCGAGCTGCCGACCAACATCGATTTCATGGCTGTTTCGAGCTATGGCGACGGTGTGAAGTCTTCGGGCATCGTGCGTATCATTAAAGACCTGGATATCGACATCCGCGGTCGCGACGTGCTGATCGTCGAGGACATTCTGGACTCGGGCCTGACCCTCAAGTATCTGATGAAGAACCTCGAGAGCCGCAAGCCCGCTTCGCTGGAGGTCGCTGCCTTCCTGTGGAAGGACGTTGAGGACCGCACCTCGGCCATCACGCCCAAGTATGTTGGAACCCATTGCCCCGATGCCTTTGTGGTGGGCTACGGCCTCGACTATGCCGAGCGCTATCGTAACCTGCCGTATCTGGGCATTTTGAAACCGGAGGTTTATTCGTAAGATGCCCGACGACCGTAACGACAACAATTCCCAGACTCCCCGGGACCCAAAGATCCCGGGGATGCCCGGAGGCAAGAAGCCCACGCGTACGGGCTGGCTGTATTTTATTTTGGCTTGCGCGCTTCTGGGCTACGCCTTCTTTAACATGGGCTCCGGCTTTGCCAATTCCAGCAATACCGTAAAGCTCGCGACGAGCGAGATGGTCAACGCCATCAAGCAGGATCGCGTCGAAGATTTGACCTATACGGTTCAAGACGGAAGCGTGGCGGGTCATTACTGGAAGACGAAGAAGGACAAGGGCGATACGAGCGAGCTCAAGAGCTTTTCCTCGACCTATGTCGGCTCCGATTCGCTTGCCGAGCTCATGGCGGAGCACCCCGATACCAAGTACATCGTCAACACCAATGACCCCGATTTTTGGGGCGACTTGGCGATGAGCGTGCTTCCGACGATCGTCCTGATCGCCATCATGTTCTACTTTATGCGCCAGATGATGGGCGCCAACAACAGGAACATGCAGTTCGGCAAGACCAACGCCAAGACCAACGAGGCCACGCGCCCCAAGGTCAAGTTCGAGGACGTTGCCGGCGTGGACGAGGCAGTCGAGGAGCTCGAGGAGATCCGTGACTTTTTGAGCGATCCGGACCGCTATCGCAAGCTGGGCGCCAAGATTCCGCGTGGCGTGTTGCTGGTTGGCCCTCCGGGTACCGGTAAGACCCTGCTGGCTAAGGCCGTTGCCGGCGAGGCGGGCGTGCCGTTTTTTAGCATCTCGGGTTCCGACTTTGTCGAGATGTTCGTGGGCGTTGGCGCCAGCCGCGTGCGCGACCTTTTTAAGGAGGCCAAGTCTCAGGCTCCGTCGATCATCTTTATTGACGAGATCGATGCCGTGGGACGTCAGCGCGGAGCCGGCTTGGGCGGCGGTCACGACGAGCGCGAGCAGACGCTCAACCAGCTGCTGGTCGAGATGGACGGTTTTGAGGAGAGCGAGTCGGTCATCCTGATCGCCGCGACCAACCGCCCCGATATTCTGGATCCGGCATTGCTGCGCCCCGGTCGTTTTGACCGTCAGGTTACGGTCGACCGTCCGGATGTGAAGGGCCGCGAGCAGATCTTGCGCGTGCATGCCGAGAACAAGCCGATGGACGAGGACGTAAAGTTTGAGAAGCTCGCCCAGATGACCGTTGGCTTCACCGGCGCCGATCTGGCAAATCTGCTCAACGAGTCTGCGCTGCTGGCTGCCCGCCGCCATCGTTCCGTGATCTCGATGGACGAGGTCGAGGAGTCGATGGAGCGCGTGATTGCCGGTCCGCAGCGCAAGGGTCGTGTGATGACCGAAGCCGAGCGCACCACGATTGCCTACCACGAGAGCGGTCACGCCCTGGTGGGCCACATCCTGGAGCATTCCGATCCGGTTCACAAGATCTCGATCGTCAGCCGCGGCCAGGCGCTGGGATACACACTGCAGCTTCCGCAGGAGGACCACTTCCTCAAGACCAAGAACGAGATGCTCGACGAGCTTGCCGTGTTCTTGGGCGGTCGCGTTGCCGAGGAGCTCATGTGCGACGACATCACGTCGGGCGCGAGCAACGATCTGGAGCGCGCGACCAAGATGGCGCGCGAGATGGTCACGCGTTTGGGCATGAGCGAGGAGCTTGGAACGCAGGTGTTTGGTGAGGCACAGCATCAGGTATTCCTGGGCCGCGATTATGCCGATCACCAGGATTACTCCGAGGAGACGGCGCGCCGCATCGATATTGAGGTTCAACGCATCATGCGCGAGGCCCATCGCCGTGCGGTCGAGATTTTGGATGCCCGCCGCGATCAGCTGGATCTGATGGCCAAGGTGCTGCTTGAGCGCGAGACCGTCGAAGGCGACGCCGTGAACGCCCTGCTCGACAATGAGTGGGATGCCTACCTTGAGCGCGAGGGTGATATCCTGGCGGCCAAGGAGGAGCGCAATGCCAAGGCGGCCGGCGAGCCGACCAAGAAGCGTGCGCCTCGTATGAGCGAGGAGGAGCTCGCGGCAGACGCCGCGGCATTTGCTCAGGCGGCTATGCAGGAAGATGCGGAAGCCGCATCCGATGATGCCGGCGATGACTGTGCCGTCAATGCCGGTGCCGATACCGACGACGACAAATAGTCTTTGTGGCGAAAGCCTCCGCGGGGAAACCTACGGAGGCTTTTTCTTTGTTGATTGGGGACAGACTTAAATGAGCGTTTTCACGCATTTAAGTCTGTCCCCAATCAACATTGCTGCGGCGCTTTGCCCGACTAAAGCGTACAATAGCGCCTATGCGAAAGGGGAACAGATGATCAACGAAACCATGTATGCTCGCGGTGCGGAGAGCTCCATCATCCGTGAGATTTTTAGCTATGGCCTTGAGCGCAAGGCGCAAATCGGCGCGGAAAACGTGTTCGATTTCTCGCTGGGCAACCCGAGCGTTCCTGCTCCCGCTGCCGTCGCGGAGTCCATCAAAAAGGCGCTTGAACTGCCGAGTGACCAGCTGCACGGTTATACGCCCGCTCCGGGCCTGCCGCAGTGCCGTACCGCCGTCGCCGACTCGCTCAACCGTCGCTTTGGCACGAGCTATGAAGGCAAGGACGTCTTTATGACGGTGGGTGCGGCGGCTTCGCTCACCTGCACGCTCAATGCCGTTACGAACCCGGGTGACGAGGTCATTGTTATCGCCCCGTACTTCCCGGAGTATCGCGTGTGGATTGAGAAGGCCGGCTGTACGTGTGTCGAGGCGCTCGCCGATGAAGATACGTTCCAGCTGAGCGTGGATAACGTGCTCAAGGCGATTACCGATAAGACCGCTGCCGTCATTATCGACTCACCCAACAATCCGACCGGTGCCGTATATACACGCGACACGCTGACGCGACTGGCCGATGTTTTGTGCGAGGTCAATGCCAAGCGCGATCCTGAGAACCCGATCATGCTTATCTCGGATGAGCCGTATCGCGAGATTGTCTATGGCGCCGAGGTACCTTGGGTGCCTTCGATCTACGAGCACACCATCGTGTGTTACTCGTATTCCAAGTCGCTTTCGCTACCGGGCGAGCGCGTCGGGTGGATCCTGGTTCCCAATACGAATCCTCAGGCAGCTCGTCTAATGCCCGCCGTTGCCGGTGCCGCCCGTACGCTGGGCTTCGTGTGCGCACCGGCGCTCTTCCAGCGCGTGATTATCGATTGCATCGATGAACCGAGTGACGTTGAGGCCTATGCGCGCAACCGCACCGCGCTTACCGATGCACTGGCGGAGTACGGCTACACCTATGTTGAGCCGGATGGCGCGTTCTACCTGTGGGTGAAAGCGCTGGAGCCCGATGCAAACGCCTTCTGCGAGCGCGCAAAGAAGTATGAGCTGCTCGCGGTGCCTTCGGATAGCTTTGGCATGCCGGGCTGGTTCCGCCTGGGCTACTGTGTGAGCTACGAGACTATCGTCAACTCACTGCCTGCCTGGAAGCAACTGGCCGACGAATATCGTTAAAAGTAAAGCGCTCTGCCTACAATGTTTTACGTGAAACGGGGTTTGGTGTTAAGCCGGACCCCGTTGTCATGGACGTTGTGTCTTTGGGATGGAGTGGTTTTACGACTATCGAAGGCTATGCGTACAATGAATATAAGCGACGGCCGTGCCAGATAAGGAGACCTGATGCCCTACCTGCTTTCTTGTGACATTCATACCCATACGATGTTCTCTGCGCATGCATATTCGACCATTGAGGAGAATGTGTACTGGGCGGCAGAGCGTGGCCTGCAGGTGCTCGGATCTGCCGACCATCTGAGCTCTATGGTTACGGCTTGCCCCAATGACCTGCGCAGTTATCAGTTCTTTATCAACCAGGATATCTGGCCGCGCATTTGGAGCGGCGTGCTGGTGCTGCGTGGTGCCGAGGCCGATATCGTTTCGCTGGACGGAAGCCTGTTTGGCGAGGACACTCCTGTCACACTCGATATCGCCGGCGATTCGTACAGCCGTCAGCATTCACTGTTCGATTTGGTTACGCGTAATTTGGATTATTTGGTTGCAAGCGTGCATAATCCGCAGATTGCTGAGGGCGCGACGCTGGCCCAGACGACCGAGATGTATATCAATGCCTTGGAACACCCCAAGGTGTTCATGCTGGGCCACGCGGGTCGCTCGGGCGTGCCGTTCGATATCGACGAGGTGCTGTTGGCAGCTAAGGCCAAGCACAAGATTATCGAGATCAACAACCATAGTCTTGAACACGGTGTCGACACTGAGCATTGGGCCGTATGCCGCAAGATCGCCGAGCGCTGCGCTGAGCTGGGCGTGGGCATTGGCGTTTCGACCGATGCGCACATTGGCATGGCAATTGGTAGGCTCGATTACGCTCGCAAGATGCTCGACGAGATTCACTTCCCGTTGGATCTGATCGTGACGCGCGATCGCGAGACGCTGCTGCGCGAGATGGCGGCAGCCGGCGTGTGCGACCTGCGCAAGGGGATGTAGCGGAATTTATAAACCAAGCGAAGGGGGCGGCCCAGACGGGTCGCCCCCTTTCTTGTCCCAAAAATCTACTGAGGTTGGTTAGCGGCGTTCGAGGACCGCTACGGTTTCGGTGTGGTCGGTGTGAGGGAACATGTCGACGGGCGTGATCTTGAGCAGGCGATAGCCTCCGTCGAGGAGCTGATGCAGGTCGCGCTCTTGAGTCACGGGGTTGCAGCTGATATAGGTGATGCGGCGCGGCTTAAGTGCGCAGGCAGCTTCGAGGAACTTGGGCGTGGAGCCGGCGCGCGGCGGGTCGATGGAAAGAACGTCGACGCGTTCGTTGTTGTCGGCGGCATCCAGGATGTAATCGGTCGCATCGTCGGCCATAAACCAGGCGCTGCGGGTGAGGCCGTTGAGCTCGGCATTGCGGCGTGCGTCGGCAACGCCCGCCGGGTTGCGCTCCACGCCGAGCAGCATAATGCCGACGCCTCTGTCCTGGGCATCCTTCGCGGCGCACAGACCGATGGTGCCGCTGCCGCAGTAAGCGTCCATAAGAATGTCGCCCTGCTGCGGGTCCATGCCGTCAATCGCGAGCTGATAGAGCAGCTCGGTCTGCTGCGGATTGGTCTGATAGAACGCGGTAGGGGAGATATCGAATTCGCAACCGAGTAGCTGGTCGCGCATGCATTCGGCGCCATAGACGATACGGGTCTCCTCGCCCAAGATGGCATTTCCAGGGCGTCCGTTGATGTTCTGAGCGACGGTGACGATATGCGGATCAAGCGCCGCGACGGCTTCAAAGAACTCCTGCGCATGCGGCAGGTCGCGCTGAGCGGTCACGAGCGTAACCATGACCTGGTCGGTACGCCAGCCGCAGCGAACGACGGCATAGCGAAGCAGCCCCAGATGCTTGTCTTCGTTAAAGGCGGGAATGTGCAGACGTTCGGCCTCGCGAGCGATGCCGTTGAGAATCTGACGAGCGCCCGGCGCCTCGACAGGACACTCGGGTACGGCAACGATCTTGTGCGTGCCGCGCTCAAAGAAGCCGCAGCGGACAGCACCCTCCTTACCAGGAGCAAACGGAGTGGCAGCCTTATGACGAAAACCACGCGGCGCAGGATACTTGCCCGGGTCGCCCAAGGTGACGCCCATACCGCGAATGGGGTCGACGCTAATACCCTCGCGCTCGCAAAGAGCAGCAAAAAGCTCCTCCATAGCAGCCTGCTTAGCTGCCAACTGCTTTTTATAAGGACGATTGAGCGCCGTGCACCCACCGCAAGCTTTCATGATGGAACAAGGAGACTTGGGGTCCACAGCCTTACGCGCAGACGAAACCGAATCATTATGCGGGCGCTTGGAACGAGTCCGAGGCGCTTTGTCCCCGCCTCGGCGAGAGTCAGAACGCTTGGTCTTAGCCCTGTTCTTGGTCGATTTGCTTTTTGCAGCTTTAGAAGACTTGGATTTCGTAGAAGATTTCTCCTTCTTCGATCCCTCAGCCGCCTCCACCAAAGCACGACGAGCCCTACGTTCCGCACGAGATTCTGCCATCAATAACTCCACTAATTCATGAATTAAAGCTGCAAGTATTGTACCGTGCCAAGCCAGCAGACGATATACAAGCGGTTTAATCGTGTCAGCGATAAGTCCAACGACGTTTGCCCGGCGTGGGCGGGGAGCGGCGCGTAATTAAGTTTATCGCGAGTTCCGCACGCAAAGGAAAGCACTTAATGTGCTTTCCGTCTTGCGCAGGACTGTAGAGCAGGAAACTTAATTACGCGCCGCTCCCCGCCCACGCCGGGCAAACCCTCCCTTGTACTCTATCAAGGTAAAGTGTATGATTCTGAACGTTACATGACTCACTTTACCTAACTAAAGTGCCATCGAGGGGGAATACCATGAATACCGATATGTCTCGCCGTCAGTTTGTTGGTCTAGCTGGTTCGCTTGCCACGGTGCTTGGCCTTGGTCTTGTCGGCTGCGGCGGTGGTGCCGGCAAGGGCTCCGCTGCTGGTTCTGCCGCGGCCAAGGATGTGAAGGGCGCTGCGGAGTCCAAGAAGCTCGTGGTGGGCTTTGATAAGTCCTATCCTCCGTATGGCTTTGTGGGCGACGACGGCGAGTACACTGGTTTTGACCTCGACCTTGCCAAGGCCGTTGCCGACAAGCAGGGCTGGGAGGTCAAGTACGAGGCCATCGACTGGGACGCCAAGGATACGCTGCTTAACTCGGGCGCCATCAACTGCATCTGGAACGGCTTTACCATGGAGGGTCGCGAGGACGACTACACGTTCTCCGAGCCGTACATGCTCAACGAGCAGGTGCTCGTGGTCAAGAAGGACGCGGGTATCAAGAGCTGGGACGATCTTGCCGGCAAGACGGTGATTACCCAGACTGATTCCGCTGCGCAGGACGTGCTCGAGGGTGACCAGAAGGATCTGGCGGCGACGTTTGCCACGCTCGATACCATCGGCGAGTACAACACGGCCTTTATGCAGCTCGAGAGCGGTGCGGTCGATGCCGTGGCGTGCGACCTTTCGATTGCCCAGTATCAGCTTGCCGCCAAGCCCGATGCCTATACGCAGCTCGACAAGCCGCTGTCCAGCGAGCACTACGCCGTTGGCTTTAAGAAGGGCGACACCAAGTCTGCCGATGCCGTGACCGAGTCGCTCAAGGCACTCTACGAGGATGGCACGGTCAAGGACCTGTGCGACAAGTATTCAAGCTATGGTCTATCTTTCGATAATTGGGTGCTCAAGTAATGTCTATTCAGGTCATGATGCAGATGCTTGGCCAGGGATTCTTGGTCAGCTTGCAGCTGTTTGTGCTGACGCTGCTCGGGTCGATTCCGCTGGGAATCCCCGTGGCGTTCATGCGCATGAGCAAAATTGCGCCGCTTCGCTGGATCGCGCGCATCTATATTTCGGTGATGCGCGGCACGCCGCTCATGCTACAGATGTTTGCCATCTACTTTGCCCCGTACTACGTGTTCGGCATCTCGCTCACACCCGATTCCAAATGGACGGCGTGCGTTGTGGCATTCATCATCAACTACGCCGGCTACTTTGCCGAGATCTATCGCTCGGGCCTGCAGTCGATTCCGCGTGGTCAATATGAGGCCGCCGAGGTGTTGGGCTACTCGCGTCTGCAGACGTTTTTGTACATTGTGATGCCGCAGGTCGCCAAGCGTATTCTGCCGGCGATGGGCAACGAGATCATCACGCTGGTCAAGGACACGTCGCTGGCGTTTGCCATTGGCGTGGGTGAGATGTTCTCGACCGCCAAGGCGCTGGTTGCCTCGCAGGTGAGCATGGTGCCGTTTGCGATCGCGGCGTTGATCTACTGGGTCTTTAACTTCGTCGTCGAGATGCTGCTGGGCGCTGCCGAAAAGAAGCTGGACTATTATCATGACTAGATCGTTCCGCCGTTCTAACGAACGGCGGACTGCTCGACGCTGCGCGCGTGTCTGACGGCCAATCTGCTTCTCAAGCCGTCGCTTGCGTACAGAAGTACGCGGCGCTCCTCTTTCGAAGCACATTGTCTCGTCATCCACACGCTCGCTGACTTCTCAAACACATGGAGGTTCCCGTGTCCGGAACGGTAATGAATATATCGAACGCGCGTAAGGCGTTTGGCGGCAATGAGGTGCTCAAGGATATCTCACTCGAGGTCAAGCGCGGTGAGGTCGTGGCGATTATCGGACCTTCGGGCGGCGGTAAGTCCACGCTGCTGCGCTGCGCCACGCTGCTCGAGACACTCGACGGAGGCTCGCTCTCGTTTGGCGACCTTGCCGTTGCGACGGATGCGGGTTCGGGCGCGGTCTATGCGAAGGGCGATGTGCCCAAGCAGGCGCGCTCGCGATTCGGCCTGGTGTTCCAAAATTACAACCTGTTCCCGCACTATACGGTGATGAAAAACATCACCGATGCGCCGATTCGCGTGCTTAAGCGTCCGCGCGAGCAGGCGGAAGCACGTGCGCGTGAGCTGATCGCGCAGATGGGGCTTACGGGAAACGAGAACAAGGTGCCATGCGAGCTTTCGGGCGGTCAGCAACAGCGTGTGAGTATTGCCCGCGCCCTGGCGCTCGATCCGGAAATCTTATTCTTTGACGAGCCGACTTCGGCGCTCGATCCCGAGCTAACGGCCGAGGTGCTGCGTGTCATTAAGGACCTGGCGGCGCAGAATATGACGATGGTAATCGTGACCCACGCGATGCAGTTTGCGCGCGATGTTGCCGACCGCGTGGTCTTTATGGACGGCGGCCGTATTGTCGAGGAGGGTCCTGCCGAGCAGGTCATAGACCATCCTCGCGAGCAGCGTACCCGCGAGTTCTTGAGCCGTATCGAGGGGTAGGCTCAGCTATTTACTCAACTTTTAATTGAGGCGAAGTCGCCGCAGGTCTTATGGCCTGCGGCGACATTTTATTTGCATCGGCGGGGTCCAATAATCGCCTCGCATGCGTTCTCCTTCCTCTCGCCGCTTGTATTCATACGTGCGCCGAAAGGTATGCATGGACAGTCGCCCGTGAGGGTAGGGTGGTGGCATAGGACATTTGGAGGGTGAGTCGGCTCGGCTGCCGACCATGCTGCTCCCGGGATGGCACCGACCGCGAACTCTCCCCGTTGGCGTCGCGCATTGCGCGCGGCCCTGCAAGGAGGTCATCATGGGTGCTCCCAAGACCGGTAACGTAAGGAACGTGGTGCTCGTAGGCCAAGGCGGGGTGGGCAAGACTTCACTCGCCGAGGCCATGCTCCACCTTTCCGGTAAGACCGCCCGTCTGGGCGGCCACGACGGCACCAAGCCTACGCTCGACTATGACCCCGAAGAGGTCAAGCGTGCATTTTCCATTTCGACGACCATTGCGCCGATCGACTGGAAGGGTGCGCGCATCAACGTGCTCGATGCCCCGTGCTACCCCGATTTTATCGGCGACGCCTTTGCCGCGATGAGCGTCTGCGAGACGGCTCTGTTTGTGGTCGACGCCGAGGCCGGTCCGCAGCCTACGACGGTTAAGCTTTGGTACGCCGCCGAGGACCTGCGTCTGGCGCGTGCGGTGTTCGTAAACCGCCTGTCGCGCTCCGAGGCCAGCTTTGCGACCACCATGGACCTGCTGCAGGAGCGCTTTGGTACGCGCCTGGGCGCCGTGACCCTTCCCTGGGGCGAGGGCGAGGACTTTGACGGCATCATCGACCTGGTGCGCATGAAGGCGCGCCATTGCAACGGCGCCGAAGCCGTTGAGTCGGAGATCCCCGAGGAGTATCGTACCCAGGCCGAGGAGGCCCATGACCATCTGTGCGAGCTGGTGGCCGAGGCTGACGACGAACTGATGATGAAATACCTGGAAGGCGAGGAGACGCTGACGCAGGAGGAGCTTGAAGGCCTGCTGTCTAAGGCGATCGCCGAGCGCATCTTTGTGCCGGTCTTTGCGGGCGATTGCATTAAGGAGCAGGGCGTCAATTCGCTGATGGACGACATCGCCACGTACTTCCCGGCGCCGACCGACTACGGCGAGATGCCGCTCATCGACGGTGATTCGCTTAAGATTTCGAGTGACGATGACCGTCCGGTGGCGTTTGTGTTTAAGACGCTGGCCGATCCGCAGCAGGGCCGCATCAGCTTTATCAAGGTGCTGACGGGCACGCTTGAGCCGGGTCTTGAGTTGGTCAACGCGCGTACCCGCAAGAGCGATCGTTTGGCTCACCTGTATGTGATGTGCGGCCGCGATATGACCGAGGTTGGCCATGCCTATGCCGGCGACATCATCGTGGCGCCCAAGCTGGCTGCCGAGACGGGCGATACGCTCTCCATTACCGGTAAGGTCGAGGCGGCGGCGTTTAAGTTTCCCAACTCGCAGTACCGCATTGCCATCGAGGCCGAGAATCGCGGCGACGAAGAGAAGCTCTACACGTTTATCGAGAAGGCCTGCAAGGCAGACCCGACCATGAGCATCGACCGCGACGAGGAGACTGGCCAGACCATTATCTCCGCCGTTGGTGAGGCGCAGGTTTCGGTGCTGCTCAACCGTCTGGAGGACCGCACCAAGGTTGCGGCAAAGAGCGTGCCGATCCGCATTCCGTATCGCGAGACCATCCGCCGCACGGCGAGTGCCCAGGGCCGCCACAAGAAGCAGACTGGCGGTGCCGGTCAGTATGGCGACTGCTGGCTGCGCGTGGAGCCGCTCATTGGGCCCGACGGCACGAGCGACGGCTATGAGTTTGTTGACGAGGTCGTGGGTGGTCGCATCCCGCGCTCGCTCATCCCCGCCGTGGACAAGGGCGTCCAGGAGACCATGAAGGACGGTATTATTGCCGGTTACCCGCTTACGGGCATTCGCGTGGCTGTGTACGACGGTTCGTATCACAGCGTCGACTCCAACGAGATGGCGTTCCGCGCGGCGGCTCGCATCGGCCTGCGCAAGGCGTGCGCCGATGCCGACCCGGTGGTGCTGGAGCCCATCGAGGAAATCACGGTGACTATCCCCGAGAGCTACGCCGGCGCCGTGATGGGCGACATCTCGGCATCGCGCGGTCGCGTGACGGGCATGGAGACCGATGAGCGCGGCGATACCGTGGTCATTGCCCAGGCGCCGCTGGCCGAGCTGACGGATTACTCGACGCGTCTGCGCTCTATCACGCGCGGCACGGGCGACTTTACCATGAAGCCCGCCGGCTACGAGCAGGTTCCCTATGACGTTCAGGCCAAGCTGGTCGAGCGCTATGAGGAGGGTCGCGCCAAGTAGCGTGTGGCGTTGCCTGTAACATACGTGCCGATGCAAGGGCCGCTCTGCGTAATCCGGGGCGGCCCTTTTTGATCCCTGGGGGGCGGAGGAAAACGGATCATTTTAGGTTTTGGGGCAGCTTGGTCGGCGCTAGTCTCCGGATGCCTGGTTGCGGCCGGTGGCGTAGTCGATCTGCACGTGCGGCTGCAGGTTGTAGCAGTACACATGGAAGCATAGGGTCTTGCCGTGGTCCTCGACCGATTGCGCCTCAAGTCGCACGCCACGGCAGACAAGTTCCTCTTCGTTGTACATGGGCGTGACGCGGTAGAGCACATGGTTGCCTGTGTCGTGGATGTAGTCGAGGATCTGCTCTTCAAACGGCAGCATGCCCGTTTCGTTGAGATAGCGCGTGCCGGTGAGGAGATTCTTGCGATTGGCGTTTTCGCCGCAGAGCGACCAGGCGATGAGGTGGCAACGGTTGTAGAGGCTTTGACCCGGAATAAAGTCGTAGCGCTGCTGGTGCCATCCGGCGGGGTGGATACGCGAGATATCCCCGCGCTTGCCTTGACCGAGCGACTCGGGACCCACACAGGCGAGCGCTTTGCGGGTGCGGCCCAAGCTGTCGAGCTTAGAGAACTTCTTAAAGCAGCCCTCTTCGGTAGCGCGCTCGTATTCATCGAGCGTGAACGACGGCGTGCCGAGCGGGTGCGTGCTGTCGGCGCGAAGGGCAACGTAGGGGTTGCCGGCGTAGTCGGGAATGCTGCTGAGGTATACGCCGCGGGCGCGGTTAAGATCGGGGTTTTCGACCTCGTCGATGGGGGTGGCGGCGCCATCTTCGGAGGCACCGTCGCCGGTGCCGGTCGCGGCGGAATCGGAGCCAACGCCAGAGTCCTGGCTGTTTTGGGAGTCCGAGGAGCTCGCCGTTCCCGATTCGAGGCGGGCGACCAGGTCCGCCTCGTCGTCGGTGCGGCTGGGGCTCTCGTTTTGCTTTTCGGCAAGAGTTGCCGCCTGCTCATCACTTTGCGGGGACAGCAGCTTGGGTGCCCCGTCGAGCGATCCCGTAAACAGCGCAAACCCCAGCACCACGGCGGTGCCGATGGAAAGTACTTGCTTGTAGGAGGATTTGCGCGGCATTGAGGCTCCTGGATGGACGGTTCGGAATCTACCAGTCTAGCAGGAGCCGGCTGAGGCCGCTCCGCCGAACAAATACTCAAGATTTGGGACAAATGCCGCCGGTTCATTTGCCTCATATGGAGCTGCGGCGGTTGTGAATGTGGGGCTATTCGGCGTTTCCCCAGATAAAACCTGCCAAAATAAACCTGTCCCTTTTTGGAAGATGGCAATTTATGTGGTTCAGGTTGAGCATACGCGAGCGAGCAGGTTCCGGGTGCGGCAAGGTGACGTGAAACAAGCGGGCGCTGACCTTTTGGTCGCGCCCGTGCAGTTGAACGTCAGATTGCCGCACCCGGAACCTGCGCAGCGCCGAGCGGTTACGCCGTTTGTAAAACGGCGTAACCTAAAGATTCATGTTGCCGTGAATGTAGGGGGTGACCTCGGGGGAGATATGGTCGCAGCCCAGCTCGCGCAGCGCGGACTCGATAGCGGCGGGCAGCGGGGTCTTGCCCTTGTCGTCGACGGCGGCACCGCCGAGGGCGGCAATCTTGGCAACATCTGCGGGTGCGGCCTCGATATGCATGCAGCCGCCGACCAAGCGCGCGCGTACCTGTGCCAGATCAAGATCGTGCAGGTAATCCTCGCAGGCGCGAATCAGGGAGACCTTCTCGCGCGTAAGCTCCTCGCCCGTGGGGACGCGCGTGGCAAGACAGGCTCCCGCCGGCAGGCTCCAAACGGGATAGCCCCATGTGCGCAGCAGCTCGCGCTCTTCGTCCTTGGTAAAGCCGACCTCCATAAGCGGCGAGCGCACACCGAGCTCTTCTGCCGCACGCATGCCGGGGCGGTAGTCACCGCGATCGCTTGCATTGCTGCCATCGATGACGGTGGGAAAGCCGAGCGACTTGGCGTGGTTGACGATGGCGGTAAAGCCGGCGTGCTTGCAGTGGTAGCAGCGATTGGCATCGTTGCAGGCTACTTGGGGGAGCTGCAGCTGATCGACCGAAAGATTGAGCACGGGGAGCTTAAAATGCGCCCCTTCATTGGCTTGTCCATCAACGGACCGCTCAAACGAAGCCTGTTCGGGCGTGCCGATGAGCGGCGTGGTGAGATGGACGAGGAGGGTATTGGTAGGCATGATGCGGGCGCATACGGCGGCCAAAAAGCTGCTGTCAACGCCGCCGGAAAACCCGATAGCCACGCGCCCGTATGCCAAAAGCAGCTGCTCGAGCGCCGATAGCTTGTCTTGAAGCTCCTCTGCGGGTGCCGCGGTGTCTAAAATCATGAAACGTTCCTTATCGTTGAGTACTCGATCGAAAACTATAATCCTAATGCGTTACTTGCCATAAGACTTCTATCTGTGTAACGAAAGTGCAATATGGTATATACGTTATATACAAGTTGCCAAATGCGGTAGAGTTGCAGCAACGCGACAGCGAGAGTCGATGGGGGACCGATATGATCAAGGCTGTTATTTTTGACATGGATGGAACGCTGGTTGATACCGAGCGCCTGGGGATTAGGGCCTGGAAGGCAGGCGCCGCCGAACTGGGGCTCGCGATTGATGATGCGCTGATCCATCAGTTTATCGGTCGCACGCTACCCGATGTCATGGACATCCTCGATAAGCATTACGGAAGCCACGAAACCACCGAGGCGGTCTATGTCCGCCACAAGGAGATTCGCGACGAGATGGTCAAGACCGAGCTGGAGCTTAAGGCCGGCGCCGCCGAGTGCCTAGACGAGCTGCTGGCTGCGGGCTATCACGTGGGTCTAGCGACGTCGTCGCGCCTCGTTACGGCCGAGCGCAACCTTAAGATGGTCGGTCTTTTTGACAAGTTTGAAACGGTAACGTGTGGCGAGGACGTCGTGCACGGCAAGCCCGACCCCGAGATGTATCTGCTCGCCTGCGAGCGCGCGGGCTTTGCTCCCGAGGAATGTGCCGTGGTCGAGGATTCGCGCAACGGCTGCGTCTCGGGCATTACGGCCGGATGTCATGTCTTTGCCGTTCCCGATATCGTGCCGCTGCCGCAGGACGTGGTGGATGGCTGCGAGGCCGTGCTCGATACGCTGTTCGATCTGGCGGCGGCGGTCAAGGCCGTGCGCTAGACAATTGCGGCGTTGAAACGAGCAATTGCTCACGTTTGCGCTTAAACAAAAGGGGTCCGGCAATGGTCGGGCCTCTTTTGCTTGAGCGGCGACTTAGCATACTTGCGGTCGTGCTATAGATACGCACCGAGGTTGATGGCCGTGGCGTCGGTCTGGCTGCTTGCCTGGGTGCTGGCGCGTTCCAGCAGGAACGGACGTACCAGTTCTTGGCGGTTGATATCCTCGGCGGCGGTGACTGCGGTGACGGTGCGCGCTGCAGAGCCGACGCGGATATGCTTGGTCTTTGCCGGGGCCTTGTTCTCGATTTGCTCCATCAGCAGTTGGACACCCTTGCGGCCAATCTCGTAGCCCGGGGGCGCTACCGTAGTGAGCGGGACCGATCCGCTCCAAGCGAGCGGGTTGCCATCGCAACCTGCTACGCGTACTTGCCCGGGTACAGAGATGCCCTTGTCGACCAGCGCCGAGATAACGCCCGAGGCCAACACGTCGGTCAGGCCGACGACAAAATCGGGGCGTTCGTTCGCGGGGCGCTCGGCGATCTGGGTGCCGATGCCGTAGCCGTCGGCGGCGGTATTCCATTCGCCGGCGTCGATGACTTCGATCTTGATATCGGGGTGTAGGGCGAGCGCCTTATGAATGCCAAGGACGCGCAGGGTGAGTTGCATAAATGCTGCTCTACCCACAACGGTGATGTGGCGTGCACCGCGGGCGATGGCGAGTTCGGCAATGATGCGCCCCTGGGCCTCGTTATCGGCCGCTACGTAGTAGCCGGGCTCGGAGCAATGGATGTCCAGGTGGACGATCGGCACGGGCATCTTGGCCATGGCGGGGTGCCAATCGGGGGATGCCATGGGCTGAACCATGACGCCGGACATTTGGGTGCCCATAAAGTAACGCAGGTAATGGTCCTGGAGAATGCCGTCGTTATCGGCGTTGGCGATGAGCAGGTCGTAGCCGTGCTTACGGGCCTCGTTGTGGGCGCCGCTGGCGATTTGGAGCGAAAAGCCGTGATCGAGACGGGGGAGCACCAGGCCAAAAGACTTGGTGGCGCCGCCCGCGAGCTGACGAGCGCTTTGGTTGGGCAGGTAGCCAAGGCGATTGATGGTCTCGTTGATGAGCTTGAGGGTCTCGGGGCGTAGCTTTTCGGGGTGGTTGAGCGCGTTGGAAACCGTGCCCAGCGAAACCCCGGCCTCGCGCGCGACGTCGCTGATTTTTACCTTTGCCATAGCGGCCCCTTTGATGCGTTTCAAGTACAAGCCAGATTGTAGCATCCCAAACCTACCAAAAAGGGATAGGTTTATTTTGGCAGGTTTTATCTGGGGAAACGCTGTTGCCAACGCGACCACTACGAAGGGGGCAGGCACCTTTGTGGTGGTTTGGACCGGCTGGACGTGTGTGCATCGGGTGGTATCTAAGTTGAGATACCACATCTGGTATATCAGCTTGCGCCTGCGTGAGTACAATACTCGAACGTTATGCGTCTCAGCGCCCTTTGTGCGTGGACGTCTTGCAGTCACGCGAACGAAGGGATTTATCTTATGTGCGGAATCGTCGGCTACACCGGCTCTGATATTGCAAAGAACATCCTGGTCACGGGCCTCAAGCGTATGGAGTATCGCGGCTATGACTCCTCGGGCGTCGCGCTCGAGGTGGGCGAGGGCGCCGCGGCGCACCTCGACGTCATCCGCCGCGTGGGCAAGGTCGCGGGCCTAGAGAGCGAGCTTTCCAACATCGACAGCGACGCTACCTGCGGTATCGGCCACACCCGTTGGGCCACCCACGGCAAGCCCTCCGTCGTTAACGCTCACCCCCACACCAGCTGCGACGGTCGTATCGCCATCGTCCACAACGGCATCATCGAGAACTTCGCCGAGCTGCGCGAAGAGCTGGAGGGCCGCGGCCATCACTTTAAGAGCGAGACCGATACCGAGGTCTTCGCGCATCTGATCGAAGAGGCTTATGTCGAGACGCACGACCTGATGGCCTCCGTGCGCGAGGCTTGCACCCACGTGGTCGGTGCCTATGGTCTGGCCGCCGTGTGCGCTGACGAGCCCGGCGTGATCGCCGTGGCCCGCAAGGATTCCCCGATCGTAGTCGGCGTGGGCGAAACCGGTTCCTATGTTGCTTCCGATGTCATCGCGCTCATCGACGCCACCCGCGATGTCGTGGTGCTCGAGGACGGTCAGTTTGCCAAGCTCACGCCCGCAGGCGTCGAGTACACCGACGAGGCTGGCAACGTTATCGAGCCCAAGGTCACCCACATCGACTGGGACCTGGACATGGCAGAAAAGGGCGGTTATCCCGACTTTATGCTCAAGGAAATCCACGAGCAGCCGCGCGTCGTGCGCGACACGCTGGTCGGTCGTATGACGCCGGCCGGCGAGCTTGACATCGACGAACTGGGCCTTTCGCTCGAGGAGCTCAACGATATCGATCGCGTCTACGTGATCGCCTGCGGCACCAGCTACCATGCTGGACTCATTGCTAAGAATCTCATTGAGGGCTGGGCTCGCATCCCCACCGAGGTTGAGGCGGCCAGCGAGTTCCGCTATCGCAATCCCATCATCACGCCGACGACGCTTGTCGTGGCCGTGTCCCAGTCGGGCGAGACGGCCGACACCCTTGCCGCCATTCGCGACGCGCGCATCAAGGGCGCCAAGGTCTTCGGCATCACCAACGTGGTGGGCAGCCCCGTGGCGCGTGAGAGCGACGGCGTCATCTACACCAAGGCCAACAAGGAGATCGCGGTCGCCTCGACCAAGAGCTTCATCGGCCAGGTCGTGAGCCTTACGCTGCTGGCTTTGCTGTTGGCGCAGGTTAAGTACCGTCTGACCACAAAGCAGGCGCGCATGCTGTTCCGCGAGCTTTCCGATACGGCCGAGCAGATCCAGTGGATTTTGGATACCCAGACCGAGGCCGTTCATGAGGCCGCCCTGCTGTGCAAGGACGCGCAGTCGGCGCTGTTCGTGGGCCGCGGCATGGGTGCCGCTATTTCCTACGAGGGCGCGCTCAAGCTCAAAGAGGTCAGCTACTTGCACGCCGAGGCCTACGCCGCCGGCGAGATGAAGCACGGCCCCATTGCCCTGATTGACCCGGGTTTCCCTGTCATCGCTGTGGCCACCAAGAGTGCCACCTACGACAAGACCGTGTCGAACCTTATGGAGTGCAAGGCGCGCGGCGCCAAGGTCATCGTCGTTGCCACCGAGGGCGACGAGGAGATCAACAAGATCGCCGACTGCATCATCCGCGTGCCGGTAGTCCGCGACGTGTTCAGCCCCATCACGGCGAGCGTCCCGCTGCAGTTGCTCGCTCGCGAGGTGGCCATCCTGCGAGGTTGCGACGTCGACCAGCCCCGTAACCTGGCCAAGAGCGTCACGGTAGAGTAGTTGGTTCCGCCGTTCTAGCGACTAAGGCCCGGCTCCGCATCAAGACGGAGCCGAGCCTTTTTTGCATTTGACCAGATAAAACCTGCCAAAATGAACCTGTCCCTTTTTGGCAGGTTAGCGGAGCTTGCTGGTCTCGAAGTACTCGGGGAACTGGTCCAGAACCTCGGTTTGGTTGCGGAACATCATGTGCAGGTGCTTGCTGACCAAAAAGCTCGCTTCGATGGGGTCGCGACCGGCGATAGCGCGGCGAATCTGCTTGTGCTCGTTCACGATGTCCTGATTGTCGAGAACTTGCGTGGCGGCGCGCAGCCAGCGGAAGCGCTCCAGGTCGGCATTGGTCTCTTCGAGCCACGACCACACGGTGCTGCGACATGCGATGCTAAAAATCATGTGATGCATGAGGTTGTCGCTCAAAAAGAAGCCGATGCGATCCTCTTCGGCCATGGCCTTTTCCTGCAGCACGATGGCGCGGTCGAGCTGCTCGATGCCGGCCGACGTGGCGCGCGCACAGCACTCCACAATCACCTGCTTTTCCAGATGCTCGCGGATGTAACAAGCACTCTCGGCAAGGGTGAGGTTGATGGGTGAGACGTAGGTGCCGCTTTGGGGCACGGTGCGCACCAGGCCTTCCTGCGCCAAGCGAACCAAAGCCTCGCGCACGGGCGTGCGCCCCATATCCAGGTCGTCGCAAAGTTGCTTGACGCCCAGCTTTTCGCCCGGCTTGTAGTCCAGGTAGACGATTTTGCGTCGAATGGTGCGGTAGGACTGGTCCTGTAGGCTCGTTTCCTGCTCGCCGACGTGCATCGATTCTTCCATAGCGCCTCGCAACTGTTCTATCAAACTCATATGTCAGTTGTTAATTATGCCGCGAATCAGCTCTCCGCGGTGGGTAATTCGGCTGTCGTCCGAGAACTATTGCGGCATCTTAGTCTGTGTTTGCGCAAGGCTGCGCTCAATGTTGCCGTATCATAAGCCGTCGCAAACGTGAAAGAGAAAGAAGGAATCCCATATGCACCTGGCAAATATCGTACGCGAGCGCTGGAAGGGTGTCTTGTTCTGCCTGATCATCGCTATCCCCGCAACGCTGCTCGGCAAACAGATTGAGGTGGTCGGTGGGCCGGTATTCGCCATCCTCTTTGGCATGGTCCTGGCGCTTGTCTTTCCCAAGAATCGTCGCGAACAGCTCGCCGCCGGTGTTACCTATACGTCCAAAAAAGTTTTGCAGTACGCGGTTATCCTGCTTGGCTTTGGCATGAACCTCTCCCAGATTCTGTCCAAGGGCGCCCAGTCGCTGCCGATTATCGTGGCGACGATCTCGACCTCGCTTGTCATCGCCTTTGTGCTCTGCCGCGTCATGAACGTGCCGGGCAAGATCGCGACGCTTGTGGGCGTGGGCTCGTCGATTTGCGGCGGTTCTGCCATCGCCGCGACCGCACCCGTCATCGATGCCGACGATCGCGAGATCGCCCAGGCCATTTCGGTCATCTTCCTGTTTAACGTTATCGCGGCGCTCGTGTTTCCAACGCTCGGCGGCATGCTCGGACTGACCAACGAGGGCTTTGGCCTGTTTGCCGGCACCGCCATCAACGACACCTCGTCAGTAACGGCTGCGGCGAGCGCTTGGGACAGCATGCATCCCGGCGCCAATGTGCTCGAGAGCGCCACGGTGGTTAAGCTCACTAGGACGCTGGCCATTATTCCCATCACGTTGGTCCTCGCATGCTGGCAGATGCATCTGGCGCGCAAGGCCGGCGGCGACGCCAAAAGCACGTTCTCGCTTAAACGCGCGTTTCCCATGTTTGTGCTGTTCTTTGTGCTGGCGAGCGTAATCACCACGGTGCTTCAGCTTCCCGTGTCCATCACGGCGCCCATCAAGGAGCTGTCGAAGTTCTTTATCGTGATGGCCATGGCGGCTATTGGCTTTAATACCGATATCGTCGAGCTGGTCAAAAAGGGCGGCAAGCCCATCGCGCTGGGCTTTTGCTGCTGGATTGGCATTGCGTGCATGAGTCTGGGAATGCAGCACGTGCTGGGAATCTGGTAGAGGAGTAGCTTATTTGCGTGCTGGTTGCTGGTGGGCGCAAGCCTGCGGTGGAGCGATAGGAGCTCTTGCGGGTATGGCTTGTCCGCAGGTTTATAAGTCCCGAAGAGCTCTTATCGCCCCGCCAGGATGGCGATGCGGGGCAACACCTATACTCGCAGGATGTCGCTTTCTGCCCTATAGTGTTTGGTGAACAATATCGTTCAATTTTGAAACACTCGGTCGTGCGACCGTCGGCGGTTGCACGACGCCGCGGACAGGGGCAAATCATGGATAGCGATGCCAAGCTGAACATCTTGACCGAGGCCCTGGCTGCTGCCGGGGCCTCGGCATTGGCAATCGATGCGCATGGGGACGTCGCGATCTCGACCATGAATGACGCGGCGCTTGAGCGGGATGTGGCGGCTTTTGTTGCCGAACGCCTCGACCGTATAGGAGACGGCGCGCGTCTTGTTATGGGGCGTGCGGGTACGCGCCTGAGCCTGACTGTTCGCCCCGCCGACAAAGAGGGCGGGGGCCTTTGGGTCGTCGTGGTCCGCGAGGTGCGCGGCGCCGCGGCACATGCGGGCATCGAGTGGCTCAATGCCGACGAAGTTGAGGCCCGCTACGAATCGAGCGCGTACGGCATCGTTGAGGGGGCAGCTTCGGTGGCTGCGCCGGTCGCCGAGAGCTATGCGCGCGGTGTGCCCCTCATGCTCGAGGGCGAGCTGGGAGCGGGTCAGGTCGAGATTGCCATGCGTCTCTATCTGGACGGTCCTTTTGTCGACCAGCCCTTTGTTGCCGTTGCGCTCGATGAGCTTACCGAGCGCGGTTGGCGCCACGTGCTCAAAAGCGCCGAATCGCCGCTGTTCCAAACGGGGCTGACCCTTTGCATTGCGGGCTGGAATGCGGTTGGCCCCCAGCGCCTTCGCGAGCTCGTTTCCACGATGGCCGACACCGCGTTGGCGACGCGCTGCCATGTGGTGCTGACGGCGAATGACATGCCGGGTGGCAGCGAAAGTGATCAAGCCGCCTTTGTGACCGAGCGCTTCGCCTGTGCGGTGAGCGTGGCGCCGGCAATCGCCGAGCAGGGAGCCGCGTCGACGAAGGTTGCGCGCTATTTGGAATATCTCGCTGATGCATTTGGGACGGCAACGCCCACGCTGTCTGCCGCGGCGACGAAGGCGCTCGATGCTTACCGCTGGCCGCGCAATTATCTGCAGCTCCGCGAGGTCTCGGAACGACTGTATATATTGGTGGGGGCGGGCACGGTGGATCGCGCTGTGGCGGAGGAAGTGCTCGCCCAAGAGGACGTGATTAAGACCGCAACCTTTGGCGCCCCGACACTCGAAAGCGACCTGTATATCCTGCGACCGTTGATCGATACCGAGCGAGATATCGCGCATCTGGTTGTAGACCATCTCCATGGCAACCGAACCCGTGCGGCGGAGGTGCTGGGCATAAGCCGAACAACGCTGTGGCGCTTGCTGAAGGACGATGACCGTTGAGCGAGGCGCCCGTGACCGCGCGCGACGCGTGTGCTACAGTCCAAAGCGTTATTGTTTCGATTTGGTTACGGCGTGCGGGGGCGTATGGCTGAGACTACAAAACCGAGCCGCAGAAGGCGGAGTGCCGCGCCGGTCAACCGACGCACGACATCGGTGACGTGGGGCAAACACGCCTCGGGGTTTGATGGCTCGTTCAAGCGCACTAAATACGGCTATCCTTCGGCAAGCGCTCGCTTGGCCATGCAGGCAGAGTCCTCGTTGTGGGGCCGCAAACGCGTGGTGGGCTCAAAGCTCAAGCACGACGGAACGCTCGGTTACATCAGCCGCGGGGCGGCTCGTCGCAGCGGACTCAATCCGGCTGGTTGGCATCGTTATGTTCCGATCGTGGCCGTCGTTGCAGTGATCGTCATCGCACTCGCTGCGCTTGGCTACGCCGGCGGCGGCGCCAACTTGGACGCAGTGTTTAAATCGCCCGAGCTTGCGCATGCAGGCACAGAAGTTGTCGAGGGCGCTCAGACCCAGACGGGCGTCGCGCCCCAACGCGGTATCGTTGCGGCAGCCTCCACCATCGTCGACGCTCAAAAGGACGAGGGTGAACAGGGCGACGGCGCCGAAACGACCCACACGAACGAAACGACGACAACTCCATCGGCAAGATAAGTTGCGAGCGGGACAGCAAATTTGGGATTGGGCCTTTTAGCTACTCAAGTGCCAGATGTCACCAGTGGTGCACCCGATGTCAGTCACCAACAGCGAGCGACCGCCGTTCGGTAGAACGGCGGACCTTCCTACTTTACGTACACCACGTTGTCGCGGCGCGGCTTTGCCTCGGGTAGCGTGTCCTCGGCATAGCCCAGAATGCAGTGACCGACGCCGCGCAGGCTGCCGTCGGCGGGCAGGCCCCAGCTGGCCAGCAGCTCCAAGCCCTCGGGCGAGTCAAAGACCTCATGCGCGCGGTGAATCCAGCACGAATCGACACCCAGTGCATAGGCGGCGTTGAGCAAATTGCCCATGGCGAGCGAGCCGTCTTCCAGATGCGTGGGCACGCTGCGGTCGACCAGTACCACCACAACGGTCTTGGCGCCATAGAAGGGGTCACTGTTGCCGCCCATGACCTGGGCGTTGAGCTGTGAGAGACGCTCGACGGTCGCGGGGTCGGTGACGGCGACAAACGTCACCGGTTGGCGGCCCATGCCGCTCGGTGCATATTGGCCAGCTTCGATAATACGTGCAAGCTTTTCGGCCTCGACGGGACGATCGCTGTATTTGCGGCAGCTGCGGCGGTGGATGAGTGCTTCGATAGTCTCCATGGTGTCTCCTTGCGGTGGCGTTGCAGATGCCCCGTTCATACCCGTCGGGCTCAAACGATAGACGGTCAATTGCCCGGCCAAAAGGGTAGATTCCAATTGGGAAAGTAGGTTTGCATAAAAGTACCTTCAGAATGTGACAAACAAATGGGATGGTTAAACGTTTTATCCCGTCTACCCTGCGGTTTTTTACCACTTGCCTAAATGACGAACGCATAACCTCTGATAAAGGTTTTACTAAAGGAGTACCAACGTTTATCAATGCGCCGTGGTGGCGCCGGGCCAGGAGGTAACATCATGTTCCAGGCTGGAGATGTCGTCGAGACCGACTTCGAAGGATTTCTGAAGCTGCTGCGTTCCAAGACGCGCGCTTTTGTGAAGATTGACGATCACGAGTACTACATCACGCACACCGATGGCTATTGGCGTGTTCAGGATTGCGAGGCCCTCAACGACAAGGGCCACTTTACTGACTGCTCCGAGCTGGTCAACACGGTCTGCGAGGTCGTCGAGCTGCCGTGGATTGCCGGCAAGAGCCTGCATGACAGCTTCTCGGGCGCTACGGTCTATGAGGCCGTCGCTGCGTAACAGCCAACAATCGATATTCTCTCGCAACCGCCGGCGCCGCCCCCGCGCCGGCGGTCTTTTTTGTCGATATGCTTATGTAGGGACGACCATAAACAACGAGCTTATTGACGATAGTCAAAACTCGGACTAATGTAGAGATATAAATTGGTCAAAACTCGGACTATCGAATGGTGGGAGAGATGAATAGTGCAGTTAGCCTGGTCGATTTCGACCGGATGCTCAACGGGCTTGACCGTGTCTATTCGGAGTTCGCGCGCGCCTGCGGTCTTTCGGACTGCGCCTACTGGATGCTCGTCGACACGAGTGCGGCGGGCGGAAGCGTTGCCGTGAGTCGGCTGACGAGTGAATGGTTCTACAGCAAACAGACCATCAATTCGGCGATTAAGACGCTTAGGGCGCGAGGGCTTGCGACGTTGGAGTTTGCCGAGGGCAGTCGTAAGAACAAGGTTGTGCGACTGACCGAAGAAGGCGTGCGGTTTGCCAAGCGCTACGCGTTGCCGGCGCAAAAAGCCGAGCAACAGGCATTCGAGGCGCTCGAGCTGTGGGAGCAGCGCGAGATTATGCGCTTGGTCGGTAAGTTCTCCCATGTTCTTAACGAAGAGTGCGAGGCATTTAAACGGCAAGTGGCCGCCGAGAACGAGGCTGACGATAAGGGCGAGGGGGACACATGCGACTCTTAATGAGGTTTATGAGGCCGTACCGCGGTCTGATTGCGGTGACGCTGTTTGCGGTGCTGATAGATAACGTCGGTACGCTGTTGGTTCCCACGATGCTGGCGAACATGGTCAACACCGGTATTACCACGGGCGATGTCGACTATATTTTACGCAACGGCCTGTATATGCTTATCGCGACCGGCATGGCCAGCGGCGGCACGGTGTTGGGCTGCTATCTTTCGGCGCGCCTGGCCGCCAACGTAGCCTGCGATATCCGCAATGCCGTGTACGACAAGTCGCTCGAACTCGCGGCCAGCGACTTTGAGCGCTTTGGCACGGGTTCGATGATCACGCGCTCGCTCAACGACATCAACGTGATTCAGCAAGCGATCCTGCAGACGATTCAGTTGGTGCTGCCGGTGCCGTTCTTGGCCGTGGCAGGCATCATTTTTGCTTGGTTCATCGATCCCGCCATGGGCACGCTGCTGGGCGTGGTGGTTGCGATCGTGCTGGTGGCGGCGGTCTTTACGGTGGCTAACGCCGCGCCGATTTTTATGCGCCTGCAGAGCTTTATCGACCGCATGAACGTGGTGCTGCGCGAGAACATCGTGGGCGTGCGCGTCATCCGCGCATTTAACAAGGAGCGCCACGAGGAGCAGCGCCTGGACGAGGTGTTTAGCGATTACGCGGCCAACGCCATCAAGGTCAACCACCTGTTTGTGGGTCTCGACAGTTCCAGCTTCTTTTTGATGAACATCGCCGAGGTGGCGGTGCTGTGGGTGGGCGGCAACCGCGTGGGCGTCCACGCCATGCAAATCGGTAGCATCTCGGCCGTGCTGGAGTACGCGATCCTGATCCTGTTCTTTGTGATGATGGCGCAGATGGTGATTCTGACGCTCCCGCGCGCCGCCGCATGCCTGAACCGTGCACAGCAGGTGCTCGAAATCAAGCCGAGCATTGTAGACGGCAAGGCTACGCTGGGCGACGGGGCGCCTGAGTCCGCAGATGGGGCCGACGTGGTGGCTGTGTTCGACCACATGTCGTTCCGTTTTGACGATGCCGACGAGGACACCCTGTGCAACCTGAGTTTTACCTGCCGCCGCGGACAGACGACCGCGATCGTGGGCTCAACGGGCTCGGGCAAGTCAACGGTGGCCAAGCTCTTGTTGCGTTTCCACGATGCCACGAAGGGCACCATTCGCCTGAACGGCGTCGATCTGCGCGACCTTTCGCAAGGTGAGATTCGCGGGCATATCGCTTACGTGCCGCAGAAGGCGTGGCTGTTCTCGGGTACGGTGGCGAGCAACCTGCGCTTTGGTAACGAGGGTGCGACCGAGGCTGACATGCTCCATGCGCTGGAGGTTGCCCAGAGCACCTTTGTGCTCGACCAGCCCCAGGGGCTCGATACGCCGGTGGCCCAGGGCGGCACGAACTTCTCGGGTGGTCAGCGCCAGCGCCTGGCGATTGCCCGCGCACTCATGAAGCATGCCGATCTGTATATCTTCGACGACAGTTTTTCGGCTCTGGACTTTAAGACCGATGCGGCACTGCGCCATGCGCTGCAGGACGAGACGCGCGATGCCGCGGTGCTCATCATCGCCCAGCGCATCTCGACGATCTTGCATGCCGACCAGATCGTGGTGCTCAAGGATGGCGAGGTCGTGGGCTTGGGCGCGCACGACGAGTTGATGGAAACCTGCGAGGTATACCGCGCCATCGCGGAATCACAGATGAAGGGAGGTGAGTAGCATGACCGAGGAGCTCAAAAAACAGGGCATCGTCGATGATGCCGCGGTTGAGGAGACAGTTGAGGAGACGGGCGCCATGCCCGGCCTGGACGAAGCCGCCAAGGCGGCGGAGCGCGAGGCTCGCCGCCAGGCGCTCTACGAGGAAAACGAGCGCGCCGAGGACGAGCGCGCCCGCGCCGAGGCGGAGCGCATGCGCGACGTTGACGACGAGGACGAGGACGAGACGCCCCGCGACACCTGGGCGACGGTGCGCCGCCTGTGGAGCGAGGCCGCCGGCGACCATTGGCGCTTTTATATCGTGTTCGCGAGCATCGTGTTCTATGTCATCTTTAACACCGCGGCGCCGGCTTACAGCGCCCGCGTGATCGATGAACTGTGGGGGCACATGAAGCTGGCGTTTGCCAACAACACTACCTTCAGCATTACCTGGGAGAACTGCGGCAGGACCATCTTCATCTACTTTATGATTTGGACCGCCGCCGCCTCGTTCTACGCACTCCAGAGCTTTTTGATGTCGAGCGTTGCCGAGCGCCTCAACCTGCGCCTACGCAACCGCATCGCGCAAAAGCTCAACCGTCTGCCGCTTGCCTACTTTGATGCGCATCGTCCCGGCGAGGTCGTCAGCCGTGCGACCAACGACTTGGACAAGATGTCCGAGAGTATGCAGCGCGGATTGCTTCAGCTGCTTGTGTCGATCGGCACCGTGGTGGGCGCCGTGAGCGTGATGTTCGTGTTTAGCGTGCCGCTCACGCTCGTCTTTTTGTTCTTTATGGCGCTGTCGCTGCTGATGACCAAAGTGGTCTCGCGTCGCACACATGACGTGACCGGCGAGCGCCAGGAGTGGGTGTCCAAAATCACGAGCGCGGTTGAGGAAGGCTATTCGGGCCGTTTGGTGATTCGCGCGTTTAACCGCGAGCGTCAGAGTTCTGCCGAAGTGCATGAGGCCTCGAGGGAGCTAGCGCGCGTGAGTACCAAGGCCGACTTTATGATCAATGCCGTCGGCCCTGCGGTGCGCTTTATCGGCCGTTTGGCGCAGATCGTGATCGCGCTGGTGGGCTGCAGCATGCTGGTTGCCGGTCACATGACCGTCGGCGTGTTCCAGGCGTTCTTTCAGTTTATCTACGAGGCGTCCGAACCCATGACGCAGCTGTCGTTTACCTTTAACTCGCTGCAGAGCGCGCTGGCGAGTGCGGAGCGCGTGTTCGACCTGCTCGATGAGCCCGAGATGGAAGCCGGTCCGCTGCCGGACGAGGCCGCCAAGCTGCCGGGTCGCGTAGAGGGCCGCGTCTCCTTTGAGCACGTGCGCTTTGGTTATTCGCCCGACAAGCCGCTTATGCGCGACGTGTCGTTTACCGCCGAGCCGGGCCAAAAGATCGCGGTGGTGGGAACCACGGGCGCAGGCAAGACGACGCTCATCAACCTGCTCATGCGCTTCTACGAGATTGACGGCGGGCGTATTACGCTCGACGGCGTGGATACGAGCCGCATGGACCGCGGCGAGCTACGGCAGCAGTTTGGCATGGTGCTGCAGGACGCCTGGCTGTTCGATGGCACGATTGCCGAAAACATCGCCTACGGCTGCCCCGAGGCAACGCGCGACGAAATTGTGGCCGCCGCTCGTGCCGCGCAGGTCGACTTCTTTGTGCGCACTATGCCGCAGGGCTACGACACGCGCGTGGCCAACGATGCCGAGAGCATTAGCCAGGGCCAGCGTCAGCTGCTGACCATCGCACGCGTGCTGCTCAACAACCCGGCGATTCTCATCCTGGACGAGGCGACCTCAAGCGTGGACACGCGTACCGAGCTTGCCATCGGCCGTGCCATGGACGCGCTTATGCGCGGGCGCACGAGCTTTGTGATCGCGCATCGCCTGTCGACGATCGTGGACGCCGACCTGATCTTGGTCATGGATCACGGCAACATTATCGAGCAGGGCACGCATAAGGAGCTGCTGGCTGCCGAGGGTGCCTACGCCGACCTCTATCTGAGCCAGTTCGCATAATGTGACAAAGGGACAGTCTCTTTGCCACATCACAAATAAGGCGCGCCGGGGGTGAATCCTCTGGCGCGCCTTTGCGTTGGCGTCAATGTTGTCGGTGGTCGTCCGCCTCTAGCGTTCGTCCACGAGCTTGGCGACGAGGGCTTTGAGCTCGGCCACCTCTCGCTCGAGTTCTTTGACGCGGCGGGCGTTCTCGGTGATGCCTTGGCGGTTGAGGGCACTCTGCTCGGCAGCGTCATCGGGCATGTACTCGCGATGCTGCTTGGCGTCGAAGCTCTCCTCGAACACGCGGCAGCCGTTGCGCTTGATGATGCGTCCCGGCACGCCCACGACGGTGCAGTTGTCGGGCACGTCCTTGACGACGACCGAGTTGCCGCCGATCTTGACGTTGTTGCCGATGCGGATGTTGCCGAGCACCTTGGCGCCCGTGCCCACGGTGACGTTATCGCCGAGCGTTGGGTGGCGTTTGCCGGTCTCGTTGCCGGTGCCGCCGAGCGTAACGCCCTGGTAGAGCACGCAGTTGTCGCCCACAATGGTGGTCTCGCCGATGACGACGCCCATGGCATGGTCGATAAAGAAATGCTTGCCGATCTGTGCCGCGGGATGAATCTCGACGCCGGTGATGTGGCGGGTGATTTGCGAGAGCACGCGGGCGAGCGAGCGATGACCGTGCTCCCAGAGCCAGTGCTCGGGCACGTGGTTCCACTTGGCGTGCAGGCCAGGATAGGAAAGGAAGATGACCAGACCGTTTTGTGCAGCGGGGTCTTGCGCCTGGACGGTCTTGATATCCTCGCGAATGGTATTGATAAAGCTCACCGGCCGCCCTCCCTTAGCGCCATGGCAATGCGATTCAATAAAGTATAGCGATTTGCTAGGGATTAGGAAGGACAATCTTGGCGCCATTGCGCTACAGATGTCAGTTATGCAAACTTGCTGGTAATGGAGTCATGCTTTTGTGGGGTTGCGCACGAGGGGGCACCGCAACCGTATACTGGTCAACTTGGACGTATCCGCGCCCACAACTGAGAGGTTTTACTTCATGGGTTTCATCAATTTTATCGCCGAGCTGCTTAAGGACCCGCGCACCGCGATCGCCAGCTGGATCGCCGCCGGCCCGCTTATGGCCTACGGCTGCGTGTTCCTGATCATCTTCATTGAGACAGGCGTGGTGTTCTTCCCGTTCCTTCCCGGCGATTCGCTGCTGTTTGCCTCGGGCTTCTTTGCCCACAACGGCGGCTTTAACATCGTGGCGCTTCTGGCCACCGCATGGGCGGCTGCCATTTTGGGTGATCAGTGCAACTTTATGATCGGTCACTTCTTTGGCAAAAAGATCATTGCCTCGGGCAAGGTCAAGGCCATGACGCCCGAGCGCATCAAAAAGTCCGAGGACTTCTTGGACAAGTGGGGCCACCTGGCCATCTTCCTCGGTCGCTTCTTTCCGTTTATCCGCACCTTTGTGCCCTTCATCGCTGGCATGGGCGGCATGCACTGGCGCAACTTTGTCATCTTTAACGTGCTGGGCGGCATTACCTGGTCGACGGTCTTTACGCTGCTGGGCTACTTCTTTGGCGGCATTCCCTTTGTGCAGGAGCACTTTGAGCTGCTAATCGTTGGCATCGTTGCCGTGTCGATTATCCCGACCGTGGTCGGTCTGGTTAAGGCTAAGCTGGGCAAAAAGAACGCTTAGCTCGAGCCGGCGCGCAAACCGTGCAGTTGAGGCCCGTCACCGCTTACGGTGGCGGGCCTTTTTTCTTCGGTCAAATGAAAATACTTTAGTTAGTTAAAGAAAAACGTTTTATCCAACGCATGTGGGGAGTACAATCTCGTGCATGCGAATCGACGTGCCATCGGCTTTGATGCCGTTCGCGTGTCCCGTCCGGCTCTACGCTCCGGGCGTGCGACGTTGCGACGCGGTCGGCCCCGGTCCTTGCGTGCGGGTTCGCGAGTATGCAACTGTGTATGTAAGGAGCGACATATGACTGTCGAGAAGAAGGATATCGATTGGGGTAGCCTCGGCTTTGGCTACATGAAGACCGATTACAGCTACGAGGCTCATTGGAAGGATGGCGAGTGGGACGAGGGCGGCCTGACTACCGACCACACCCTGCATGTCTCCGAGTGCGGTGGCATCTTCCATTACTGCCAGGAGGTCTTTGAGGGCCTGAAGGCCTACACCGCCGAGGACGGCAGCATCGTCTGCTTCCGTCCCGACATGAACGCCGAGCGTATGTACAACTCTGCGCAGCGCCTCGAGATGCCCCCGTTCCCCAAGGACAAGTTCGTTGAGGCCGTCAAGCAGGTCGTTTCTGCCAACGCCGCCTGGGTTCCGCCCTTCGGTTCCGGCGCGACCCTGTACGTGCGTCCGTTTATGATCGGCTCCGGTGACGTGATCGGCGTGGCTCCCGCTCCTGAGTACACGTTCCGCATTCTCGTGACCCCGGTCGGTCCGTACTTTAAGGGTGGCCTTAAGCCCGTCAAGCTGCGCGTTTCCGAGTATGACCGTGCGGCACCGCACGGCACCGGCAACATCAAGGCCGGCCTCAACTACGCCATGTCCCTCAAACCCACGATGGAGGCCCATCGCGAGGGCTATGCCGAGAACCTGTATCTCGACTCCGAGTCCCGCACCTATGTCGAGGAGACCGGTGGCGCTAACGTCCTGTTCGTGAAGGAGGACGGCACGCTTGTCGTCCCGCAGTCGCACACTGACTCCATCCTGCCCTCCATCACCCGTCGCTCGCTCGTTCAGGTTGCTCAGGACCTGGGCATGACCGTTGACCAGCGTCCCGTCGAGTGGGCCGAGGTCAAGGCCGGTACCTTTGTCGAGTGCGGCCTGTGCGGCACCGCTGCCGTCATCTCCCCGGTCGGCGAGATCGACAACAAGGTTTACGGTGCCGACGAGACCGTGACCTTCCCGGCTGGCTACACCGAGATCGGCCCCGTGATGAAGAAGCTCCGCGAGACCCTGACTGGTATCCAGTCCGGTGCTGTCGAGGATAAGCACAACTGGGTTTACACCGTCGCGTAAGCTGTCTTAGCTGTCCGGCCCGAGGGCGACCTTCCCTTTCGGCGCGTCCTCGGACATGAAAGAACCCCCGCTGCGCACTACGTGCGGCGGGGGTTCTTTCGTCCTGTGGAGTGCGCCGGAAAGGAAGGTCGCCCTCGGGCCTGTGTCACCCTGGCGCTGCCGTACGGGCAATGATTAATCTGAACAAAGATGGTGCGCGGCCTTTTAGGCTGCGCATTTGTTTTGGTTCGCGCCATGTGGGGGTGGTGGCGACGTGCATTTTTGCGAGTATTCTGCAATCGAAGGCCCCTGCATACCGACCTCGGGCAAAAAATCGGGATTTCTCGATGTTTTCTACGAATGATGGGCGGGGTTATGGGCTGACAGCGTTTGATTTGCAGGGATATTTGCGCTCTTTGGCATTTATCGCGGCGCCCGAAGCCCTTGGTTATGTTGAATACTCCTAAAAATGCACGGCGCCTAGAGGGGGACCTTCGCGAAAAAGGAAACCGCCCCGTCGAAGTATGCATTCGACGGGGCGGTTTATGCATTTGGCCGATTAAAGATGCGCTGTCAAACTACTAGAACTTGACGGTCGGGGCCTGGCGGGCTGCTTCGGCGGCCTCGAAGCCCTGGCGCTCCTTAAACTGGAAGATGCCGGCAAAGATGACAGCCGGGAACGTCTGGATGGCGTTGTTGTAGCTGAGCACGCAGTCGTTGTAGCTCTGGCGTGCATAGCTAATCTTGTTCTCGGTATCCTCGAGCGATGCCTGCAGCTGCGTAAAGTTGGTGTTTGCCTTCAGATCGGGGTAGGCCTCGGCTACGGCGAAGAGCTGGCGCAGCGCACCGGTCAGCACGTTGTCGGCTTCCATCTTGGCCTCGGGCGTGGTGGCCTTGACGGCGGTGTTACGCGCACTGATCACGGCGGAGAGCGTCTCTTGCTCGTGCTTGGCGTAGCCCTTGACGGTCTCGACCAGGTTGGGGATCAGGTCGTTGCGGCGCTGCAGTTGCGTATCGATGTTCTGCCAGGCGTTATCGATGCGGTTACGCTTGGTGACCATGTTGTTGTAGATGCCGGCGATGGCGCAGACAATCACAATGACAACAACGATGCCGATGATGACGGTAATCATGATGTCTCCGTTTCGAAAGGCCGCGGCGGCATGCGCCAGCTGCCGTTGGTATAACGCTACTAGTATACCCGCAACGTTTTGCCGTGCCGAACTTTCCGGTAAGCGTTATGTTTTCGGTGGGGTTGGCGCCGGGGCAAAGCGCGCGAGGTACAGGTGTAAGATATGCGACAGATTGATGAGTGTTGTCTTTGCCCTGAGGATGGCGATACCAGTGGACCTTCGCATCAAGAAAACCTACCGCGCCCTGTTCGATGCCTTTACCGAGCTTCTCGAGGAGCATCGTTTTGAGGACCTGACGGTTGCCATGCTGTGCGACCGCGCCATGATTCGCCGCACGACGTTCTATAAGCACTTTCGCGACAAGAACGATTACTTTGCCTTTTATATCGATGAGCTCATGTCGGGCTTGCCGCAAAAACAGCCCGATGAGGCCGGCGCAGTGTCTGCCGAGGACGTGCGCGCGCTTCGGCACGCGATTTTGGACGATGCCATGGATTTGATTCTGGCGCACGAGCAGCTCATGGATAACATTTTGGCAAGCAGCATGTCGGGCATGTTGACCAACGTTATTTGCGACCGTATTGCCCGCTCCATCCGCGAGCGTGTGATGAACGTGCTTGCCGAGGATGCCCTGGCCCCCGTGTCACTCGAGACGACGTCTGAGTTTGTCGCCGGCGGTATTATTCGACTTTTCACGATATGGTGGGAATCGGGCCACGATCTTGAGCGTCGACCCGAGATGGCCGACGTGGTCGATGCGCTGTTTGAGCGGACCATGACGCCGGTGCATCACTAAAAGTGGCGGAGAGAGGGGGATTCGAACCCCCGGAACGCTCTCGCGCTCAACGGTTTTCAAGACCGCCGCATTCAACCGCTCTGCCATCTCTCCGTGAGTCGTAATGATAGCATCGTTTTGAATTTGCAACAGGGAAGGCGAACGATGACGATCACCGAAATCGACGAGAAGTTCATGCGCGAGGCGCTGGCGGAGGCTCGCGCCGCCGCGGCGGTGGGCGAGGTACCGATTGGTGCCGTGGTGGTGCGCGCGGGCGAGATTGTCGCGCGGGCGCATAATCGTCGCGAGCTCGACCAGGACCCTTCGGCTCATGCAGAGTTCGCGGCCCTGTGCGCTGCCGCTCGGTCGCTCGGTCGCTGGCGCCTTTCCGACTGTACGGTCTATGTGACGTTGGAACCCTGCTGCATGTGCGCAGGCCTTATGGTTAACGCGCGCGTGGGGCGCTGCGTGTATGGCGCGAGCAACGCCAAGGCGGGCGCGTTGGGATCCCTATACGATTTGAATGCCGACTCGCGCCTGAATCATCGGTTTAGCGTGACGGCTGGCGTGCTGGCAGACGAGTGTCGTGAGGTGTTGAGCGGCTATTTTAGTGGGTTGCGTGGCACCGATGGTACTGGCTGCGGTTGTGGGGCCGATCTTGAGGCGCATGCCGCTCATGCCGAGGCGCTCGCGTGTGCCGAAGATATCGTCGTTGAGGCGGTCGATTTTGGTGCCGCGTGCCGCCGGCCCCGCCGTGTGCTGTTGGCGATTGATTCCTTTAAGGGCAGCGTGTCGAGTGCGCAGGCGGAGGCGGCGGTTGCCGAAGGCGTGCGCCGCGTTTGGCCCGATGCCCAAGTGGCCACGTTGCCGCTGGCAGATGGTGGCGAGGGAACGCTCGACGCCGTTGCCGCCTGCGGTGGCGAGCTTGTGACCTGCGAGGTTGCAGGTCCCTTGGGCGAGCGTGTGCCTGCCCGGATGCTGGTTGATGTCGAGCATGAGTCAGCTGTTATTGAGATGGCCGAAGCCGCGGGCATCGGGTACTCGCCTTGCACGGAGTCGTCGGCGCTGGCTGCTACAACCTATGGCGTGGGCGGGCTGATGCTCCGTGCGGTTCGTGCCGGGGCAAAGACTATCTATATTGGCTTGGGCGGCAGCGCCACCAACGACGGTGGCGCCGGTATGCTGCAGGCGCTGGGCGCGCGCCTTGTCGATGAGCACGGCCGCGATATCGCTCCCGGTCTCGCGGGTCTCGAACACGTGGTGAGTATCGATTTGGCGCCAGCGCTTCGGGCGCTGAACGGCGCGCGTGTCGTGGTGCTTTCCGATGTCGAGAATCCGCTTGTGGGACGCCGAGGCGCCCTAGCGGTGTTCGGTGGGCAGAAGGGCCTACCGACGGATGATGCCGAGGCGCTGAGCAGGTGCGACAGCTGGATGGTCGACTACGGTCGCCTGCTCGATGCGGCGATTGCCGAGGCACGGGCTCAGGGGTTACTGCGCGTGCCCGAGGGTGCGCGGACATTTGGCTCGGTGCTCGGCGTGCCCGGCGCGGGCGCTGCCGGTGGCTTGGGCGCGGCGTTGCTGGCGCTCTGTGCGGAGCTGCGTTCGGGCGTGGAGACGGTGCTCGATCTCGTGGGATTTGACGAGCGCGTGCGCGATGTCGACCTGGTCATAACGGGTGAGGGCAATATGGACGAGCAGTCCGCCGCCGGTAAGGCGCCAGTGGGTGTGGCTCGTCGCGCGAAGCGATATGGCAAGCCGGTGGCCGCCGTCGTTGGCGGTCGCGCCGTCAACCTGGATGCGGTGTATGGGCAGGGCATCGACCTTGTACTGCCGATCTGTCGCAAGCCCATGCCCCTCGACCAGGCGCTCGGTGTGCAAGAGGCCACAACCAACCTCATCTGCGCCGGCGAGGCAGCCGCCCAAGCCTACGACCTCGCCCGCCTCTAAAACCCATCCCCTCGATAAGTTGCGGTGAAATACGGAGTGTTTTTGCCTTTAAGGCGCCAATTCAGTCCGTATTCCACCGCAACTTCGTGAATGGTCATCCGAGGCTGGCCGCCTTGGGCCTTGGGTCGGACCGTTTGCCACGAAATGCGGCCATCTACTACGTTTGACCGAGCTACCTCGACCATCCCGGATTTTGTGAAATTAAAACCGCAGGTAGACGACTTGCCGATTTTTGAAAAAGCTGCCTATGGTTGACCTCTGTGACCAAAACGTAGTAGATAGGCCCTTTCCGTGGCGCAGCGCCAGATCAGTCTTTTTGGGGCTAGAAAAACACCCGTAAAGGCATGTGAATCTGAACAATTCAATCCTGCGCCTTGTGGCGCTCGATGGTGTTGTCTGGGGATCGGAGGCTATGCACTTCAGGTGTTGACGCCGCCATTTATGTGCCATTAGTAGATTGCTCTTCGTTCAGTTGTTTGCCAATTAATTACCATTTCGGGCGAAGACGTGGATTATCTCCATGATGGGCCTCTTTGGGCATAATGTTGTCTTTGAACTGTCCTAATCAATAGATCGCTCTTGGGAAGAGAGGGCGACACCAGAGGGGGAGAAGGGAATTGGAGAGGAAAGTTTTCGGCGGGGGGGCAGAGAGTCGCTGCTCTCTGCCTTGCGCTGGTTCTCGGCTTCGGATGTTTATCCGTTGGCGCGACGGCCGGTGTCGCATATGCGGCCACAGCATCGCGGGCTGCGTATACTGCGGAGGAGTTTGAGATTACCCAGGACGGCGTGACCTTCTCGTGCGAGACCACGAATGAAGGCACGGCGGAAATCAAAGGTATTGTTGCCGACGACAGTGTGACCGCAGTGAGTGTGCCCGGCTCCATCGAGCATGGTGGCCAGACCTACAAAGTCACCGAATTCCGTTTCTCGTCTGATATCGTGGCCGAGAACGTTGAGCAGCTGACGCTCCCCGACACGCTCGAAAAAATGTCCGGAGGAGGGTTCTATTTCAGGAAGTTCGCAAAGCTCAAGGAGCTCCATATCCCTGGCTCTATCAAGAACTTCGATTGCCCGCTGCAAAACTCCGGCTCGCTCGAAAAGCTCTATTTCGATGAGGGCGTCGAGGAGATTAGCGCCAACATGATGGTCTATGGCTGCAGCAGCCTTTCGGAGATCGATCTCCCCTCCACCCTCAAAATGATTTCTGGCTCGGGCGCCTTCGAGGGGGCTACGGCCCTCACGGGCATCGAGTTTCCAAAAGATGTCGCCTTCTCCGACACCATAACGGGCGTGTTCGAAGGCTGCACGTCTCTGACAAGCGTGTCGCTGCCCGCTTCGGTTACCAAGATCCCCTCGCACATGTTTGACGGATGCACCTCTCTAACGTCCGTCACCGCGGTGAGTGAAATCGAATCCATCGGGGATGGGGCGTTTCAGGATTGCTCGAGTTTGACCGGCATCGATTTCCCGGGCACATTGAAGAGCATCGGATACTCTGCTTTCCAGGGGTGTGCCAACTTGGTGAGCGTGCCCGACCTGAGCAAAGTGACAAAGATGGGCAGCGCGGCTTTTCGCGAGTGCGGAAACCTGCGGGCGTCCGTGGACCTGTCCTCGCTTCAGAGCGTTCCGGGCTATGCGTTCTGCTATACGCCGGTTAAGATCGTGGGGCTTTGCGACAGCCTGAAGAGTATCGGTGACTGGGCCTTTATCTGGAGCAACGTCGCCGTCCAGCTCCCCAGGACACTTGAGACAATTGGCAACTACGCCTTCTATGACGGCACGTTGCCGGAGCAGGTTTCCATTCCAGATTCCGTGACTTCCGTTGGCACGGCAGCCTTCTCGCGCGTAGATGGCGTGAAGGATGTGACGATCGGGCGCGGCCTCACCAAAATACCCCGGGACATGTTTGACGGCAGCACGGTTCAAAAGATCACGATCGAAAACAGCAGGGACGACATCACCGGCTCGGAGAACCTTCCGAGTTCTGGCGTCGATATCGTCTACACGCGCGAGTCCATCGGTGACGGCGTCGGCGATACCGTGAGCGATGACAGCATCAAGACCCTTCAGGATCTGGTCAACGAGGCCCCCTATGGCAAGGAAACCGTCATCACCCTGAAAAAGCACGTGAAGCTCGGCTCCACGCTCACGATTCCTGCCGGGAAGATGATTAAGATCACGTCGGATGAGCCCCATACCATCTTGGCAACAAAGAATAGCGGCGTCACCGTACTGGTCAATGTTGCCGAGAGGGCATCCCTCGAGCTGTCGGGGAAGGTGTCCCTGAGTGGTCGCTACAACAAGGGCGCCATTATTTCTAGCAAGGGAGCAGTTGTGCTCTCTGACGAGGCCGTTGTGTGCGACGGTACCACGAGCGGGGATAGCGCGGGCGCCGTCGACGTGTCGGGAGAAAATGCCTCGCTTACCATGACGGGCGGCGTCATCGAGCAGTGCGAGCTGCGCCATTCGTATTGTGGTGCCGTTCGCGCGTCCAGCGGTGCTCATGTAGTTATGAGGGGTGGCGTTATCCGTAACAACGGAGTCGTTACCGGGGCCACCAATTGCTTTTGGCTTACATCTTCTGGCGTCATTTTGTGGGGCAACGCTCGCTTTGACATGAGCGGAGGCCGCATCGAGGGCAACAACGGTTATCGAGGCAGTGCGGTGCTTGCGTACGGCCAGGGTAAGGGCGAAAACCAAAGAGCCAAGTTCACGATGACTGGTGGTCAGATTTCCGGCAACAGGAGCAGTAGGCTGGAGGCGGCCTACGATCCTTCCGGAGCAGTTCATATTGAGGGCAACGCCGAGTTCACCATGACGGGTGGAAAGATTGAGAACAACGTTGCGCCTGGCAAAGGCAAAGGCGGCGGAGTGTGTGTGGTCGACCCGGGCTGTCAGAATAGCGAAAAGGGGAATACTGCTTTCATCATGCAGGGCGGGTCCATATCTGGCAACTCCGCTTCCGCCGGTGGAGGTGTCTATACCTATTCGAATGACGTCACGCTCAGCGCGGGCAAGATCGAGGGTAATACTGCTTGGAGCATGGGCGGCGGCGTGTATAGCGAAGGCAACGAGTATCTTGGCTATAGTACGCTCCATATCGAAAACGCTCTCGTTGTTGATAACCATGCGGATAAACAGGGCGGCGGCATGTGGTTCTGCCCTACCGGAGATGCCAAGGTCTACGTCCGGGACGGCGGCCTGATCGCCAAGAACACGGCCGATGAGGCGGGAGACGACTTCGTCTTCACCGGCGCCAAAGACGCCAAATACAAACTGACCTTGGCCAACCGCGCTCCGGGCGGCGGAAAGGTCAGCTGGTACAGAGACGGTGGACTGTTTAACCCCGAGGGCACCACTGCGGAAACAAACCCCGAAATCCCGCGATTCTCGCCCGATGGTGACAACGGCGAGCCCCTGTCCTTTACCGACGCCACGCCGAACGTCGCGCTTAAATCTGTGATGAGCGAGGATGTGTATAACCTCGGCGGCGGCCAGACGTCGCTGACGATCTCTGGCAATACGGCGCCGTTGGGAGGCGGCATCGGCGCCAACGGCGGTGTTGTCATCGGCAAGTCCGAGAGCATTAACATTCCAGTCGAAAAGGTCTGGGAGAACCCTAGGATTCCCCATCCTAATAAGGTCAAAGTAAATCTCAAGAACGGCGATACCGTCATCGATTCGATCACCCTGAGCGAGTCCAACGACTGGAAGGGCGTCTTCTCCAACCTGCCGCAGCGTGATGCTTCCGGCTCCGTGATCGCCTACACCGTGGCCGAGGACGCCGTCGATGGCTACAGCTCCAAGGTCTCCGGCGACGCCGAGCACGGCTTCACCTTCACCAACACCGTGAAGACGGGCGAGCTCGACGTCTCCAAGGCCGTCGCGGCGCGCGAGGGCCTGGCGGTCGACGCGGACAAGACATTTGAGTTTGCGGTCGAGGCCACCGATGCCGCGGGCCACGGCCTGTCCGGCGCCTACGGTGACGCGACGTTCGAGGACGGCAAGGCGACCCTCAAGCTCAAGGACGGCCAGACGGCGAGGATCACGGGGCTGCCCGCGGGAACCGCCTACACGGTGACCGAACGTGCCGCCGATGGCTACAAGGCCGCGGTGAACGGGGCCGAGGGATCAAAGGCCGATGGCTCCATCGCGGCAGGCCAGGTCTCCTCCGCCGCCTTCACCAACACCTTCGACCCCGCCCCCGCCACGGCGTCCGTCCCCGAGCTCACCAAGGTGCTCGCGGGCGGCCGCAAGCCCGGCCTCCGGGAGGGGGAGTTCGCCTTTGAGCTCTCCCTCGCCGACGGCGCGGGCAACGTGCTCGAGGGCTACCCGATCGAGGCGAAGAATGACAAGGACGGCAAGGTTTCCTTTGGCGAGCTCAGCTTCGCCAATCCGGGTGCCTACCACGCGACCGTGACCGAGAAGGCGAGCGGCGATGCCCTGATCGAGGACGACGCGCACGCCTACACCTTCGACGTCACGGTGACTCAGGCCGGCGCCGGCCTTAAGGCCGAGATCTCCAACGAGCGGGGCAAGAAGACCTTCACCAACACCGTGAAGACGGGCGAGCTCGACGTCTCCAAGGCCGTCGCGGCGCGCGAGGGCCTGGCGGTCGACGCGGACAAGACATTTGAGTTTGCGGTCGAGGCCACCGATGCCGCGGGCCACGGCCTGTCCGGCGCCTACGGTGACGCGACGTTCGAGGACGGCAAGGCGACCCTCAAGCTCAAGGACGGCCAGACGGCGAGGATCACGGGGCTGCCCGCGGGAACCGCCTACACGGTGACCGAACGTGCCGCCGATGGCTACAAGGCCGCGGTGAACGGGGCCGAGGGATCAAAGGCCGATGGCTCCATCGCGGCAGGCCAGGTCTCCTCCGCCGCCTTCACCAACACCTTCGACCCCGCCCCCGCCACGGCGTCCGTCCCCGAGCTCACCAAGGTGCTCGCGGGCGGCCGCAAGCCCGGCCTCCGGGAGGGGGAGTTCGCCTTTGAGCTCTCCCTCGCCGACGGCGCGGGCAACGTGCTCGAGGGCTACCCGATCGAGGCGAAGAATGACAAGGACGGCAAGGTTTCCTTTGGCGAGCTCAGCTTCGCCAATCCGGGTGCCTACCACGCGACCGTGACCGAGAAGGCGAGCGGCGATGCCCTGATCGAGGACGACGCGCACGCCTACACCTTCGACGTCACGGTGACTCAGGCCGGCGCCGGCCTTAAGGCCGAGATCTCCAACGAGCGGGGCAAGAAGACTTTCACCAACACCTTCATGCCGCACGACAACACCAAGACCGTCACCAAGGCGGACGCCTCGGGCGCCAAGGTCGATGTGGACGGCAAGCCGGTGGGCGTGGGCGATACCCTCACCTATACCATCGGCTGGGCCAACAACAGCGTCGACGACAGGGGCGCCGCGCAGGCGGCCGACGTGACGGTGACCGATGTCCTGCCCAAGGGCGTTAACTATGTTGAGGGTTCTGCCGACGGTGCCGCCTACGACGCCGCGGCGCGCACCCTTACCTGGTCGCTCGGCGAGCAGGCTGCGGGCGCCACGGGCACGCTCAGCTTTGACGTGAAGGTCTCCGCTGAAGCCGCCGTGGTCGACGGCATCTCCAACACCGCCACGGTCAAGGTGGGGGAGAACGAATCCCAGACCAACGCGACCCACAACAGCGTGTCCCGTGAGGGCAGCCTCACCGTCAAGAAGACGGTCGTCGGCGGCGACAGCCAGCGCGAGTTCGGCTTCACGGTCGCGCTGGCCGACGGGGACGGCGAGCCCGTCTCCGGCACCTTCGGCAAGGGCGAGCACGCCGTGACTTTCGCGGGCGGCAAGGCGACCTTCACGCTCAAGGACGGCGAGGAGAAGACCATCGCCGGCCTGCCCGTGGGCGCGCGCTACACCGTGACCGAGGACGCCGCCGAGGGCTACACGACCGCGGTCAACGGGGCCGACGGCTCCAAGGCCGAGGGCGCCGTGACCGAGGACGGCGCGACCGTCGCATTCACCAACACGTACGGAACGGCTACCGAGGGCAGGGACATCTCCACCGCGGGACTCTTCACCAAGACACTCGAGGGCCGCGACTGGGCGGAGGGCGACAGCTTCCAGTTCACGCTTGCGGGCGAGGACGGCGCCCCCATGCCCGAGGGCTCTGCCGACGGCTCCAAGACCGTCAGCGTGACGGCCGCCTCCGGCACCAAGGCGGGCGATAGGGTCGCCTTCGACTTCGGCCCCATCCACTACACGCTCGACGACATCAAGGACGCCGGGTTCGCCGAGGTCGGCGGCAAGCGCGTGCGCGCCAAGACCTTCACCTACACGGTGCGCGAGGTCAGGCCCGATGACGGCTCCGCCATCGCCGGCGTGGACTACGACGGCCACGTCGCCACGATGACGGTGACCGTGACCGACGACGGCTCCGGCAACCTCACGGCTACGACGCCCGCGATCGCGCAGGCGAGCGGCGGCGACTTCGTCAACACCTACACGACCGAGCTCGACTACTCGGCCCGCGCGGGCGTGCGCCTGTCCAAGACGCTCTCCGGCCGTGCCATGGAGGCGGGGCAGTTCGCCTTCACCGTGACCGCGGACGCCGAGACGGCCGCCAAGCTCGGCCTCAAGACCGGCAAGGACGCCTACGCCGTGGCCGCGGCCGATGACGGGAAGGCCGACCTGGTCGACCTCATCGGCGGTGCCGCGGAGGGCGACGTGAAGTTCACCGACGCCGACGCGGGCAAGACCTACAGCTTCACCGTCACCGAGACCAAGCTCGGCGGCGAGGGCTACACCAACGACACCGCGCCGCGCACGGTGACCATCGCGCCCGGCTACGACGCCGCGACGGGCAAGCTCACGGTCATGACCACGGTTGCCAAGGACGGTTTCGAGGTCGCCCGCAGCGAGGTCTCAACGGCAGATGACGCCACGGAGACGCCTGCGTCCGTGACGGTCGCGTTCGGGAACTCTTATGAGGCCACCGGAACGCTTGGCGGCGAGGGCAACGTGTCAATTAACGCAACCAAGACGCTGACGGGTCGCGCCGCGGCGGCGGGCGAGTTCTCGTTCTCCGTCCGCGATGCCCGGGGCAACGTGGTCGCGACCGCGTCCAACCGGGCCTCCGGCGACGGCGAGGCCGCGGGACTCGCGTTCTCGCCCATCTCCTACACCACCGACGCTCTCGAGCAGATGGTGGCGGACGGCACTGCCACCAGGGCCGCCGACGGCTCCTGGGTCATTCCCTATACCGTTTCCGAGGACGGAACGAACCAGCTGCCCGCGGGCGTGACGGCGGCCGCGTCGAGCTTCGGCATTGCGGTCAAGGTGACCGATAACGGCAAGGGCGGGCTGGATGTGGCCGTGACCTACCCCGAGGGCTCCGATGGCACGCTGTCGTTTGTGAACGGCTATAGCGCCGGCGAGGCGACGGTCGACATCGTGGGCACCAAGACGCTGGCGCTCGGCCAGGCTGGACTCGGCCTGGCGCAGGCCGACATCGCGGGCAAGTACACCTTTAAGATTGAGCCGCTGGACGGCGCGCCCGCACTGGTCGACGCCTCCGGCAAGACGGTGACCGAGGCGACCAACGACGCCGCCGGCAATATCGTGCTGGGCCACGTCACGTTTAAGCAGCCGAGCGACCTCGATGACGTCGAGATCGACGGCGACGGCCTGCGTACCAAGACGTTTGCCTACCGGGTGGGCGAGTCCGGTTCGGTCGACGGCGTGGTCAACGACGCGACGGCGACCAGGACCTTCACGGTCAGAGTGGTCGAGGACACCAACGCGGGCACGCTCGCCGCGGAGGTCCTGCCCGCAGAGGGCACGCCCGAGGGTAAGGGCGCATTCGAGTTCACCAACACCTACGGCGTGAACCCGACGCCGAGCTCCGTCACCGACCAGATCAAGGTGAGCAAGAAGCTCAAGGGCCGTGACCTGGCCGAGGGTGAGTTCGAGTTCCAGTTGGTCGAGATTGCCGCCGACGGCAGTGAGAGCGTCGCGGCAACGGGCAAGAACGCCGCCGACGGCACGGTCGCGCTCAGCCCCGTCACCTATACCGCGCCCGGCACGCACAGCTACGAGCTGCGCGAAGTCGCCGGCACGGCGGGCGGCGTGACGTACGACAGGGCGACGTACCGCGCGCGCACGACGGTCACCGATGCCGGCAACGGCACGCTCGCCGTCAGGCACGAGCTTGTGGATGCCGAGGGCAATGCCGCGGGCGACACCTCGGCGACCTTCACCAACGGCTACGAGGCCGCGCCCGTCACCCTCAAGCTGGGCGCCGCCAAGGTGCTCAAGGGCGCCGAGCTCAAGGCGGGTCAGTTTAGCTTTGAGCTCAAGAGCCGGGACGGCAAGGTCATGTCGACCGCCAGGAACGCCGCGGACGGCAGCGTCACGTTCGATGCGCTGACGTTCAAGCAGGCCGGCACCTACACCTTCACGGTGAGCGAGGTCGACGACGGCCAGGCGCACGTGACCTACGACAAGGCGGTGCACAAGATCGTCGTCACGGTGGGCGACGAGGCGGCAGACGGCACCAAGACGGGCTACCTGTCGGCGAAGGTCTCCTACGAGGGCGACGCCAACGTGCCGCCGGTCTTCACCAACAGCTACGCCGAGAATCCCGGGACCCCCGGCACCCCCGAGAACCCCGGCACGCCGGGCGGCGGCTCAGACGGCGGTTCAGATAACGGCTCCGGCAGCGGCTCTAGCGGCGACGGCTCCAAGGGCGGCATGCCCGACACCGGCGACCGCGGCCTGCCGGCGGCCGTGCTCGCGGTCATGGGCGGCACCGGCGCGCTGGCCGTCGCGGGCGGTGCGGTCCTGTACCGCAGACGCCGCTAGCGATATGGACGAGTGGGGCGAATCCATCCGACGGGTTCGCCCCACTTGCCGTGGCGGGCGGGAGCAGGTAAGATATACCGAGCGCCTAGCGCGTTCGATGGGTTCGGATGACGACATGTTCCGAATCTGGTCAGGTCCGGAAGGAAGCAGCCATAAGGAGCCTCTGTCGGGCATCCGAATCCATCGAGCGCACGGGCGCTTTTTGGTGCCGCGACATGGCCCGGCCGGCGACGAGGTATTTGGTGTCTCGCTGGTCCTCGGCTGCGCCTGCGGGATCGCTCGACTACCAAACACCTCGCCGCCGGCCGGGCCCCGTCGTCCAAAAATCACCCGTAAAGGCGCGTTTATCTAATTTAATCTATCCCTTGCGGAATGCGGCTTGCTGGTGTTGTCTGGGCATTGATGGCTGCGTGGTTCAAGAGACGGCGCATTACCATCTGTTTTTCAAGTAAAGAGGCCCGTTTCCCTGGGTTGGGGAAACGGGCCTCTTTTTGTCTCTTGGCTTGTGGATTGGCGAAGACAATAGCCGCTGGCAGCTATTTTGGGTTCCTGATGCGGCGTGTGGCCGTGGCGGTTATTCCGAGGCCTGCGGCGGCGACTGCTGCGAGTGTGATTGCGCTCGGCGCTGTGTCGCCTGTGTTTGCGAGCTTGCCGGTGGTCGTATTTGCTTGCTTCCCGCTGCTCGAGTTCGCCTGCTTGGTGGAGCTTGGCGAGGTGTCTTTACTGGTCGCGGACGAGCCGGTGGGCTGTGTCGCCTCGGCGGGTTGCGCTGAGCCGGAGGGAGGCACTGTCTCGGTCGGTTTCGTTATCTCGGGCGAGGTGGCCTTGTCTGCCGCGGCTTTCGCCTCTTCGTATGCCTTGCAGGCGTCGTCATAGGCCACTTGTGCCTTTTCCAAATCGCCGAGGAGCGCATTTCGCTTGGCTATGTCCTCGTCGATATGGGCTTTGACATTCTCCGCATCACTTTCAAGGTTATTAATCACTCTTTCCTGGCTCTCGAGCCTATGCCGAACTTGGTCAAGCTCCTCTTCACAAAACTCTTCTTGCCGTTTTGCCGCCATGATCTCCGAACGCAACTGCTTAATAGTTTCGCTAATAGCTTTGCTAGGCTCCTCGTCGCCGAGGTCCTTAAGTACCTTATCTAATTTTGCCTGAAGGCCGCTTGTCCGGTTACGGGCTTCATCGTATCTGGCTTGGGCTGCATCGACGTTCGCTTGCATGGCGGGAAGGGGTCCCCTCAATTTGGCGGCTTCCGCCACCAGCTTGTCGTAGATCTCTTGAAGAGCGGCAATGTCATCATCGATTTCCGCAAGTTTCTCGGGACTTGCGGCGTCTTTTGCGGCCTCGAGGTTTTTGAGCGCTTCCTGCATGGCTGCATACGCTTTTTCTTTTGCGGCGGCCGCGTCTTCTGTCTGCGGGGCGCCCGAATTGCCGTTGGCGGCGCTCGTCTGCGAAACGGCCGCACCGGTGGGGGAACTGGTTTCTGCCGCGATCGCCGTTGCGGGGGCGATTCCCGCGACAAGTGCCGCGGAAAGGGCGATGCCCACAGTTGCTCGTCTTGCTCTTCTTGCGAGAATGTCGTTCATCTCGGCACCTCATTTCAAGGGTCGGCGACTAACTTGGTAGCACTAATGTAAGTATACCAAGCGGTTGGCGCGCCGCTGGCCGGGCATGCACGCCTCTCCGCTTCTTTGGAAACCGAATCCCATTAGAAATGACGAGTTGTTTACGCTTCTTTTGGGGTGGCGGTACTATCATGGTTCGAATTGAATGTGGATGATGATAGGGAGCGCCTATACATGATTGAGCTGCTCAGGCGTTTTGGCGGTAAGTTTCGCCGCTATATGGTGATTGGTCCTGCGTGCAAGCTGATCGAAGTGATCTTTGACCTGCTTACGCCACTGGTGATTGCCCAGATGATCGATAAGGGCATCGGCGCACACGATGTCAACGCCGTCGTCCGTTACGGCGCGGTGCTCGCCGCCATGGCTGTGATCGGCATCTCGTTTACGCTCGTCTGCCAAAAGATGGCGGCGCTCACCTCGCAGGGCATGGGCACCGATATCCGCGGTGCGCTCTACCAGCACATCAACAAGTTGAGCTATGCCGAACTCGACCGCTTTGGCACGCCGTCGCTCATCACCCGCATCACCAACGACGTCAACCAGGTGCAGCTCGCTGTGGCGCTGGGCGTACGCATGCTCATCCGCTGGCCCTTCTTGGCGGTGGGCTCTATGTGCGCGGCCCTTGCCATCGACCTTAAGCTCGGCATCATCTTTTTGATCTGCACGCCCGCTATCGGCCTGGTGTTTTGGTTTGTCATGGCGCGCTGCATCCCGTACTACAAGCAGCTGCAGGCAAAGCTCGACCGCATTGCGCTTATCTGTCGCGAAGGCCTTTCAGGCGCTCGCGTGGTTCGCGCCTTCGTGCGCGAGGACCACGAGCGCGAGCGCTTTGCCCAAGCTGCCGATGACCAGGCCAATACTGCCATCGCGGTGGGCAAGCTCTCGTCGATTCTCAACCCCGTCACGTTTCTTGTGATGAACCTGGGCGTGTGCGCCATCCTGTGGGTGGGCGGCATCCAGGTCAACGTGGGCGAGCTTACGCAGGGCCAGGTCATGGCGTTTGTGAACTACATGACGCAGACCCTGACCTCCATCGTGTACGTCGCCAACCTGGTCGTGGTCTTTACCAAGGCGAGCGCCAGCGCGTCGCGTATCAACGAGGTGCTCAATTGCGTGCCGAGCATCACCGACGAGGACAACCAGCCGGTTGCGCTGCCCGAGCCGAGCGACCTGGCGGGTGACGCTGTTCCGGTCTCCGCGCTGAGCTTTGACCATGCGAGTTTTTCGTTTGGCGCGGGCGCGGCAAATGCCGTGAGTGATGTGACCTTGGAGCTCCCGCTGGGCAAAACGCTCGGCATTATCGGCGGTACGGGCAGCGGTAAGTCCACGCTCGTCTCGCTTATCCCGCGCCTGTACGATGCGGGCACCGGCAGTGTGAGCGTGATGGGTGCCGACGTGCGCACTTGGCCGCTCGACCAGCTGCGCCATGTGGTCGCGACCGTTCCGCAGCGAGCGTCGCTGGTGAGCGGCACCATCCGCAGCAACCTGACCTGGCGTGACGAGGCGGCGATCGACGAGGAGCTCTGGGCGGCACTCGACATGGCGCAGGCGAGTGAGTTCGTGCGCAACAAGCCGCAGGGGCTCGATGCCCCGGTCGAGGCGGGCGGCAAGAACTTTAGCGGTGGCCAGCGCCAGCGCCTGACCATCGCGCGCGCCCTGGTGGGCTCGCCACAGGTCCTGATCATGGACGACTCCGCCTCGGCGCTCGACTTTAAGACCGACGCGGCGCTTCGCCGCGCCATCCGCGAGCGCAGCGTGCGCGGTGCCGCCGAGGGCGGGCTGCCGCTCACGACCGTCATTGTGAGCCAGCGCGTCTCAACCGTGCGCGACGCCGACATGATCTGCGTGCTCGATCACGGCTCGGTCGCGGGCCTGGGCACGCACGATGAGCTCTACGCGACCTGTCAGCTCTATCGCGAGATCTGTCAGTCGCAGCTTCGCCGTGAGGAGCTCGAGGGTCAGCAGGGGAGTATGGCGCCCGCGTCCACTCTGACCGCCCCTGCGCCTACTTGCTCAAAGGAGGGCTGCTAAATGAATCCGTATACTTCTTCCGGTTCGGTCGCCACGATGACCGCTAACGTGTCCGGCAACGATAACCTCAACGACCTGGGCGACGGCCCGCGCCAACCCGGTGATCCCGAGCGCTATCCCGTGGGCGCGGTGACGCGCCGCCTGCTGGGCTATGTTCGCCCGCACCGTATTTCGTTTACGGCGTCGTTTGTGAGCGCCGCCATCTCGGTGATTCTGCAGCTCTACACGCCCATCCTCATTGGTGAGGGCATCGACCTGATCGTCGCCACCGGGCAGGTGGACTTCGATGCGCTGCTGCCGCTCGTTACCAAACTCGCGATTGTCGTGATAGGTGCTGCGGCCTTCCAGTGGCTGCAGGGCTACTGCGTCAACCGCCTGTCCTACGAAACGGTGCGCGACATGCGCGTGGAGGCGAGCGACAAACTCAGCCGCATGCCGCTTAGCTTTATCGACAGCCATGCCCACGGCGACCTTATGAGCCGCGTGGTCAACGACGTCGACCAGGTGGGCGACGGTCTGCTGCAGGGCTTCACGCAGCTCTTCACCGGTGTTATTACCATCGTGGGCACGCTCGCGTTTATGCTCTCCATTAACCTGACCATGACGCTCGTGGTGGTACTCGTCACGCCGCTTTCCATTTTTGCAGCCGGTGCTATTGCCAAGCTTTCCAACAAAAGCTTTACGGCACAGCAGCGTATTCAGGGTCAACTGGGCGGTCATATCGAGGAGTATGTGGGCGAGCAAAAGCTTGTCGACGCCTTTGCCTATGGTCCCAACGCGCAGCTGCGCTTCGATGCCCTCAATGCCGAGCTCTACACCGCGGGCGAGCGCGCGCAGTTTATGGGTTCGCTCTCCAACCCCGGTACGCGTTTTATCAACAACATCATCTATGCCGTGGTCGCCGTTATCGGCTGCGTGGGCGTGGTCACGGGCGTGCCTGCGGCGCTCACGGTGGGCGGCGTGCAGATTTTCCTGTCCTACGCCAACCAGTACACCAAGCCGTTCAACGAGGTCACCAACGTCATTACGCAGATCCAGACCGCGTACGCCTCGGCGCGCCGCATGTTTGCGCTGCTCGATGCGCGCGAGCAGGAGCCCGACGCGTCGGACGCCGTAGAGCTTGCCGCCCCGCAGGGCGAGGTCGCCTTTGAGCATGTGGACTTTAGCTACGTGCCCGACCGCAAGCTGCTGCAGGACATCTGCATCGAGGCTAAGCCCGGCATGCGCTTTGCCCTCGTCGGCCCCACGGGCTGTGGCAAGACAACGCTCATCAATTTGCTGCTGCGTTTTTACGATATCGATGCCGGTCGCATCGCGGTCGATGGCCGTTCCTCGCGTGACTACACGCGCGCAAGCCTGCGCCGTGCCTTTGGCATGGTGCTGCAGGATACGTGGCTGTTCGAGGGCACGGTGGCGGAAAACATCGCTTACGGCTGTCCCGACGCCACGCGCGAGCAGGTTATCGAGGCCGCCAAGCGCGCGCACGCGCACAAGTTTATCGTGCAGCTGCCAGGCGGCTACGACACGGTGATCGGCGAGGACGGCGGCACGTTTAGCCAGGGTCAAAAACAGCTGCTGTGCATCGCGCGCGTCATGCTCACCGACCCGGCGATTTTGCTGCTGGACGAGGCGACCTCGAGCATCGATACCCGCACCGAGCTGCAGGTGCAGGCGGCGTTCGACGAGCTCATGGCCGGTCGCACGAGCTTTGTCGTGGCGCACCGCCTGAGCACCATCCGCAACGCCGACTGCATTCTGGTGATGCGCGACGGCCAGATTATCGAGCGCGGCACGCACGATGAGCTGCTGGCGGCAGACGGCTTCTATGCCGAGCTCTACCGCAGCCAGTTCGCCCAGTGAGCAAGCCCGTGGGGCAAATTAATCAATCGACAGACGGTGGTTTACATCTGTCACGTTAGTACTAAGATATTCATCTAATAAATTGCATTAGTGGCTTTAGTTTTGGGGGAAACGAGGCAACGTGACTATGACGTGCTCTTTGGTGGTTAACAGCAAGAGCGGTAATACCAGGATGGTTTCGGGTGCGATCAAGCGCGCTCTGCAGGCTGCGGGCGTTGAGTTTGTCCATGCCGCGGCGTTGAGTGACGATGCGGATGCAGATCAGGTTGCGCTCGAGGCGCAGGGCGCCTGCGCGGCCGACACGGTGCTCGTCGGTTTTTGGTGCGACAAGGGCGCGTGCACGCCTTCGGTCGCGGCGTTGCTCTCCGCCTTGCACGGTAAGCGCGTCTTCCTGTTTGGTACCTGCGGCTTTGGCGCCGACCAGAGCTATTACCAGCAGATTATCGACCGCGTAACTTCCAATTTGGCTGGGGATGCCGAGCTTGCGGGTTGGGCGATGTGCCAGGGCAAGATGGGCCCCGCGGTCAAGCAGCGCTACGAGGCCATGCTCGAGCAAGATCCCGACAACGCCCGATTTAAGATGCTGCTCGACAACTGGGTTGCCGCAAAGGATCACCCCACCAAGGAGGATCTGGACAACATGGCTGCAGCCGCCAAAAAGGTCGTGCTGGGGGAGTAGCTTGCTGCTCGTGGTGTCGAGCGCTCCATAATACAAGTGTGAAAGCCTCGAGATTCTCGAGGCTTTTTCTTGACTGGCGACCGCGCCGTGGCAATATGAACAGTGTTCATATTGGAGGTGAGGGCATGAATAACACAGCGACGTCTAAGGAGGAAATCCTGAAGACGAGCCGTAAGCTCATTCAGGAAAACGGTTGGACCGGCGTCAACATTCGCTCAGTTGCTGCGGCATGCGGCGTGTCGGTCGGATGCATCTACAACTACTTTGATTCCAAAACAACGCTCGTGGGTGCGACCGTGGCAAGCGTGTGGGGCGACATTTTCCATCACCCCGATGACGAGGCCGTTCTGGACGACACGCTCGCGTGCATTCGCTGGATGTATCGCCAGATGGAGTACGGCTGCCAAACGTATCCGGGCTTCTTTACGCACCATTCGCTGGGATTCATGCAGCAGGATGCTGCCGACGGTAAGCGCCGCATGCATCATGCCTGGCAGCACATTCTCGATCAGCTTTGCGTGGTGCTCAAGCGTGATTCTCGGGTGCGCCCGGACGCCTTTACCGATCAGTTTTCTGCCGAGCAATTTGCCGAGGTCCTGTTCTCGCTCATGCTCTCTGCCGTGATTCGGCAAGACTTTGATCCGAGCGCCGTGCTCGAGATCACGCGTCGAACCCTCTACTAACGGTCCCCGCGTAAGGCGGGGATTTTTACGGCAAGAAGGTGAACAGCGTTCATGTTAAGGAAGTGATGTCCGGCACCAGGAAGCCAAACCGTACTTTGTGATCATTCTTTTAAGGAGGCATATATATGCGCGCTATCTTCGAAACGTTGTTTGACATCGTGTACTTGGTGACGGTCATCACCATCGGTGTCCGCATGATTCGCGGCAGCAAAGGCAATCGCCAGTTCCAGTTGTTTGGCTGGATGGCGGTCGTTTTGGGCGCCGGTGATTCGTTCCACCTGGTCCCTCGCGCGCTGGCGCTCTGCACGACGGGCTTTGACGCTTATGCCGTGCAGCTGGGTCTGGGCAAGTGGATCACCTCGATTACCATGACCGTCTTTTACGTACTGCTTTACTACGTGTGGCGCGAACGCTATCAGGTCAAGAACCACGGCGGAACGACCGCGGCAATCTTTGCGCTAGTCGCCATGCGCGTCGCGCTCTGCATGTTGCCGCAAAACCAGTGGCTCACCAACCAGACCCCACTCGAGTGGGGCATCTTGCGCAACATCCCGTTTGCCATCATGGGGCTGATGGTCATCGTGCTGTTCTATCGAAGTGCGAAGGAAAATGGCGACGAGGCCTTTCGCTGGATGTGGCTCACCATTGTGCTGAGCTTTGGCTTCTACATTCCCGTGGTCTTGTGGGCCGAGGTTATTCCGGCTATCGGCATGCTCATGATCCCCAAGACCTGCGCGTACGTCTGGACCGTGCTGATCGGCTACAACGCCATGAAGAAGGAGTGCTAGGTCCATCTTCTAAATGCTTCGCCCGCCCGGCGGCGGAATATAAGGTTTCCTGCTCTACAGTCCTGCTCGCACGGAGAGCACATTAAGTGCTCTCCGGCTCGTGCGGAACTCGCGATAAACCTTATATTCCGCCGCCGGGCGGGCGCCCCTTTATTGATGGAAGGCCTAATAAGCGGATATTTCATGCCCGGATGTATTCAGAGCGGGACGGGCTTTCCGGATGGGCGGGGTCTTGGAAAGTGTGTCCCGGAATTCGCCTTTGGAATGGGATGCAGTTTCCGGTTGAGGGGCTCAGCGGAAAATGCATCCCAGTATTCGGCTGAGAAATGGGACACGGTTTCCGGTTGAAGCCTTGGCGGAAAATGTGACCCGGAATTTGTGATCGGAGTGGGACGCGCTTTCCCATCGGTGTCACAAGCGGAAACCGCATCCCACTCCGGACCTGAAGATCGGGACACGCCTTCCAGAAGGTATGGGCTGCGAACTACACTGGGCTGCCTTAAACCCGCAAGGGGGGGGGTTAAAAATAAATGAGACTTAGGGCAGTATGTTTTAATGTCGGGGGGGGGGCGCATTCTTTTAGATATTCAAAAAAACAGACCCCCTATGAAGAAGATGCGTAGGGGGTTAGTAGTAGATATTGGATATGGCAGTCCGGTATGGGGATAAATGACCGCTTACGCCTAAATTGGTAGCGTTTGGCGCTGAGAGCTTGATAAAAATGCAGGACATCGCTAACGTTTTTGTTACGAAAAGAATTCAAATTGGCTTTATTTCGAACTCACTTTTTAGTGCCTTGCGGTGCCCGAGGAAAGCGACTGACCCTTCAGGGGATCGAATAAGGCTTCGATGGGGATGAATTAATCATTATGGCGGCGCGCGGAATCAAACGTTTTATTGCACTGCTTAGCAGTCTGGCGCTTGCGCTTGTCATAGCCCTTGCCGTTGTTTCTTTTGCTCCCCGCGCATTTGGATACACGCCTTTCGCAGTGCTTTCGGGCTCTATGGAGCCCGAGCTTCCCGTCGGCTCCATGGTGTTTGTTCGCCAGGTCGAGCCATCGGATATTACCGTGGGCGACAATGCAACCTTTTACCGATCGGACGGCGCCGTGGTGACGCACCAGGTGTACGAGATCGACCCTGTGGCGCAGACGATCAGCACGCAGGGAATCGCAAACAAAAATGCAGACGGAAGCATCATGCACGACGCCGAGCAGACGCCTTTTTCACGCGTGATCGGCGTCGTTTCTTTTTGTGTCCCTTACCTGGGCTTCGTTAACGCATATTGCACGACGATGCCCGGTTTGCTTGTTGTGGCGGCCGTTCTGGCGCTGCTGGTCGCGGCGTCGATTGTGCTCGATCGGATGGTTCCCGACGAGCCTGCGGGCAAGCATGCCCGCGCGCATGCGGGGGAGCGGCGTTCATAGCGGCAGGGGAGAGGTGTCGGCAACGGCAAGGGCCGTTGCCGGGGAAGACGATTCTCGAAAGGAAGAGAACTATGGAGAACAAGAAGAAAAAGCGCTACGGCATCGTTGCCGCCTTGCTGCTGCTGGTGCTGGCCGCCGGCGTGGGCACCTATGCATGGCTGACAGCCACGCAGACGCTGAACAACGTGTTTACGGTGGGCGCATCAACATTCCCGAAAAGAAGCCCGATCCCGACCAGCCCGATAAGCCTGGCACCGATGATAATACCGACAAAGTCTATCTGTTCGAGACCAAGTGGAAAGACAGCTCCAAGATTGTTCCCGGCTCCAGCACCGATAAGAACCCGAACGTTGGTATCGCGAGGGGCTCAGACGACGCCTACGTGTTCATCTACGTGAAGAACGCCATGGTCAAGGAGGGCACCACTGCCGAGAACACCCCGTACTTCGCCCTCAACGACAACTGGAAGCCGGTTGATGGACAGGTGACCTCCTCTGCCGACGGCCAGTACCTGAGCGGTCTGTTCATGTACGCCAAGGGTGCTACCGATGACAAACCTGTTGCCCTCTCCGCCAAGAGCGCTACTGAGGACGTCTACACCGGCGAGCTCTTTAGCAAGGTTGTGTTCCCGGGCACCCTGGAGGGCTCCATGGTCGCCACGAACCCCACGATGAAGGTTTCCGCCTACATCTTCGGAGCCGACCAGACGGACGGCAACACCAGCGCTGCTGACAACGCCGTCACTCAGGCCAAGACTTGGGCTAATACCATTAAGAACCAGTAGTAGCCCCACCTCCACCGAGATCCCGACCCGCTCCCCATCCCCATTTTCGGGTCGGGATCTCGGTCCCCCTTTGATCGACGACTGGCGAACGTAATGCTCAACAATCTTTCCGACAATCAGAAACGCACCTTGGCGCTTGCCGCGATGGCGCTGTTGGCTCTGGCGTGCCTGTGCGGCACGCTGGCTTTCACCGTTGATATGGTTCCGGCGAACAACGTCCTATCGTTTGGCAGCGTGAAGGTACGAGTCTGCGAATACACCCTAAACGAGCAGGGCGAGGAGATTCCGTTTGAGGCCGACGAGCACGGGGACTATCCCGACACCAAGGCCGGGGGCTCTGACATCAGCCGCATCGTGCGCGTGGAGAACGCCGGCGCGCAGCCTGAGTACGTTCGCGCTCGTCTGCGCATGACGTCGGTGGCGCCCGACGGTTCGAGTGCGGACGCCTCGGGCAACGTCGCCTTTCACGTGAACGCGGGCGAGGGGTCCCCGTGGATCGATGGCGGCGATGGGTGGTACTACTACCGCGGATTGGCCGGACGCGGGGGCGTGCTCGATTCCGGTGCCATGACGGAGAGCCTCATGGACTCGCTGCGATTTGTGGGCGACTACCACGATGCCGCGCGCGGCGGCTCATACAGGCTCGATATCGACGTCCAGGCCGTGCAGGCCAAAAACCAGCAGGCAAACGATACCGTCCTCGACGTGCTCGACGTCGTGGGCTGGCCGGAGGCGAACTAGCCCATGGAGATTAAGAACATGAACCGAGGCGTGCTCGGCAGGCTGATCGCTGTGGTGGCAATCGCCCTTTGCTGCGTTGTAGCGCTGCCGGCGGCAGCGTATGCCGAGGATATGCCCGAGGACAAGACCGAATTCCATATCACAAACAGGAACGACTTCCT
>NZ_JBGORS010000010.1:0-44265 GCF_041537385.1 Collinsella aerofaciens
GTTATGGGGGATTCATTTGAGCCCCCATAGTTGTGTTCACGTTCGGGAACATAGCGCCAATTGCCTTAGCTATGTTCACGTTCGGGAACATTGCCGTCCGCACCGCAAGACGGCCCGACTACTCGAAATATTGGAACTTGTTGGTTGAGAAGGCGAATGTTACGACGAAGCCTTCGCCCGGCTCCGATGCCGCGGTGACGTCGATGCCCATCTTGGAGCACAGGCGCGCCACCAGGTAGAGGCCGATGCCCGTTGCGCGCTTGGTGGTGCGGCCGTTGTCGCCGGTAAAGCCCTTCTCGAACACGCGCGGCAGGTCTGCCGCACACACGCCGCAGCCGTTGTCCGCGACGGTAAGCTCGATGCGCTCGCTCGCCAGACCCTCGTCCAGCAACGCACCCGAAAACACGATCTTTGCGCCGTCCTCACGCGCATATTTAATGCTGTTCTGAATGAGCTGGCCCAGAATAAACTCGAGCCATTTCTCGTCGGTAAAGACCTCAAAGTCGAGGTTCTCGCACACCGGAGCCACGTGCGCCGCGATAAGCTCGCGCGCGTTGGCTTTAATCGCGCCCGTCACCAAGGTCTTGAGATCCCAGCGGCGAATCAGGTAGTCGCGCTCCACGACTTCCGAGCGCGCATAGTACAGAGCTTGGTCGATATAGCGCTCCACGCGGGCAAGCTCGCGTGCCAGATCGTCCACGCGCGACAGGTCGTCTTCGCTACCGTCCAGGTTTTCCAAAATCAGATGGGCCGCCGCCAGGGGCAGCTTGGCCTCATGGACCCAGCTCTCGATATAGTCGCGATAGTCATCGGTCTGACGGCGGCCTTCGGCAACCTCGTCGCAAGCGGCTTTGCCCACCCGGCGCAAGACCTCGTACTCGAGCTCGCCCTCGGCATAGGTCGGGCATTGCACCATCTCCTGCATCCATGCGGGACTCTCGAGCTCCTCGGCCGCACGCTCCAGCTGGTGCAAAAATCGACGACGGCGCGCGTACTCGATCACGATGCCGAGCATACCAAAGATATAGGACACGCCGACCGCCACGACCACGATAGAAACGGGTGCGCCGGCGACCGTCAGCACAAAGCAGCTCAGCAGCACGCCGCACGTCCACACGGCGACGGGAAGCAGCGCGTCTTTAAAGAACTTGGCAAACGACATAGCCGGCCCCTAGACCGAATAGCCCTGGCCGCGGTGCGTGGTCAAATACCCCTTGATGCCGATTTTTTCGAGCGTGGTGCGCAGGCGGTTGATGTTAACGGTGAGCGTATTGTCGTCCACGAAGGCGTCGGAGTCCCACAGGTCCTGCATGATGGCCGAACGCGAAACGATCTTGCCCGCGCGGCTCAGAAGCAGCGAGAGGATACGCAGCTCGTTTTTGGTGAGCTCGGTACTGGTGCCGGTTAGCGTGTTGGTGACCATGGAGCGTGCAAGGTCGAGCTCCAGTCCCTTGTGTACGAGCGTGCTGCGCTCGCCCGCCGCCGCGGTGCGACGCAGCAAGGCATTGATGCGCGCCACGAGCACACGGGCGCTATAGGGCTTGGGAACAAAGTCGTCCGCACCGAGCGTCATGGCCATGACCTCGTCGATCTCGGTCGTGCGCGACGTGAGGACGATGATGGGAACCTCGGATTCGCGGCGAACCTCGTGGCAGATATGCTGGCCGTCCTTGACGGGAAGCGTGAGGTCGAGCAGCACCAGGTCGGGCGCGGCGGCGAGAATATCGCGCGAGACATGCTCAAACGATTCGCAGGCCTCGATTTCAAACCCGGCGCGGGCAAGGATGTCGATAAGCTCACGACGAATGGGCTCGTCGTCCTCAACGACATAGATCAGCGCCATGTGTCCTCCCATTTCGCGTAACATGCACCTTTCACACCATTATGCCCACAGCGTCGCAGCGATACGACCCCGTGGGCACCTAATGTGACAAAAGCGTTCGGTAGTCTTGAGAGAAAATAGGGGCCGACCGGTCCTAAACCGATCGGCCTCATCACTTCGACCTCGAGCCTCTACTCGAGCGTACGCATGTATGCAGAGATGGCATCCAGGCCCTTCTGCAGGTCGTCGGTGTTATCGGAGTATGCATAGCCGATGCGCATGCTCTTGGGCTCCTCGAAGCAATCGCCCGGGGTGACGAGCGCGCCGGACTTCTTAATCATGTCGATGCAGAACGTCCTGGAGTCGATGTCGTAATCGTAATACACGAGCGCGGTGGTACCCGCCTCGGGCTTAACGAACGACAGGTGCGGCTCGCTCTCGACCCACTTCTCCAGAACAGCAAGGTTCTGACGGACGATGCAACGGCTGCGCTCAAGGATCACGGAAGCGTTGCCCAGAATCAGCTCCGCCACCGACTCGCTGAATATGCCGGCGGAAATCAGGTTGTAGTCGCGATGCGAGAGCAGCGCGCGACGGAGCTCCGGGCTCTTGGTGACCGCCCAGCCCAGACGCAGGCCGGCGAACGACCAGACCTTGGACATGGATGCGGTGACGATGGCCTTGTCGTACAGGTCGATCACGGACTCGGAGTACTCATCCGTCTGAGTAAGCAGACGGTAGACTTCGTCACAGAGCAGCCACGCGTCGTGTTTGCGCGCGACCTCGACAATCGCCTTGAGCGTATCGGTGTCGAGCAGGGCGCCCGTGGGGTTGTCCGGGTTATTGATGCAGATGAGCTTGGTATCGTCGGTCACCAGGGCATCGAGCGCGTCGACGTCGACGTGGTAGCCGTTCTTGCGATCGAGCTGAAGGATATCGACCTTCGCGCCGCACATCTCGGGAATCGAGTAAAGCTGCTGGTAGGTTGGCTTGACGGAGACTACGTGATCGCCCGGTTCGACGAGCGTGGAAATAACCAGGGAGTTGGCACCGGTCGCGCCGTGCGTGGGCACGATATGCCCGGGCTCGACCGTCTTATAGAGACGCGCGACCCTCTCGAGGAAGCCGGGCTGCCCCTCGATGTCTCCGTAGGTGAATCGGCGCGAGCACAGGCTATCGAGCCACGCCTTCTTGTCAGTGTTCGTATGCTCGAACAGCTGGTCGAGCGTGAGGGAGTAGACGCACGTCTCTGCAACGTTGTGGGTGCACTTGGTCTCCCACTCGTTCATCCACTGCTCGACGGCGAAATCCTTGATCTGCATTGTCGTTTCCTTTCCTTGACTTTCTTACAGCTCCACCACGGTACCCAGCCCCGCCTCGACGGCGCGGTCGTAGGCGATTTTCGATGCCGAAAGGTCCTGAACGGCGATGCCCGACGTATCGAACACCGTCACCTGCTCGTCATCCGAGCGCCCCGTAGCCGCGCCGGCGATGACTTCGCCGAGCTCCGCTTTGATGTCCTCGGGCGTGATGGCGCCCTCGGCAACCGGAATCTCCAGCTCACCGGACGCGACCGATTGCTCGCGGTCGTCGACGTAAACAGCGGCACGGGCGACAAGCGCCGAGGCGAGCTCCTGCTTGCCGGGCATGTCGGCACCGACGCAGGAGATATGCGTACCAGGACGCACCCATGAATCGAGAATGATGGGCTTGGTCGCCGGCGTGATCGTCACGATGATGTCGGCCTCCGCCGCGGCACCTTGGCCGTCAGCCGTCGCCTCGATGGAATAGGTGGATGCCTCGCGAGCATGCTCGCAGGCGCCCAAGATATGGGCGACCTCGCCTCGCATGCGCTCGACGCGGGCCTCGGGCGCGGCATCGGAAACCGGCTCCCACACCTTGACCTCACTCACTTTGGGACAGGCGGCGAGGGCGCCCGCCACCATATAGATGCTCATGTGGCCGGCACCCGCAACAAGCAGTTTGGACGCATCCGCCCGAGCCAGCCACTTGGCACCGAGCGCAGCGGCGGCACCGGTGCGAAGCCCAGTGACGGCGGAGGCATTAAGCAGCGCCAGCGGCTCGCCCGTCGCGTTGTCGCACAGCAGCGTAGTGCCAAAGATCTCGGGGAGCCCCTTTTTGGGATTCTGAGAGAACCAAGCAGTGAGCTTCAGGCCGAAGAGGCCGCTTCCCGCCAACTCGCCCGAGCGGATATCCATATCGGCCACGCCGGGTTCGAACTGCTCATATACCATCGGCCACGCAACACCCTTGCCCGTTGCCTTCTGGCGATATGCCTCCTCCACGGCAGCAATTGCATCCTCAATCGTCAGCACCTTGGAAACTTCCTCGGCCGATAGCACCACCATCTGCCCCATCATCGCTCCTCTCAGCGAAAGCTTTACGTTGCTTCACTGTACGGTTTAGTAACGATGCCGCCAAGAATCATTTCTTGTTGGAATCTACAACGATTCTCGATTTGATTTTTCGTTCTATCAGCAGGTATTTGAACTATTTATCGTATCAAAGGCATACGGATGTGCGATTATCCTATTTATACAGATACTTATTGTAGTGATTTACAGGGTGATGTTGATGCTATACACCGTCTCGGACTTCTCACGGGAATATGAGGGGTCGGTCCGTCTAATCGCCGGCAGCGATGGCATCTCGCATGCCGTCTCTGGCGTCGGGATCCTCGATTATGAACTTATGCCCGGCCTCAAGAACAAATACCAGCGCGTCAACTTCAGCTCAGACGAGATCATCCTCAGCACTTTCCTCTATGCGAAGGACGACCCGTACCTCATCACTGAAGCCGTGAAATACCTCGTCGCCAAGGGAACGAGCGGTCTCATCATCAAAAACGTCCTGCACATCCCGATTCCCGACCAAGCCATCCGCTACGCCAACGCGCGGCACTACCCGGTCTTTCTCACGACCGACGACTCACTGTTCTTTGACAGTGTCATCTATGAGGTCAAACGGCATATCGAGCAGCTCGCGTCCATCGACTTCGCACAGCGCGAAATCGATGCCCTGAGGACAGACGTATCGCCCGAGTCCATCTGCCGACGCATCCGAGGCCTCAACCCGTCATTTCTGGACGAAGCGGTCGCCCTGTTCGCATCGTTTGCAGAGCCCCTCGACCCGCGTACGTTTTTGCAAATCGAACGTCTCTGTGCAAAATCGACCCTCGCCGGATGCCACAACATGCTGGCACCCTATGACGGAGGTTTGTTATTCGTAGCGACAAGTGACTCGGAGCAGACACTCGATGTGGATCGAATCGTGCAGGCGTTCACGGAGCTCATCGAGGCTAGCGGTATCGATGGTGGAGCGAGAGGGCTCGGCATCAGCGATATTCTGTTTGGAGACGAAGCGGTGGCGCAGGCGATCTCACAGGCGATTTACGCACAGCGCCTATCTTGTCAACGAGCCGAGGGCCCCGTCCGCTATACGCAGCTCGGCATCCTGAGAACCGTGATGCCTTTTGCGGAAACCCCGGAGATGCGATCGTTTTCGGAGGCGATTCTCTCGCCGATACGCGAGCACGACAGTGAGCATGGCAGTGAGCTGGAATCCACGCTCGCCGCATTCATCGAGAACGACCGACGTATCGAGCGAACCGCCAAGCAGACTGGCCAGCACCCGAACACGATTCGATATCGCCTCGATAAGGTGACAGCTCTCACCGGACTGAGTTACAAATGTGCCCCGGAGATGGAACAGCTGTCGCTCGCCTACGCCATCGAACGCGCTCGCTCGCTTCAGTAAGCCCACCCCGCCTTGAGGTTAGGAGCGGCGGGCACGGAGCTTTTCGTAGCCGTCGGCGAAGAAGGCGACCGTAGCGGCGTCGGTCTCGGCGGCGTCCGTCTCGGCAGCGGGGACCACGCCGTGCTCGTCGCTCACCAGGAACAAAGCGCCCTTGAGCTGCGCGGGAATGTCCACGCGCGTGACCGGGATGCCCTTGGTCTGGGCCAGCTGCTCGATGAGCGTCGCCGTGCCACACAGGCACTCGTCCGTCGGCGCCACAAAGGCCAGCTCGCCGTTGTTGACGGCAGCAAGCAGCTCGGGCGCCACGCCGGTTTCGTCGGCCTCGGAGCGCGCCTCGGCGGAGCGGGCACGCAGCGCCTTGGCTGACGTATCGGCGAGCGGCTCGTACTCCCCCACCGTCATGGCGGCGTTGCCGTTGATGTCGATCACCAGCATGAGTACGCCGTCGCGTGCAGTGTAATCGCCCTCGGCAAGCGACCACTCAACGTGCTGTTTGGCCCAGCTGAGCATGTTATGGGTAAGCGGTTCGCCCTGCACCAGTCGCTCGGACAGCGCGCGGATGTGACGGTTGAGCATGGGCACCTTTTTGTTGGACATGCGCCAACGGCAGACAAGCGCGGGCTTGTCGAGCGTGAACTTCTCGACCGACTCCTGATTGGCGCAAAAGTCCTCGTACGCACGCTGATCCTCGGCATTGCCAAACAGCTCGGCATCATCAATCTGGGGCATGGTTGTACCTTTCGTGTTAGTCATTCCGTCCTCTTATACCAAAAAGACGGCCCTCCAAACGGAGCGACCGTCTTTTGCAGAGATTATCTTGACGATATGGCCAGGCGACCGATCAACTTAATGGGATAGAACAACATCCCATTAAGGGTTTTCCAGGTGCCCGAGATTGCCCCGAAAGAGGAGCGCCGCGTACTAAATGTACGCAAGCGACGGTTTGAGGGGCAAGGTCGGGTGCTTGGGAAAGCCCTAGTGCCTAAAATGCCTGGCACCTGTGAAGACCATCGCAATGCCATGCTCGTTGCAGGCCTGGATGCTCTCGTCGTCACGCTTGGAGCCGCCGGGCTGGATGATGCAGGTCACGCCGTGCGCGGCAAGCACGTCAACGTTGTCGCGGAACGGGAAGAACGCGTCGCTTGCGCAGGCAAAGCCGCCCTTCTCCACGCCCTCGCGCTCGCAGAAGTCCTCGGCACGCTCGCAGGCCAGCAACGCGGAATCCACGCGGTTGGGCTGACCCGGGCCCATGCCAATGCCGGCCTTACCCTTGGAGACCAGGATGGCGTTGGACTTAACGCCCTTGCAGACCTTCCAGGCAAACTCGAGCTCGGCCATCTCGGCGTCGGTGGGCTTGCGGTCGGTGGGGAACGTAAAGGTCGCGGGGTCCTCGGTCACGTGGTCGACTTCCTGCACCAGCATGCCGCCATCGATGGAGCGCAGCTCCACCTGGGCACCGTGGTCCACGCCGCCGGTAGCCAGCACGCGCAGGTTGGGGCGCTTGGCCATGCGCTCGAGCGCCTCGGCGGTATAGCTCGGGGCGATGATGACCTCGACGAACTGCTTGTTCTGATCGGCAAAGTGCTCAACCAGCTCAAAGGGAACCTCGCGGTTGCAGGCGATGATGCCGCCGAAGGCGCTCTTGGGATCGCAGGCAAAAGCGCGGTCGTAGGCGGCCGTGACGTCCTCGGCAACGGCGGAACCGCAAGGGTTCTGGTGCTTGAGGATCACGCAGGCCGGCTCGTCGAACTCGCGCACCAGGTTCCAAGCGGCGTCGGCATCCAGATAGTTGTTGTAGCTGAGCGGCTTGCCCTGGATCTGCTCGGAGCCCACGAGCGGGAACTGCGAGCTCGCGGTGTTCTCGCAGCCCTCGGCAAAACGATAGACCGTAGCCTTCTGCTGAGGATTCTCGCCATAGCGCAGGTCGTCGACCTTCTCCAGCGAGATCTCGAGCTTGGCAGAAGTGTCCGCCACGTCGCTTGCCTGGGCGGCAAGCCAACGGGAGATAGCCGTGTCGTAGGCGGCGGTAGTCTGGTAGACCTTCACCTGCAGGCGACGACGGGTGGCAAGCGTGGTGCAGCCGCCAGTCTCGTGCATCTCGGCCAAGACGGCGTCGTAGTCAGCCGGGTCGGAGATAACGGTAACGCTCACGGCGTTCTTGGCGGCAGAGCGCAGCATGGAGGGACCGCCGATGTCGATGTGCTCGATGGCATCCGCAAAGGTGACCTCGGGGTTGGCAACGGTCTTCTCGAACTCGTACAGGTTGACGACGACCAGGTCGATCAGCTTAATGCCGTGCTGAGCGGCCTCCTGCATGTGCTGCTCGGAATCGCGGCGGGCCAGCAACGCGCCGTGAACCTTGGGGTGCAGGGTCTTAACGCGGCCGTCCATCATCTCGGGATAGCCCGTGAACTCCTCGATGGGGGTTACGGGAACGCCCGCATCCTCGATGGCACGAGCCGTGCCGCCCGTAGAGATGATCTCGACGCCAAAGTCATCGACCAGCGTCCGTGCGAAATCGACGACGCCCGTCTTATCGGTAACCGAAATCAACGCGCGTGCGATCTTCACATCAGATCCCATGCAGTCCTCCTGTCTGGTACGCCGCCGTGCTCTGTGAGTCGGTGATACGTCGATCTGCAGCGCTCGCGCAGCGGCATTGAAAATACTGATTCAATGTAGCGCATCGAGCGCATCGATGCACCCCGCAACGGGCGCATGTGCAGAAAAAGTTTGCGAGCGGAGGGGATGGGCACGGCACCGGGCACGGTGAGTTCATGGAACACAGGGGCACCATAATTAGATGCCAATAGCGTGGTAGAACTGTGCTCGATATGCATCCGCAAAAGAAAGAGGCACCATGGTCTCGCGGGTTCTCTACCGACCGTTTGATACCGAAGACTTCGACGCCATCGCGCTGATTCTGCAGCAGCTTTGGCATAACAATTCGGATAACGATGAGTACAACCGCCTTGAGGCCGCGTGCGACCTCGCCTATTGCCTTTCGTCGTCGACGTTTTCGCAGGTTGCGGTGATTGACGGCGAGGCGCGTGGCATTGCGCTCGCGCGCGCGGGACAGAGTTCCGGCGCCACCGTCAAGGAACATTGGATGGACACCGAACGCGCTCTGCTATCGCAAATGCGCGAGCTGGAGCCCGATGCCTGCGCCGAGTATCTCTCGTTTGTGCGCGCAACCATCCGAACCAACAACCGCCTGCTCGAAAGCAGCCCGTTGCCCCACGACAACGAGGTCACGCTGCTTGCCGTGGATCGCGACGTCCATGGCCTGGGTGTAGGCTCAGTGTTGCTCGATGCCGCGGTCTCGTACCTGTCCTCGCGCGGGGCGACAAGGGCGCACCTGTACACCGACTCCAACTGCTCGTGGAAGTTCTACGAGCTGCACGGCTTTAAGCGCACGGCCACGCACCGCGCCAACCGCGAAGAGCGCCGTCACGACATGCCGCGTGAAAGCTTTCTCTACGAACTCGACCTAACAGCCTAGCCCAAGCAGCCACACCTAGTCATTTAAGTCTGTCCCCAATGACTGATCCCCAACAACTAGTCATTTAAGTCTGTCCCCAATGAGTGTCCCCAATGAGTAGCCTTGGTGGTCTGCAAATAGCTGTGGTCAAAAAACATCAAATATGAGTACTGTTACCTTTTTAGTAGCAGCGATTCGGGGCAATTTTGATGCTTATAGGCATGACGACCAGCTGCACGAGCTGACGTAGCTCCTCAAATGTTCAATAAAATGGGCCCCTAACGAGAAGTGCTCTCATTAGGAACCCATTATTATGTGCAAACATATGTGACCAACGCAGCAACAGTACTCATATTTGGCATTTTTTGTCCACTGCCCCTTGCGCGAAGGTCCGCAGCGGAAAGTTTGGCCCGTTTCGATGCACAAAAATGGGATGAATCTTCCCTGGCAACCGCCCAGAAAGATCCACCCCAAAGCAAGCGCTCGCTAGAACGTTCCACCGCCGCCTCCGCCGACGCCGCCACCGCCGCCACCGGAAAAGCCGCCGCCGCTGCCGCCGCTCGAGCTATCGGAACTCGAAGCCAGCTCGCGGATGGTCTCGTGATACACATCGTTGAACGAATCGAGCGGAGACTCGTTGCCGTAGTGATGGTAATACCACCAGTAGCAGGGGTAGTTGTCGTAGAAATCGTCACTGTTGCGCAGGTCCGCAGGCACGGCTTCGGCCAGCTGTCGCAGCACTTCTTTCGAAACGCCCAGGGCAACGCCCATCACCAGCAGCTTGTTCCACAAGATCAGGTCGCTGGGAACGGCCTCCTTCAGACGCGTAAAGTCCTCGAGCCAATGCTTGAGCGCCTTGCAGCGAGCCGCCACCTCGGCGCCCTCCGGCGTGTAGCGACGGAAGGTGCAGCTCAGGACAAAGCCCACGATCGTGACGGGGATCGAGATCATAGCGGCGCCGACATTGGCATCCGCAAAGTCGGTATAGATCAGAGAGCCCAGAATGCCAAAGACGATGATGATGCCGAGAACCAAGCCGGCAACCAGGGCGATGGTGCCGTCCGAGGCGATTAGCTCGCGCGCCTCCAGCTTGCCCTTAACCGTGCTCTGATAGTCCTCGAGCTTGTCACCAACAGATGCAGTACGCTCGCTGGCATACTCCTCCAGCTCGCTAAACGTGCGCGAACGGACGCCGTCTTTATCGGGCTTAACGCCAGCGAAGAAGACCTTGAGCACATCGCGGTCGATGCCGTCCTTCTTGGCAGCCTTCCAGGCCTCGTCGGTCACTGTGATGCGATACGTCTGCTCCTCTTTTTCGCGACGGAGCAGACCCTTCTTCTTGGTCTCGGTCGCTTCTTCCAGCTTGATCACACGGTCGTCGGTGAGCTTCATAAGCGTGGCGATATATGCCTGATCGGGCACGTCGTTCCAGCTCATGAGAGCTGCAAGCACCGCGGGATGGTCGGCCGAGGGCACATCGCGGAAGTACTCGTCCTGGAAGAGCGGCTTGGGCTTGGGCCTGCGCAGCTTAAGCATCACGATCACACCGGTATAGGCAACCGCCACGACAACACACACCACGGCAATCGCGCCGGCAACCGCACGCGCGTGCTCACGGCGAGCGTTGGCCTCGTCGGCCCATTCCTTCTCTTCGCTCAGAATCGTCGACATGCGCTTTTCGCCCGAGACGGCAAGCTGCGGCACCCAGTCGCTGGGGAAGGCGATGCGTGCCTCGGCGAATTCGCCCTCATGCACGCAGGGAATGGTATAGGTGACCATGGGCTCGTCCGCATCGAGCGACACGTCGCCCGTCAGCGGGCCGTGGCCCCATGCGCGGAAGTTATCGCCCTTGACGGCAGCCGTCCCGGCAGCGGCATTTGCAAAGTAGACTTCCATCTCGACGTCATCGGAGTCCGCCGACCAGCCGTCGCCGACGAATTTCCAGTAAAGCTCGGCGGTATCGGCCCAGTTCATAACCGCACCGGTCATGGAATAACTCACGTAGTAGATTGCGCTGTCGCCGCTCTCGTGGGGGCTGAACACCTTAATCTTTACGCCGTCGTCGGACTGTTCCACCGTGTAAACGCCGTCGTCGCCTTTGTTTGCGCTGTCGACCTTGTTAAACGCAGTGTCGTCTTCCTCGACGCTCAGCACATTGACGACCACCGAGCCGCCTTGCTGGTTAGAGCCTGTATTGATATCCCAATACACGCCGTTGATGTCATCGTCGAAATCGAACTGGCGTCCCTCGACAACGGTCAGCGAGCCATCGGCCTCAACCGTGGCGCCGATGTAGGTTTGGCTCATGGAGTAGCCGTCGGCGTGCGCGACGGCAGGCAGCAGCAGCAACGCAAGCGCGACGAGCGCGCAGACGGAAGCGAATCGCGCAAACAGGCGGCGCTGCCGACAGGTCTTGGCAACGGGGGCGTTCATAGGCACATCCTTTGTCTGTGGTACCAGTAGCGTCATTGTCCCACGTTTGCGGGTTCATGTGACGAACATCTAGGTCAGCGGAGCGTCAAAACGGGACAAAAGTCACGCCCACGGGCAGTCGTTTTGGGGACGTTCTTAAACGACTAGTCGCTGGGGACACTCTTTGGCCAGGCACTGCCCCGGCAATAGATACCACTTCATAGCTCCATCACAGGTGTAGCGGCTTTGTGTGGGCGCGGCATGCGCTGATTGAGCCGCCAGTTGAGGGGCATAAAGCAGTTGAGCGAAAACGGTTTGCCCCTTTGCCGTCCGCTCGAGGATCATGTCCCCCTTTTCCGCGGAAACCCCGGCAGTTGCGAAGAGCTGCCGGGGTTTCTGTCGTTTGAGGGCTAGATTGATTGACGGCGATTAAGGCGCCGAGCCGGTGGTCCGGCACGCGCAACGCGCGGCCTCAGCAACTTGCAGGCCACGGCAGCGTCTCCCCCACCGCGCCCCGCGCTATACTCGTCCGCATGGACATCAACGCACGCAACATAGCAACACCCGCCGCCGACGCGCCAACGACGCCGGCCGCCCCCACCCCCGTCGTGGGGCGCTTTGCCCCGTCGCCCTCGGGCCGCATGCACCTGGGCAACGTGTTCAGCTGCCTGTGCGCATGGCTTTCGGCCCGCAGCCAGGGCGGCAGCATCGTGTTACGCATTGAGGACCTGGACGATCGCTGCAAGCGCCCCGAACTTGCCACTCAATTGATTGACGACCTGGCCTGGCTGGGGCTGGAGTGGGACGAAGGCCCCTACTACCAGCACGACCGCCTGGACTTGTACGAGGACGCCCTGCGCCAGTTGCAATACGCCGGCCTCACCTATCCCTGCTTTTGCACGCGCGCCGAGCTCCACGCCGCGAGCGCACCGCACGCGAGCGACGGCACGCCCATCTACCGTGGCGCCTGCCGAAGTCTTTCGGCCGAGGAGGTGGCCCGTCGCAGCGCCCTGCGCGCCCCGGCCACACGTCTGTGCGTGCCCACCGTCGACGACCTCGCAGACGACGTGATCGAATTTGTGGATCGCACGTACGGCGCCCAATGCGAAGCACTCGCCACCGAGTGCGGCGACTTTTTGGTGCGCCGCAGCGACGGCGTGTTTGCCTATCAGCTAGCCGTGGTGGTCGACGACGCTGCCATGGGCGTCACCGAGGTCGTGCGCGGATGCGACCTGCTGGGGTCCACGCCGCGCCAGATCTATCTGCAGCACCTGTTGGGACTGCCCACGCCGCACTACGCACATATTCCGCTGCTCATGGCACCGGACGGCCGCCGCCTTTCCAAACGAGACCGCGATCTGGACCTGGGCGAACTCCGCGCCCGCTTTGGCACGCCCGAAGCGCTGCTGGGCTGGCTCGCCGGACAAACAGGCATCGCACCGGGCACCACGCCGCGCTCTGCCGAGCAGCTGGTCGAGCATTTTAGCTGGGATGTTATCCGCAAGCACAGGGAGAACATCACCGTAACGGCTGAGTAATCAGGCACCCCACCCCTACGCAACATCCCAGGGCTGGAGTTCGTCGCCCAGGCGAACGATGCAGTCGTAGAGCACGGTATGGCGCTCGGCCGGGCTGGCATCTCGATGAAAATGCCCGTAATACCAGCGCCTGTAGTCCAAGCGATCTTCCAGCTCATCGAAAAACGCCGTAAGCCGATCAACGGCGGGGCAATTCCAGCCGGGCACCGGATAAAGCGTGGGCGAAAGCATGCGCGTAGAGCAGGTGTGGGTGATCACGTAGTCGACCTTCCAGCCCACGCTGTCGAGCTTTGTCCGTGCCTCCTCAAAGTTGCGCTCGTCCGGCAGTTCCTGCGGCCACCAGCTGGAATACGGAATGCGGTATTCCTTGTCCACGCTCGTGGCGCCGCCCATGGTAAAGACCGTTGAGCCGTCGAGCTCAAAAACCTCGCCGCGCGTCAGGCGCCGTATGGGCGAAGTATCCGACAGACGCTGCGTCAACCCACCATGCCACAGCTCCATGGGGCGCTCCGCCCAATGGTCGTAGCGTTCGTGGTTGCCGTCGACGAACAGCACGGTATAGGGGCGCGACTCCAGCCAAGCGATGTCGTCACATTCCTCGGCGGAGAAATCCCACGGAAAGCCAAAGTCGCCGGCAATGATGAGATAGTCGTCGCTCGTCAGGCTTTTCCCAAGATCCCAATCGCGCAGCTTTTGCATGTCGAGGCCACCGTGAATATCGCCCGTCACATAGACCGTCATCGGATTACCACTTCCCTGTAAGTCGCTAGCCCACATTCTGCACGATCACTAAGCCAACCGTTCCAGCCCTTCCATCCTTTAGGACCTACCCCTCGTTCTTCCATCCAAACGGGTCGAGCACCCAAAAAACCAGATCTAGCAGGCCGCCGGTCATCATGGCACCGGCAAGAGCCATGCAAACGTGCAGAGAACTGGCACTTCGGAGCACATCAAACGGCCCCAGAACAGCCAGCAGCGCGACCGCTGCGCCGGCAAGGCATAGCGCGAGGCACGGCCCCGCGTCCTTGACGCACTTCTTTGCGAGATGCTTGGTGTTGTCACTCATCGATATCGTACTCCTTAGAGGGTCGTTGCTTTGATTCACACCGCCACGACAGAGCAAGGCGGCAGGTTAAGTGTCACATATCGTGCGGACATCAATGGAGAAACCGCCTGCTCGACCAACCCTTGACGCCGTTTTGCACCGGTACCCCATCTCCCGCTATCGAGGTCTAATACTTTTCCACGAAGTGAACGTCTGTTTTTGGACCCCTGAAGCATCCGCATTTTTCGTCGGCAAAATCGCAGGATTCCAGTATCGAAACCGCAGGAAACGATGCCCTTAAAGTGTCGATGCTTCGGGGGTCCAATTTAGCTCGTTCACTTCTCGGAAAAGTATTAGACCTCGCTGCTAGCTACCCAGAAGGACACCTCTCCCTTCCCCACTGCCACCCAAAAACTCATCCAACATTAATCTTGGCTCAAGAATCGCTTAATCTATAACCTGCACTATAGAGTTCGACCAAGGGCGGAGCGGCGCAACGCAGGCCGCCGAACGCAACGCTCGCGCCCGGGCAAATCGCCCGGCGTCGCGCCCATCGAACGAAAGGACAGGTCATGGACGACCTCGAAAAAGTTGAAACCATCCGCACCAAGTGCAACGTGAGCTACACCGATGCCAAGGCGGCGCTCGACGCTGCCGACGGTAACGTTTTGGATGCCATCATTTGGCTCGAGTCGCAGGGCAAGACCCAGACCACGTCGGCGCATGCCGCCACCGAGTCCGCGCCAGTCGATGAGCCCTCTGCCGAGATGGTCGCCGCGCAGGCAGCCTACGAAAAGTCGAGCGAAAAGACCGACTTCTCCAAGAAGATGGACAGCGTGTGGGAGTACCTCAAAAAGCTCTTCCGCCTGAGTCTGGACACCAAGTTTATCGCCACGCGCCGCGATGCGATCATCCTCAACATCCCCATCCTGATCCCCATCGTCGCGCTGTTTGCCTGGAGCGCCACGATATGGCTGATGCTGATTGGCCTGTTCTTTGGCATGCGCTACCGTATCGACAGCGACGGCGACGTGCCCGGCAGCATCAACAACCTGATGGACCACGCCGCCGACGCCGCGGACGACATCAAGCAAAATCTCAACGACGACAAGTAATCGCAGACGGGGGCACGCATGGCACGGATCTTGATCGTAGAGGACGAGGAGAAAATCGCCCGCTTTGTGACGCTCGAGCTGGAGCACGAGGGCTACCAGGTGGAACACGCCGCCGATGGCCGCACTGCCGTGGACCTGGCGCTGGAGCGCGACTACGATCTGATTCTGCTCGACGTGCTGTTGCCGCAGCTCAACGGCATGGAGGTCTTGCGGCGTGTCCGCAAGCACAAGGATGTGCCGGTGATTATGGTCACCGCGCGCGATGCCGTGATGGACAAAGTGGCCGGGCTCGATGCCGGTGCCGACGATTACCTGACCAAGCCATTTGCGATTGAGGAGCTGTTCGCACGGATCCGCGTGGCACTGAAGCGCTCGGAAGCCGTGCGAGCGGCTTCGGGCGTTGGCGGCGCCAGCGCCGGGGCTGGCGTAGCGAGCGGCACGGCCGCCGGTATCGCCACAATGTCCCCGGCAACCGACACGGCCCAGACCGCTGCCGCGCCCTCCCCCGCTGTGCTCGCCGTGGGCTCGGTTGCGCTCGACCCCGACCGCCGCGAAGTCACGGTCGGCGGCTCGCCCATCGCGCTCACGGCCCGCGAGTTCGATGTCCTCGCCCTGCTTATGGCGCATGCCGAGACCGTGCTCGCGCGCGAGCGCATCGCGCACGAAGCGCTGGGCTACGAATACGTGGGCGACACCAACAACGTCGACGTGCACATCGCGCACCTGCGCGCCAAGATCGAGGACGCCGGCGGCGCCCGCATCATCCAGACCGTGCGCGGGGTGGGCTATGTCTGCCGTGCGTAACGCCGAGGCCAAGCGCGTCACCTCCATCGCCCGCGCCATCAACTGGGGCTATATGTGGCGCCGCCTGATGAGCCACATCTGGCTCGATCTGTTACTGTTGGTTATTGCGGTGGCGATCCTCGTCTATGGATACAACCAGACGCTGCCCAACGGCGCGTTTACCGCAGGATGGATCCCCAGCGCCACCGTTCGCGGCATGTCGCTGACGCCCGCGCGCGACTGGGACCTGACAACGCTCACCTATACCGTCGAGCTTGCGCGTACCACCAAGACTTTCCCCCTCGCGCAGGACCTCGTCACGCTATGGCCTCTCTACCTTGTCGTTGTGGGTTGGCAGGTCATCAGCGCGCTCAACATGCTCGGCGGCGCCCGCCGCGTGCGCCGCACCATGGCGCCGCTCAACGATCTGGCCCTGCGCGTGGACGAACTCGGCCGCATGCAGCTTTCCGGCGGCAAGATGGAAACGCTGGAGCAGGCCATCGAGCGCGCAAGCGTCGACTCGCCGAGCGTCACCACCGGCGACGCCGACCTGGCGAGCATCGAGGTTGCACTCAACCGCCTACTGCGCCAGATGCAAGAGGCCAAGCTGCAGCAGATGCGCTTTGTCAACGATGCAAGCCACGAGCTACGCACGCCCATCGCGGTGATTCAGGGCTACGTAAACATGCTCGACCGCTGGGGCAAAGACGACCCGGACGTACTGGCGGAGTCCATCGCCTCGCTCAAGGCCGAAAGCGAGCATATGCAGGAGCTCGTGGAACAACTGCTGTTTTTGGCGCGCGGCGATGCCGGGCGCACGGTCCTGCGGCGTGCGAATACCAACCTGGCCGCGCTGGTCGGCGAGGTATGCGAGGAATCGCAGATGATCGATGCCGCGCACACGTATCGACTGGCGTACGACGCTGCGCTTGTCAGCGACCCGCGCTGCGACGCGCCCGTTGACGTGGCGCTCGTGAAGCAGGCTCTGCGCGTAATCGTGCAAAACGCCGCCAAGTATTCGGACGCGGGAACCACCGTCACATTTGGCATAACGCCCGATGCGAACACGGGCGCGATCGACATAAGTGTTGAGGACGAAGGCATCGGCATGAACCAGGAATCCGCAGCTCACGCGTTCGAACGGTTCTACCGCGCCGACAACGCGCGCGATGCCGGCGCGCAGGGCTCGGGTCTGGGGCTCGCCATCGCCAAGTGGATCGTCGACAGCCACGGCGGCGTCATCGGTGTGACCTCAGTCGAGGGCGTCGGCAGCCGCTTTACGATTCGCCTGCCACGATAGAAAGCCCCTCGGCATAAATAAAGGGATAAGGCCATGCGGCCCTATCCCTTTTTGCTAGCTATAGCAGCCTGTGCGCTACTCGCGGCACAGGTGCACGGCGAAGCCGGCGAACTCGCGCTTAAAGTACACGAGCTTGGTGCCGCCGTCGGGCAGCAGCACGCGCGACTCCTCGTTGACCTCGAGCCCGCGCTCGGCAAACCACTTCTCGGCCGCATCGATGTCGTTGACGGCAAAGCCAATGTGGCCCTTGGTGCCACGACCGTTCTGCTTCATGACCTCGATCAGCGAATCGTTAAAGTACGAAACCGGGGTCTCGATAACGGGTAGGCCCATCATCGTCGAGAACAGCTCCGCAATCTCCAAGGCATCGGCCGGGTCGGTGGCGTTAATGCCCACATGGGCAACGCGCATGCCAAAGAGCTCGACCGGATTGGCGTTCTGCTCACTCATACAGTCGGCGCCTACTGAGCCATAACGTCGAGAACGGCCTTCTCGGCAGCGACGCGGTTCATGCCGGTCATGAAGGGCACGCCACTCACGTACGGGCAGGTGAGGCCCTCGGGGGCAACGGTGGTGGCGATCAGCAGGTCAGCGCCCTCGTCGCAAGCGTCCTTGGCCTCGGAGATGGCGCACTGCACGATCTCGTACTTGTCGGCGTAACCGTTGGCGTCGAGCAAGGTGGCGACCTTCTGGGCAACGAGCGTGGAAGTAGCAGCGCCAGCACCGCAAGCCAAAACGATCTTCTTCATAGGTAATGTCTCCCTTCATGGTTTACTTTAGGTAAGTGTACCGCAGCGAGCGATGGCACTCAGCCTCGATGAGCTTTTATGCCAGTTTGCTTGTGCGCTGCGTATAATACATCTAGTACGTGTTGTCATACCGCTCGCTTTATGAGCGACTAAGGATCCTAACATGCCCGATTCCCGCACACTCTGGACCGCCGTCGTTATCATCTGTATCGCCGTGTCGGTGTTCTTTAGCGTCAAAAAACGCACTACGTTTAAACGCCTGCAACAGTTGATGGCCGCCAAACAGTGGGCCGAGTTCGATCGTTTGCTCGACGGCAAACTCACCAGCATGCTGTACCCGCGCTACAACCGCGACTACCTGCGTCTGAACTCCTATCTGCTGCGCGAGGACCACGAGCGCGCCGGCGAGATGTTCGACCTGCTGCTGGGACTCAACCTGCCCAAGATGCAGCGCGTCGACCTGGTGATCAAGGCCTTTAACTACTACGTTGGCCAGGAGGACCGCAAAAAGTCCAAGGAGCTGCTGCACGAAATCAAGGGCTTTGAGGGCGGTCAGGCCGAGGCGGTCGCGCACGAGTGCCAGCTGATGTACGACACGATGATCCTCAAGCGTCACAACGACATTCCCGAGCTGGAGCGCATGCTCGAGGATGTCGGCGACGACCCGGTCAAGCGCTGCCGCTTGGAGTACCTGCTGGCCCTGCAGTACCAGAACAAGGGCGACGAAGCCAAGTTTGCCGAGTACTTGGAAAAGTCAGGCCAGCACTCGATGGCCGTCAACGCGTAACGGACGGCTTGTGCTAGACTTCTAGTCTCACGGGGGCGTGGCGGAATTGGCATACGCAGGGGACTTAAAATCCCTCGCCGCAAGGATTGTGGGTTCGAGTCCCACCGCCCCTACCATTTGGTTTTTACAAGCCTGTATCCCCTCAGGGATATGGGCTTGTTTCTTGTGGACGCCGGTGGGGCTCGAACCCGTGAGGGGGCGAGCGTGAAGCGGACGCGCAGCGTCCGTAGCGAGCCGGCGAGGACGCCGGCAGGCGGCCGAAGCCGGTGCGGATTTGCGCAGCAAATACGCAGACGTCCCACCGCCCCTACCATGTATTGCTTACGGGCCCGTGTCCCCTCAGGGATGCGGGCTCGTTTCTTTTAGATGCCGATACAGATGGTGAGTTGCGGTGGAATAGGGACTGTTTGGGGCCCGAAAGGGCGATTTTAGTCCGTATTTCACCGCAACTTATTGGAGGGTGCTGAGGCTGGGGATCCAGCCGATGGTGGGGGTCGCGCCGTCGAGGGTCTCGTTGATGGTGGCGGCCATGCCGGCGAGTAGGCTGTTCTCGCTTACGGTGAGCGTGTCGTAGCCGCCGGCTCGCATAAGCTCGCGAATCACCACGGCACCAGCCAAGATCACGCCCGCGCGTTTGGGCTGTACACCCGGTAGCGCGGCGATGCCTTCCGCGTCCAACACAGACATGCGCTCGATAGCGGCCGAGACCTGCTCCAGCGACAGCTCGCGTAGGTGCACAAAGCTCGAATCGTACGGTTCCAGCTCGTGGACCAGAGCCACCAGCGTAGTCACCGTGCCGCCCACCGCGACTAAGCGTTCGGCGCGCTCAAAGTCGACAGGCAGGCCCTCAAAATAGGCGGCGAACTGCTCGCCTGCCCACGCGGCAGCGGCAGCAAGCTCGCCATCCGCGGGCGGCAACGCGGAGAAAAAGCGCTCCGTCACGCGACGGCAACCGATGTCCAGCGAGCGCGTTCCCTCCAGCGCAAAGACGCTGCGCTCCGGAGCGTATACGCCCGTCGCGAGCTCCGTGGAGCCACCGCCCGAATCCGCGACGATGATGCGCTCGCCGGCAAAGTCGTGCGCCACGCCAAAAAATGTCAGGCGCGCCTCGACCTCGCCCGGAATCACCTGTGGTTTGAGCCCCAACTCGCGCAGGCCGTCCAGCAGCAGCGCGGCATTGGACGCATCGCGCGCGGCACTCGTGCACGTGGTGCAGACGCACGCGGCCCCAAAGGCACGCGCCTCATCCACAAACATACGACACGCATCGACCACACGCTCAACGGCCGCCTCGCAAAAGCGGCCCGTCGCGTCCACGCCCTCGCCCAGGTCGGTAATCTCGGTATGCTTGGACGATTCCACAATCGCCCCGGCCTCGACCTGGGCCAACACCAGTCGCGACGACACCGTTCCCAGGTCGATCGCGGCCACCTTATAGCGTTTGCAATTTGTCATTGCGGGTTCCCCTCCGGGCGCTATTTGCCGTTGGACACGACCGTCTGACCCTCGACGCCGTTAAACCCAAACAGCATGTCGAGCGCCTGGATGTACCACGGCGCGTCCTTGCCGACTTCTTCGATTTCCTTGGCCACTTCGCTGGCCTTCTTGGCGTTTGAGGACTTTTTGCTCGACGACGAGTCCGAATCGTCGTCCAAGCCTAGCACGTCAATCTTCTTCTCGCCGGGCATCACCAGGCCCAGGTCCTCGGACGCCGCGTCCTTGATACCCTCCTCCGAGAGCAGTTTGTCGACGCTTTTTTGCAGCTCATCATTGTATTGCTGGCGAATCTCAACCTGCTTGGCCAAGATATCGCTCGAGCGTTTTGCCACGTACAGGTCGCGCACGGGAAAATACAGGCTCACGAGCACCAGCGCCACCACGATACCGATAAACAGCGGACGCAGAGAGCCATGCGTAAAGTCATAGATCGCCTTGACCACCGCGTTGTCGTTGGCGTAATGCATAAAGTCCGAGCCCGAAAGACGGCTCGAAGGTCTGCTCGATTTGTCGTGTGCCTGAGTCGAGGGACGCGACGCATGCGATGAACGTGCCGGGCGCACCGGTCCATCTGTCGAAGTATTCACTTGAGCATTGGGGCGCGAGGTACTTGTCGGGCGCTGTGTGGAGCGGTCGACGCCGGCGTAGGCGGACCCACCGAGCTGCACCGTGCGCGCACGGCGAGGCGACGGCTCGCGCGAACCGGCGGAATAGTACCTGTTGTCGTAAATCTGATCCATGTGCGCCTTGTGCGGTTGAGGTTTGTTTGCGCTAAGTCCTTTAGTTATAGCACGAGCGCCCGCACCGCCTTCGCCAGCCTTTGCTCGACATAAAAAAGGCGCTGAGCCATATGGCCCAGCGCCCACAGCGCTTTGCGGCGTCCAGCCAAGACGGGGCGGAACCGAGTCAGCCTCCCCCTCGCCAAATTCGCCCGTTTAGCGAATGTTGTAGAACGCGGCCTTGCCGGCGTAGCGCGCGCAGCCCTCAAGCTCGTCCTCGATGCGGATGAGCTGGTTGTACTTGGCGATACGGTCGCTGCGGCACGGGGCGCCCGACTTGATCTGGCCGGCGTTAACACCCACGACCAGGTCGGCGATCGTGGAGTCCTCGGTCTCACCGGAGCGGTGGCTCACGATGCAAGCGTAGCCGGCCTCCTTGGCAGTCTCGATGGCCTCGAGCGACTCGGTGAGCGTGCCGATCTGGTTGACCTTGACCAGAATCGCGTTGGCGGCGCCCAGCTCGATGCCCTTCTTGAGGCGCTCGGTGTTAGTGACGAACAGGTCGTCGCCCACCAGCTGCACCTTGTTGCCAATGCGGCGGGTAAGCTCGACCCAGCCGTCCCAGTCCTCCTCGGCCATGCCGTCCTCGATGGAGATGATGGGATAGGTGTCGACGAGCTTCTCCCAGTAATCGACCATCTGGGCACTCGTGTACTCCACGCCCTCGCCCTTGAGCTCATACATACCGGTCTCAGCGTTGTAGAACTCTGTGGACGCCGGGTCCATGGCGTACATGAAGTCGACGCCGGGCTTAAAGCCGGCTTTCTCCACGGCCTTGGTGATGTACTCGAACGGCTCGGCATTGGTCTTGAGGTTGGGCGCAAAGCCGCCCTCGTCGCCCACGCCGCCGCCCAGGCCGGCCTCGTGCAGCACGCCCTTGAGGGTGTGGTAGACTTCGGCGCACCAACGCAGGCCCTCGGCAAAGCTCGGGGCGCCCACCGGCATGATCATAAACTCCTGGAAGTCAACGTTATTGTCGGCATGCACGCCGCCGTTGAGGATGTTCATCATGGGCGTGGGCAGCAGGTGGGCGTTGACGCCGCCCAGGTACTGGTACAGCGACAGGCCCGCCGACTCGGCAGCGGCGCGGGCGACGGCCAGCGACACGCCCAGGATGGCGTTGGCACCGAGCTTGGTCTTGTTGGGGGTACCGTCCGCGGCAATCAGCGCGGCATCGACGGCGCGCTGGTCGAAGGCGTCGAGGCCCACGACGGCGTTAGCGCACTCGTTGTTGACGTGCTCGACGGCCTGCGAAACGCCCTTGCCCAGGTAGCGGCCCTTGTCGCCATCGCGTAGCTCGCAGGCCTCAAAGGCGCCGGTCGAAGCACCCGAAGGCACCATTGCGCGGCCAAAGCTGCCGTCCTCGAGCACGACCTCGACCTCGACGGTGGGATTGCCGCGGCTGTCGAGTACCTCGCGACCGTAGACGTCCAAAATATCGCTCATGTTGTCTCCCTCTCACTTGGAAACGTAGTGGATGCAAGCGACCGGCTGACCGTGCACCATCGGTGCGCCTCCGTAAGTTAGCCATGTCGCACTTTTTGCATTATGCCCTAAGTTAGCCGAAGGATACACTTGATTTTCGAAAAATTTAGCGGGAACGATGAGGCGCGTCAGCCCGTCGTTCCCGCAGTCTTACTCCTCCGCCTTTGCGGCATCCCACAGGTCGTTGAGGCCGTGGGTCGAGAGCTCGGCCAGATCCACGTGGGCATCGGCCGCCATCTGCTCCATCGCGGCCCAGCGGCGGCGGAACTTTGCTGTGCTGGCACGCAGGGCGCTCTCGGCGTCGATACCCTCCTTGCGCGCGACGTTGACCAGGGCAAAGAGCAGATCGCCAAACTCCATTTCGCGCTCGGGCGTTCCGGGGGCCTCGGCCTCAAACTCGGCACGCTCCTCGGCAACCTCGTCCCACACGTCCTGGACCGTCTCCCACTCAAAGCCCACGGCAGCCGCCTTGCGCGACACCTTCTGAGCCTGCATCAGCGCCGGTAGATGCGTGGGCACGCCGTCGAGCAGGCCCTCGGGCGCAGCCTCGCCTGCCGCCACGGCCTTGTCCTTGGCGGCCTTCTCGGCAAGCTTGACCTCGTCCCAAATCTTGAGCACCTCGTCGGAGCTGTCGGCATCTACATCGCCAAACACGTGCGGATGACGGCGGATGAGCTTGGCATCGATATCACGCGCCACGTCGGCCAGCGTAAACTCGCCGGCGTCAGCAGCAATCTGCGCATGCAGCACGACCTGCATGAGCACGTCACCCAGCTCCTCGCGCAGGTGAACCGCGTCGTCCGCCTCGATGCAGTCGAGCGCCTCGTAGGCCTCCTCGATCATGTTCTTGCCAATGCTGCGGTGCGTCTGCTCGCGGTCCCACGGGCAGCCGTCGGGCTGACGCAGACGCCAGATGGTCTGCACCAGATGCTGCAGCTCGGCCGACGCGTCGACCAGCGTGGACAGGTCACGCGAACCCTCGGCATTTTGCTGAGCCATGTGCTGCGCCATGGTTATTCCTCCTCCAGGATCACATGGCGGAACGCGCCGTCCTCGTAGATGCCGTAGCTGTGCGTGCCGTCCTTGGGAATGCTCACACTACCGGGGTTGAAGAGCCACAGGCCCGGGTGCGCCTCGCTTACCTCGTTAACCTTGATATGCGTGTGACCGTAGACGAGCGCGGAACCCTCGGGCAGCGCGGGCGCGTGGTCGACGCTGTTGTGCATGCCGGCGCCAAAGACGTGGCCGTGCGTCAGGAACAGCTCGCGGCCGGTCTCGTCGAACAGCGTGGCGTAGTCGGCCATGACGGGGAAGTCGAGCACCATCTGGTCGACTTCGGCGTCGCAGTTGCCGCGCACCGCGATGATGCGGTCGGCCAGGGCGTTGAGCAGCGGAATCACGCGCTTGGGGGCGTAGTCGCGCGGCAAGTCGTTGCGCGGACCGTGGTAGAGCAGGTCGCCCAGCAGCACGATGCGGTCGGGGTTCTCGCGCTCGATGGCGGCGCAGAGGCGCTCGGTCCAATATGCCGAGCCGTGGATGTCGGAAGCGATGAGGTATTTCATGGTGGTCCTTTCGGGTGGGTTTGATGGGGCTGGGCGCGGCGTGCCACCGGCCGCGTTACTCAAATCGAAGCGCCGCGCTCTGAGCCGCCTGCATCACGCGCTGGAGCGGCACGTTGTGCACGCGGGCGAGACGGGCGCAATCCTCGTACTCGGGAGCCGCGCGCTCGCTGCCGTCGGGCAGGGTCGCCACCTTAACAGATACCTCGCCCCAAGGCGTTGTCACCTGCTCGAATCGGCGCGGCAGGCAAACGCGTTCCATCACCTGGCGACGAACGGCGTTGGTCGTAGTCTCCAAAAAGATAATCGTCTGTAGGCGCTCGATATCCTCGTGCGAGCAGATCACCTGCAACTGCCATCCGGGGCGACCCTTTTTGCAGTAGAGGGGTAGCCAGTGCACCTCGCGGGCGCCGGCCTCGCGCAGGCGGTCGGCGGCATAGGCGAGTACCTCGGGCGACGCATCGTCGATGTCGCACTCCAGCTTGACGATGGTCTCGGGCGCATCGGTCTCGCGGGACAGCGGAGATGTACTTCCACGTTGCATACAGTCCGGATCCTTTCCGCACGGGCTCGTTTTATTCACCCAAACGCTAGCACATCACGGGCGGCGCAGGGGCGGCGTCATGGGATAGGCGCGACTTTCGTTCGTCGCCGCCGTCGCCCCTATCCAAACATGTACATCAGCCTCCAAACATGTCATTTTTTGCAGCTTTTGGAGGCTGACGTACACGTTTTGGAGCGGGGCCGCACACGATCAGAATTGCGCCCGCACTCCGTCCACCACAAAGTTCGCCGCACTCAACAATTTTGAACTTTCTACGCAGTTCATCGGCTAAAAATTACCCTCGGCATACTTACCCGCTGCACGATGTTACTCTAGTTGCATTTGGCTAACTAAGCGGCTGCCGAGGACCCCACCCGGCACCGTTACGGCATAGGAGGTTTCATGTTCGAGAAGCGGCTTTTCTCCCTAGTTCCGCAGGCAACGCCCTACATTATGGCAAGCGTCCTGTTTAAATGGATCGCGCTCATGGCAAACATCACGGTGATGTGGATGCTTGCACGCATCTTGGGCGGCATCGTCACGGACGGCCTTTCCGCCGCGCTCGCCGTCGATGCCCTCGCACAGGCGACCTTGCCGCTCGCCGCCGCCATCATCGTGCGCGCCGCCTCCATCTACCTGGCCCAACGCGCCGGCGACAAGGCCGCGTTCGAGGCCGTCCGCCGCGTGCGCTCGCTCGTCTACGACAAGCTCACCGCACTCGGCCCCTCCTACACCGAGACCGTCCCCACCGCCGAGGCCGTCCAGACCAGCGTCGAGGGCGCCACGCAACTCCAGGTGTACTTTGGCGGTTACCTGCCGCAGCTCTTCTTTGCCGGCTTGGCACCCATCACGCTGTTTGTACTGCTCGTAGGCCAGGCGGGTCTTCCCGCCGCGCTGCTGCTCGCCTGCGTTCCGGTCATCCCCGTCTCCATCATGATGGTCATGCGCAACGCCAAAAAGATCGGGGCCGAGTACTGGGGCAGCTATGTCGATCTGGGCGGCATGTTCCTGGAGGCCGTGCAGGGTCTCACCACCCTTAAGGTCTACCAGGCCGATCGCAGCTGGCATGAGCGCATCAACGCCGAGTCCGAGCGTTTCCGCACAGCGACCATGCGCCTGCTGGTGATGCAGCTGCGCTCCATTTGCGTTATGGACCTGGTCGTCTATATGGGCGCCGCGCTCGGCATTATCGTAGCCGCGCTGCAGCTCGCCACGGGCAAGATTGGCTTTGAGGCGGCCTTTCTAGTCGTCTTTTTGTCGCAGGAGTTCTTTTTGCCCATGCGCCGCCTGGGATCGCTGTTCCACACGGCAATGAACGGCATGGCCGCCTCGCGCCGCATGTTTGGCATTTTGGATACGCCCGAGCCCAAGCGCGGCGATGTTGAGCTTGACGGTCGCGGCGATATCGAGCTCGCGGGCGTGAGCTATGCCTACGGCGACCGCACGGTGCTGGACAGCGCCAGCGCGACCATTGCGCACGGCTCGCTTGTGGCACTCGTGGGCGAAAGCGGCGGCGGCAAGTCCACGCTCGCGGGGATTATCTCGGGCCGCAGGGACGCCTACCGCGGCAGCGTTCGCATTGGCGGCGTCGAGCTGCGCGATGCCACGGCCGCCTCACTCATGCGCGCCACCACGCTGGTGCCCACCAACGGCTACCTGTTTGCCGGCACCCTACGCGATAACCTGCTGCTTGCCCAGCCCAACGCCACCGATACTGAGCTTTTGCGCGCGCTCGACCGCACGCGCGTGGCGGCCTTTGTGCAGGCCAACGGCGGGCTCGATATGGTGATCAACGAGGGCGGCACCAACCTTTCGGGCGGTCAGCGCCAGCGCGTGTGCATGGCGCGTGCCCTGCTACACGACTCGCCTATCTATGTGTTTGACGAGGCTACGAGCAACGTCGATGCCGCAAGCGAAGCCGCAATCGGCGAGGTCATTGCATCGCTCGCTGGCGAGCACACCGTAATCGTGGTGGCACACCGCCTGTCGACAATCGTGGACGCCGATCAGATCCTGGTGCTGGAGCGTGGCCGTATTGCCGAGCGCGGCACCCATGATGAGCTCCTGTCGGGCGCGGGCACCTATGCGCGCATGTGGAACAGCCAGGAGCAGCTCTCGGCATATGCGTATGCGGAGGGTGATGCCGAGGATGCCGGCGCGGTTGAGGCTGTTGACGGCAGCGCTGCCTGTACCGATGGCCTCAACGGTGCCGGCTCGTCTTCCGCTACCGCGGCGTCTGACTCCGGCCGCGGCCGTCGCTCGGCGCTGTCCATCATGTGGCGCATGATGGGGCTCGTCCGACCGCTTGCCGGCTGGCTTGTGCTAGCCGTCGCGCTGGGCAGCATTGGCATGCTCACCGCCGCGTTCGTGCCGGCCTTTGGCGCCCTTGGCCTTATGGCCGCGCTGGGCCGCTACGCCTTGGGGCTTGGTCTGATCGCAGCATGCGCGGCCTGTGCCGCCTGCGGCATCGCACGCGGGCCGCTCCACTACGGCGAACAGCTCTGCAACCACTACATCGCGTTTCGCCTGCTCGCGCACATCCGCGACTTGGTGTTTGGCGCCCTGCGCCAGCTCGCCCCCGCCAAGCTCGAGGGCCGCGGCAAGGGCGATCTCGTGAGCCTGGTCACCTCGGATATCGAGCTGCTCGAGGTCTTCTACGCGCACACCATCTCGCCCATTGCCATCGCTCTGGTCTGCACCGTTGTGTTTGAGGGCTTTTTGCTGGCTGTGAGCCCCGAGCTCGCGGGCATCGCGCTCGTGGCCTACGCGGTCCTGGGCGTGCTGCTGCCCCTGACCTCGGCCAAGGCATGCGGCACCACTGGCCGCCAGAGCCGCGAGGGCGCCGGTAAGCTGGGTGCCTTTGTGCTCGACAGTCTACGCGGCGCGTCCGAGACTATCCAGTTTGCCGGTGGCGCCGATCGCAGCCGTGCCCTGGGCAAGCTGACCGAGCAAGTCGGCGCCGTGGACGCGCGCCTCAAGCGCCGCCAGGCGGCCAGCGAGGCCGTAGCCGATGCGCTTATTCTTGCGGCCAATCTGGTGATGCTCGGGCGAGCGCTGCAGCTGGTGGCTGCGGGAACGATCGATTTTGCCGCAGCGTTTGTCGCCGTCTTTACCTTTGTGTCGTCGTTTGGCTCGGTGATGGCCGTGAGCCGCCTGGGCGCCTCACTGCAGGAGACGCTCGCCTCGGGCGCACGCGTGCTCGATTTGCTCGACGAGCAGCCCCAGTGCGCCGAGGTCGCCGACGGACAGGACGTTGAGTTTGCCGGCGCCGCAGCCGAGCATGTGAGCTTTAGTTATGCGGGCGGCGTGGACGCGGGCGGTGCGGGCGCCACGGAGCAGGTCGCGAACGACACCGCTGCGAGTCTCATCCTCGACGACGTGACCTGCACCTTTGCGTCCGGCACCATGACCTGCATCATGGGGCGCTCGGGCTCGGGCAAGTCGACGCTGCTTAAGCTGCTCATGCGTTTTTGGGACCCCGCAGCTGGCACCATCACGGTGAGCGGCGTCGACGCCCGCCACATCAACACGGCGAGCCTGCGCAGCCACGAGGCCTATATGACCCAGGACACACATCTGTTCTGCGGCACCGTACGCGAGAATCTGCTGGTCGCGCGCGCCAACGCCACCAATGCCGAGCTGCTCGACGCTTGCCGCTCCGCCTCACTCACCACGCTCATCGACCGCCTGCCGCAGGGTCTTGACACCCCGGTTGCCGAGCTGGGCGACTCGCTCTCGGGAGGCGAGCGCCAGCGCATCGGCCTTGCGCGTATCTTCCTCAACGACGCACCCTTCATCTTGCTCGACGAGCCCACCAGCGCACTCGACGCCCTCAACGAAGCAGCCGTAATGCAGGCCGTTGACGAGCTCAAGCGCCGCGGCAAGACCATCGTGCTCGTAAGCCATCGCGCCAGCACCTGCGCCTTTGCCGATTGCTCACTTTCGGTCGAGCACGGGAGGCTGAGCTAGATGGCGCGCACCGCCGACACACCGGAGCTGGCACGCAAACGTGAGCGCGAGGCCCAAATGGTGTCGCAGATGATCGCGTTGTGGTGCCGCGGGCATCATGGCGGCGGGTATGCGATCGAGCAGGCTGGCGACGATGAGCCCGTGCGCGTGAAGCTCGGCCTTCGGACCATTACGCTCTGCCCCGAATGCGCCGAGCTGCAGGCCTACGCCGTCGCGCGCATCGAGCGCTGCCCCCACATGGACACCAAGACATTTTGCTCGGCCTGTCCTTCGCATTGTTACCGGCCTGCCATGCGCGAGAAGATCCGCGAGGTCATGCGCTGGTCGGGACCGCGTATGATCCGCTATCGCCCCATCACCGCCGTGCGGCACGCGATTACAACCGTGCAGTCCAAACGAGCGGCGGCGCAAAACAAGTAGCCGCGGCGGGCGCCCTGCGCGTTCCCGCACCCACTCCTCCGCCCAAACATGTACGTCAGCCTCCAAACATGTCATTTTTTGCAGCTTTTGGAGGCTGACGTACACGTTTTGAGAGCAAGCGAGGCCGCACCACGCGCCGCGCAGCCTTTCCAATCGATTTCGACCCCCCGGCGTGCCCGACGTGTTGAGGGCTGCGCCATTACAATGGAGCAGATTCGCCGAATGCAAAGGAGTCGCCATGCCCGCATGCTCGCTGGTCGATTGCCACACCCATACTTCGTTTTCGGACGGCCATGCCTCGTTTGAGGAAAACGTCCGCGCTGCCGCGGCCGCTGGCTGTCGGGTCATGGTCTCGACCGACCACCTCACCCTGCCCGCCAGCATGGATGCTAACTGCGAGGTGCAGGTCGTCGAGGGCGACTTGCCGGCACATCGTCTGGCATTTGAGGACGCCCGTAAACTCGCCGCGCAGATCGCGCCGGAGCTCAACTTTATCTATGGCTTTGAATGCGATTGGTACGAAGGCTGCGAGCCCTTGGTAGAGCGCTGGTCCCAGGGCGCCGTGGTGCGCTTGGGCAGCGTGCATTGGATTGGCGACCCGGGCGATATCATGGCCGGCGCCGCGGGCACGGCGGGAACAGAGAGCGTCGCTCGCCCCGATACGCCCGATTCGCTTTGTGGCTGGATCGACGACGATACCAACCTGCATGTTTGGGAAAACTTAGGCGTGCGCGGCGTGTGGGAGCGCTACGTCGATGACTGGTGCCGAGCCTGCGAGAGCCCGCTCAACTTTGATGTAATGGCTCACCCCGACCTAGTCATGCGCTTTTCGAAGGAAGGCTTTGCGCCCGACTTTGACCCGGCGCCGTTTTGGGGGCAGATGGCCGAGTGCGCGCACGATACGGGTCGCCGCGTTGAGGTCTCGACGGCCGCACCGCGCAAGGGGCTCGACGACTACTATCCCGCGACCGGCCTTTTGCGCTGCTTCGCCCACGCCGAGGTGTCAATCACCTTTGGCTCGGACGCACACCGCGCCTGTGACATCTGTTGGAACATTCGCGAGGCTCAGGCCCACGCCTACGACTGCGGTTATCGAACCTTCGACATCCCCCATCTCACCGGCGAATGGGAGTCCACGTCCCTCGCCTAGCTATCCCTAGCTATCCCTTCATAAGTTGCGGTGAAATAGTTCCTGTTTATAGCCCTAGGACCGTCAAACAAGAACTATTCCACCGCAACTTCTATGGTCATCGGGGACGTTCTTAAACGACTAGTGGCGGCGGGCGTTGAGTTCGCCGGCCAGTTCATCGAGGGTGATGCCGTAGCGCTCGAGCGTCACGAGCAGGTGGTAGATCAGGTCGCCGGCCTCGTAGCGAATGTGGTCATGGTCGTTATCCTTGCAGGCCATGATTACCTCACTCGCCTCCTCGGCAAGCTTCTTGAGCAGCTCGTCCTCGACGTCGGTCAGCAGACGGGCGGTGTAGCTCTCCTGCGGCGATGCGTCGCGACGACCGTGAATCACCTCGGCCAGGCCCGTCAGCGTCTCGCCAATATTTCCCGGCTGCACGTTAGCTGTTCTGACTCCCATGGTTATTTCCTCTCGTTACTGCAGCGTAAAGTAGGTACCGGTCTCATCGAACCGAGGCTTTGCGCCCTTTTTCTCAAAGAACTCGACGATGACGGCATGGGCCTCATCGAGCCTTTCCTTCTCGGCCTCGAGCCAAAGCGACTGCGCCCCGCAGGCATCGGTCAGGTGCACGCGGCACGGCACGCCCGCGCGGAGGAGCTCGGCGTTGCAGTCGGCGACTTCGAACGGCGTCACGACCTTCATCGTGTTCCCCCCTTTACGCGCTTAAAGAAGCAGGTACGGTTGCCGGTATGGCAGGCCGGGCCCGGCGAGTCCACCTTGACCAGCAGCGTATCGCTATCGCAGTCGGCCCAGAGCTCCTTGACCTCCTGCATGTTGCCACTCGTCGCGCCCTTGTTCCAGAGCTCCTGACGGCTGCGACTCCAAAACCACGTGGTCCCGGTCTTGAGCGTCAGCCCCACCGATTCCTCGTTCATCCAAGCAACCATAAGCACCTCGCCGGTGTCATATTGCTGAACCACACAAGGAATCAGCCCGTGGGCGTCGTACGTAAGCTCAGATGCTTCTATTACCTCAGTCATCATTTCTCCCAAGTAATAACAGTAAGCCCCACAGGTCGGCGAGGGTTGTCCAGGTGCCGCAGGTTGCCGCGAAAGAGGAGCGACGCGTACTTTGGTACGCGAGCGACGGTTTGAGCGGCAAGATGCGGTGCCTGGGCAAGCCGCAGCGCTAGAAGTCCAACCTGACAGGGATGCCCTGCGAGGCCATGTACTCCTTCACCTGGCGAATGCTGAAGGTTCCAAAGTGAAAGACGCTTGCTGCTAGCACGGCATCGGCTTCGCCCTCGATCACGCCCTCGGCAAAATGCTCGAGCGTGCCCACGCCGCCGCTCGCGATGACGGGGATTGGCACCGCGCGCGCCACGGCGCGGGTGAGCGCCAGGTCAAAGCCGGCCTTGGTGCCGTCGCGGTCCATGCTGGTCAGCAGAATCTCGCCGGCGCCGCGACGAGCCGCCTCCTCGGCCCATGCCACCGCATCGATACCCGTGGCGTTGCGGCCGCCCGCCGTAAAGACCTCCCACTTATCGGCGCCCGGCTCCCCGGGCAGCCCCGCGCGCTTGGCATCGATCGCCACGACCACGGCCTGGCTGCCAAACGCCGCGGCGGCCTGGCCAATCAGCGACGGGTCGCGTACGGCCGCCGAGTTGAGCGACACCTTATCGGCACCGGCGGCAACCATGGTCCGCATGCCCGCCAAGTCGCGAAAGCCGCCGCCCACGGTATAGGGAATAGCGAGCTCCTCGGCCGCGTGCGCCGCCATCTCGATGGTCGTCGCGCGGTTGTCGCTCGTGGCGGTAATGTCCAGGAAGACGACCTCGTCTGCACCCTCGCGGTCGTAGGCACGGGCAAGCTCCACCGGATCGCCCGCATCGCGCAGGCTCACAAAGTTGACGCCCTTGACCACACGGCCGTCCTTGACGTCTAGACAGGGAATCACGCGCTTGGTAAGCATGGGCTACTCCTCCCCTCGGGCGGCGGCCAACGCCTGTACCAGCGTAAAGTTGCCCTCGTAGAGCGCACGACCGGTAATGGCGCCTTCAATCGCGCCCTCGCCCACCGCGGCCAGCGCGCGGATGTCGTCGAGCGTCGAGATGCCGCCCGAAGCCACGACGGGAAATCCCGCGACCTCGGCCACATGGCGATACGCCGCCACATCGATGCCCGTCTGCATGCCATCGCGCGCGATGTCGGTATACACCAGATGCTTAAAGCCCAGCTCGGAAAGCTGCGCCACGGCATCGTCGAGCGCCACACCCGCACCATCGCGCCAACCGTTCACCTTGACCTGGCCGTCGCGCGCGGCAATATCGGCGACCAACAGCTCGCCAAAGCCTTGGGCTGCCACCTCGGCAAAACCCGGCTCGGTCACCAGCACGGTGCCCAGCGCAATGCGGCGAGCACCATAGCCGGCCAGCTCGTCGATGCGCGCGAGCGAGCGGACACCGCCGCCCACGTCCACGGACAGGCCGTCGACGCCGCAGATAGCCTTAATCGCCGCCGAGTTGGCAGCGCACGCGTCCTCGTCCTCACCAAAAGCAGCGGACAGGTCGACGACATGCACCCAGTTCGCGTCCTGCTCGGCAAACGAGCGGGCGACGGCGACGGGGTCGTCGGAATATACCTTGCAGCGGCTGCGGTCGCCGCGCTCCAGGCGCACAACCTTGCCGCCGATCAGATCAATTGCGGGAAACAGGATCATCGGCCAACCTCCTCGACGATGTTGACGAAGTTCTTAAGAATGCGCTGACCAAGCGCGGAGGATTTCTCGGGATGGAACTGACAGCCCCACACGTTGCCATGACGCGCGATGCACGGGAAGCTCCGCGTGTAGTGCGTGCGCGCCAAAACATCAGCGGCATCGGCGTCGTCGGCCACCGCGTAGCTGTGGGTGAAGTACATGTTGGCGCCCTCGGCAAAACCGACGAGCAGCGGGTCGGCAGCACCGGCGGGCGTCATGTGCACCTGGTCCCAGCCCACGTGCGGCACCTTCAGACGACTCGATTCCAAGCGCGTACACGAACCGCGCATGATGCCCAGGCCATCGACCCAGGGGGCACCGGCCTGCCCGGAGGCGTCGCCGTCCGCGGCAACACCCTCGTCCGCTGGCACGCCCTCGTTACCGCGCTCAAAAAACAGCTGAAGGCCCAGGCAGATGCCGAACAGCGGAGTTCCAGCGGCGACGGCATCGAGCACCGCGTCCGCCTCGCCGCTCTGGCGCATAAAGGCGATCGCGTCATAGAACGCGCCCACGCCCGGAATGACCAGGCCGTCGGCGCGGCGGATCTGCTCCGGGTCGTCCGATGTACAGGCGGCGGCACCGGCGCGCGCAAGCCCGCGCACGACGCTCGACAAGTTGCCCTTGTGGTAGTCGACCACCACGATCTTCGGTTCGCCCACGCGACCCCTCCTCCTCATCTTGTCCAAAAACCACCACAAAGGGGACAGGCACCTTCGTGGTGGTTTTACCCTTGCGGCGGTTACAGTGAGCCCTTGGTGCTGGGGATGCCCTGCACGCGGGGATCGAGCTCGCAGGCGCGGCGCATCGTGCGACCAACGGCCTTAAAGGCGGCTTCGATAATGTGGTGCGAGTTGCCGCCCGCCAGCTCGCGCACGTGCAGCGTGAGCTTGGCGTCACGCGCGAAGGCATAGAAGAACTCGACGGCTAGCTCAGTATCGAAGCTACCCACGCGCTCGGTCGGCACGGGCAGCTCGCAATAGGCCTGGCCGCGACCCGAAATGTCCACGGCGGCCATCACGAGCGTCTCGTCCATGGCGATCGCCGCGTCGGCAAAGCGCGTAATACCCACCTTGTCGCCCAGCGCCTGGCAAAACGCCTCGCCCAGCACAATGCCCGTGTCCTCGACGGTGTGGTGCGCGTCGACCTCAACGTCGCCCACCGCGTGCACCGTCAGATTGAACAGACCATGGCGACCAAAGGCGTTAAGCATGTGGTCGAAAAACGGCACGCCGGTCGAGATATCGCACACGCCAGATCCGTCCAGGTCGAGCTTTACGACAATGTCGGTCTCACCCGTCTTGCGGGTTACCTCGGCATAGCGGTCCATCTACATCTCCTCCTTCACCAGCGCGGCAAACGCGGCCAGCACCTCGTCGTTTTCCTGTGGGGTGCCCACGGTAATGCGCAGGCAGTCCGCGAGCCCCGGCGCGTAGCTAAAGTCGCGCACCAAAATTGAATACTCGTCGCGCAGACGCTCGCGCACGCGCGTGGCATGCGGCGTGCGCACGAGCACAAAGTTCGCCGCGCTCGGCCATACCTCCACGGGCAGGCCTTCGGCAGCCATCGCGCACAGGGCGCCCAGCTCGCGCTCGCGCTCGGAGGCGACCTGTGCCACCACGGGCGCGTACGCATCGCGGGCACGCACGCAGGCACGCGCCGCCGCCTGGCTCAGCACGTTGACCGAATAGATCTGGCGAATCGCCGCGAACACGTCGATGACCTCGGGCGCCGCGATCACGTAACCCAGACGCGTACCGGCAGCGCCAAACGCCTTGGACAACGTATGCAGAATCACCAGGTTGGGATGCTCGGCAATAAGCCCCTGCGCCGTGATGGCCGCGCCAAACGAATCGTCGGCAAACTCAACGTAGGCCTCGTCGACCATTACCATGCCGGGACACGCATCGCACAGCGCCGCGACAAAGTCGAGCGGTGCCACGTCACCCGTGGGGTTATTGGGCGAGGTCACGATCGCCAGATCGCACTCGGGAGCCGCCGCAAGCACCGCCGCCTGGTCGAGCTCAAAGGTCGTCGGGTCGCGCCACACGTCGCGCACTTCGGTCTGGCACAGCGACGCAAAGAACGCGTACTCGCTAAAGCACGGCGGGCAGTTGAGCAGGGTCCGTCCCGCGCCGCCAAACGCCAGCAGGTAGTTATAGAGCAGCTCGTCGCCGCCGTTGCCCACGCAGACATTCTCGCGCGCCACACCATGCCAAGCGGCAAGCTCGTCGCGCAGATCGTTGGACATGGGATCGGGATAGCGATTGAGCGGGGTGGCGGCAAGCGCCGCATCGACCGCCTCGCGCACGCCAGCCGGCACGGGATAGGTGTTCTCGTTGGCCGAAAGGTTGATGCGCGTGGGCGTAAAGTTGGGATCGTAGGGCTCAATGCCGGCCAAGTAGGGCTGGACGAGCTCCTTCATGCGCGGCGTGAGTTCGGCCATATTAGGCCTCCTTGCCAGTCGCGCCGACGCCATCCGCGCTTGCAGCCGCCAGGTCCACGCCCTCGGCAACCGTCGCCACGGCGTCGCCCGGCCAGGCAACCTTGGTCAGGTCGGCCGCGGCGAGCGACTCGGCGCTCACGGCATCCTCGCCCTGCTCCAACACGCGGCGGCGCAGCGCGGCGGAAAGCGCGTGTGCCCACAGACCCTCAGCCTCAGCTAGACGCTGCGTGGCAGGAGCATCGGAGAGCAGGCCCCCGGGTGTATAGCAAATGACACTCGAGCGCTTGACGAACTCTTCGACCGAAAGCGGGTTGGAGAACATGGCCGTGCCGCCGGTCGGCAGCGTGTGGTTGGGGCCAGCAACATAATCGCCGAGCGGCTCGGAGCTCCAAGCGCCCACAAAGATGGCGCCGGCGTTGCGAATGCCGCCGAGCAGGCCCATCGCGTCCTTGCAGTGCAGCTCAAGGTGCTCGGGCGCCACGGTGTTCACTGCCTCGACGGCGGCAGCCATGTCGGCGGCCACCACGATGGTGCCTTCGTTGTCGAGCGAAGCACGCGTGATTTCGGCGCGTGGCGACTGCGCTACCAGAATGTCGATACCAGCCTCGACCTCGCGCGCAAACTGCTCGTCGCAGGTCACCAGATAGCAGGCTGCCAGCGGATCGTGCTCGGCCTGGGCCATCAGGTCGGCCGCGACCACCATGGGCTTGGCCGTGGCATCGGCCAGTACGCAGACCTCGGAGGGGCCAGCGACCATGTCGATTCCCACGTCGCCCGAGACAATCTGCTTGGCCGCGGCGACAAAGGCGTTGCCCGGGCCGGTGATCTTGTCGACGCGCGGAATGGTCTCGGTGCCGTACGCCAGCGCGGCCACGGCCTGAGCGCCGCCCACCATATAAATCTCGTCCACGCCACCGAGCTTTGCCGCGGCAAGCGTGTACGGGCTGATCAGGCCATCCTTTTGAGGCGGGGTCACCATGACCACGCGCTTGACGCCGGCGACCTTGGCGGGAATGGCGTTCATGAGCACGGTGGAGGGATACTGCGCGCGACCACCCGGCACGTAGATGCCGGCAGCGGCGAGCGGGGTCACCTTAACGCCGAGCATCGTGCCGTCCGCACGCGTGGTAAACCAGCTCTGCTCGACCTCGCGCTGGTGGAATTCGCGAATCTGGCGCGCGGCCTTCTCCAACGCGGCGACAAAGGCAGGATCAAGGCCCTCGAGCGCGGCATCAATCTGCTCCTGCGGCAGACGGAAGTTCTGCAGCTCAACACCGTCAAAACGCTGGCAGTAATCGCGCACCGCGGCATCGCCGTTGGCGCGCACGTTGGCCACGATCTCGCGGGCGGCATCGACGATGTTTTGCGGTAGCACGCCCTTGCGGTTGAGTTGGTTGGTAACGAGGCGCTCACCGGGAGCAAGTTTGATGGTCTTCATATCGGTATCCCCTATCGGTTGAGGTTGCGTTTGAAAAACGAGATGCCGGGCAGCGGCGCCAATCGGTCCGCAGCCGGATATGGGGGCGCCCGTGCGCGCTCGCGCTATTGTGCCGAGCCCGCGACGGGCTCAAAATGCTTGTCCTTAACAGCAGCTGCCAAGCGATCGGCCAAGTTGCGCACGCGCGGATCCAGGCGCGCGGCACCCGGATTGACGAAGAAGCGGGCCGTGCAGTCCATAATGCGGCCGGTGATGACCAAGTCGTTGTCGCGCAGCGTGGCGCCCGTCGCGGTAATATCCACGATGCGATCGGTCATGCCGACGATGGGGCCCAGCTCGATGTTACCGTGCAGGGAGACGATATCGGCGTTCACGCCGCGCTCGGCATACCAGGCACTCGCGATGCGCGGGTACTTGGTGGCCACGCGAAGCGACCCGCGGCGGGCATAGTTGCGCTCGGCCTGGCCGGCGCGCCATGCGGGCTCCGCCTCGATAAACGTGCACAGGCCGTAGCCCAGATCGACCAGCTGCAGCAGGTTGAGGTCGGCCTCGATAAGCGAGTCCCAGCCGCAGATGCCGCAGTCGGCGCCGCCGCAGCCCACAAAGGCGGGCGCGTCGCTGGGGCGCACAATGACAAACTCGATATCTCCGATCGCGCCCTCACCGGCACGCGTGTCGCGACCGCGCACGATCAGGTGACGACCGGGGTCACGCAGCTCAGAGACATCCAGGCCCGCGGCCTCGAGCACGTCGAGCGTGTCGGCCTTGAGCGAGCCCTTGGGCACGGCGATGCGCAGCGGGCCCTCGGCGCCACGGCCCACAGCGTGATCGCCGTCGGAGGCGGCGTCCTCGGCCGAGGTGCGCGCGGCCTCCAGACGCTCGAGCGAAAAGGCGAAGCCCGCCGCCGGCACCTCGATACCATCGCCAAATGCGCCGGTAAAGATGGAGTCGTAGCGTCCGCCCGAACCCACCGGATCGGGCAGGCCACCGGCATAGGCCTTAAAGACCAGGCCCGTGTAGTAATCGAAAGAGTTCATGATGGAGAAGTCGAACGACAGCACCCGGGCGTCCTCGGGCGCCAGGCCCTCGACCAGGGCACGTAGCTCGCGCGTGAGCGGCGCGACAATGCCCGCCGCCGCCAGAAGCGCATCGACGCGGTCGAGTACCTCGGCGCCGCCGTGCAAGCGCGGCAGCTCGCCAATGGCGGCCTTGACGGCATCGGACTCGGCGCTTGCCGCCACGCGGGCATCGAGGCCCACAAAGTCGTTGGCGTGCACGCAGCGCAGGGCCTCGGCGGCCAGCTCACGATCCTCGCATACCGCGAGCAGTTCCTTAAACGGACGCACGCTGCCTGCGATAATGCGCGCATCGGGCAGTGCGAGCTTGCGCACGGCCTCGGCCACGAGCGAGACAATCTCGACATCGCCCGCGGTATCGCCCGCACCGATAAGCTCAAAGCCCAGCTGTGTAAACTGGCGCGAGCCGCCGGCGTTGCGCTGACACTCGCGAACCACCGGCGCCTCGTAGCGAAGGCGCAGCGGCAGATCGGCCGCGCGCATGCGGGTCGAGACCAGGCGCACGATCGGCAGCGTGTTGTCGGGACGGACCACCAGCAGGCGACCGTCATCATCAAAGAGCTTAAACGGCGTGTCCGCAATGCGGCCGCCTTCCTCGAGCGAGCCCTTGTCCTCGAGCAGCGGCGTCTCGACCGGAAGGTAATGATGCTCCCTGAAGCAACCTTTCACCGTCAGCGCAATCTCCTCGCGCGCCTGAGCCTCCTCGGGCAATATGTCCCGGAATCCCCACGGTGTGGCCGTCATCTGGTGAGCCTCCTCATGCTGTGTTTCATATAGAACAGAAGACCGGCATAGCTCCGCCGGTCTTCTGGGTACTTTAGCATACTAGAGTGCTTGCGGGGAAAATCCGTCACAGCCGCTCACACCGTATTCATTTGGAAACATAGGGCAGATTGCCGCAGCCCAACCCCACCTAGGCGCCAATCGCACGACGATACTCTGCCATTACCTGCGCATCGGCAGCTGCGGGGTCGGCAAAATAGCGCCCGTCATAGGTCTCAGCCGAAACAACTCCGCGATAGCCATGCGCCACCAGCCTATCCAGGTCGGCGCGCATATCGCGGTCGCCGTCACCCCAGGCAAGATGCGTCGTGCCATCTGCCGCAACATCGACAAAATGCACGTGGGCGACATCATCGCCAAGCAGATCGAAATAATCGTCGATGGTATCCCCCGCCACCGCCATGGCGCCCATATCCAGACACGCCTTAAGTGCCGGATGATCAACTGCCTCGATCATGCGCTTCGTGTCGGCCGCCGAGTTCACGATCATCGACTCAACCGGCTGTAGGGCCTCGAGCACCAGTCGCACGCCGCGCTCTCCCGCATGCTCGGCAATCGCACGCAGCATTGAGGCGCTGCGACCCCACGCGTCCTCGATCGGCTCGTTCAAAAATGCCCAGCCGCTCGAAACCATGACCTGCTCGGCTCCAAGTTCCGCCGCGATATCCACAACGTTCTTAAAGTACGCGAGCGTGCGGGCACGCGCCTCATTCCCGCGCGCCGCGATATTCCACGGCTTGGGGTTGTTCTGTTCGGGGCAAAGCCCCACAATCCGAACTCCATACCGCTGCGACAGCTCCCGCACCTGCTCGAGCGAATCGTATCCATGGCAATCGACATACAGATGCATTGCCCCGGTCCAAAGCTCGCAACACGTGTAGCCCGAGGCCGCTGCCGAGGAAAAGAATTCCTCAAGGTCAAAATAACGATGGCTGATATTCATGACGGCAAGCTGCGGGTAGCTCATAATTACTCTCCAACCCAAACGAGGCCCCGTTCCATGTAGGAGCGGGGCCAAATTGCACAAACGTTATTTGCTCTTAGTAGTCGAACTGGTGATAGTAGCGACGATACTTGAGGTTGTGCTTGGTGACCGTCTCGTAGTAGCGAGCCAGGCGGTCGGTCACGAGCACCGTCAGAATCCACGGGGAGACGATGACGCGGAACTCGTCGTCAAGGCCGGGGATGGCGAACTCGGCGGTGTCGATGATGTTGATGTCGGTGTCGCCGGTCACGCCGCGGGTCAGGAAGGCGCGGACGCGCTCGTCGAGCTTGCGGTTCTCGTCCTCGCCCATGAACAGGAAGACCGGGACGCCCGGCTCCACGAGCTCGAGGGTGCCGTGGAAGAAGTCGGCCGAGGTGATGTAGCGGGTGCGCTTCCACTGCATCTCCTCGAGGATGCACATCGAGAACAGGATGGTCTCGCCCCACAGGGCGCCGGAGCCGATGAACATGGTGTAGGGGGCCAGGGCGTACTTCTTGGCGAGCTCCTCGGCGCGCGGCTCGAAGCGCTTGCGGATGTCGAGCATGTCCTTCCAGATGTCCTTGGTCTGCTCGATGAACAGGTCGAACTTGGGGAAGCAGCCGCGGCGGTTGAGCAAGCGCAGGCCGAAGCAGTCGGCGAGGTAGTAGCCCTTCTCGCAGCCGCCCGAACCATGGTCAGAAGCCATGGCGACGCAGTTCTCGGCACCCACGGCCTGGCCTATGAGACCCTCGGGCTTGGTCATGGCGTAGACGCGCACGCCCATGTCCTTCATCTTCTTGACGGCCTCGAGGACCTCGGGGGTGGTGCCGGACTCGGAGGCGGTGAGAACGACGGACTTCTCGGTCATGCGCTTGTGGCCGGAGACGTTCCACTCGGCGGCGTGGATCAGGTAGACCTCGAGGTCGCGGTCGCCGAACTTGTTCATGAGGTACTCGAGCTGCATGAGCTCGTCCCAGGTGCCGCCGACGCCCATCAGGAACACGGCGTCGTAGCCCTCGTCGGCGACCTTGTCGGCGAGCGCGGTCATCTTCTTGCCGGTCTCGTAGAGCGCCTTGCCGTCCTCGAGGTAGCCCTCCTGGTCGAAATGCATGATCTCGATCTTCTCGGTTTCCTTCATTTGTCTCTCCTTTCTGGGGTTGTCTTCACATCCCCCATGCCAACGGGCATCAAAGCCCGCTTACATTCCGTAACACTCGGCCGCTTTGGCCTTAAGCGCATTGACTGACTCTTCGTAGCCCTCTGCCTTGACCTCCATTTGCTTGGAGACGGCATCGAGATACGGGTGCACGTCCCATGACTTCAGACGCTCGGCAATCATGGCCGCAATCGTCTGGAAGAACACAAGATTGGGAATTGCGCTGAGCAGCGGAGCCACCTGAGGCACCGTGACCTCGTGAGCCCTACCCCTGGGATGGGCCGTGAGCAGCACCGTTTTTGTCGTAACGTTCGATAGCGCATCGGCGATATTCGCAAGACGCTCCGACCCCTGCGGGTCGTCGACGATAAACACCAGGTAGCCTGGGGTTATCTGCATCTCGGGACCGTGGACGAACTCCTCGCCCTCGTGATGCATGGCAGGAATCTTGATGGTCTCGCTCAGCTTGAGAGCCGCCTCTTCGGCAACGCCATAGTTGGGGCCATTGCCGACGACCATGGCGGGCATGTGCTCAGAAAGCTCGAGCATGTGGTCTTGGACATATGCCTCGGCGGTCTTGCACATCACGGCATTAGCCTGGATAGCCTCGCGCAGGTCGTCAAGACGTTGGGCAACGCCCTCGGTATCAATCGTTCCGCGCGCTTGGCCACCGTAGATGCCAAAGAGCACCAGGTACTCAACGAGAACCTCAACGCCCAGCGTCACAAAGTCCACCGACTCGACGCCCACGCCGTAGTCAAGAACGATATCGGCATGCTCCTTGATGGGTGCCTCGACGTTTGCCGTGAGCGCAACTGCAGTCATATCGTGCGCGCGCATGTAATCGAGCGCCGCAATCGTATTGGTCGAATAGCCACTCTGCGAGACGGCGATGTTGAGCGCATGCTGCGGATAGGTGTGTTCAAAATCGACGAAGGCCTCGGGCGTCACAACGGACACCTGCATCCGCAGCGCATCTTGCAGGTAATCGCGGGCGCAATCGGCGGCATGGCGCGACGAACCCGAAGCAACGATGCGCAGCGCGTTAAAAGAACCGGACTGGAAAATTACAACGAGCTGTGCTACCAGCTCAGACGAACGCTCGAGGTTCTCTCCCATACGCACATGGGCAAGCTGAACGTAATCGAGCATCTTCATCGTCTCACCTCGTAACAAATCATTAGTATTTGATACCAATCACGGTTACAGGTTACGGCTTTTTGATACCTCTTTGTCGATTAATTTATCCCCTTCGGCGAACGGTCGATTTTGAGCCATGTAAGGTTGTATATACGGCTGACTCACTAGTCAAAATCGGTCAGCTTTCCCAGCCGTTATGCAAAAAACACCAGCTAGTACGTATAGGTATAGCCGCCCGCGTCGCCACGGTTAAAGGACTTAACGTACTCGATGGCCTGTCCGCTCGCATCGTAGCTCACACATTCCAAAAGCAAGGCAAGATCGCCCTGCTCTAGCCCAAGCAGGCCGGCATCTCGCGCGCCCAGCGCTTCGATATCGAGCTTTTCCTGTGCCATGACCGGCTTTCGGCCCAACATCTCATAGGTCTCGTACAAACTGAAGACCGACACGTCAATATCTTCGATTGCGGGAAACAGCAGGCACGGGATGAACGCCATCTCAATCGATACGGGATCGCCGTTGACGCAGTTCAAACGCCGAATCGAATACAGCAAATCGTCCTCGGCAATGCCAAACAGGTTGGCATAATATGGGCCCGCATAACGCTTGGAACGCGCGAGGATGCGGACGGACGGCTCGCCGCCCGAAGCACGAACCGACTCGCGAAAGCCTCCTGTTCGCTCGTAGGCAACGGGCACTTTCTGAGCCACAAACGCGCCCTTTCCGCGGACGCGTCGAATCTGCCCGCGCCGAACCAACTCATCGACAGCGCTTCGGATGGTCAAGCGCGTCGTGCCAAATTCCTCGGCGAGGTCTTTTTCGGACGGAATCATGGAACCCGTGGGATATATACCGCGCTCGATGCGCTCTTCAATGCGACGTCGTATGCGCATATAAACCGGGGTGGCATCTACTGTTTCAGCCATTGTTCACCTGCCGCGCTCTTCTTGCCGTTCTTTTCGCCGTTATCGGCGAAGCGATACTTTGTGGGCAGAATTACCGATTTGCAATGTTCCACAAAACGCATGTCCTTATCGAACTCAATCGAGCTCTGATAGAAAACAGGCGTCCCCTCGTCCTGCTGAAGCAGTTCGGCCTCTTCGGCATTCAGGCGCGAAATCGAAACATGTTCACACCCATGCTCCACGCGCACGCCGCCTTCTTGAAGCAAAACATCGTACAGGCTTTCTTGCGTATAGTCGTGATTGGGAAGCGACGGGCACAGGGACAGGTTGACGTGAGCCGTCTCGATTGACGCCGGCTCGCCCTCGATAAGTCGAACGCGTTGCATGCGGAGTAAAGGAGCGCCTACAGACACCCCAAGCTTGTCGGCAAGCGCTTCATCCGCCTCGATGGTCCCGGTGGAAACCAGACGAGAAGAGGGATGCAGGCCGGCAGTCCGCACAGCATCGGAAAAGTTATACGTTTCCTGGAAGATGTTCAGCGGCTTAGGAGGACACAAATACGTACCCGATCCGCGACGGCTCTCGAGCGTTCCGCACGAGATGAGCCGCATGATACCGGCGCGCAACGCCGTACGCGAAACGCCGATCTCTTCGCACAGCACGCGCTCGGCCGGCAGGCGATCACCGCCGGCAAGCTGATGGTGCTGGATATACCAAAGAATTCCCTCAACAGCACGATCTTTGGGGGGAATTGCATAAGATTCGCCTGCCATTGCACAGACTCCTCATTCAGAAACGTATGTCGCCATAATTAGGCCAGCCCTCCCATGGCATCAAATTCGGCCTTAATCTTCTCGGCGACATTCCGATACGACTTATATAGGCTTGAATCGCGTTTGACTTCGTCGGTCATAACGGGAATCTCTAATTTGGAAACTTCGTCTTTTCCCGTCTGAACCGCCACAATAACACCCATACCAAGACACATATTACGCTTTGCCGCATTTATTTTCGCCGCCTTGGCAGGATTTGCCAGAATACGCTGGGCAAATTCCTGTTTCGAGGCCACTTCTTCGGCCTCCGGATTGCCGGCTTCTGCCACCTCGCACTGCAGCACATCCGCGTAGTCAAAAATCTTTGGCTGCGCTCCACGCTGATGAACGGCCCACTTGCGGCGCGTGGCATCCTGGTAAATGGCCGGCAAAAACGTGAACCGCGGCGGGTCCAAAATCGTATCCGTGATGGTAAACACATCGGGATCAAAGGCATCCTGCGGGTTCTTCTTCTTGAACAGCCCCATATCAGCCTCCCGTACTAGCATTAAACAACTCAAGCCAAATATAGCACCAATTTCAAGCCACCACTTTACCGTATCGGTGCGTGGCGTCTATGGCTCGCTCAGCGGAAGAACA
>NZ_JBGORS010000011.1:0-35903 GCF_041537385.1 Collinsella aerofaciens
GTATCTCGGGCAATTTGTCTCACATAGTAGCTGTGTTTTATAACCCTCGTTTGTCGCATCTTCTGTGAACGGGCTACAATAACTTAGTCTGTGCGATATGGAGGTGAACATGGCTGAAGCTGGTATCGGCGTTGATATCGTCGAGATTTCCCGCATGAAATCAATTCTTGAAAAGACGCCGTCGTTTGCTCGGCGTGTGTTTACCGAAGAAGAGCGCGCGTATTGCGATGCATCATCGCGTCCCGCTGCTCACTATGCGAGCCGCTTTGCCTCGCGTGAGGCGGTGCTTAAAGCTCTCGGCACGGGTTTTAGTCAAGGCGTGGGTCGCAAGGATGTTTCGGTAACGCGTGATAAACTCGGCAAACCGAAGGCTCTGCTTTCTGGTCGTGCTCTCGAAATCGCCCAGGATTTGGGTGTTGTCGAGGTCGCTCTTTCTATTACCCTTACGGGTGACTTGGCTGTCGCTAATGCCATTGCAATCACCGAGGATGCTCGACCTAAGCCTAAGGAAGAAAAAGTGAGCAACAAGAAACGCGTTGCGCAGACATTTAAAGAGGCTCGCTCTGTTTTATATGAGCTTGAGCAGCTGCAGAATTCAGCATTGACGGAGCACCTGGGCGATGCTTCGCAAGATACGCTAGGAGCATAGATGAAACCGGTTTTGAGTACCGAAGAAGTCGTTCGTCTCGAGGATATCATCGAACGCGAAGGGACTTCGAAGGCCGAGCTTATGGAGCTAGCGGGTGAGTTTGCCGCCAACGAGGTCTTGAAGCTCAATCCCGATCGGGTTCTCGTTCTGGTCGGTTTTGGTAATAATGGCGGCGACGGTTGGGTTGCCGCCGATATCCTGAGTCACAAGGGTGTGGACGTGGATATCGTTTCTCCGGTTGAGCCGGATGAGATTCCTGCCGCTCTGGCACGTCATGTTGCTCGTCGAACTGCCGGTCGCGATGTGCATGTTTGCGTCGGTCCCTCGCGTGACGAACTCGAGGTTTTGATCGATAAGGCGGATGTTGTTGTCGATGCCATTTTTGGTACCGGTTTCCACGGGAATCTGCGTGCGCCGTTCTCCATTTGGATTCCTACGGTCAATGAATGCGCCGATTGTGTCGTATCCATTGATGTCCCCTCGGGCCTGAATGCCGAGACGGGCGTTGTTGATGACAACTGCATTCGTGCCGAGCGCACGGTGACGATGATTGCGCCCAAGATTGGTCTGTATAGCGCTGATGGCCCTGAGTATGCTGGCGATTTGATCTGCGGCAATCTTTACGACCGTCTTGACGAAGTCATCGATGATGTTGACCACGCCGCCGAGATTGTCGAGCCCGGTGACTTAGTTGATTACTTTGCTCCGCTACCATCGAATATCGATAAGTATTCCCGTGGCTCTGTGCTTATTGTCGCCGGATCTGCGCAATATCCTGGTGCTGCCATTATGGCGGCCAAGTCTGCAGCTCGCGCGGGTGCTGGTTACGTGGCAGTTGCGGCTCCTGATGCCTGCGCCAATCTCATTCGCATGGCACTTCCTTCGATTCCCGTCTTTGCTATTCCGTCTGATTCCCGCGGCTCCTTTGGCGCCGCTGCGCGCATGACGGTGTGCGAGATCGCAAAGAAGTACAGCTGCGTGCTGTGCGGTCCCGGTATGACGACGTCTGCCGGCGCTATGCAGGTGGTTTCGGGCTTGCTCGAGCTTGATGTACCGCTTATTTTGGACGCCGATGCACTCAACTGCCTTGCTAAGATTGCCATTGACGGTATTGATAGTAACCCCGAGATGTATCGTCGCGAGCAGCCGTTGGTTATGACGCCGCACTATCGTGAGCTTTCGCGTCTGGTTGCCGGTGACGAGGTGAACGACCTTGGTACCGCGATTGCAGCCGCGCAGAAGGTTGTCTGGGCTGCAGGCTCCGACAATCTGGTGGTCATAGCCAAGGGGCCGACGACGGCTATCTGTGGCGTTGAGCGCGTGTTGCTGCCACTCTCGGGTCCGGCTTCTCTGGCAACTGCCGGTTCTGGTGATGTTCTCGCGGGTATTTTGGCCGGCACGCTTGCCACCATGCGCGACGAGATGGATCGTTGGGAGCTGCTGTGTTCGTACGCCGTCGCACTTCACAGCTACGCCGGTTTTGCTGCGGCGACGGAGTATGGTGAGAAGAGCGTTATCGCGACCGATCTTATCGACTTGATCGGTCCTGTCATGGAGCTGGCGGCAAAGGATGCGCTCGAAGATCTGGGAATCATGGACGAAGGGTCGGATGACTAATCATGAATAAAGCCGATTTGACGCGCTGGTCCTGGGTCGAGATCGACCGCGGGGCGCTCCGTCGCAACACGAGGGCCTATAAGAACTTGTTGAATCCGCGTCAGCGCCTGTGCTGCGTGGTCAAGGCCGATGCTTATGGTCATGGAGCTGTTGAGTGTGCCAAGATCATGTATTCGGCCGGTGCCGACATGTTTGCCGTGGCGACGGTCAACGAGGGCGTTGGGCTCCGTCAGGGCGGGATTACTAAGCCCATCCTGATTCTAAGCGAGCCGCCTATCGAGGCTATTCCGACGTTGCTCGAGTTCGATATCATGCCCTCGGTCTATACGTCCGACTTTGCTCTTGCGTATGGCGAGTGCGCTGTTGCGGCGGGCAAGGTGGGCAAATACCATCTGGCCATCGAGACGGGCATGAATCGTATCGGCGTTCACTATACGCAGGTGCTCGACTTTGTGCGCGGCATTAGTTTCCATCGCGGCATTCAGTGCGACGGCGTATTTACGCACTTCGCCACGGCCGATGAGCCTTCGGGCTGGGACTACAAGCTGCAGTGCCAGCGCTTTACCGAGGCCGTTCAGGCCATTAAGGATGCGGGTTTCGAGTGCGGTATCGTGCACTGCGCCAACACGCCGTCCTCGATGCTCGACCCTTCGATGCATTTTGATATGATTCGTGCCGGCGTTGGCTTGTATGGCATGCAGCCGTGCGAGCTGAGCGGCCATGTGATGCAGCTCGATCCCGTTATGAGCGTCCATGCGCGCGTGACGCGCGTGGCACACCCTGCGATGGGTGAGGGCGTGGGCTACGGTTTTACCTACCGCGTACCGCGTACGCGCGTTCAGATCTGTACGCTGCCGATTGGATATGCCGACGGCCTATCGCGTACGCTTTCCAATCGTATGGATGTGCTGTATCGCGGCGAGCGCGTGCGTCAGGTTGGCAATATCTGCATGGACCAGTTTATGGTCGCCATCCAGTCCAATCCGGCGCATGAGATTCCCGAGGCAGAGTATGGCGACGAGATGATCATTGTCGGCCGCGATGGCGATGCCGAGATCACTATGGACGAGATGGCCCGACTGCGCGGCACGATTAACTACGAGGTCGCCTGCGGCTTTGGTATGCGTCTCGACAAGGTCTACGTGTAGGAGTCGCTATGGGCGTCATGCACATCCCCGGCCATAGCCATCAGGCGCCGCGTGAGGTCGCGCTCGAGGAGATCGAGGCCGTTCTGGGCGATTGTCACCTTTGCCAGCTTTACCAGTCGCGCCATAACATCGTGTTTGGCGTGGGAAACCCCCACGCTCGCGTGATGTTTATTGGCGAGGCGCCGGGCCGCAATGAGGATTTGCAGGGCGAGCCCTTTGTGGGGGCGGCAGGCGAGGACCTCAACGGCATTTTGTCCCTTGCAGGTCTTAAGCGCGAGGACGTCTATATCGCCAACGTGCTTAAGTGCCGCCCGCCGGGAAACCGCAATCCGCGTCCCGAGGAAGTGCTGGCTTGCTCGCCGTTTTTGCGTGAGCAGATTCGAAGCATCTGGCCCGATATTATTGTGACGCTCGGCAACCCCGCGACACACTTTGTGCTAAAGACCGAGATTGGCATTACTAAGCTGCGCGGCAGGTTCCACCAGATGGGGCATTTTGTGGTAATGCCCACGTTCCATCCGGCAGCAGCGCTGCGCAATCCGGCGTGGCAGGAGCTGCTGGAGGAAGACTTTAAGATGCTGGGCGACTATCTGGAGCGACATCCCGCGCCAGAGGACGCCTCGGAATAATAAGGAGCATATATGTCCCTGGAGCGCCTGGGGGTAGGTACTTACAAAACGACTTGCGCTGCCGATACGGAGTACTTTGGCGAGCTAATTGCACCGTGCCTTGAGGACGGCGATGTGCTCATCCTGACCGGTGGCCTGGGAGTGGGCAAAACTCACTTTACCAAGGGCGTCTCGCGCGGGCTGGGCGATGGGCATATGGTTACGAGCCCTACGTTCGCGCTCATGGCCGTTCACGATCAAGGTCGTATTCCGCTGTTTCACTTTGATCTATACCGCCTGGAGCATGCCTACGAGCTCGAGGATACGGGTATTTTCGATGTGCTGGGCTATGAGGGTGCTTGCCTGCTGGAATGGGGCGAACAATTCCAGGACGAGCTGACGGATGAGTATCTTTCGGTGACGCTCAAGCGTGATGAGGGCGACAGCGATGTGCGGACGATAACGCTCGAGGCGCACGGTAACCGCGCAATGGAGCTTTCCCATTTGATTGATAAGGCTGTACAAGATGAGCTTGCATAACGAAAGCGCGCTGGTGGTGGCGCTCGATACTTCGACCGACATGCTTGCCTGCGCGGCAAGCTGGATTGATGGGCAGACGGGCGAGACGAAGCTCGTGAGTGGCGACCACATGTGTCGCCGTCACGCCAACGTTGAGCTCGTGAATACCGTTGATGGCGTGCTGGCTCAAGCCGGTCTGGATCGCAGCGATGTTGGTTGCTACGTGGTCGGCCGCGGCCCGGGGTCGTTTACGGGTGTGCGCATCGGCATCTCCACCGCCAAGGGCCTCGCGCGCGGTGCCAACGTTCCGCTGCTGGGCGTGTCGACGCTCGACGCTTGTGCTTGGACGGCGTGGAAGGCTGGCGTGCGTGGCAAGCTTGGTATCTTGGCCGATGCTATGCGCGGTGAGGTATATCCGGCGCTGTATATGCTGGTCGATGAGGGTCCCGAGCGTCAATTTGAGCGCGAACACGTGGTCAAGGCCGCCGTGGCGCTCGATGAGTGGCGCCGAGCAGCGGACTGGGACCAGGTTCAGCTGACCGGTGACGGTCTCGTGCGCTATGGCAAGCTGCTGGGTGAGGACGAGACCGCCCGCTGCGTGGAGCGCGACCTGTGGTGGCCTTCGGGCGAGGGCTTGCTGCTCGCGCACGCTGCGGGTGACGGCGATCCGGCCCGCGTCCTGCCGATTTACACGCGCCTTTCGGATGCCGAGGAAAACGAGCGCAAGCGTCTTGGCCTTGCCGAGAGTGCGCACAGCGAAATTACGGGCGTTGCCGATGAGCTCGCCGGTCGTCATCTGCAGTTTCGTCCCATGGGCGCGGCGGATGCCGAGGGCGCGAGCGCGCTGGAGGCCGCCTGCTTTGAAGGTGCCGGACACGAGGCGTGGACGCCGGGCATGTTCCTGTCCGAGCTGGGCGAGGACGTCGCTGCGCCGCGTAGTTGGTGGGTGGCACACGACGACGGCAAGCTGCTGGGCCTTGCCGGCGGTATGGTCGTGGACGGTGATGTGCAGATTCTGGATGTCGCCGTCGACCCGGCACATCGCCGTGAGGGCATTGCCCGCAAGCTGCTGTCGCATGTGAGCTATGATGCCCAGATGCTCGGCTGCACCACGGCTTCGCTCGAGGTCGAGGATGGCAACGAGGGAGCGATCGCGCTTTATAACGCTCTGGGCTTTACCGAGGCAGGACGGCGCCGCGGCTACTATGGTGCCGGCAAGGATGCCATCGTCATGACGGCTCCGCTGCCCCTGGTGCTTCCGGTCGATAACGCCTCGCCCGAGCCGACGGCAGCCGAGCAGCGCGTATGGCCGCTGCCTGCGCCTAGGCGCTCCGAGGGGGAGCGTGCCGAAATTGAGCGCCGCCGCCTAGTGCTTGCCATCGAGAGTTCCTGCGACGAGACGGCCGTGGCGATTATCGATGCGGATGGCAATATGCTGGCCAACCAGGTGTCGACGCAAATTGATTTTCATGCCCGCTTTGGCGGCGTGGTGCCCGAGATCGCCTCGCGCAAACACGTTGAGGTGATTGTGAGTGTCGTGGATGCGGCGCTTGAGGATGCCGCAGCATCGCTTGGTCTTGAGGGTGGAGCCATCGCGCCGAGCGAACTCGCCGCTGTTGGCGTGACACAGGGTCCGGGCCTGGTGGGCGCTCTGGTAGTGGGCGTCGCCTTCGCCAAGGGCTTTGCCTATGCCGCCGGTAAACCGCTCGTGTGCGTCAACCATCTGGAGGGGCACCTGTTTGCCAACCTGCTGGCGCAGCCCGACCTCAAGCCGCCGTTTATCTTCACGCTCGTCTCGGGCGGTCATACCATGCTTGTTCACGTGAAGGCATGGGGCGACTACGAGGTACTTGGTGAGACACTCGACGATGCTGTGGGCGAGGCCTTCGACAAGGTAGCCAAGGCGTTGGGTCTGGGCTATCCCGGTGGCCCCATCATCTCCAAGCTGGCCGAGACGGGCAATCCCAAGGCGATCGATTTTCCTCGCGCGCTCAACAGCAGGGGAGACTATCGTTTCTCGCTTTCGGGGCTTAAAACGGCCGTGACGCTCTACATTGAACAGGAGACCAAGGCCGGGCGCACGATTCACCTGCCCGATCTGGCAGCTTCGTTTGAGGCAGCTGTCTTTGACGTGCAGTACAAGAAGGCCAAAAACGCACTGCACGCTACCGGATGCAAGGAATACTGCATCGGTGGCGGCGTCTCGGCCAACCCGCATCTGCGCGAGATGATGATCAAGAAGCTTGGACGTCAGGGGATTCGCGTAACGGTGCCGCCCTTGTCTGCCTGTACCGATAACGCAGCCATGATCGCGGAGGTCGCTCGCCGTAAATTCGACCGAGGTGAAATCTCGCCGTTCGACGTCGACGCCGATCCAAACATGACGCTGTAGTCGTACGGGTGCGGTCCCCGACGCTGCCCGGGCGCCAGCGGCCGCATATGAACTTTCCTGCTCTACAGTCCTGCTCACGACGGAGGCCACATTAAGTGGCCTCCTGTTCGTGCGGAACTCGCGATAAAGTTCATATGCGGCCGCTGGCGCCCGGGCAGCGCCGGGGACCTTTCTGTATCGATATAGCTTCTGAGCTGGATCGGCGTCGACAACGTCCAGCAAGGTTAACAAGCCAGCGTCGAATTTCCGGCGTGCTTTAGCTGAAAGAAAAGATGGCATGCGGAGCTTTGCTCCGCATTTGGGATGGAAGCCCCTCGGGAGCGAGCGGGCGTATACAAGGTTTATCGCGAGTTCCGCACGAGCCGGAGAGCACTTAATGTGCTCTCCGTGCGAGCAGGACTGTAGAGCAGGAAACCTTGTATACGCCCGCTCGCTCCCGAGGGGCATCTCTCATGCAAAAACTTTTGTTGGGTAAAGTTCGAGGTCAGTGGCGTTTTATACCGAGAAATTCAAAAAAGTTGAAAATTCATTACATATTTGCGTTGACTTTAGGTAACTAAAGTTTCATACTGCTTTTCATCCACTGGGGGATGCGAACACGCACGGATCGTTCGCATCATGATTGAAGAGGATTTCTTAGACATGTTCACGCATCAGCTAAACATTATCAGCGTAGTAATTATCTGATGCGGGTTAGCACATACAGCTAGCCCGTACGATAACGGGCGGCTGATGAAGATGAGGGCCGTCGAGCGCAACCGACGGCCCTCATTTTTTATGTCTAGGAAGTTCTTTTTAGAGGAGGAAATGTAATGAACGGAGTTTTGCTCATGGTTGTGGCCGCGGCGGTGCTCGCCTGCGGCTATCTGGGCTACGGCCGCTGGCTGGCCAACAAGTGGGGCGTTGACAAAGAGGCCCTCACGCCGGCCAAGCGCATGAAGGACGGCAAGAGCTTCTCGCCCGTCTCCGCCTTTACCACGTTCTCGCACCAGTTCAGCTCGATCTGCGGTGCTGGCCCTGTCACGGGTACGATCGTCGCCATGGCCTTTGGCTGGCTGCCCGTCGTGCTCTGGGTCCTCGTCGGCGGCATCTTCTTTGGCGCCGTCCACGACTTTGGTGCTCTGTACGCTTCGATAAAGAACAACGGCAAGTCGCTCGCTCAGCTCATCGAGAAGTACATCGGCAAGACCGGCCGTCGCCTGTTCCTGCTGTTCTGCTGGCTGTTCTGCATCATCGTCATCGCCGCTTTCACCGACATGGTCTGCAAGACGTTCATGTTCACCCCGGCCGTTGACGCTTCTGGTGCTGCTACCGGTGCTATCGACTTCACCAAGTCCTATGCCGCTGGCTGCGCTGGCACCATCTCCATCCTGTTCACCTTCGTCGCTATCGCCTTTGGTTGGGCCCAGAAGAAGTTCAACCTCACCGGCGCTGCCGAGTTCGTCACCGGCGTGGTCCTCATGGTTCTCATGTTCGCCGTCGGTATGCAGTTCCCGGTCTACCTGGATAAGTTCCAGTGGTTCGCCGTCGTCATGGTCTACCTGGTCTTTGCCGGTGCCATGCCCATCCAGATGCTCAAGACCCCTCGCGACTACCTCACTTCCATCATGATGATCGTCATGATCGTTTGCGCTGTCCTCGGCATCGTCGTCCTGGGCGTCAACGGTCAGGCCACTATCACCGCTCCGGTCTTCACCGGTTTCTCCACTGCCTCCGGCATGATGTTCCCGGTCCTGTTTGTCTCCGTTGCCTGCGGTGCTCTCTCCGGTTTCCACAGCCTCGTTTCTTCTGGTACCTCCTCCAAGCAGGTCGAGAAGGAGCAGGACGCCGTCAAGGTCGGTTATGGCGCCATGATCGTCGAGTCCTTCGTCGGCATCCTTGCCATCATCGTCGCCGGCATCATGTTCTCCGACATGAACACCGCCGGTACCGGCGCCCTCAACGCCGGCGTCGCTTCCACCCCGTTCCAGATCTTCGCCGCTGGCATCTCCCGCGGTATGCAGGCCTTCGGTGTTGACGGCACGCTCGCTACCGTCTTCATGACCATGAACGTTTCCGCTCTGGCCCTGACCTCGCTCGATGCTGTCGCCCGCATCGCCCGCACCTCGTTCTCCGAGTTCTTTGCCCAGACCAACGACGCCCTGGCCATCGAGTCCAAGGCCGGCTACATGAAGGTTCTCGGCAACCCCTGGTTCGCCACGGTCGTCACCCTGCTTCCCGGTCTCGCCCTTGCCTTTGGTGGCTATGCCAACATCTGGCCGCTCTTTGGTGCTTCCAACCAGCTGCTCGGCGGTATGACCATGATTACCCTCGCCGTGTTCTGCAAGTGCACCGGCCGCAAGGGCTGGATGCTCTACGTGCCCGTCGCCTTCCTGCTCTGCTGCACCTTCACCTCGCTGGTCCAGAGCGCCATGGGCTGCATGACCGCTGTCCAGGCTTACGGCTTCTTCGGCACCATCCCGGCTACCGCCACCACGGCCGCCGTCTCCGTCGCCGCCACCAAGGGCCTGCAGCTCGTTTTCGCCGTCCTGCTGATGGTCCTGGGCCTCATCGTCGCCGTCAACTGCCTCAAGGAGTTCTTCGGCAAGGAGGCCGGCTCCATGCCTGACGAGGAGCCCGAGTGGTCCGAGATGGGCAAGGCCGAGTACGGTCGCGCCGCTGCCGCTGAAGCTCCTGCCGACGCCGAGGCCGCCAAGGCCTAGTCGGTCGGACGGGTTGAATCTCCCATCTATTTGACTCGGAAAGACCGGGTCCGCAATCAAGCGGACCCGGTCTTTTTTCTTGTGAGAGCAGGTGGTGCAAGGGCGTTCTCGCAGATGTTTTGCGTGGATAGGCTCGTGCGTTGTACCATATGGACGTATATGTGTGCATATGAAAGGGGCCCCGTGGCCAAGACGGTATATTCCGATAATCAAAACAATGTCGATGCTTTGGCTGAGCGCCTGAGCAGCCAGACGTCGCTTTCTGCTGAGCGTGCCAAGCTGGTTGCCTACGACCTGCTTTGCCGCAAGGCGCTCAAGATTAAGTCGAGTGCGCTGGCGCAGATTTTCCGCTCCGTCGATAAGGAATGCGACACCAAGGCGATGCGCGATGAGCTTATCGCGGCAAATATCGTGACCAAGATCGAGGGTAGCGGCATTAACGGACGCCCGGCGTTCTATACCATCAATGTCGAGATCCGCGATGCCCAGGAGCAGCCTGCCGAGTCCGTCGAAGATATTGTCGTCGAGGATTCCGCTGACGCGCCTGCTGTGGAAGAAGTTGCTCCGCGTGAGCATGTCGATACCGATGAGTTGCTCGATGAGAACGTCGTGCGCGCCTTTACGGCCAAGGCAGGACGCGGCGGTTTTGGCGGGGGTGGCAAGCGCGATGCGCAGCGCCGCGCCCAGCAGGAGCGCTTCCGTCGCGCCGTTGCTCAAAAGGGTGAGACGGATGCCGAGGCTGTTGAGAACGAGGTTGCTGCCGAGTCGCAGAAGCCCGCGAAGGAGCAAAAGCCCGTGGAGGCCCAGGAGCACCAGCGTCGCCGTGGTGCCCACTTTAAGGCTGCGCAGCAGGATGTCGCGCATGAGGTCGAAGAGCCTTCCGAGGCTGCAGACGATGTTGAGGAGTCTGCCAAGAAGGCTCCGGGTTCATGCCGTCCCGGACGTGGTTTTGCGAGGCGCGCGTATCCCGTAAGGCGTCAGGAGAAGGGCGAGCCGGCTTCGACCACTCAGGACAAGAAGGCCGAACAAACCGAGAAAACCGTTGAGCCGGCGGCTCGCGAACAGAAGCCTGTTGAGCCGCAGTTTGAGGTTGATGCCGAGGCCAAGGGCGAGCAGCCTACTGATGAGCAGACGGAGCAGGGCGCGTCGAGCAAGCCTCGCCGCCGTCGCCATCGCGGGGGCCGCAGTTCCCATGCCGAGACTGCAGCCGAGAAGACCACGCCGCAGGACGAGGATGCGAAGGCCGAGGTTTCTTCGGGGCAGCCTAAGCGCCAGCCGGCGAAGGAGAGCAAGTCCGATCGTCCGCAGAAGCAGGCGTCTATGCCGAAGCGCGAGCGCAATTCCCAAGGCGATTCTAAGCGCAAGTCTCAGAAGAAGCCGGAGTCTGCCGCAGCAGATGCTGCTGCCCAGCAGTCCGAGTCGGCCGTCCGCGGCGAGGTATCGGCGTTTGCCCTTGCCCGCGTTTTAGGCAGGCAGCTGCTCAAAGTTGTCCCTACGCCTACGGCGCTCTCTAAGATCAAGGAGCAGCAGACACAGATCGTAAAGGTCGAGGGCAAGGACGGCAAAAAGGCTCCGCAGCGCACTCAGCACAACGAGATGTCCAACCGCAAGATTGCCGAAGAGATTGCAATCATCCAGGCTTGGATCGAGCAGAACCGAGGTGCCGATACGCCGGTTGCCTCGCGCCGCCAGCGTGCCTACCAGATTTTTAACGACGAGAAGGCTTTTGACGGCAAGCACGGTGAGCGCCTGATAAGGCGCATGACCGAAAAGGGCATCAGCATGCAGGCGATTAAGGTCGCCCCCAACCGCCCCGTGCACTTTACGGGTTTCTTTACGCTGGGCGCCGACAAGCCGTTCATTATGGTTGAGAACCTGGATACCTACGACGAGATCGTCAAGCTGCTGCGTGGCCGCAAGCACGCCAAGCTCTTTGGCATCAAGGTGGGCGGCGTGATTTTTGGCGGCGGATGCAAGGCGAGCGTCTCGCATGCCCTGGACGATTATCTGGCCGAGATCGGCTATCGCTTTAACTACGTCTACTACGTGGGCGATATCGACCGCGAGGGCGCGCGCATCGTCGAGCAGGCTCGCAATGCCAATGTGGTTGAGATTCGCCTGCATGCCGGCATGTACCGCGCCATGCTCGCCGAGCACAAGCGTCGCGTGAAGGCCGGCGGAGAGTGCGAGCCCGCGGCTGCCAACCAGGGCGTGCCGCAGAACTTGGCGGCGACGATCAAGGATCTGCCCATGGTCACGCGTGTGCAGTTCCGCAATGTGCTACGTGAAGGCGGGCGCATTCCGCAGGAGATTCTGATGACCGCCGACTATCGGGATGGCGACTCGGGAAGCTTCGACCGCATGCTGAACAACTAAATTCCGCCGTTCTACCGAACGGCGGACTTCTTGACGCTGCGAGGGGTCCTGGCACGGCAATCTGACGTTCAACTTCGGCGGCGCGACCAGAAGGTCGGCGCCGCCTTGTTTCACGTCACCTTGCCATACCAGGACCCCTCTCGCTGTCACGTCCAAAACATCAAGGCACGTGGCCTTCTTTGCGTGCGGGACTCGCGACAAACTTAATGCCCGGCCCGTCGGGGCCACACGGCACGTTGCAGAAGGCGGCTCGCTTTTCGGAACGGGGCCGATAGGCGTGCCTCAAAAAAATCTACCCCAGTCGCTGTGCAGTGTGTCTATAAAGAGCCGTGGCCAAAAAACATCAAATATGAGTACTGATACTCTTTTAGTAGCAGTAATTTTGACCACGTTTAAGGTGATTTGACGTGTCGATCGAGCAGATAAGCTGCCGTATCTCCTCAAGTGTTCATTAAAGGAAGGCCTTGATGCGAATAAATCTCATTAAGATCTTCTTTTATTAACGAAAATAATGTAGCTACAACGGTAACAGTACTCATATTTGCCGTTTTTTGGCCACAGTCCTTCGGAGGGTCCTCGAAAATAGTCCCGAGCCGGCACTTTAGGAACGTCCCCAAGTGCCGACACCGCGTCTGCCTGCGGCGGCCGCGCGCCGCTGCGTCGCTCCGCATCCTTGCGGGTTCGGATCCCTCCGCTTGGCGGCGTTGGCTCGATTTGCTTGACGTGAGGGGCTCTTGGCTGGTGTGGGACGGAGGGATTCCGCGTCCGCCTGGTCGGCGGCCGCGCCCCGCTGCGTCGCTTCGCTCCTTGCGTGCTGCGCTGGAAAACGCTTCGCGTTTCCTCAGCTCCGCACCCTTGCGGGTTCGAATTCCTCCGCTTGCCCACAAGAAAGCGCCCTGGGCCGTTATGGGCTTAGGGCGCTCAGTTTTAATGGCTGGGACGGAGGGATTCGAACCCCCAACAGCCGGCACCAAAAACCGGAGTTCTACCGTTGAACTACGTCCCAATGTGTGGTGTTGCCCAAAAGCAACTCGTCTAGTTTACCTAATCTGCGAGGGCATCGCAAACGCCGTCGAGTAGGCGTACGGCGAGCGTCTGCGCGTCGCTGGCCGTGAAGGTGCCGTTGTAGCGCGTCATGCCCGTGAGCTCAATGCGAATGCGAGCCGGCTTCTGCTGCGCGGCGACATTGGCGGTGCGGATGCGCTGGGCCAGGTTGTGGCACTCGGCGAGGGCGATCGTGGCGCGTGGCGCGGCGTCGGCGGGCAGCTCGTCGCTTGCGATCTCGAGCACCAGGTCAACGTCGGTTGGGACCTCGGAGTCGCAGAGCATCATGCCGCTGTTGTCGGTCGTTGCCGTGGCGATATTCCACATGCGCGACGCAACACTGCGCGCGATGGGGTCCTCGCCGATAACGGCAATCTGGAAGCGCTCGAGCACGTTGGCGGCGCGAGCAAAACCGATGCGGGACTCGGCTTCGGTGACCGAGGGCTTGCCCTCCCACACATGGTGCAGGCGGTTGATGTAGGCGTAGGTGTCCTGGAAGGCCATGCCGTCGGCAAACAGGCCGACATTTTCCTGGAACTGCTGCAGGGCGGCCTCGGTATGCGGACCAAAGTAGCCGTCGTCCTCGCCGCAGGCAAAGCCCAAAACGTTGAGAGCGCGCTGCAGGGCCTGCACATCGGCGCCATGGAAATTGGGCATGCGCAGATACAGAGTGCGGTCGCCCAGCTTATACGAGGCGTCGACCAGGGCGCTCCAACAGGGGATATCGACGGCATGACCGGCAGCAAGGCCGCTGTCGAGCCTGAAGGTGCTGACGGCCTGCTCGGTGGTGGTGCCAAAGCGCTTGTCGGCAACCTCGGTGTCATCGATTGTATAGTCGAGCTGCAGAAGGCGGGACTGGACGTCCTCGACGGCTGCTCCCTGCATGCCCGTTGTAATAGGTTCCATGAACGAACCCCTTTCGGCGTACCATTCGTACTATTTGAGCGTGTGTCGGATAGACAACGCAAAGGGATGCATAAACATGCACTCAACAGTGTAGCAAGTTGTACCCAAATACGCTGCTGACAGGTTTTATAACCCCCGCTAGTTAAGGCGCTCCACAAAGAAATCTGCCATGGAGAGGAACAGTTCACGTGCATGCGGGTCGAGCGAAACGTCCTCGATGGCCGCTTTGGCCTTGGCGGTCAGGTCGAGCGCATAAGTGTGGGCGTAATCGATAGAGCCGGTCTCCTGGAAGATCTCCACGGCGCGTGCGAGTTGCGCGGGGTCCTCGGTGCCCGAGGAAAGGATCGCTTCAATCTCGTCGTGATAGCGCTCATCAGACAGGGCGTGCACGGCAACGAGCGTGCGCTTACCCTCGGTGATGTCGGTGCGGAAGTCCTTGTTGGCGGCCTCCTTGGTGCCGATCAAGTTGAGCAGGTCGTCTTGAATTTGGAAGGCAAGGCCCGTGTGCAGGCCAAAGGCGCGCAGCGCCTCAATTTGCTCCTCGCTGCCTCCGCCAATGATGGCTCCGGTGGCAAGCGGCGTGGCTCCGCTGTAGTACGCGGTCTTGTGCGTCGCCATGTCCAGATAATCGTCGACCGAGATGTCAAAGCGCCCGTCGCGGACCCAGCCCAGGTCGAGCGCCTGGCCCTCGATGGTACGGACTATCATCTCGGTAAGCTCGTGGAGCACGCGAAGCTTCACGTCTGCGTTGAGTGTGGGGTCGTCGAGAACCGTCTTGGTGACCATGGTGAGCGCCAGGTCACCGCAGTTGATGGCAAGACCGGTGCCCTCGGTAAGGTGCATGCAGGGCTTGCCGCGACGAATCTGCCCGTTGTCGGCGATGTCGTCGTGGATGAGTGCGCCCGACTGAAAGTGCTCGATGGCCGCCGCTGCGCTGCGGGCGCTCTCAAAGCTGCCGCCCACCGCGGTGGCGGCGAGCATGCAGATGAGCGGGCGGTGGCGTTTACCGGCGTTGGCCGTAAATGCCGAGAGCGGGGTATACAGGTAGCGCTCGATATCGGCGGAAGTCGCCTGTCCGTCAAAGAACGTGGCCAGATAGTCGTTAATCTGGTCAAAGTGCTGGGCTAAAAAGCTGGTAAACGGACTGGACACGGGTTCTCGCATTCTTTGATAGGTTGCATCGTTGCATTATGCAGACAACATATTGCCACATTAGGGCGTCGAGCGCGGCGGTTGAAGACGATTGGTCCATGCGGCCGCAAGTGCGGTAGGGGCTTGGCTAGATAAGCCCAAAGTGTTCGAGCGCGGTGACGACGCCGTCGTGGTCGATGCTGTCGGTGACATAGTCGGCCTTTTCCTTAAGGAAGTCCGGTGCGTTGCCCATAGCGATGCCAACGTCGACGGCGTTCATCAGCGAGACGTCATTGCTGGCGTCGCCGATGCCGTATACGGTTCCGTGGTGGGGATCGAGGGCGTCGAGTACAGACTGGATGCCCCCGCGCTTCGTGCATTCGCGGGGCGAGATTTCGGTTACCTCGAGTTCGAGCTCGTTAAAGCAGAGCAGCGGCTCAAACGCTTGATCCTGAGCGATGCGGTTGGCAAGCGACGTGGACATTAAGATCTTGTAGGCGCTGTAATGTTGCAGCTGCGTAATTGCATCGCCCACGGTGCGGGCGTATCCGGGGGCGTCGGGCGCATCGGCACTCATGCGAACGACGCCATTGAGTCCCTCAAAACGAATCACTTCGTCCGATTGCTCAAGAATGGGAGCAAGGCGCTGCAGCATGCCGGGCGTCATCGCCAAATCGCGAATCACGCGTCCCTCAAGTTCGACATAGCCACCCGCGAGGCAGACGATGCCGGTCCAGGGCAGCTCGAGCAGCTTTGGATGGATGCAGCTCAGCGTGCGCCCTGTGCAGATAAACGCCATATTGCCCTTGGCAACAAAATCACGGATGGCTTGCGAGACCGCTTCATTGGGATAGGGGGAGAGGTCTCGCTCATCCTCGGGAAGCTCTTGTGCCACTCGAGGGTCTTGCCAGGCGAGCGTGCCGTCGATGTCGAAGAAGCAGATATCGCCGCGCTTATGGGCTGCGCTGGCGGCAGGGGAGGCCGAGGTGGTGGGCACAAATCCCGGCTCGAGGCCCATGATCTGGTCAAAATGCTCTTTAACGCGGGGAACGGAGATGCCGATAATCACCTGGGCGGTCTTGCCCGTAATGATGAGGCCCTTGGCGCCCACCGCGACAAACGACGCATTATCTGCAACGATGGAAGGGTCTGCGACCTCGACGCGCAGGCGCGTGGCGCAGTTGGTTGCGCCCACGATATTGCCAACGCCACCTAAAAGCTGAATTACCCGCTCAGCGAGGACGTGATCTTGATCGGATTGAATACTGACCTCGCCATTGGGAGATTGCTCTTTGGCAAAGCCGCTTCCCGTTAAACGGTCGATTGCCGCGCGATTGGAGGCATGATCCTCGCGGCCCGGCGTCTTAAGGTCATAGACCAAGATGAGTGCTCGAAAACTAACAAAAAAGATGAGGCTAAAGGCAAGACCGATACCGAGCGCCAAAAGGTAGGAGCCGGCATGCATTCGCATGAGTGGGATGAAGTTGAAGGCCGTCATTTCCATGAGACCGCCCGAGAAGATGCCGACGATGCCAAAGAAGTTCATGGTCATGGCAAGGCAGGAGGATAGGACGGCGTAGAGCAAAAAGAGTCCAGGATAGGTGAACATAAAGAGAAACTCGAGCGGCTCGGTGACACCGCAGACCACCGAGGCGACGATGGCGGGCAAAAGGATGACCTTAAGGCCGGCGCGGCGTTCGGGTTTGGCGGTGAAATAGAATGCTGCCGCGATGGCGGGAAGGCCAAAGAGCTTGCCCCAGCCGGTGGCGGTAAAACCTGCCCAGGGCGCAAGTTCATTTAAAGGGCGCGTGCTATGGGAGAGAATGGGGAGCAGGTTGGTCCACGTGGCGTAAATACCGTCGTGAATGACCAGATTGTCGTAATAGATGGGCATATAGAGAAGGTGGTGCAGCCCCATGGGCTCGAGTGCTCGCTCCAAAAACACAAAGATGCCCACGCCGAAGGGGCCGACGCCCGCAAGTGCGTGGCGCAGCGTTTCGGTCACAGCGTATGCGAAGGGCACGATGGCGGCCGAGATGGCGGCAAGGGCAAACACGGCAAAAAAGCTGATGAGGTAGACCAGCGAGGAACCCGAGAAGGTGCCGAGCCAATCGGGAACCTTGGCATCGTAGAAGCGGTCATGGATGGCGACGACGGTTGCCGATACCGCCAGCGGGCCGATAATGCCGGTGTCGAGCGTCTTGATGCCGTCGATGACGGTGATACCGCTGGCGGGGGTCAAAGATGATGGGTACTTAAGCCCAAGGTTGTCTCCGCTCAGCTTAATGATCTCGCTCAAAAAGAAGCAATAGGCAAAATAGGCCACGAGCGCCTCGAGGCAGCAGCGTGCCGGTTGCTTTTGGGCAAGACCGATAGGCAGCGCTACGGCAAAAAGGAGCGGGAGACGTTTAAAGACCGTCCACGAGCCGCGCTGGATGATGGTCCAGAAAACGTACCAAGGGGTTCCGTATACGGCGAGGTCACCGACGATGTCTACGGTCGTGGCGAGGGCGGAGATGCCGACCATGAGGCCTGATATAGAAAACAGCATGGCGGGCGCGAACATCGCCCCGCCAAAGCGTTGGATTTTTTGCAGCATAATATGCCTTCCGGATGCAACATGCTGTGCGAGCAAGAACGTTTAAACAATGAACTCATTGTAGAGGACTGGCTGCTTGCCGCATTGACGGTTTTGATTCGGTCCGATTTGGGTTTCGGGGGAACCGTCGACGGTAAATAATCCGTGCTTTACCGATAATCGGTTTAAACAACCCAAAGAAATGCTATCGTGCCTAACCATACATATTCATTAGAGGTGAAGTCATGCCAAAAGCGATATACGAAGGAATCTACCGAGAAATACGCTCACGCATCATTAATGGGACCTATGCGTTTCAGGAGATGCTGCCAACCGAAGCTGAGTTGACCGCGGAGTTCGGATGTACTCGCAATACTGTCCGTCGCGCCTTGGGTATGCTGGCCGACGGGATGTTTGTGCAGCCCATACACGGCAAGGGCGTGCGCGTTATTTGGCTTAAGGGCGAAACCGACATGTTGGGCGCACTCGAAGAGGTTGAGTCGTTTGGCGAGTTCGCAAAACGCAACAATGCCGTCGCATCGACCGAGGTCAAGTCTTTTGAACATTTGATTTGCACTGAGCAACTGTCGCGCCGCCTTGGCTTTAAGGTGGGCGAGGAGCTGATTCGCGTCGTGCGTGTCCGAAGCCTCAACGGCAGCGCGCGCCAGGTGGACCATGGCTACTTTTTGGAGTCGATCGCCAAGGGCCTGACCCCCGAGATTGCGGCAAGCTCTATCTACGACTATCTGGAGCACAAGCGTGGCGTCAAAGTGATGGCGAGCCGCCGTACGGTGAGCGTCGAGCTTGCCAACGATGAGGACTGCAGCTACTTGGACCTTGGCAAGTACAACTGCGTCGCCGTTATGGAGAGCCAGTCGTACACCTCGGACGGCATCTTGTTCGAGGTCACGCATGCCCGCACGCATCCTGAGATCTTCCACTACCGCGTCAACTCCAAGCGATAGCCGGCTAGCTCGCAGCCTGACGAGACTCATGCCCTCAAAGAGAAAACGCCCGGTCAAACCGACGATGCATCGGCTTGACCGGGCGTTTTCTCTGCATTCGATAACAAATAATTGTTCATACAAAACTTGTCAAGTATCAAGTCGAAATTACCGTTCACCGAAGTTTTTCTACCGCTCTAGTAATACTTGTTCAAACAACTAGCCAAATAGCGTATTGTACAAATCAGCAAAAGGGGCAAAGTCCCCGAGCCAATCTCCGAAGGCGGCGGCAAAGGGTGCCGCCACGGTGTGAAAGGGTGGATTGTAATGAAGAACGAAATGAGCAGAAGGCAGTTCCTGGGCTTTGCTGGTTCCGCGGCTGCGGTTCTTGGTCTGGGCCTCGTGGGCTGCGGTGGTTCTGCCGGCTCTGGCTCCTCTGCTTCTGGTGACGCTGCCGAGGTCTACTTCCTCCAGTTCAAGCCCGAGGTCGACAAGGAGTGGAAGGAGATCGCCAAGGCGTACAAGAAGGAGAAGGGCGTCGAGGTCAAGATCGTGACCGCCGCCTCCAACACCTACGAGGAGAAGCTCAAGTCCGAGATGTCCAAGAGCTCCGCTCCGACGCTGTTCCAGGTCAACGGCCCCACCGGTCTTAAGAACTGGAAGGATTACTGCGCCGATCTGTCCGACACCAAGCTCCGCGGCGAGCTCATCGACGACTCCCTGGCTCTGCAGTCCGATGGCAAGGATCTGGGTATCGACTGGGTTCAGGAGAGCTACGGCATCATCTACAACAAGGAGCTCCTCGAGAAGGCTGGCTACAAGGCCGAGGACATCAACTCCTTCGACAAGCTGAAGGCTTGCGCCGATGACATCCAGGCCCGCAAGGACGAGCTCGGCGTTGACGGTGCCTTCACTTCCGCCGGCATGGATGACTCCTCCAGCTGGCGCTACACCACCCACCTCGCCAACCTCCCGCTCTACTACGAGTTCGAGAAGGAGCACAACCAGGAGGACGACGAGATCAAGGGCGAGTATCTCGACAACTTTAAGCAGATCTTCGACCTGTATATCACCGACTCCACCTGCGATCCTTCGCAGCTCGCCTCCAAGACCGGTGACGACGCCACCAATGAGTTCGCAACCGGCAAGGCCGTCTTCTACCAGAACGGCTCTTGGGCCTACGCCGACCTCACCAAGGCCGGTATGACCGACGACCAGCTCGGCATGCTGCCGATCTACATCGGCGTCGACGGCGAGGAGAACCAGGGCCTGTGCTCCGGCGGCGAGAACTACTGGTGCGTCAGCTCCCAGGCTTCCGAGGATGCCCAGAAGGCCACCGAGGACTTCATGTATTGGTGCGTCACTTCTGACACCGCCACCAGCATCATCGCTGACAAGATGGGTCTGACCGCCCCGTTCAAGAGCGCTAAGGAGACCACCAACGTCTTCTCTCAGCAGGCCGTTGCTATGGCCAAGGACGGCAAGAAGACCGTCGCTTGGGACTTCGTTTACATCCCCTCCGAGGAGTGGAAGAAGAACCTCAAGCAGGCTCTCATCGCTTATGCTGCCGACAACACCAAGTGGGACGGCGTCAAGAACGCCTTCGTCGATGGCTGGAAGACCGAGAAGGCTGCTTCCGAGTAAGCAGTTGCTGCCCAAGCTATCTGATTAGCGACAGGGGGCGGGCAGACGTAGGTTTGCCCGCCCCCTGCATATTGAAAGGACCCTTCTATGGGCAAAGCACTCAAGCGCTGGTGGCCGCTCTTTATGCTGCCCACGTGCCTGGCGTTTATGATCGGGTTCGTGATTCCCTTTATCCAGGGTTTCTATCTCTCGTTCTGCCAGTTTATTACCATCAATAACGCGCACTTTGTCGGTATCGAGAACTACGTGCGCGCACTGACCGACCCGCAGTTCTCCACGTCGTTCTTCTTTACCGTGGCGTTTGCCTTCCTGTCGACGGTGCTCATCAACGTGATCGCGCTGGCCATTGCGCAGGCGCTCACTCGCAAGGCGCTCAAGGGCACCAACATCTTCCGTACGATTTTCTTTATGCCTAACCTGATTGGCGGCATTGTACTGGGTTACATTTGGCAGATTCTGATCAACTGCCTGCTCTCCAACGTGGGTGCCCAGCTTATCGCCCTCAACTCCGCCGCTGGCTTCTGGGGCCTTATCATCCTGACCCTGTGGCAACAGGTCGGCTACATGATGATCATCTACATCGCCGGTCTGCAGTCCATTCCGTCTGATTACATCGAGGCCGCCAAGGTCGACGGCGCTACGGCATGGCAGACGTTTTGGAAGGTTAAGATCCCCAACCTGATGCCGACCATCACCATCTGCCTGTTCCTGTCCATCACCAACGGCTTTAAGCTGTTCGACCAGAACCTCGCCCTTACCGGTGGTGCCCCGGCGCACTCCACCGAGATGCTCGCCCTGAACATCTACAACACGTTCTATTCGCGTGCTGGCATCGCATGGCAGGGCATCGGTCAGGCCAAGGCAGTTATCTTCTGCATCCTGGTTGTCGCTATTTCTATGATCCAGCTTAAGGCCACGAGGTCCAAGGAGGTGCAGCAGTAATGAAACGCGATAAGGTTATCAACCGCGCGCTCTCGATTTTCTTTACGATTCTGTCGCTCGCGTGGATCTATCCCGTGTTCATGATTGCGCTCAATTCCTTTAAAAAGGCAACTGCAATCAGCACCACCACGGCATTCGATCTGCTCACGCCCGAGACGTTCAACGGCCTCGCAAACTACATGCACGCCCTTAACGAGCAGGGCTTTGCCTCGGCGTTTATGTACTCGCTCATCATCACAGTCACGTCGGTCGTGCTGATTCTGGTGTGCTGCTCCATGTGCGCTTGGTACGTGGTGCGCGTCAACAGCAAGATCTCGAACTTCTTCTATTACCTGTTCGTCTTCTCGATGGTTGTACCGTTCCAGATGCTCATGTTCACGCTGTCCAATTTGGCGGACCGCATCGGCTTTAACACGCCGTTCAACATCTGCTTCATCTACCTTGGTTTTGGCGCGGGCCTCGCGGTCTTTATGTTCGCCGGCTTCGTCAAGAACATCCCGCTCGAGATTGAGGAAGCGGCCATGATCGACGGCTGCAACCCGGTCCAGGTGTTCTTTAAGATCGTCCTTCCCATTATGAAGCCCACCTATCTTTCGGTCGGTATCCTTGAGACCATGTGGGTCTGGAACGACTATCTGCTGCCCTACCTTACGCTCGACTCCACCAAGTACAAGACCATTCCTATCTTGATCCAGTACTTCCGTGGCGGCTATGGCCACGTCGAGCTCGGCCCCATGATGGCATGCATCATGATGGTCGTTATCCCCATCGTCATCATGTACATCTTCTGCCAGAAGTACATCATTGACGGCGTTGTGGCAGGTGCCGTCAAAGGCTGACGCCGTAACTGTTTTGCAAGTTTTGGCGGCGCCCCTCAGCGCGGCGCCGCGTATCGAAAGGTAAAGACATGGCCGAGATCGTTCTCAAACATGTTCAGAAGGTGTATCCCAACAACGAGTCAAAAAAGAAGGGCTTCTTTGGCAAAAAGAAGAAGACCGAGGAGAAGAAGCACAACCTTAAGGTTACCGAGGACGGTGTGCTCGCTGTAGAGGACTTCAACCTCACCGTTCACGACCAGGAGTTCATCGTCCTCGTTGGCCCCTCTGGCTGCGGTAAGTCCACGACGATGCGCATGATCGCCGGCCTGGAGGACATCACCTCGGGCGATGTGCTCATCGATGGCAAGCGCGTCAACGACGTCGCTCCTAAGGACCGCGACATCGCCATGGTGTTCCAGAGCTATGCTCTGTATCCCAATATGACGGTGTACGAGAACATGGCGTTTACGCTCGAGCTCAAGAAGGTCCCCAAGGACGAGATCGACCGTAAGGTTCGCTCCGCTGCTGAGATCCTGGGTATTACCGAGTACCTCGACCGTAAGCCCAAGGCGCTTTCGGGCGGCCAGCGCCAGCGCGTCGCCATCGGCCGCGCCATCGTGCGTGACCCCAAGGTCTTCCTGATGGATGAGCCGCTGTCCAACCTGGATGCCAAGCTTCGTAACCAGATGCGTGCCGAGCTCATTAAGCTGCGCCACGAGATCAAGGGCACGTTCATCTACGTTACCCACGACCAGACCGAGGCTATGACCCTCGGCGATCGCATCGTGGTCATGAAGGACGGCGTCGTCCAGCAGATCGCCACCCCGCAGGAGGTCTTCAACCATCCCGCGAACATCTTCGTCGCCGGCTTTATCGGCGTGCCGCAGATGAACTTCTTCGATGCCCAGCTGGTGCGCTCGGGCAACGGCTTTACCGTCAAGACCGAGGATATGAACGTGGCGCTCGCCCCCGAGACCTGCGCTCAGCTTGCCCTCAACTGGGACGGCGGCGACGTGAAGGAGATCACGGCCGGCGTGCGCCCCGAGCAGATTCTGCTTGCCGACAAGGGCGAGGAGGGTGCGCTCCAGGGCACCGTCGAGGTGACCGAGCTCATGGGTTCGACCGAGCATGTCCACGTGACTGCTCCCGATGGCCAGTTCGTCCTGATCATTCCCGTTGTCGACCTTGAGGCCAAGGGTGCGCTCAAGGCGGGCGACCCCATCTGGTTCAAGTTCGAGAAGAACGCGACCCACCTCTTCGATAAGGTCTCTGGCAAGAACCTTATCTAGGCCCGATCCAATCAGGCCCTCCTTTTGGGCGACTGCGGCTTTGCCATCCTTTTGCCGTGGTCACATATAAGGCTCCCCTCCCGTCCACTGGGCGAGAGGGGAGCCTTTCTTTGTGTTGGGGCTTTCCGTCTGTCAGTTTGTCTTGATCTGTAACAGGTAGGGCCGATTTCGGACGTTAGATGTTACAGATCGAGACGGTTCCGCTGTGCCAACCATTTCATCTAAATCTGTAACACCAAAGGCGAATTACACCTGCTAGATGTTACAGATTGAGATAAACCCAAGGGGAGGGGCCGGTATGTCTCAATCTGCAACGGCTGGGACCGTTTTGGTTGAGTAATTGCTACGGATCGAGATTGTTTGGCCGAGTCGGATCACAGGGTAACGTGCGGGCACAAAAAACGGAGCCGTGTTGCCACGACTCCGTTTCTCAAGAGGATGGGTAAGGGGAATGAGCTAGCTCAGGTGCCAGATCTCGTCGTTGTATTGGGAGATGGTGCGGTCGGACGAGAAGGTGCCGGCGTTGGCGATATTGATGAGCGCCTTGCGCATCCAAGCGTCCTGGTCCTCGTAGTCGGCCAGCACGCGCTCCTTGGTCTGGATGTACTCCTCAATGTCGAGCAGGGCCATAAACCAGTCCTTGCCCTTAATGTCGTCGTGCAGGCGCTGCAGGCGCTCGGCGTTGCCGGTCGCCATAAAGGCCGGGTTGGTGATGAAGTCCACCAGCAGTTTAATGCCGGGCTTGCGGTAGAGCACACCGGCGTCATAGGTGCCGTCGGCGTAGAGCTGCTCGACCTGTTTGGACGAGGCACCAAAGGTATAGATGTTCTCGTCGCCCACGAGCTCGGCAATCTCCACGTTGGCACCGTCGAGCGTGCACAGGGTTAGGGCGCCGTTGAGCATGAACTTCATGTTGGAGGTGCCGCTCGCCTCCTTGGAGGCCAGGCTGATCTGCTCGGAGATGTCGGCGGCGGGGATCACGCGCTCGGCGGCGGTGACGTTGTAGTTCTCGATCATGACAACCTGCAGGTAGGGAGCCACGTCGGGGTCGTTTGCAATCCACTGCGACAGCGTCAGGATCAGATGGATGATGTCCTGCGCGATAGTGTAGGCAGGGGCCGCCTTGCCGCCAAAGATGATGGTGACGGGGTGCTTAGGCTTATTGCCGTTCTTGATGTCGAGATACTTCCAGATGATGTAGAGCGCGAGCATCTGCTGGCGCTTGTACTCGTGGATACGCTTGACCTGAACATCGATGATGGCGTTGGACGGGATAGTCACGCCTTGCTCGAGCGCCATGAACTGGCGCATGATGGCCTTGGCCTCGGTCTTGGTGGCGGCCAGGCGCTCAAGAACGTCCTTGTCGTCGGCGAACTTGGCGAGTTTGCTCAGATCGCCGGTGCTGCGCCAGTCGGTGCCGATTACATCGTCGAGCAGGCTGGCGAGCGCGGGGTTGGCCCCATGGATCCAGCGGCGGAAGGTGATGCCGTTGGTCTTGTTGGAGAACTTCTCGGGATAGATCTCGTAGAACGGATGAAGCTCGGTGTCCTCCAGGATCTTGGTGTGGAGGGCGGCTACGCCGTTGATGGAGAAGCCAAAGTGGATGTCCATGTGGGCCATGTGGACGGTGTCGTATTCGTCGATGATGGCGACGCGCGGGTCATCGTGATCGGCCTTCGCGATCTCATCGAGCTTGACGATAATGTCGGCGATGGCAGGGGAGACCTTCTGCAGGCTGGCGAGCGGCCACTTCTCGAGCGCCTCGGCAAGAATCGTGTGGTTAGTGTAGGCGACCATGGAGCGTACGATGGTCACGGCCTCATCAAACTCGATGCCATGCTCGGTGGTGAGCAAGCGAACGAGCTCGGGGATGACCATGGTGGGGTGCGTGTCGTTAATTTGGACCACGGCGTAGTCGGCCAGATCGTGCAGGTTGCTGCCGCGCTCGATGGCCTCGTCGATCAGGAGCTGGGCGGCGTTGCTCACCATGAAGTATTCCTGGTAGATGCGAAGCAGGCGGCCCTGCTCGTCGGAATCGTCGGGGTAGAGGAACAAGGTGAGGTTCTTGGCGATCTCGGTCTTGTCGAAGTCGATGGAGCTGCCGGGGACCAGGCCGTCGTCGACGCTCGCCAGGTCGAACAGGCGCAGGCGGTTCTTGGTGGGCTGGCCGTAACCGGGCACGTCGATGTTGACGAGTTTGGAGGTAACGGCAAAATCGCCGAACTCGACGGTGTAGGAGCGGTCATCGTCGACTAGGATGTCCTGCTCACCGAGCCACTCGTCGGGGACGGCCTTCTGCTGGTTGTCGACAAAGCGCTGACGGAACAGACCGTAGTGATAGTTGAGGCCCACGCCATCGCCGGTCAAGCCCAGCGTGGCGATGGAATCCAGGAAGCACGCGGCCAGGCGGCCCAGGCCGCCGTTGCCGAGCGACGGCTCGACCTCGAACTCCTCGATCTTGTTGAGGTCGTGGCCTGCGGCGGTGAGCTGGTCCTTAACCTCGTCGTAGATGCCGAGGTCGATCATGTTGTTGATGAGCAGCTTGCCGATCAAAAATTCGGCGGAAATGTAATAGAGCTTTTTCTTGCCGTTGTTGAGCGGGCAGGCGGCGGAGCGCTCCTGCACGAGTTTGACCAGCAGCTTGTAAATGCGGCGGTCGTCGAGCTGCTCGAGCGAGGTGCCAAAAGACTGCTCGGCGAGTTCCATGAGGTTAATTTGGGGCATGTTTTCTCCTGTGATGGGTTGTTTCATGTCTGCAATTCATAAGAAGCCCGCGCGAGGGGATTGGGGTGGCCTCGCGCGGGAAAAGCAAGCGCGTCCGCACGGTGGGGAGGGGTCGGGCGCGGTAGCTCCTATTGAGGAAGCTCGATTTCGGCTTCCGACGGGATGCGGAAGTAGGTCTCGGTCCAGTCGGTGAGTTTGTGCTCGAGCTCGCGGGTGATGGCGCCGTCGAGCATGCGCCAGGTCCAGTTGCCGCCCAGCGTGGCAGGGGTGTTGATGCGCGCCTCGTTGCCCAAGTTGAGCAGGTCCTGCATGGTGTAGATGCACGTGTCGCTCACGCTGGCGGCGATGGTGCGATTGAGTGCATCTGCCATGGGTTCGCCGGCCTGCTGATGGGTGTACAGGGCTGCCTGCTCGCGCTGACGCGGGGTGGCCGTTCCCTCAAACCAACCGCGCGCCGTCTCGTTATCGTGGGTGCCCACATAGGCGACGGTGTTGGCGATGTAGTTATGCGGCAGGTAGTACGAGTTGGTGCCCTCAAAGGCAAACTGCAGGATCTTCATGCCGGGGAAGCTCGAGTTGTCGCGCATGTCGATGACGCCGGGGGTGAGGAAGCCCAGGTCCTCGGCGATGATGGGCAGCGTGCCGAGCTTTTCCTCGAGCGTCTTGAAGAACTTGAGGCCGGGACCCTGCGTCCACGAACCGTAGGACGAATCGGGCGAGGAGAACGGCACCTCCCAATAGGCCTCGAAGCCGCGGAAGTGATCCAGGCGGATGACGTCGTACATGTCGAGGGCGGCGCGAATGCGGCCCTCCCACCAGGAGAAGCCGTCGGACTCCATGGCGTCCCAGTCGTAGATGGGGTTGCCCCAGTACTGGCCGGTGGCCGAGAACTGGTCGGGCGGCGTGCCAGCGACGCTCACGGGATTGCCGGCGGTGTCGATCTTAAAGAGCTCAGGCGTCGCCCACATCTCGACGGAGTCACGCGAGACATAGATGGGCAGGTCGCCGATGATGAGAATGTCGCGCTCGTTGGCATAGGCCTTGAGGCGGCTCCACTGGCGATCGAAGAAGTACTGCGTCATCTGGTGGTAGAGCATACGCGCCGGATGGTCGGCGCAGACCTTGGCGGAAGCCTCGCCGCGGGTGCGGAGCTCCGCGGGCCACTCCCAAAACGCCTTGAGACCGCACTCCTCTTTGACGGTCATGAACTCACAGTAGGGGATGAGCCAGTCCTCGTTGGCCTGGATAAAGTCATCGAAATCGGCCGGCTTGTCGGCAGCAAAGCGCTCGGCGGCGCGGTCGAGAATCTGACGGCGGCCGCCAAAGATAGCACCGTAGTCGACATTGCTGGGGTCGGATCCCAGATACACGCCATCGATATCGCGCTGCTCCAGATACCCTGCCTCGATAAGCTCGGCAAAGTCGATAAAGTTGGGGTTGCCTGCGCGGGCCGAGAACGACTGATAGGGCGAATCGCCATAGCTGGTCGTCGTAAGGGGCAGAATCTGCCAGTAATGTTGTTTGCACGAGGCGAGAAAATCGACGAAGTCGTAGGCATTCCAGCCAAAGCCGCCGATTCCGTATGGTCCGGGCAGAGATGAGACGGGCATGAGGACGCCGCTTGCACGCTCCATGAATGCGCTCACCAACCTTCTTGTTGTGGGGTCGGCCTGCCGATGGGTATGCAGTCCGCCTCCGATGTTCTGATTCGATACGCCTATTGTAAAACATGTTGTTTAAACATGTACAGGCAAGATAAAAAAGTTGGTCGATTTTCGGCGAATGGCTACATGCCATGAAAAAGCCCCGACCTCACAACGTGAGATCGGGGCAAGAACGGTATGTAGGTTTTTTCTACTCGGCGTCGGCGAAGCCGTTGGGGTTGTGGCTCTGCCAGTTCCAGCTATCGCGGCACATGTCCGCGATGTCGTACTGGGCCTTCCAGCCCATCATGCGCTCGGCCTTGGAGGCATCGCACCAGTTGGCAGCGATGTCGCCGGCGCGGCGCTCGCGGATCACGTAGGGCAGCTCCTTGCCACAAGCCTTGGAGAAGGCGGCGACGACCTCGAGTACCGAGGTGCCGGTGCCGGTGCCCAGGTTGAAGATCTCGACGCCGGTCTTGCCGTTCATCCAGTTAAGGGCGGCAACGTGACCAGAGGCCAGATCGCACACGTGGATGTAGTCGCGCACTCCGGTGCCGTCGGGGGTGGGGTAGTCGTTGCCAAAGACCTGAACGGCCTCGAGCTTGCCCACGGCGACCTGGGCGACATAGGGTACCAGGTTGTTGGGGATGCCCTTGGGGTCCTCGCCGATCAGGCCCGACGGATGAGCGCCGATGGGGTTGAAGTAACGGAGCAGCACGACGTCCCACTCGGGGTCGGCGGTGTGGACGTCCATAAGGATCTGCTCGATCATCCACTTGGTCCAACCATAGGGGTTGGTCGCGGGCTTCTTAGGATCCTCCTCGGTGACGGGCGGGTTGTCCGGGTCGCCGTAGACGGTCGAGGAGCTCGAGAAGATGATGGACTTGCAGCCATGGTTGCGCATGACGTCGATGAGCACCAGGGTGTTCTCGATGTTGTTGTGGTAGTACTCGACGGGCTTGCTCACCGACTCGCCGACGGCCTTAAAGCCGGCAAAGTGGATGACGCGGTCGATCTGATGGGTATCGAAGATCTTGTTCATCGCATCGCGGTCGAGCACGTTGGCCTCGTAGAAGGTGAGGTTCTTGGCGGCCTCGTCGCCCACGATGGTCTTGACTCGGTCGATGGCGACGGCGCTGGAGTTGGAGAGATCATCGACGATGACGACCTGGTAGCCACCCTCGAGCAGCTGAACGACGGTGTGCGAGCCGATAAAGCCGGCGCCACCGGTAACGAGGACGCAGGTGTCTTTGGGGTCGAGTGCTTTGGACATTTAGTCTCCTATCGAATCAGGAACACTTCTAGAGGGGAGTATAGCGCAGGCGGGGACGCCCAAATGGTGCACTGGAGGAAAAGCAGAGGATTATGTTAACGTACTCATAATAAGAGCTTGCTCAATTGTTACCTCAAATTTGACAATTGCTTACGAGCCGCCGACCTTGTAGTTTCCTGCCGTTCGTGGAAATCGTTGGGACGCGCCATATGTACGCTAATATGTATGAGTTGAGCGACATATAAATAAGCATGTAACGGAGTACATATGTCACCAAACAGCGATTCCATCCTTTCCCAGGAGCTCTCGCGCCGCACTGCCCTTAAGGCCCTGTTCGGCGCCGCTTCTGCGGCAGTTCTTTTTGGCCTGCCCACTCGCGCCCATGCGGCGGAGGCTTCCAAAGAAACCACCGATAAACTGAATGCCGCCCAGGCCCAGCTCGACGAGGTTCAGGCCCAGCTCGACAGCATCGCAAATGAGTATGCGGCGCTGGCCAACAAGAATGCCCAGACCCTCAACGACATCGAGAATGTCCAGGGCAAGATTGACGACACGCAGGCCCAGATCGATGAAAAGAAGGCCGAGCTCAAGAAGAAGCGCAACGACCTTTCCGATCGCGTGGCCGCCAGCTACAAGTCCGGCGGCACGAACATCCTGTCGCTGCTGCTGGCCTCTGGCTCGTTTGAGGAACTCGTCGCCAACGCGCATTACGTTGAGAAGATCAACAAGAGCGACCGCGATGCCATCGAGGATATCCAGACGATTCAGGCTGAGCTCGACGCACAGAAGACCGAGCTCGAAGCACAAAAGGCCGACCTTGAGAAACTCAAGGACCAGCAGACGGCTCAGATGCAGGATATGCAGGCCAAGCAACAAGAAGTCCAGACCGTGCTGAACGGTCTTTCCGACGACGTCAAGGAGCTCATGGCTCAGCGCGATTCCGAGATCCTCGCTGCCGCCCAGGCTGAGGAGGCCGCTAGGAAGGCGGCTGCGGCAGCCGCGGCCTCTGCGAACACGGGCTCTTCTTCGGGTGGCTCGAGCTCGGGTGGCGGCTCGTATGCCGGCGGCACCCCGCAACAGACGGGCGGTTCGGGCAAGCAGCAGGCCGTCGTCAATGCGTGCTACTCGACGCCTTCTCCCGGCCAGGGCTGGTGCGCTGCCTGGGTTACCAACGTCTTCCGCAATGCCGGCGTGGGCTATTTTGGCGGCAACGCGTGTGACATGTTCAACGCCTGGTGCTATAGCTCCGACCGCTCGGCGCTGCAGGTGGGCATGATCGTGGCCGATTCCTCGCACAGCGGCACGGGTGCTCCGGGCCTTATCTACGGTCATGTGGGTATCTACGTTGGCGGCGGCATCGTTATGAGCAACGAGGGTGCCATTACGTCTAAGTCGCTTGATTCGTTTATTAGCTTCTATGGTACTGGATCTGGCGTGCGTTGGGGCTGGCTTGGCGGTATTGCGCTGTCGTAACGGCGGTTTGAAGTAAGTTGGTCCGTGGCTGCCCGGAAGGCATTAGGTTGCCTGCTCGGACAGTCCTGCTCGCACGGAGAGCACATTAAGTGCTCTCCGGCTCGTGCGGAACTCGCGATCAACCTAATGCCTTCCGGGCAGCCACGGACCTCTCGGATCCAATGCGTCACACACCGGACTGGTTGTCTGAATAAATATGGCGAAGGCCCCTTTCGGGGCCTTCTTTTTTATTAGAGGAATTCGCCTACTCGGTGGACTTCGGGTTCTAGGTCTACGTCGAATTGGTCTTTGACGGTTGTTTGGATGTGGCGGATGAGTTCGTCGACATCGGCGGCGGTGGCGTGGTCGGCGTTGACGATGAAGCCGCAGTGCTTTTCGCTCACCTGCGCGCCGCCGATGGCGTGTCCTCGCAGGCCGGCGTCCATGATGAGCTTGCCGGCAAAGTAGCCCTCGGGGCGCTTGAAGGTGGAGCCGGCGCTCGGCATGTCGAGCGGCTGCTTGTCCTCGCGGCGCTGGCGGTAGTCATCCATGTCGGCCTTGATCATCGCGGCGTTGCCCGGGGCGAGATTGAAAGTGGCCGAAAGCACGATGAAGCCGTCGTCGGCGATGCGGCTCTTGCGATAACCCAGGTTGAGCTCGTCGACATCGAACTCGATGATGCTGCCGCTACCGCGGGTACCGTCGTCAAGCATGCGGGCGGGCTTGTAGACGCGCACGGACTCCAGCACATCGGCCATGCAGGCACCGTAGGCACCGGCGTTCATGTAGCAGGCGCCGCCGACCGATCCGGGAATGCCCGAGATGGGCTCCATGCCGGTGAGACCGGCCTCGGCTGCCGCCGCGGCGACATCGGAAAGCAAGGCGCCGGCTGCCGCCGTGACGTGCGTGCCGTTGACCGTAATGTCGGAGAGGCCCTCGCCCAGCGCTACGACGACGCCGCGGATGCCCTTGTCGCCGACGAGCAAGTCGGAGCCGTTGCCCACGATGGTGAGTGGCAGGTCGCAGCGATAGCAGGTATCGAGCGTGGCGACGAGGCCCTGCTCGGTATCGGGCGTGACAAAGACGTCGGCCGGGCCGCCGATCTTAAACGTGGTGTGCTCGCGCATGGGCTCGCTCATCAGCACGTTGTCCTCGCCGGCAACGCCAGCGAGCGCGCACAGCAGGTCCTCGTTAAAAAAGTCGTTCTCGTGCATACGAATATCCGCCTTTTGGTGGTCGTTGTCATCAATCGATTGCAATATACCCCACCCGGACGGATTTGGTGCGCTGGCGGCGATAAAATAGCCGTCCACCGGATTGGTAAAGTGTTTATCACCGAGGTAGAGGGGTAGTCGCTATACTTTCAAGAGATTGCGCGTAAACCCGGAAGGAGCGAGATGGCCAACAAAGTCACCCTCAAGCAGATCGCCCAGGAGGTGGGGCTTTCCCCCTCGTCGGTCTCGCTTGTTCTTAATAATCGGCCCTGTCGCATCTCGGAAGAAAACCGCAAGCTCATCAAAGAGGTCGCGGCGCGCAACCACTATGTTCCCAACCAGATTGCGCGCAGCCTGGTCATGCGCGAGTCGCGCACGCTGGGCCTTATCGTCCCTAACATCGAGAGCCGCTTTTTTGCCTCGCTCGCCGGTAGCCTGGAAAAGCGCTGCCGCGAGGACGGCTATGCGCTCTTCATTACCAGCTCGGGCGGCAGCGCCGATGACGATCTGGAGCTGCTGCGCCAGCTGGTGACGCGCGGCGTTGATGGCGTCTTTCTGGTGGTGGGTGACGAGTTCTCCGACGACCGCGCCCTGCGCGAAGAAGTCAGCCACCTGCCCATCCCGGCGGTAATGGTCGACCGTGCCATTGAGGGACTCGAGTGCGACAAGGTGATGTTCGATCACGAGATGGGCGGCTACATGGCCACCCGCTATCTGATCGAGCAAGGTCACCGTCGCATCGCCTGCTTGGTTAATGCCCGCCGTTCCAATACGGGTCGCAAGCGACTTGCCGGCTATGAGCGCGCGCTGCGCGAGGTTGGCCTGCCGATCGACGCGCGTTTGGAGTTTGAGAGCGAGTACTACATTCCGAGCGCATACGAGGCCTCGGAGGCAGTGCTCGCAACTGACGCCACTGCCGTGTTCGCAAGCTCGGATAACATTGCCCTCGGTTTGCTCAAGCGTTTGCACGAGATGGGGAAGAGCATCCCGGGCGATATCTCGGTGGTGAGCTATGACAACTCGGCGGCCGACGTTCTCTTTGAGCCGGCGCTGACCGCGATTGAGCAGGACCCTGGTGTCCTTGCGGAGCATGCTTTTGGCTGCATGTCCAAGCGTCTTGCCGGTAGGGGCGGCAGGCGTGCCGAAGAGGTCGTTCTGGAGCCGGAGCTTATCGTTAAGGACAGCGTGCTCGAGCTTACTAAACACAACTAAACACGTTTATCAATTTGCAGAGACCGAATGTGGAGCACCTGTGACGTGCAATGCCGCAGGTGAATGTCGCGTTTTGCTAATCGATGGGATTGATAAGGGTGGTAAAACGTTTTTTCACCATGATAAAACGTTTTAGCAAATATACTAGTCCCAACGAAAGGTTGCCGTATCGGAGGGCGACCGCACAGCGAAGGGACATAAACAATGGCTAAAACACTGGGGACGCCGTGGCAAAAGCTGGGCCACGAGGTGCCGGCTTCCGAGCTCGAGGGCGTCGACCTGTATTGGCGCGCATCGAACTACCTGTCCGTCGGTCAGATCTACCTTCGCTCTAACCCGCTAATGCGCCCCGACTTTGTCGACGAGAAAACCGGTGAGGTGCGCGACTTCGGTCGTCCGGACGTTAAGCACCGCTTGGTTGGCCACTGGGGCACCACGCCCGGCATCAACTTCCTGTTCGGTCACGTCAACCGTCTGATCGCCGACCACAACCAGAATGCTATCTTCTTGATGGGCCCTGGTCACGGTGGCCCCGCCGGTACTGCTCAGTCGTTGCTCGACGGCACCTACCGTGAGATCCGCCCCGACATCACCAATGACGAGGCCGGCTTGCAGAAGTTCTTCCGCCAGTTCTCTTATCCCGGCGGCATCCCGAGCCACTTTGCGCCCGAGACGCCCGGTTCCATCCACGAGGGCGGCGAGCTCGGCTATACGCTCAGCCACGCTTACGGTGCCGTTATGGACAACCCGAGCCTGTTGGCCGTGGCCGTGGTGGGCGACGGCGAGTCCGAGACCGGTCCGCTCGCGACTTCTTGGCAGTCCAACAAGCTCGTGAATCCGGCAACCGACGGTATCGTTTTGCCGATCCTACACCTCAACGGCTACAAGATCGCCAACCCCACCATTCTCGCCCGCGTGTCCGACGAAGAGCTCACCAAGTTCTTTGAGGGCATGGGCTATAAGCCGCACTTCTTTGTCGCCGGCTTTGACGACGAGGGCCACGCAAGCATTCATGCGCGTTTCGCTGCCCTGTTTGAGCAGGTCTTCGATGAGATCTGTGACATCAAGGCCACCGCGCAGGCCCAGGCCGCCGCAGGCGAGACCGTGGTCCGCCCGGCCTATCCCATGATCGTGTTCCGTACGCCCAAGGGCTGGACTTGCCCCAAGCACATCGACGGCAAGAAGACCGAGGACTCCTGGCGCGCGCATCAGGTGCCGTTGGCGAGCGCCAAGGACACCCACGAGCACTTCCGCGTGCTGCGCGAGTGGCTGCGTTCCTACAAGCCCGAGGAGCTCTTTACGCCCGAGGGTCAGGTGCGCCCCGAGGTGACGGCCTTTATGCCGACCGGCGAGCTGCGCATCGGCGCCAACCCCAACGCGAACGGCGGTAAGGTGCGTCGCGAGCTCGAGCTGCCCGATATTCATGCCCACGAGGTCCCCGTCGCAACTAAGGGTCATGGCTGGGGCTCCACCGAGGCCGCCCGCGTCTTTGGTGAGTACACTGCCGACGTTCTGGCCAAGAACATGGATGACTTCCGCATCTTTGGTCCCGACGAGACCGCGTCCAACCGCCTGCAGGCTGCCTACAAGGTGACCAAGAAGCAGTGGGACGCCGGCTTCTACGAGGACGAGGCCAACGACGAGCTGCTGGCAGGCTCCGGTAAGGTCGTCGAGCAGCTGTCCGAGCACCAATGCGAGGGCTTCCTCGAGGCCTACGTGCTCACTGGCCGTTCCGGCGTGTGGAGCTCCTACGAGAGCTTTGTCCATGTGGTCGACTCCATGGTCAACCAGCACTGCAAGTGGCTCGAGGCTACCAAGCGCGAGATTCCGTGGCGTGCCCCCATCAGCGGCCTTAACATTTTGCTGTCGAGCCACGTCTGGCGTCAGGACCACAACGGCTTCTCGCATCAGGACCCCGGCTTTATCGACCTGCTGCTCAACAAGGCCAACGACACACACATCGTAAACGCCTACTATCCGGCCGACGCCAACATGGCTCTCGCCGTGGCCGAGCGCGTCTACCAGTCCACCGACTGCGTCAATGCCATCTTCTGCGGCAAGCAGCCCGCTCCGACCTTCCAGACGGTCGACGAGGCCAAGGCGGAGCTCGCCGAGGGCGTTGCGACCTGGGAGTGGGCATCGACCGCCAACTCGCTCGCCGAGGCCGACGTCGTGGTCGCCACGTGCGGTGACGTACCGACGCTCGAGGCCCTGGCTGCAACCGATATGTTGCGCGAGCTGGGCATTAAGGTGTGGTTCGTCAACGTGGTCGACCTGCTCAAGATCCAGAACGTCTGCGAGAACGACCAGGCTATCAGCGATGAGCGCTGGGCTGAGCTGTTCGGTTGCGGCGAGAAGCCCGTGCTCTTCGCATTCCACGCCTATGCCGGCACGATCCGCCGTCTGATTTGGAACCGCCCCGGCCACGACGCCTTCCGTGTCCACGGCTACGAGGAGGAGGGCTCCACGACCACGCCGTTCGACATGCTGCGCCTGAACAACATGGACCGCTGGGCGCTTGCCGCCGACGTGGTGCGCATGGTCGACGCCGATAAGTTTGCCGAGCAGATTGATAAGTGGGAGGCCTTCCGCACCGAGGCCTTTGAGTTCGCGTGCGACGAGGGCTTCGATCACCCGGCCTTTACCGACTGGGTCTGGCCCGACGCCGCAGCCGCAACCGCGGCCGACGGCGCGCTTTCCGCAACGCAGCTAACTGCCGGCGACAACGAATAACTTAGTTACGCGGTTTTACCAAACCGCGTAATAGCTCGACGCTGCGCGGGTCCCAGGCACCCCATCTCGCCGTTCAAACCGTCGCTCGCGTACATAAAGTACGCGTCGCTCCTCTTTCACGGCGACCTGGGGCACCTGGAACCCGCTCGCTGACTTTTGTGCAACCAGCGGCGAGCGGTTGCTCGGGGAGCGCTTGTGCTGGACGGTCTCGCGCTGGGGCCTTGCCCGCCGGGCAAGGCCCTCTCGACCGTTTCAATATGCGGGGGGCTGATTCTTTTTAATGTAATAGGGACTTTGCTCACGCTGCCTTGTGGACCGTGCATCCAACTATGGTCAGCCAGGGTT
>NZ_JBGORS010000012.1:0-30376 GCF_041537385.1 Collinsella aerofaciens
TCCTGCAACCGGGGCCGTTCGATGTTTCACATGAAACGTTTTGGGGTGCGACTCCCCTATGCGTTCTTCTGAACTTTGAAGCGCTGCTTCAGCTGCCCGCAAGCAGCGTCAATATCGTTACCACGGGAGTTACGGATCGTGGTCTCGATGCCACGAGACTCAAGGCGGCGCTGAAGATCCTCAACCTTATGAATTGGAGACGGCTTGAGCGGGCTGCCCTCGATGTCGTTAAGCTGAATCAGGTTAACGTGGCACAGCGTTCCCTCGCAGAAGTCGCAGAGTGCCTGCATCTCGGGATTCGTATCGTTGACGCCTTCGATCATGGCGTACTCATAGGTCGGGCGGCGGCCAGTCTTCTCGGTGTAGAGCTGAAGCGCCTCGTGCAGGCGGAGCAGCGTGTATTTCTTAACACCGGGCATGAGCTTATTGCGCGTCGACTGGATGGCGGAATGCAGAGAAACGGCAAGTGTGAACTGCTCGGGGATATCGGCAAATTTGCGAATACCGGGAATAACGCCGCTGGTAGAGACGGTGAGGTGACGGGCGCCGATACCGATGCCATCGGGGTCGTTGAGGATTCGCAACGCCTTGAGAACCTCGTCGTAGTTGGCAAACGGCTCGCCCTGGCCCATGAAGACAACGCTCGTGGCACGCTCGCCAAAGTCGTTGGATACATGAAGCACCTGGTCGACGATCTCCTGAGCTGTCAGCGAGCGCTTGAGGCCGTTAAGGCCGGTGGCGCAAAAGGCACAGCCCATGCCACAGCCTGCCTGGGTGGAAACGCAGACGGAAAGCTTGTTACGACGGGGCATACCGACAGTCTCGACGGAAATGCCGTCGTGGTACTCGAGCAGATACTTGCGAGAGCCATCTTTGGAAACCTGCTTGGTGAGCTCGGTCGGCGTGTCAAAGGCAAAAGCCTCTTTAAGCTGCTCGCGGAAAGCCTTGGGAAGGTTAGTCATATCATCAAACGAACAAACGTTCTTCTCAAAGACCCATTCGATGAGCTGCTTCGCGCGGAAAGCGGGCTGGCCGAGTTCTGCCACGAGCTCGCGAATATCGTTTTGGCTCAAGTTGCGAATGTCCTGAGATTTAGTCCTGGGATTCATGGAAGCCTTTCGATTTTGGGGAAACGTAGAGGGTATCGCTACAATATGGTATCAGCTGCAGAAATTATAGAGGAGGAGTCTGCCCATGCCGGGTAAAAGCCTAGAGAACATGCACGTAGCGGTCTTGGCGGGCGGTCATTCCGCTGAGCGCGAGATCTCGCTCAATTCGGGAAAGAACGTCGTGGCGGCCCTGAAGGAGGCCGGCTACACTTCGGTGAAGCTGCTCGACACGGCTGCCGATAATTTTATGGTAACCATGGCGAGCGGTGGTTTCGACGTGGCATTTATCGCCATGCACGGCGCCGGCGGTGAGGATGGTGCCATGCAGGGTGCCATGGAGACCCTGGGTATCCCCTACACGGCCTCGGGCGTGCTCGCGAGCGCCTGCGGTGCCGACAAGGAGGTCTCTAAGCTCCTGTACGCCAAGGCGGGCATTCCCATTGCCCCCGGCCTTGCGCTCGAAGTGGGCGATGAAGTCGATATCGATCACATTGTCGAGGTTTGTGGCGAGCGCTGCTTTGTGAAGCCGGCCGTTAACGGCTCCAGCTATGGCATCTCCCTGGTCCACGAGCCCTCCGAGCTGCCCGCGGCCATCGCCAAGGCGTTTGAGTTTGGCGACAAAGTACTGGTCGAGAAGTGCATCGAGGGTACCGAGATCACCGTCGGCGTATACGGCGAGGATGACGTGCGCGCCCTGCCGATTGTCGAGATCCGTAAGCCCGAGGACTGCGAGTTCTACGATCTGGACGTGAAGTATGTCGATCCTACGGACATCCATCGCATTCCGGCACAGATTTCGCCCGAGAACTACGCTCGTGCCCAGGAGCTTGCTTGTGCTGCCCATAGGGCACTCGGCTGCCTGGGTATCTCGCGCAGCGACTTTATCGTGAGCGAGGACGGCCCCGTTATCCTCGAAACCAACACGATTCCCGGCATGACCGATACGTCGCTGTATCCGGATGAGATTCGCCACACCGATGACATGACGTTCCCGCAGGTCTGTGACAGTCTGATTCGCATGGGGCTTCGTCGAGCGGGCGTTGCATGCTAATCGAGGACGCTGTTTCGTCGGGAACGCCGCAGTTTGTCATCGATTCTTATGCCACGCTTGCCGAGCGCGCCAAAACCCAAGCGTTTGGTCTCATCGAAGAAGATGTTATCGTCCTCGATACCGAGACCACGGGTCTTTCGGTGCAGGACAACGAGCTTATCGAGATATCGGCGGCTCGCCTTTCGGGCCGCGAGGTTGTCGATCGCTTCGATACCTTCGTGCATCCCAAGCAGCTGATTCCCGCCGAGATTACCGAGCTCACGAGCATTACAAACGCCGATGTGGCAGATGCCCCGTCGGCCGTTGAGGCTGTCGCCGCTCTCGCCGATTTTGTCGGCGGCTGCCCGGTCATCGCGCATAACGCCACCTTCGACCGTTCGTTTATCGAGTCGGTCAAGGGCGGCGTCAACGTCAGTGACATCTGGATCGATTCGCTGGCACTGTCGCGCATCGCGCTTCCGCGCCTGGCCTCGCATAAGCTGTCTTTCATGGCCGACCTGTTTGGCTGCGACTCGGTGTCGCACCGCGCCAACGCCGATGTCGACGCCTTGTGTGGTGTGTGGCGCGTGTTGCTCGTGGCGCTCACCGACTTGCCTCAGGGCTTGATGGCGCGCCTGGCCGACATGCACCCCGACGTACCCTGGTCCTATCGTCCCATCTTCTCCTTCTTGGCGGGACAGAACCCCGGTTCCATCTTCTCTCTCAGCGCCGCCCGCGCCGACGTGCTCAAGGCCGATCGGGCCGATGATCGCGTTGATGCGGACGAGCTACCGGTCCTTAAGATGCCGAGCCGCGAGGAAATCGAGGCGGACTATGCCCCGGGCGGCCTGGTTAATCGCATGTATACCACGTACGAGCCGCGCGATGAGCAGATCGCGATGGCGCTCGAGGTCCGCGACGCGCTCGTTACGGGAACGCATCGCGTGATTGAGGCGGGGACGGGCGTCGGCAAATCGATGGCCTATCTGGTGCCGTTTGCCGAGGCCGCACGCCGCAACAACATCACGGTAGGTATCGCGACTAAATCGAATAATCTTGCCGACCAGCTCATGTATCACGAGCTGCCCAAACTTGCCGAGCAGCTGGACGGAGGTCTATCGTTTTGCGCCCTCAAGGGCTATGACCGCTATCCGTGCTTGCGCAAGCTTGAGCGCATGAGCCGCGGCCAAGTCGAAATTACGACTAAGCGTGATCCTGCCGACACGCTTACGGCAGTCGCGGTCATCATGGCGTACGTGTGTCAGTCGGCCGATGGCGACCTCGACTCGCTCGGCATTCGCTGGCGCAGCGTCAACCGTCCCGACTTTACGACGGCGTCGCGTGAGTGCGCCCGTCGCCTCTGCCCGTTTTTCCCCGATAAATGCCTAGTTCACGGCGCCCGTCGTCGCGCGGCGCATGCCGATGTGGTGGTCACCAACCATTCCCTGTTGTTCCGCAATGTTGCGGCCGAGGGCAGAATCTTGCCTCCGATTCGTCACTGGGTAATCGATGAGGCCCACTCCATCGAGCGCGAGGCGCGCCGTCAATGGGCGCGCGTGGTGTCGGCGGATGAATCGCGCGTTCTGTTTGAGCGCCTGGGTGGTTCGAGCACCGGTGCGCTGAGTCAGGTTTCCCGCGATTTGGCAACCTCGGAGGGCTCTACGCTCTACCTGGGTCTTACCGCCAAGGCGACGTCGACAGTTGTACGTGCGAGCATGGCGATTGCCGATGTGTTTGACGGCGTTCGCGAGCTTGGCCGCCGTGCCCGCGGGGGCTATGACAATGCGAACCTATGGATTGGCCCCGAGCTGCGCGAATCTGACGACTGGCATGATTTCTTACAGTCGGCCTACACTGCCATCGACGCATTGGAACAAGCTGACAAGAGCGTCGACGCGCTGGTACAAGCCGTTGCCGCCGACAAGCCCGAGGTCGTTGTCGACCTGGGTGATATCTCGCGCCGCCTGCATGAGCTTGCCGAGAACCTCAAACTCATCATTGACGGTACCGACGAACACTACGTGTACTCGTTGCAAGTCAATCGCAGATTGCGCGCCGGCGGCGAGTCGATGACCGCGGAGCGCATCGATATTGGCGAGGCCTTGGCAACCGAGTGGCTGCCCGAGGTTCACACGGCTATCTTTGCATCGGCGACCATGACGGTTTCCAAGAGCTTTGAGCACTTTAACCACGCCGTCGGGCTCGATCGCATCGGTGCCTCGACATCATCGTCGCTGCACTTGGATTCGAGCTACGACTTCGATTCGAATATGGCCGTGGTCGTGGCTGGGGATATTCCCGATCCGCGCGACCGTGAAGGCTATCTTTCGGCGCTCGAGCGCGTGCTGGTCGACGCTCATCTTGCCATGGGCGGCTCGGTGCTCACGCTGTTCACCAACAGGCGTGACATGGAGGAGCTGTACGATCGCGTCGAGCCCAAGATGGCTCGTGCGGGCCTGGAACTCAACTGCCAGCAGCGCAACTCGTCTCCTCGCCGCCTGCGCGATCGCTTTATCAACGAACCGACCTCGTCGCTCTTTGCGCTTAAGGCCTTTTGGGAAGGGTTTGACGCCAGCGGCGAGACGCTGCGCTGCGTCATCATTCCCAAGCTGCCGTTCTCGAGCCCCACAGACCCGCTCTCATGCGAGCGCAATCTGCGCGAAGACCGCGCTTGGGCGCGCTATTCGCTGCCCGAGGCCGTGCTCGAGGTCAAGCAGGCAGCCGGTCGCCTCATTCGCTCATCGACCGATTGCGGCGTACTCATCTTGGCCGACCCGCGCCTGGTGACGAAGGGTTACGGCAAGAAATTCTTAACGTCACTGCCCACGAGTTCCTACCAGCGCATCGAATCGGCACAAATCGGGCACTATCTACAGCTGTGGCGTGCACGCCACGAGCGGCGTCGCTAAAGCGGACAGACGAGTGATTTTGCCATATCGCACAGACGCCCTGACAGGGCGGGGTCATCCAAGATGCGGATGGCCCCGCCCGCTGCGATTACCTGGCTTAACAGCCAGCGCTCGGAGCCGTAGCGTACATTCACTGTTGAGCTGTCCGCCCCATTGGGTTCAATCGACATGATGCCGGGCCAGTCTAGGCGCTCTGCCAAGGCGCGCGGCATGAGAAGCTTCGCGCTCTGCTCCGCCTGGGCGAGGGACTCGTGGAGGGTCGCGGGCTCCGGTGCGTGGCGCACGACGGAGTCGTCGGTCAAGACCAGGCCCTCGATTTTATCCATACGATAGGTACGCTGCTCGTCGACCGCGACATCCCAGGCAATCAGATACGTTTGGTCGCCGTTTGTTGTGATGCGCAAGGGGTCGACCAAACGCTCGCGCGCCTGCGTGTCATCCATCGAGCGATACGAGATGCGGCAGCGAACGCCGTCCCGAATGGCGCAGCTCAGCTGCTGCCAGTGCGATCCGTGGGCGACGGTGCCAAAGACGCGCTGGTTGTATCCGAGCTCTTTGGGAAGAAGGGCGCGCCGTATTCGAGCCGCCGCTTGGGGTTCGATCCCCAATGATTCAAGTTCATGGTTGAGCACAGCGCCCTCGGCGGCACTCAGACGCAGCGGTAGCACGCGCCCCGCATCACCGGTGAGGACCACGCACTCGCCGCGGCGTTCGCAGATAATACGTGCACCCGATTCTCGGTCCGCAAGTGTTGAGACGATCTCGAGAATCTCGTCGAGCGATGCCCCCGTGATATCAAAGCGGCTGCAAAGCTCGTCTCGTGTCATGCCGTTCTCGCCGGCAGCGTAGAGGGCCTCCATGATGTCGATGGCGCGCGAGAGTCTTTGCTCGCTGGTGAGTTTACGCACGGGCATGCTCGTGCACCGTCCTTTCGATGAGGTGATTCCACGCCTGCTTGAGAGAATCGGGGGCGACGGGCCTCATGCCATCCATGGCATGGGCCATGCAAAACGAGGCTGCGGCTTCAAAGTCGCGCACGTCAACGGTCCAGGTCCACTCCGTTTCGGTGCGCATGAGTTCGCCTCGTCCGCGTGTGAGACCGTTGATCATATCGGCCTGCGCTTCACGCGCGAACGAGAACGTAGCCGCAACGGGTGGGCGGTCGGCAAAATCGAACTCAAAGAATAAGTAATCGTTGAGGTTGAAATCCGCAGGAATGGCGTAGGCTTTCGAAGGCCTCCAGGCGCGAATGATGCGGTCGCAGCGGAATGTTCTGATATTGCCGGTGGCATTGTCGAGGCCGCAGAAGTATGCCGTACCCTCGCGCTCGAACATGCCGTAGACGCAAACGGTCCGCTCGCGTTGTTCACCGCGTCCGTTTTGGTACAAAAAGCGCAGCGCGCAACGCTCGGCAAAGGCGCTCCATACCGCATCGACGGCGGGAGAGCGGCGGATCGGTGCCTCTCCTATCGTCGACAGGCCGGTGAGGTAGGCAATCTTGGAGCGAATGTCGGCAAGCGGCGCGGCAAAGGCGGATGAGCCTGCCGCGAGTGTCTGGTCGATGGCATCGAGCAGGATGTCGGCGTCGTCTGCGGTGATGAGGCCACCCGCGGCAAACGTGTGCTCGCGGTCGATCGTCCACGCGCTCTCCTCGGTTTCCTGCGCTCCGGCAGCACGAACCTCCCTGATAACGATGCCGCGTTCGAGCAGCTTGTCGCGATCGCGGCGGAACTTGCGCTTGTCTGAGTCGATATTGCCCGAGCCGTATCCCAAATCGGAATCCAGGACGATTTGCTCGGTCGTCAGCGGTTCGGGAGAACTGTTGAGTACAAAGAAAAGGTTGAGGATGCGCTGAGCCGTTTTATCGAAACCGGGCTCGGGCGCCCCCTTTTTAATTGTCGCGGTCGCGTCGCTTGCCGTCATAGAATCCTCGCATGAGAAGGTCGTTTGATGCCATGATTTTAGTCCGATATGGAGATTAGGCTATATCCTTGTCCGCTCGCGGCGTTAAGATGGCCCGAATTCGGTCGTTTACGCTCGCTCGGGGTATACTTTCGACTATATACGGTTCTAATGTGCATGCATTGGGCCTATTTGTCGGATTATGGATGTGGAGCGCACATGGCGAACACCCAGAACTATATTAACCACCTGCTGCAGAACACCGGCATAACGCCGGCGTGCAGTGAAGAAGAGCGCCTGGCTGCCGAGGATATCGCTCAGATTTTCCGCAACCACGGCTTTGACCCCGAGGTGCAGGAATTTAATGCTCCCGCGCCCAGCAGGCTGGCGTTTGCCGTTACCGGTATTCTGGCGTTTGCCGGCGCCCTGCTGATGGGCATCGGCGGCGGTATCGGCTTGGTCGGCACCTTGCTGGCCATTGTCGGTGCCGTGCTCTATGTGCTCGAGCGCACGGGGCATCCCGTGGTTTCGCGCCTGGGGAAGACCGGTGTGAGCCAAAATGTCATCGCCTATCACAAGGCCTCGGGCCCGCTTGCGTCTCCGCGCAACCGCCCGGTCGTCGTGGTGGCGCACTATGATTCTCCCCGCGCCGAGCTCCTTGCTCGCGAGCCCTACGCTCCGTATCGCGCGCTTATCGCCAAGCTCCTGCCTGTCGCCACGATCGCACCCGCGGCTGTCGCCATCCTGCGTATCCTGCCGCTTCCCGGCGTGCTCAAGGTGCTGCTGTGGGTTGTCGCGATTCTGGCCTCCCTTGTGGCACTGGCTAACGCCGCCAATATCATCTCCAACCGTTTTGTGCTTCCCTACACGTCTGGCGCAGTGTGCAACAAGTCCTCTGTTGCCGCCATGCTCGGTGTCATGGACAACGTTGCCCCCTATCAGGACGAAAACGAGTTCCCCGACGACATTCCATTCGATACCTATTTTGGCGAGCAGAAGCGTCGCGCCGAGGAGATGGCGCGCGCGGCGGCCGAGTATGCCGCGGCCCAGCAGCAAAACGACTACGGCAACACCATTGAATATGAGGAGCCTTCCTACGACGAGGACGAGTTTGGCCAGCCGGTGGCGCCTGACGATGTACCCGAGCAGGAAGAGGCTTTTGATGGACAGATCGATGGTTTTGAGGGTGCCTCTGCCGACGAGACGCTGATTGGCGTTATCGCGCCCGAGGCTCAAGACCAGACTGCCCAGGCCGAAGTGTCCACCGAGGAAAAGTCCACCGCCGAGCCGGCGGAGGAGCCCACGGTGGTCGAAGTCGCCGAGCCCAAGCCCGAGCTCTATCGCAATGCCGCCGGCAATATCCGCTTTGGTTCGGATGTCATCCGTGCGCTCGGCATGCTGCCCGAGTCCTGCACGCTCGATTACGAAGAGGGCGAGGAGCCGACGTTTGAGCCGGAGCCTGCTCCCGTTGCACAGGAGCCTGCGCCCGCGGCCAATGCGGCTGCCGCTCCCGCCGAGCCGGTCGCTGCCCCTGTTGCTGCCGCGGAGTCTGACGTAAAGCCCGCGCTCGATTCTGCGGCCGGTCTGGATATTCTGGCGCCTGCCGCTCCGGCACAGGTTGAAGACGAGACCGCCGACGAAGACTATGACGAGTATCCGCAGCGCGTGTCCTATGAGAGTGACACCGATTTCTCGGCCGAGATTCCCTCGACAACGCCCCATGCCGATATCGCTTCCGCGTTCTCCTCGATTGGTGCCAGCGCTTCTAGCTTCTTTAAGGGTGCCTTTGCGAAGGGCAAGAAGTTCGTCGATGACTTTGAGGAAAAGCGCGCCGCTGCCCGCGAGGCCGCCGAGCGGGAGGCCATCGCCCAGCAACAGGCCGCCGAGGCCGAGCGTGAGCGTGCAGCACAGGAGTTCGAGCAGAGCGAGGCCGAGCAGCCGGAGCCTGTCGATGTCGCCGACGCCACGACGTCCTTTGAGGCTCCGCAGCCGACATCCGCTGACGTTGCCGAGGCTACGACGTCCTTTGATGCGCAGCAGCCGGTCGATAGCACCATGTCATTTGATGCCACGATGACGTTTGAGAAGCAGGGCACCGCAATTGCCGAGCCCCTTCCCATCTCAGATGATGCCCAGGACGCCGCCGATGATTCGGTTGTCGACGAGGCCGATTCCGTTGAGGCCGGCGCGCTCGAGCAGGTCGAGGCTCCTGCGATGGAGCAGGAGCCCCCTGCGGTTGACGAGGCTCCCAAGACGGATGAGTCCAGGCCTTATTCTACGCAGATCTTTACCATGCCCGCGCCGAGCGACCCCGGCGCGACGGTGGCCAATGTCGCTCCCACGCAGGACGAGACGGTTGACTCCCTCATGGCGCAGATTTCGTCTCAGGTGCCTCCTCGCCAGCAAATGAATATCCCCGATCCGGCCTCCGCGCCTGCGCCCTCTTCGTCGCCGCTGGCCTCGGTCCCCGATCCGTCGCTGCCTTCGATGCAACAGGCCAGCGTCGCGTCCCGTACGTCGCTGTTCGATCTTCCCGATCCTTCGGCGCAGACAAATGATCCCTTTGCGACGGCGCAGGGCCCCGAGCCCACATCGGCACCGGTCGCGACCCCCATGCCCATCTCCTCGGGCGCACAACCGCTCGAGACCATCTCGGCTCCTGTTTCGACGGACACCAAGCCGCAGAAGCGTGGCCTGGGTGGCTTGTTCGGTCGCAAAAAGAAGAACGAGCAGGACAGCATGAGCGACTGGCTGGGCGTCGAGGACGATTACGATGCCAAGAAGTCTGGCCGCGGCATTGGCTCGTGGGATAACTTTGAGGATGACGACGACGGCTGGAAGGGCGGCGCCACTTCCTCCGATGGTGCTTCTGCCGAGGATATGCTCTCGGCCGTTGCCTCCATGGGTGACGATGAGCTGCTCGGTCACGATATCTGGTTCGTCGCTACGGGCGCGTCCGATTGCGACGGCGCCGGCATGAGGGCGTTTTTGGCCTCGCATCGTGACAAGCTCCGCGGTGTGTTCTTCATCAACCTCGAGTCTATCGGTGCCGGCAGGCTTTCGGTGGTAACGGTCGAGGGCGAGCAGCAGCTGTTTAAGGGCGATCGCCGCATCATGAATCTTGTCAGCAAGGTGTGCAAGTCGTTCCACGTCGATTGCGGTGCGTTCGAGATGCCCTATGCAAAAACCGATGCATCCGCAGCGCTCGAGGCGAGCCGTCGCGCCCTTACGATCGCCGGTGTGGACGGCCCGCGCCTTGCCTGCGCTCGCACCGAGGATGACCTGCCGTACAACGTCAATCCGACCAATATCGCTACGGTGTCCGAGGTCGTGACCGAGGTCATTCGTCGTTCGTAGACAGATCCGCTAAGGAGTCAGCGTGTTTTCGTACATCAAGCGCCATTGGCCCATCTATCTGATCTTGACCCTGATCGCAATCGCATTGGGCTTTGGGGCCGCGTATGTCGTTGGCGTTAAGGGCTCGACGCCCGAGACAACAATGAACGAAGAGGTGGAGCAAGAGCAAAGTTTGGGTGCCGACGGTATTTCCGAGTCCGATCAGGCAGCCATCGATGGCGGTTCGTCATCTGCTGAATAGCCGATTCATCGTTTATGCGTAAAGCGGACGAGCCGGGAGACTGGCTCGCCCGCTTTTTCATCGTGCTAGCGCTTCCTTGTGGCTGATCTAAGGCGAGCGAACCATATGACTGCAGTGCCTGAGGTCAGGAGCGCGGTGATACATGCGGCGATGGGAACAGATCCCGTTGTCGGCAGGTTCTGAGGCAGGACACATCGTTGGATGACGCGGTCCTCATCATGCGCCTCGAGTTTATCGCCACCGCCGTTGCGGCAAAGATCGACGCGTGCACTGTTGGCAAGTGCGGTTTGGGGCGTATAGGATGACGTTGCCTGCATATGCACGATTGCGCCTCGGGCATCCGAGTTAAGGGCCGCCTTGGCATCGTCAAGATCGTCGTGTTCGTCTTTAAGGTCATCCCGGGTCCAAGAGCCCGCCTCGGTTCTGGTCGTAAAGTCGGCGGCTACCGCACCGTATTCAAAACGGATGCCCGTGATGACGGCGTCGTCTGTAAGATCGATATCTTTCGTATCGAGCGTGACGGACTCTGCCGTCGGGATATCCGCTTTCCATAGGTGCCACCCGTCGTAATCGACGAGACGCACATCGTCGCCCAGCAGCTTTGTAACCTCTTCCGTTTCGAGCCAAGGATTGCTGTGCCCGTCGTCAAGCGTTGCATTGACCTGCTTTTCCGTATCGCTTGTTCCTGCCGGTGACGTTCGATACCACACGTTGCACAGCCCGTTTAGATCACCGACCGCAATAGGGGGTTCAACGGCAACAAGTTTCGCTGCGCCATCTTTGGCGCACTCAAGGTCGTCGGTGATGGTCAACTCGTCGACCCAGGTGCTCGACTCATTTTTGGCGTCGATGGTATAGGAGAAGGCGCCTTGCGTATTGGCCCGTGCTTTGGCTCGGTTTTTTCCGTCGCCGTTGGCAACGAGTTTGCTTGTGACTGGCTGTGCAATCTCTTGGCGCTTATCGACGCTTCCCCTGATCTCGATGGGGGTATCCTTCATGGCTATGGTTTGAACTTCTCCCGTGGCCTTTACTTCAAACGTTATCTCTTCGGCAAGGTCGTAGGTACGCGGAGACATCGTTTCGCGCAGGGTGTAGGTGCCGGGTGAAAGGTGCTCAATGTGATGCGGTTTGCCGGATGAAGTCCAAGAATCGATTTCGTTGCCATTGGAGTCGCAGAGGACAAGCTCGGCGCCTGTCACTTTCTGGCCTCCGCATGCGTCGACTTTGGAGACATCGATCTTGGTGTAGTCGTTGGAAACGTCAAGGTGCATTTCGATCACGGGCGTTTGCTGGTCAGCGTACGACAACTTCACAGTATGTGGGGTTGGGTTGAGCAGATAGCCTTCGGGCGCTTGTGTCTCGACGACCTCGTAGGTGGCGGTACCGCATCCCAGCGAAAGATGGTCGACTCGCGCATACCCCCGTTCGTCGGTTGTAACGGTGGCGACGGTTTCGCCATCCAGGGCGACGATGCTGTCGTCGGTTCGCACGATGTCGCCGCTAGCGCGGATGTCAAACGTGGCTCCAGCGAGGGTGCGCCCATCTACAGCATCCGTCTTAATGATTTCGATGCTTCCGGTTGCGACGTCGCCATAGAACGAGGCGACGGCGACCGGTGTCAGATTTCTGTCGGCGGGAATCGTTATCTCCAGGTCTTCTCCGCGCAGATACGGTTCCTTGGCCGATGTCTCGTGCACGTAGTATGTTCCGGGATTAAGTGATTCGGGCAGCGTGACGGCGCCGGTTGTATCGGTTGTGAAGGTATTCATTACATTGTGGGCCGGATACCAACATGTTTGCGAGACGGGCTCGTGGTGGCTATCGAGCAGCTGGAACGTAAAGCCGGCAAGTGGTACGGTGCCGCCGGTCTGGGCATCGCGCTTTACGATTTGAAGGTGTGTCGATAGGGTGTGGTTGTCAATGATGTACTGAAGCTCGGCGCCGTCTGCGGTCTGCTCTGCTGTGATGGTCCATTCCCCTGCTTGCTTAAAACCTTCAGGGACCGTTTCTGCAACCTCGCGAACGGTGTAGCCCGCGCGGTCGTAGGGAATGGCACCGTGAGCGCTGGCGGGTCGCTTGCCTGCGCCAAACCATGCTTCGGGCTGGTCTTTGGTGGAGGCAAAGCCGTAAACGTTTGTGGTTAACGTGCCGACGACTTGTTGGGAGCTATTGCTGACAACTTCAAAGACGACGCCTCCCGCCGGCTGCTCAAGGCCGGACTCATCGTTATCGCCATTGTCCTTAAACTTCGAGATTTCGAGGTCAAAGGCGATGGGGGTGTTAGGAATACGGCTTTCGAGCTCAACGATGTCCGTATCTCCGAGTTGCTCGGCACCGACGGTGTAGCTCCAACAGTCGTTTGAAATCAGGTAGCCCTCGGGTGCTTTCGATTCATGGATGGTAAAGGTGCCCAGAGGAACGTCATTGAGGATCGCCCGTCCGTTTTCGTCGGTCGTAAGGGTGCGAGTCCAGCCGGGAGTTGATTGCGAGACGCAGGTGAATTCAGCGCCCGCAAGCGACGCCCCAACTTGGGCGCCGGCATCCGTGGCAGCATCAATTTTTGCAATACGCAAGGTGATGGTGCCGGGCTGCTCGTTGACGGTGACATGTTCGCCGCTGTTTTGTGTGGTGAAGGCTATTCGGTCGCTTCGAGGGATATAGCCTGCCGGGGCTTTGGTTTCGACCAGGTAATATGCCGTATTGGGCAAAAGTGTTGCTTGTGCACGCCCGTTTTCGTCCATCTGGATAGTGCCGACACGTGCATCGCCCGCACTTTCAAAGATATCGAAGGTTGCACCACCGAGTCTGTAGGTGTCGTTACCGGCGGTGATGTCAGCCTGGGACGATTGTTTTTGGAAAGATACGGAGACAGCGGGCAGAACATAGAGCATGTCCTGGTGTCGACCCTCGCCCGAGACCGGGCCATGATAACGCCTGGCTCGATGTGGGGCTGCCTTAATGGATCCGGACTTAGCGCTCTCGTAGAGCCAGCGTGCAGCCGCTACGGCCTCGGCGTTTTCGTAAAACCTACCGCTTCTGGCAACTCCCTTGCTATTTATATACGAATAGGTGCCGTCGGGGCGCGTGGTTCCGTTGAGCATCCACACGGCAATCTGGGTGGCGGCACGGGCGAGATCGGGCGACAGATTGTGGCCGCCAAAGGATGTACTGGAGGGGTATCCGTGACAGACGATGGCGGCAAATTCGTCATCGAGCCATGTCCAGCCCTGGTTGTAGGTGCGCCATGGCCCTCCCGGCTTGCTGGGGCCGGGGCAGTCTTGATTCATGCAGTACGAAATCGAAGTGTCCTGTGCCTCGTATTTACCGACACCGAAGGGGCCGCAACCGTCGCTTATGGTGCGGAAATTAAGGGCGTCACTCCCGTCGACGGCGAGTGCGGACCCTGGGGCCAGGCAGCCGATCAGAAAAAAGAGGAGCAGGAGCAGCGGACCTGTTGCGATTGCGCTGTGGACAGAGTGCGTGGGTGCGTTGGACATGGCTGCTCCTTATCCCTCGTGCGCCGCACGGGGAGGCCGCGGCGCTTGGGATGAGGCTACCGCCATGGTTCATGCGGGTAAGTACCAGAAGCTGACCAAAAGCTTGCCCGATTTCTGACAAATCGAGCTTAAATACAACAATCAGATAAAGGCGCAGGTAGAAGATGGAAGAAAAGAAAGACAAAGGTCCTCATCTCCACAAATGGCGCAGTTTTCAAACGATTCTCCACAGCTAAAACAAGCATCGACACCCTTGTATCGAACAAGACAACCGCGTTATACTAGCCAACACACAAGCGGGCATCGCCAAGTGGTAAGGCATCAGCTTCCCAAGCTGACATTCGCGGGTTCGAGTCCCGTTGCCCGCTCCAGTAATTAGCACAAGCACGGCACCATCACGGTGCCGTGCTTTTTTCAATAAAGTGCCGGGACTCGAACCCGCCAGGGTGCGAGCGTTAAATAAACGCGAAGCATTTATAGCGAGCAGGCAAGGTCGCCGATAGGCGACCGCAGCCGGTGCGGATTTGCGAAGCAAATACGCGGATGTCCCGTTGCCCGCTCCGCCGAGCACGGAAGACATGGGGACGGCGGATTCAACAAGGTCCCCCCCGCGGCTTCGTGAATCCGAGGGGATCGCCCGCAGCCGGTGCGGATTTGCGAAGCAAATACGCGGATGTCCCGTTGCCCGCTCCATCGAGCACGGGAGACCTCGGGAGCGTCGGATTCAGCCCATTTTGCCCGCGCATGGGCGTAGGTCCGGGTGTGTCGCCGCAGCCGGTGCGTATTTGCTTCGCAAATACGCAGACGTCCTCATGCCCGCTCTATGCCACAAAATGTTAGGTTAATGCCTGCTGCCCATACTCGCACCTGCGCACGGTACAATGGTTGGGTTACGACCAACGTGCCAATAACCAAAAAGGAGCCGCTATGATCGATCGCTATACCCGCCCGGAGATGGGACACATCTTCTCCCTCGAGAACAAGTACGCCATTTGGCAGGAGATTGAGGTCCTGGCCTGCGAGGCTCAGGCGGAGCTCGGCAAGATCGGTATTTCCAAAGAAGAGGCCCAGTGGATCCGCGATCACGCCAACTTTGAGAAGGCAAAGGTCGATGAGATCGAGGAGGTCACGCGCCACGATGTCATCGCCTTCCTGACCAACATGAAGGAATATATCGACGCCGATGTTCCCGAGGGCGAGCCCAAGCCTAGTCGCTGGGTTCACTACGGTATGACCAGCTCCGACCTGGGTGATACTGCTCTGTGCTATCAGCTTACTCAGGCGTGTGACCTGATTATCGAGGACGTCAAGAAGCTCGGCGTGATCTGCAAGCGCCGCGCCTTCGAGGAGCGCAATACACTCTGCGCCGGCCGCACCCATGGCATCCATGCCGAGCCGATGACCTTCGGCATGAAGTTTGGCTCTTGGGCGTGGGAGCTCAAGCGCGATCTCGATCGTCTTGAGGACGCTCGCAAGAACGTTGCCTTCGGTGCCATCTCCGGTGCCGTCGGCACCTACAGCTCCATCGAGCCGTTCGTCGAGGAGTACGTCTGTGAGCACCTGGGCCTGGTCCACGATCCGCTGTCCACGCAGGTCATCAGCCGCGATCACCATGCCTACCTTGCCGGCGTGCTTGCCACTACAGCGGCCACCTGCGAGCGCATCGCGACCGAGGTCCGCAACCTGCAGAAGACCGATACGCTCGAGGCCGAGGAGCCCTTCCGCAAGGGCCAAAAGGGCAGCTCCGCCATGCCGCACAAGCGCAACCCTATCACCATGGAGAAGGTCTGCGGCCTGTCGCGCGTCGTGAAGTCCAACGCTCAGGTCGCCTTTGACAACGTTGCCCTGTGGCATGAGCGCGACATTTCGCACTCTTCCGCCGAGCGTGTCGCCCAGGCCGATAGCTTCATCGCGCTTGACCATATGTTCCAGTGCCTCATTCGCGTTATCGGCGGCCTACAGCTGTATCCGGCCCGCATGATGGCCAATCTCAACAAGACCCGCGGCCTCATCTTCTCCTCCAAGGTCCTGCTTGCCCTCGTCGACACGGGTATCACCCGCGAGGATGCGTACGCCATTGTGCAGGAGAACGCCATGGCCACCTGGCACGAGGTGCAGGATTGTGTCTCCGGCCCCACCTTTAAGGAGCGTCTCGAGGCCGATCCGCGCTGCACCGTCAGCCAGGAGAAGCTCGACGAGATCTTTGATCCATGGGACTTCCTCACCCGCATCGACACAGTCTTCGATCGCCTGGAGCAGCTCGAGTTCTAATTGACCGATTTGGGACGCAGTCAAACCAATTAGTTTTCTTTTGGTCCCAGTTGATGTATGACTTTCTAGCCCAAGCCCCGTTGGTAACCCGTTTTGCCAACGGGGCTTTTGCGTGAGAGTGTCGGGAATGCTTCACTTCAACAGGCGATTTTATGATGCGGGAGCATCGCTTGCCGATAATTTGACTCTTCCGACAAACACTAGCTTGCCAGTCTCAGTCGGGGGGGGGGGTATCCTTAAGCCAATTTTAATGTGTGGGAGAATGCTGCATTTTTTCACGAGAGATTGGACTTAGGGGAATGAGAAAAGGGCTTTGGAGGATGGCCGCAGGCATCTGTGTTGCTTTAACGGCGGCAACGTTTGGGCTGACGGTGGCCGCCCCGCATGCGGATGCTGTCATGCTGGAGTCGCAGGACGGTTCCATGGGTGCATCGTTTCTCCCATACGATTCGTCTACAGGCGATGTGTGGTCAGAATTTGATGTCGCTGTTGGACAGACGGTGAAAGGAAGGCTTTCCTTTTTTAATAAAAATCACGAATGGGCGCACATTGACCCTAGCGATATCGATATCACATCGTCTGACGAGGATATCGCTAAGGTAAGTTATGAGTCACATAGTTGGGTATTGACAATTAGCCCCACCAAAGTTGGCACAACGACTATAACCCTGAAGAGCAAGACCGACGAGAGTTTAAACGGTTCTCTTAAGATTAAAAGTGTGGCTAAAGTCAATCCAATTAAGGTCAGTTTCGTTTCTTACGACCAATCTGGTGCGACGACAAACACCGCAACGCTGGGTTACACGGATGATTGTCCGCAAAAATGCGGGAACACGCATTATGCATTACTAGAGGGGAGAGTTGACGTTCGTCCCGTGGACGAGAGCCGTGCGGCCACATATTTTGTTATTAAGGAAGACCCCTCAAAGGATTCCAAAGTCCAGGCAAGGGTGAATTCGAATTATTCATCATATGGAACTTCCGAGCTAAGCGCTTCTTTGCAACTCGAGGCGTTGTCGAAAGATGCTAAAGAGGCCAAGGTTCTTGTCGACTATTGCAACGGTGAAGTTGAGACGAAGAAGCTATGTGATGTTGTAACCGAGAATCAGGAGCCCGGATTCAATGAGCGTGGGAACAAAAAGCAAAAGATGCTGGTTGGGGACAGCTATTATCTGACTGCCATTCTCAACGTTTCTCCAAATGAAGTACTGAAGGCATGCCAGCGCGCACATTGGGGTGCGGACTTTGGCGCTGTAACCTATTCTCTGGAAAGCAACGATGTCGTTGAGCTTATCGATGGTGAAAACTCGTTTAAGGCAATAAAGCCTGGCACCGTTAAGGCTCATGCTCGTGATGGCCTTGGCAATGACCATCCCTTTGAGATAAAGGTTGTCGACCCTGCGGAAGTGAGCCTTTCGAAGGCTAAGTTTGTGTCGAGCGATTATACATTTCCCTGTGAGGTCAGTTCAGATAGTATATCCAAAGATTGGCTTTGGCTGGAATGTGACAGGGGGTTTGAATATCCAAAGGGCGTGCTGAGCAAAAGCGCTGAGGAATTGATGGACTCCTATGCCGGCGCAAAGTATTCTTTCACTTCAGATAATCCCGATGTCCTCGAGGTAAAAGGACCGATGTTTAGTGGTGGCAGTTACTTGGGGTATTTAGTGCCTCATAGTTACGGCGATGCAACGGTTTCAATGTACTTGGGTGGTCGTCTCTGCGACACGATGACCGTTCATGTTGTCAAGCCTGGCGAGGAGCCTGCAAAGACTGCGGTTTCCATTGCGGACAGCTACTCAACCTCCATGGATAAAGGCACGACTCAGCAGCTGAAGGCAAAGGTCTCCCCTGATGACAAGGCCAGCCAGGTTGTTTGGTCCTCTTCCAACGAGAGCGTCCTTACCGTCGACGCTAACGGTCTTGTTACCGCTGTCGGTGACGGTGATGCCACGATCACGGCAACGGTTGATGGGGTCTCTGCAACCACGGATACAATTACGGTAACCACTCCGGTCGTAAAGGTCTCGGGCGTCAGCCTCAGCGCGTCGAATCTTAAGCTTGCTGTGGGCGGTGAGCCCTCGACGTTGACCGCAACGGTTGAGCCCAACAATGCAACGAATAAGAATGTGTCCTGGTCTTCGAGCGACCCGGAGGTCGCCACGGTTGCGGACGGCGTCGTGACCCCGGTCAAGGCCGGTGCTGCCACGATCACCGTTACCACTGAGGACGGCGAGTATAGCGCCACGTGCAAGGTGACCGTTATTCAGCCTGCTACGGGCATCACGCTCGATAAGCAGAAGGTCGCGCTTGCGGGCGCTGCAACCGAGCAGCTTAAGGCGGCGGTCGTTCCCGCGGAGGCTAACCAGACAGTTGTTTGGAAGTCCAGCAATGAGAGCGTCGCTACGATCGATCAAACCGGAAAGGTGACGGCTGTCTCCAAGGGCGCCGCAACCATCACCGTTTCGACTGAAGACGGCGTCTATTCTCAGGATTGCGCGGTGACCGTCTCTAATCCCGCAACGAACCTTACGGTCGACCAGACCGCTCTTAACCTTAAGAAGGGCGAAGAGGGCACCGTGAAGATTTCTCTTGTTGGAGCCCTTGCGGGTGAGGTCGACGAGACCAAGCTTGCTCTGGATGACACGGGCGCTTCGAAGGCGTTTAAGGTTGTCGACAACGGCGATGGCTCCTACACCGTTACCGCCCTCAAGACCGGTTCTGGCTCATTTGTCATCACTGCAGAGTCGCTCTCCCAAACCGTCTCGGTGACCGTGACCAACCCCGTCCAGAAAGTCGAGCTCGACAAGACGAGCCTGTCCTTTACCGTCGGTGATGCCTCCGCAAAGCTCTCCGCAACTGTGAGTCCTGCCGATGCAGACGATACGACGGTGAGCTGGACCTCCAGCGACTCGTCGATCGCTACGGTCAAAGACGGCGTCGTGACGCCGCTTAAGGCCGGTACCGCCACGATCACCGTCACCTGTGGTGACAAAACAATGACCTGCACCGTTACTGTAGCGGCGAGGACCATTGCGGGCGTTGCAGGTAGCGACGGAACGGACGTTAGCGTAAGCGCCGAGAACAATGCCGCTGCCGGCATTGCCCAGAACAACAGCATCTCTCTTGTGGTCGAGGAGCCGACAAATCTTACCGACGCCGCCAATGCTACGATTTCCGGCCTTGAGCAGGGGGCTACCAAGGTTGCTGAGAAGCTCGATATCAAGCTTCTCAAGAATGGCGAGGTTATCGAGGACTTCGATGGCATGTCCTTCATCGTTCGTGTCAAGATGACCGCAGCCATGAAGGCGCTCACCAATCTCAAGGTGCTCTACGTTGCCGAGGATGGTTCCACTCAGGCTATGGATACGTGGAACGAGGGCGATTACCTTTGCTTCCGCACGAGCCACTTCTCGACGTACGTGGTGACAGGCGAGGAGGCCAATGGCGAGCCGGTTCAGCCTACGCAGCCCGTGACGCCGTCCCAGCCTAGTCAGCAGACGACGACTAAGGTGACCAAAAAGTCTGTTAAGGCTACTAAGGGCGCGCTCGCCAATACGGGCGACCAGGCCCTTGCGGTTGCCTTTATTGCTACTGTCGCAGGCGTTGCGCTGATCGCTTTCGCTCTTATGCGTAAACGTTTCGAGCGTTAGGGTACCCCGCTCGTCACCCGCATCGACATAGTCTTCGATCGCCTGGAGCAGCTGAGCCTCGAGTAGGGTTAGCCTAATTCGACCGCTTGCGGATGCATTTCAACCTTTGGCGCCTTGCCCGTCTTGGGCGAGGCGCTTTTTTTACTGTCGCATATGCGCCCGGGTAATAAAATGAACCTTATCTGCTGTTTCGATGAAAAGAGCCGTGTGCCCAGACGTATCAAACGAGCCACCATCGTCTCGTTCACGCTCATACTCCTTGTTGCCGTCTGTGCGGGCGCCCTGACGTATACCGTTCGAAGCAGTTCTTCCTCCTCGAATGAAGCCGACAGAGATCTCCCGGTGCTCAAGATTGGCGTTACGGATAATGACCCCTATGTGTATGTCGATACCACAGGCGATTATGCCGGTATCGATATCGATATCGCCCGCGAGGCCTGCAAGCGTGCTGGAATCAAACCGCAATTTGTTGACATATCTTGGAATGATCGCGATCGCCTGCTCAAAAACGGCGATATCGATTGTCTGTGGTGCGACTATTCGCCCAATTATCGCGAAGACGATTATTACTGGACTGAGCCGTATCTGACCGTGACAGTCTCGGTTGCCGCCAAGAAAACGAGTGGTATCAAGGGTTTGGCGTCTCTCGATGGAAGCAAGACCATTGCGGTGATTGCGGGTTCGGTGAGTGAACGCCGATTGCTTGCCGGGGACCTAGGGATCTCGCCGGATGTGCACATCAAATCATATGGCTCTGCCGAACTCTGCAAAGCTGCCCTGGTCAAAGGTTATGTTGACTGTTGGATGGCGGACGTTCAATCGCTCGACCGGCTCGTCGCGCAGTATCCCGGTGTTTATCGCGTGTTTGCCGACAACGTTATGACAGTTGACCTGGGCGTTGCGTTTGAGAACAGCTATGAGGGGGAGTACGTCAAAAACCTCAATACCGTGCTGTTCGACATGGACCGAGATGGCACGATTGAGCGCATTGTGGACAGTTACAAAGGCAGGGGCGACGACAGGTAGGCAAGGAGCGGAATCATGACAAATGATGAGCGCCGCTTGCATCGAAAGCATTTAGTTACCGCGGCTGTCGCCGTTGTGACCAGCATTGTCTTGTTGGGCCTGCTGTATACGGTCGTCACGCATCGCTGCCTCGATAAGACGCTTAGGTTTGGCCGGGAAGCCATGGTGTTTTTACAGGCCGCCTGCGAAAAATATGACCGATATGAGCAGGGAAGAAAAACCGAGGCGACGCACAATTTGGATGCCGCGGTCGAGTCGTTTTCGACGTTCTTGCCGCCTGATCGCGTTGAGGTCAACGATGATCGCGTCGAGGAGTACGTCCATACCGAGCACCTTTCGGGAATGCTGGTCATGGACGCCGACGGCCATATGGCCGCTCATTACGATATCGACGGTCGCGATCCGCTGATGCTGTGGCGAGAGGAGCTGGCCTGTTCGTCGGTCGTATCGATGTATCGAGGCTCCAAGGTGTCCTACTCCACCGTCGTTGAGCGTCGCGATGTCGACTTTGCCGTGAGTGCCGTTCCGTACGGTGATGGCGTAGCGCTGGGGTACCGATCGCTTGCGCCCGAGCCCGCCGATGATTATTCGTACACGATCGCCGACGTGCTCGTGAACAACACATTCCATCAGAGCCCAACGGTGCTCGTGATGCGCGATGCACAAATCGTTTCTTCAAACGATTCGACCGTCGATATAACCCTTGCTCGACTTCTCGTCGATAGTGGAATTGACTGGAAAGACGAAGGACTAACACGTGTCGAATATCGGGGGGGGCTACCTGGTATGCCGTGCGTGCGGCGTATAAGGACTACCGCCTGTTTGCGCTATATCCCAAATCTGAGGTCATGTCTGGCAGGATCACATTTGTCGCTGCTGGCGTCTTGGTGAGCCTTGCGTTTTGGGTCGTGGTGCTGTTGGCTCGAAATATCGTTGACCACCGCAATTTGGTCGAAAAGGATAAACAGCTCGGCATTATCAATGCCATAAGCGCCATCTACGATTCGACCTTCCTTTTGCATCTCGACACCCTCGAGATCGAGGGGATCAATATGTCGCCGGCGATAGCGAAGATATTTGCCGAGCACAGCGAGGCATATGACTTTATGGACACGGTCTGCCGGGATATCGTGAGCCCCGAAAGCCGCGAAGCGGTCGTGGGGCTCGTAGATATAAGTACGCTTCGTGAACGTATGGAGGGCGTACCGTACTTGGCTGCCGAGGTGCGAGATTGTCGAGGCGCTTGGTACTCGCTACAGGTTGTCCCCCAGCATCGCGATGAGCAAGGCCGGCTGGAGTCGGTCGTCGTGGCGACGCATAACATCTCGATGGCAAAGCGCGCCGAAGAGCTTTCTTTTCAGGACAAACTGACGGGGCTTCGCAATAGAAATTACCTTGAGTCCCTTGGCGATGACTCGGTGAACAAATCCCTGCCCGTGAGTGTGATCATGATGGACTGCAACCACCTCAAGCGCACCAACGATCTTTACGGTCACGAAATGGGCGATGAGTTGCTGCGGCGTACGGCGTCTGTATTGAGGCAGGTGGCAGGCGAGAAGTTTGTGCCCATGCGCGTTGGTGGAGATGAGTTTTTGTTGATATGCCCCTACACTGATCGCGAGTCCGCGCGTCAATTGGTGCAAGATCTTCGCCGCGGTCTTGCTGCGGCGAGCGATGATGCGCTGGCCGTCAGCGCGTCATTTGGCATCGCGACGGTAGAGACACCCGGCTGTACGCTAGCCGAGATATACCGCGTTGCCGACCATAACATGTATCAAGAGAAGCGTGAAGTTCACGCTCAGGACGCGAATCGTTAGTATTGCAGTCACCGGTTTGTGCATCGTAGGATGTTGAATCGGTGCCCGCGATACTATATCGGCCCGGGCGGGGATAATAGACATCTGAAATTTCTCTATGAGAGGGGATCTCAATGATTAGCTTTGACTACAAGCCTCAGGGCGTGTGCTCTCGCAATATCCATCTCAATCTTTCCGACGACGGCAGCAAGGTACTGGGCGTCGAGTTTACCGGCGGCTGCGATGGCAACCTCAAGGCCATCTCCAAACTGGTCGAGGGCGCTCCTGCCGACCGTGTGATCGAGGTTCTTGCCGGCAATACCTGCGGCATGAAGAAGACCTCTTGCGCCGATCAGCTTACGCGCGCTATCGAGGCCGCCCGCGCCGAGATCGCCTAATGGGTATCGTCGACCACATCAAGAACGGAATATCGCGCCGCGGCTTTGTACTCGGTGGAGCTGCCGCGGGCGCTGCCACGGTGCTTGCCGGATGTTCGAAAAAAACAGGCACCAGTGATGATGCCGCTGGCGAGCCGCAGGTTATCAAGGACGATTCCAAGATCATCTCGATTACGGATGAGTACGAGGCAGTCGACATCGATCTTGAGCCGGCGGCATCGTGGACGCTGCCGCTGGGCACATTGCTGTACTACTGCGAGGGTGACTATGCTGCGGCAATGATGGCGCCCGCATCGGCACTGCATGCCAACACACTCGGTGTGCTCAACCTGGGCGATGGCTCACTTACCACATTAATTGAGGATCCTATCGAGGGCACGGGATATGCTTTTTACGATGTCCGTGCCGGCGATGGCGTGTTTGCGTGGGTTGAGATGAACTTTGCCAATTCATCGTGGAAGCTCTACGCTCAAAATCTGTCGGGCGCTTCGCTCTCTGGCGACGTGGTTGAGCTCGATCGAGGTGGCAAGGACTACGATCCGCCACTGTTTACGGCGTTCGGGTCATCAGTCATCTGGTATAAAATGCCTTCGGCAGGCGGCAATAAAACGAGTAACGATTCGTTTTGCTATCGTCGCTCGCTTGATGAATCTAAGGCCGAGACAATTTGGAAATCGACGGGCCGCTTTGCGTCGGCCCCACGCGTGAGCGACGGCATTTTGACCATCTCGCCGCGTGTCCGCAACGACGAGGGCGTCTACTACGGCATAACGGCAATCGATCTGACCGATGGTAACAACACCAAACGTGCCCAGCTAGTCCTTCCCTCGTCAGTCTCGCCATTCGAGGCCGTATATATGGGCGATACCTTCGTGTTTTCTATCGAGGCGACCTATAGTGGCGTGGGCAGTCTGGGCAACATGGGCACGTATATCGGTAATGAGGGAGGGCCGTACCTCTTTCTGTCACGCGAGCCGCTCGCATGTGCTGCCGGCAAGAAGAATAAATATCTCGTTAAGGTGCAAGCATCGCATTTTCTCATCGACACCTCTGCCAAGACCTATGGCTCGCTGCTGTCGCCCGACCGCGCTTTGGAGTATGGCGATTATCCAGCTACGGCGGGAAAATCGGACTCATTCCTTACGTACGCCACAGTGCGCAACAGCCAGGGTATACCCGAGACGGTCACCGCACGCCTATTCTCTCTTTAATCTTAGAGGGGTTAAAAAGGCGCCAACAGGGGAATAAACGCGTTGTAATTGTGAGTACCGCCCGCCGAGCTGCCGCGTCATAGCGGCATCCGGCGGGCTCAGGTGCGTTAAAATGGGCTTGTTCTTAGCTAATTGAGACAGGGGGGCCGTGTTATGGCTTCAGATGCAAAAAAGATTCTGCTGGTCGAGGATGAGAAGGCAATCCGTGACGCCGTCGCTGCCTATCTCGAGCGCGAAGGCTACTGGGTTGTGGGCGTCGGCGACGGCCAGTCCGCGATCGAGGAGTTCGAGAAGCATCAGTTCGACCTGGTCGTGCTCGATCTTATGCTCCCCAAGATCCCCGGCGAGCGCGTTTGCCGCACCATTCGCGATACCTCGGATGTTCCCATCATCATGCTGACTGCCAAGGGCGAGATCGAGGACCGTATTATCGGTCTTGAGCTCGGCGCCGACGACTACCTGATTAAGCCGTTCTCGCCGCGCGAGCTTGTCGCCCGCGTACGCGCCCTGTTCCGTCGTGCCCATCAGGCCGACGAGCCCGCCGTCGAGGTACTCGACTTCGGCGATCTGGTCATCGATATCTCGGGCCACAAGATCTTGGTCGAAGGCAAGGAAGTCGATCTGACGGCTTCCGAGTTCAAGCTGCTCACCACGCTTGCTCGTCATCCCGGCCGTGTCTACAACCGTATGGAGCTGGTCGAGAAGGTGCTTGGGTACGACTTTGAGGGCTATGAGCGCACCATCGATAGCCACGTGAAGAACCTTCGCGCCAAGCTGGGCGATGATCCCAAGAAGCCCAAGTGGCTCTACACCGTCCACGGTGTCGGCTATCGCTTCGAGGCTCCGGCCAAGACCGATAAGTCGGACGAGAAATAGGGAAATCACATATGACACCTGCGCGCTTTGAAATCGGACAAAAGCACAAGCAGGAGAGCGAGGCGGGTTCCAAGGCTAGTTGGAACACGCCTCGTTCCGATTCACGGCCAACGATGAGCTATCCCTCGCGCATGGCACTTGCTTTTGCTCTGACATCGCTCATGACGGTATTGGTGCTGGTGGGCGTGGTCTCTGTTGTGTGGGGCACGGTCTTTTCGGATTACACGCGCTCCAATATCGTCGAAATCGCAAATTCCGCTGCCGAAAAGCTTGCGACGTCGTATGAGGAAAACGGCAATTGGACTGCGGGCGAGCTACGTACGGTCGCGACATCGAGTTTGGTGTCCGACGACCTGAGTATGCAAGTCGTCAACAAGAAAGGCGTTGTCGTTTATGACGACTCATGGCCTTCGGCAAGCGCGACCGCCGATGTGCGCGAGAGCGAATCAGCGTCGAGCAGCTCGAGCGGTAAAAAAGCATCGCATAGCCCGGTCTCGTCTGCTCCAACCGACTCCGATAGCGTTGCTAACGTCGAGATTGTAACGTCTTCCGGCGAGCATGTCGGACAGGTAAAGCTGTGGGCCATCGGCTCCGATGCTCTGCTCACCAAGGCGGACTCTGCGTTTAGGGAGAAGACCTTTAACGCCATGGCCCTCGCCGCGGTTGTTGCAATCTGCATTTCGGTCGTTATCGGATCGCTCGTGTCGCGCATGCTCACCAAGCCGATTCATCGTATCACCAGTACCGCAAAGCAAATCCGTGACGGCGACCTGTCGGCTCGCACGGGGCTGCGCGGTGATGACGAGATCGATCAGCTGGGTGAGACCTTCGATGAGATGGCCACCTCGCTCGAGAAGGATATGAAACACGAGAAGCGCCTGACCTCAGACGTTGCACACGAGCTTCGCACGCCGCTTATGGCCATGCTCGCAACGGTCGAGGCCATGCAGGATGGCGTGTATCCCACCGACGATGAGCATTTGGAGACCGTTGCTTCCGAGACGCGTCGCCTGGCTCGTCTGGTGCAGCAGATGCTCGACCTATCGCGTATGGAAAACAGCACGGCTCCGCTCAATCTAGAACCGGTGGACATGGTTCCGTTCGTGCGATCGATTGTGAACGGCCAGGAGCGTCTGTTTGCCGACCGTGACCTTCGTCTTCGCTTTGCAGATGAAACCCAAGGGCACGACGATGTCGTCGAGGCCGATCCCGACATGATCACGCAATGTGTTATCAACCTCATGAGCAACGCCATGCGCTACACCCCCGAGGGCGGTTGGGTCGTGGTGTCGGTGCTCAGTGACCGCAGGCACGTCAGCATTGCCGTTTCTGATACCGGCATCGGTATTGCCAAGGACGATCTGTCGCGCATTTTCGGGCGGTTTTGGCGCGCCGATGCCAGCCGCGCCCGCGAAGCTGGCGGCCTGGGCGTCGGCCTCGCCGTGACCAAGCAGATCGTCGAGCGTCACCATGGCTACATATCCGTGGAGTCGGAGCTTGGAAAGGGTACGACTTTTACAATTCATCTGCCCCGCGAGCACACGGCGGACGCGGCATCTACTACAATGGAGCACTAGCTTTTCGCTATTCGGTGAAGGAGGGGCCGCGTCCCTGCCGCTCCGAGTTTGCGAAAACATGCGGGAAAGAACCCGCATTTCTGTCGTATTTAGGTAAGGAGTGACTCACGTGACAACGATGGAGCGTCGTCCGGATTCCCGTGGCAAGGTTCGTGATATTTACGATGCCGGTGAAAACCTGCTGATGGTCGCCACCGACCGCATTTCTGCGTTCGACTTCATTCTTCCCGACGAGATTCCGTTTAAGGGAGAGGTGCTCAATCGCATCTCGGCATTCTGGTTCGATAAGTTTGCCGACATCGTCCCCAACCATCTCGTTTCCATCGACCCGGCGGATTTCCCCGAGGAGTTTGCTGAGTATCGTGACTACCTCGCTGGCCGCGCCATGCTGGTTAAGAAGGCCCAGACGATTCCTATCGAGTGTATCGTCCGCGGCTATCTGACCGGTTCGGGCAAGAAGACCTACGACGAGAACGGCACCGTCTGCGGCATCCAGCTGCCTGAGGGCCTGACCGAGGCTTCCAAGCTTCCCGAGCCGTTGTTCACGCCGTCCACGAAGGCCGAGATCGGTGACCACGACGAGAACATCTCGTTCGAGCGTTGCTGCGAGATCGTGGGCGAGGACATCGCCACGCAGATTCGTGACCTTTCCCTCAAGATCTACAAGGCCGCTGCCGAGTACGCCGCGACCCGTGGCATCATCATTGCCGACACCAAGTTCGAGTTTGGTGTCATCGATGGCAAGGTCACGCTGATCGACGAGTGCCTCACGCCCGACTCCAGCCGTTTCTGGCCTGCTGCCAGCTACGAGGAGGGCAAGATCCAGCCTAGCTACGACAAGCAATTCGTCCGCAATTGGCTCAAGGCCAACTGGGATATGACGGGGGAGACCCCGCACCTGCCCGCCGAGGTCATCGATGGCACGTCCGAGCGCTATCGCGAGGCCTTCCAGATCATCACGGGCTCCCAGTTCACAAGCATGAAGGAGAATGCATAAGTGAGTACCCGTAGCGCCACGAACAAGCGCACGCAATCCCACGAAGTTACCGGGGTTGCGCGCAAGTCTGCCGCATCTGCTAAGCCCGCCCGCCAAGCAGCGAGCTCCGTTCGCGTCGTGCCGGCTTCGTCTAAGGCACGCCGCAAAGAGCTCGAGAAGGGCGAGAACCTCGAGGGCCTCTCTAAAGAGGAGAAGCGCGCCCGCAAGGCTAAGCAGCGCGCCAAGGAGGACCGCATCTATACGGTGTCGAATATCCTCCTCAAGCAGGACGAGGACTACACCAAGCGCCGTCGCATCTGGTGGATTGTGCTCGCCATTGGCATGGTGCTCGTCGTGGCAATTTGGGCCTCGCTGTACTTCGCTCCCGCTGGCATGGTGTCCAGCCCTGTCCAGATGGTCGGCATCGTTTTGTCCTATGTCATCATCCTGGGTGACTTTATCTACGACTTCGCTCGTATTCGTCCCTTGCGCAACATGTACCGCGCGCAGGCCGAGGGCATGTCCGAGAACAAGCTCAACGCTCTTATCGAGCGCGCAGCTGCCGAGGAGGACAAGAAGGACTCCAAGAAGAAGTAGCGTTTGCATACATACTTATCGCTAAGATATAAGGCGCGTCGTTTTTGCGGCGCGCCTTTTTACTGTTCTATAGATAGATGGAGTGGCACATGATTCGAGCTGCCCTGACGGTCGAAGAGGCCCTGGAGGGTATGAAGTCCCTGGAGCCCAAGATTAAAAACTATGCGCGCCTGGTCGTCCGCAAGGGCGTAAACGTTAAGCCCGGCCAGGAAGTCGTCGTTCAGTCTCCGGTTGAGTGCGTGCCGTTTGCGCGCGTGGTGGTCGCGGAGGCCTATGCTGCCGGCGCCGGCCACGTGACGGTCATCTGGGCCGATGATGCCGTGACGAGGCTCACGTACGAGCATGTCGAGAAAAGCTATTTTGAGCAGACGCCCGAGTGGAAGCGCCTGCAGCTGGATTCCCTGGCCCAGGACGGTGCCTGCTTTATCTTTATCGAGGGTGCGGACCCCGCCGCCCTTAAGGGCATCGATCCCGCTAAGCCCGCTGCAGCTTCTAAGGCAAAGAACACGCAGTGCAAAGTTTTCCGCCGTGGACTGGATTACAACATCAATCCGTGGTGCATCGCCGGCGCTCCGGTCGTGGCTTGGGCGCGCGAGGTGTTCCCGGGAGACGCCGATGAGGTTGCAATCTATAAGCTGTGGAATGCGATTCTGCACACCGCTCGCGCCGATGGCCAGGACCCAGAGAGCGACTGGGAACTCCATGACGCCGCATTCGAAAAGAACCTGCGTTTCCTGAACGACAATCGTTTCGACCGCCTGCATTACACCGCGGCAAATGGAACCGATCTGACGATTGGCATGACGAAGGGTCACGAGTGGGCCGGCGGCAAGGGCAAGACGCCCGATGGGCACCCCTTCTTCCCCAACATTCCCACCGAGGAAGTCTTCACTTCGCCCGATCGCATGCGCGCCGACGGTATCGTGTACTCGGCCATGCCGCTCATCCACCACGGCAATAAAGTCGACGATTTTTGGATTAAGTTCGAGGGCGGCCGCGTGGTGGGCTACGACGCCCGCGTGGGCAAGGCAACGCTCGCAAGTATCATCGATACTGACGAGGGCGCTGCTCACCTGGGAGAGGTCGCGCTCATTTCCAAGAACACGCCGATCCGCGAAAGTGGTGTTCTGTTCTACGATACGCTCTATGACGAGAACGCTAGCTGCCATCTCGCGCTAGGTGTCGGTTTCCCCGAATGCATCGAGGGTGGGTACGACATGTCCAAGGAGGAGCTCCTGGAGCATGGTGTTAACGTCTCGAGCACGCACGTCGATTTTATGATCGGCACGGACGACATCGATATTACGGGCATTACGCCTGATGGACGTGAAGTTGTGATTTTCCAGAACGGCCAATGGAGTTGGGAATAGTCCTAGACCGTGGTACAATGCCACCCGCGGGCCGTTAGCTCAGCTGGCAGAGCAGGGGACTTTTAATCCCAAGGTCCAGGGTTCGAACCCCTGACGGCCCACCATAGAATAGAAAGCGATCGACTCCGGTTGGTCGCTTTTTTGTTGCCAAGGCATGGGTTCGAACCCGTCGGGGCGCGGAGCTGAGTAAACGCGTGAGCGTTTGCCAGCGCAGCGCGCAAGGCGCGAAGCGCCGCAGCGGCCGCCTGCGGAGCAGGCTGAACCCCTGACGGCCCACCCAAAGATTGTTGAGACGGTCAACTTCGGTTGGCCGTCTTTTTTGTTGCCGGTGCACGGGTTCGAACCCGTATCTATCTATATATAAGAACGCTTGGCGAACAAAACCCGCCTTTTACCGATGGGAAACAAATAGCTGATGCCTTTGGGGTAAAGTAGCGCTCCAGAGATGACCGATGTCTCAATACTCATAAAACAGCTGGTCATCGCCAATATCAGAAGCCAATGCTTCAGTTTTAACCCCAGTGATGCGACTGAGGGACCTATTCATTTGTGAACAAAATATGGAGTGCGCGATTCCCGCCCA
>NZ_JBGORS010000013.1:0-5676 GCF_041537385.1 Collinsella aerofaciens
GACTGTCCTTCTGCCTGTCACAGTCTCACGTTATTCGAGCTAAGGGCTACCTTTTTTAACGGGCATACAACCCGTGCCGACGTGGAACGGCCTATGTGTCGCTCCACAAAAAATGGGAGCCATTGAGGTGGCTCCCATTTGCGAATTCTCAGCTTGCTAATAGCGTGACCTGCGGGTTGCTGCTATGATAGACATGTCAGGCAAGCGGCTCAGTAGCTTTCCTGGCGCTGTAGAATCGCGAGTTGGTAGCTCGCCTCTACTCGTGCGAAGGTGTTGGTAGCACCAACGCACAGCCCAATAATAGCAGCAGCCCGCCCGCTACGGCGGGCAGGCTGCTATTTTTTTTTGACTATTTTCGCAGGTAGATACACGTACGCTGCCGTACAAAATATGTTCAAATCGCTACAACAAAACCGAATGAAGCGCAAGGGGGCTTCCCAAACGGGAAGCCCCCTTTTTGCTATTTGCCGACGCCGATGGCTAAGGCCCTGCCTTTACAGGACGTGGGGTAGAATCTTGACCGCCGCGAAACCCGTCTGCGGGCAACGCTTCGATCTTTGATTGGAGCGGCCTATGAATTTGATTCTTGAAATCCTGCGTGCCACGGCCTATATGGCCAGCATCATCCGGTCCGTCATGTACGCGATCCGGTGGTGGAAGGAATATAAGCAGAACGGATAGCGAAGGGAGAAAAAAATAGCCCGGCGGGCACCGGGCTATCAATTCGTTCGTACCTGCGTTGCCCGCGTTCCCAAAGTTTGACCGACTAGGAGCGGGTTTCGCGGCACAACCTGATTTTACCCGGTGGGGCGTCTCTTTTGCAGCCGCTCCACCGTTTTTTTACGCCTACCACCAGTGGTGGCCACGGGCGGCGGGATTGCCGCCGCGAACGGTCATGGCCATAGCCGGCGCCGATGTAGCTGAAGCTACCGCGGCGGCTAGTGCTTGGGGCCGCGGTGCTTCTGCTCAGTCTGGGGCGGCTCGGGCCTGCGCGGCGCGGTGTCCTCGCCCGCGAGACGCGCCCGCTCGTCGGCGAGCTTTCGGCGCTCGACTCCCAGCGCCGCGGCCTCCCGCAGGGGACCAGACAGCATCGCGGCAGAATTGCCGCCCTGCAGCGTCCTGATTTTGAGGTCGAGCGCGGCGATCTGCTCGTCGAGCTGAACGATAAGCTCGGCGCGGGTGTCGGTCTGGTCCGCTGCCGCGGCGGTCGCGCGCTTCCTTGCCGCGGTAGCCGCCGCGGCGGTGGCCATAGCCGCGCGGCGGCGCTTGGCTAAGGCCGCCTTGCGCTGACGCTCGCCCTTGCGCGGTCGCGACTGCCACGAATGCTCGGCCGTGCGGCGCTTGCTCTCGAGGTCGGCGATCTCCTGCTGCAGCTGCTCGAGGGCGGCGCCCTCGTTCTGCAGCTCGGAGCGCAGGACGCACAGGCGGGCGTTGCGCTCGCGTATCTCCTTGTTGAGTTTCACGCGGTCGGTGTGCCCGATCAGCCCCGCGCCGCCCTCGTGGACGGTCGGCTGCTCGTCCAGCCCCCTATCTTTATTAGAGCGATGGTCTATGGCCACAGCCGCGGTACCAGTGGCCGCGGCGTGCGCCGCGAGGTGCCTGTTCGCGATGCTCGCCCAGGCGGCGCGGACCTCGACCAGCTGCTCCTTCTCCACCTCGCGGGCGCTGCGTCCCTCCGTGCGGTGCATCTTGACGGGGCTCTTGCTGACGCGGTCCTTGGTGCCAAGGCCCTCCGCTTTCGCCTGCTTCATGGTGCGGCGCTTGCCGTCCTCGAAGTTATAGAGCTTCTGCCAGCCGACGGCCTTGGCCGCGGCCCAGTCCGTCGCGGGAATCACGATTCGCTCGCCGCCCTCACGCTCAAGTAGATACCAGCTCCGCCCCTTCTCCGATTTGGGACGCGGCTTGAAGCCGTCCGCACCGAGGTCGAGCGCCGACACCAAAACATGCGCGTGGGGGTTGCCGCCGCGGCCGTCGTCGTGGATCGCCCAGTCGCAGGCCTTGGCGGGGAACAGTGCGCAGAAGTCGCGCACGCAGGCGAGCCGCCCGCGCTCATCCAGCTCGATGGGCAACGCGAACTCGAAGCGCTTGGCCACGAGCTCCTTGCCGCCGCCCGCCTCGGCCCAGACCCGTTCGGCCTCGTTCCAGAGGGCACCGCGGTCGATGGGCGGCGCGGCGGCGGGCAGGGCCAGCCCCTGGGCGGTCACGCGCTCCTTGCGGGCATAGTCGCAGAGCCGCCCCGACCGTTCCTCGACGAGCGCCTGTCCAGATTGATAGGCGGCCTTGCGGACAGCGCCCGCGCCAGTCGAGGGCGAGCAGCCGCGGGCGTTGAGGTGGTAGATGGCCATGCGAGTTCCTTTCAGGCAAGGGGCGCGGAGCGCAAGGGAGCGGATGCGACCGCGCAGCCCCGCCGCCGTGTACGTGAGCCGCCCAAGGCGAACGGGCGCTACGGCGTGGGCGTAGGGCCGTCTGCCAAGACCGCACGCAACGCACCGCTTTTGCGCAGCAAAAGTGGTGCTAAGTGCGCACTACTAAAGTAGTGATATACCCTGCCTGCGTAATTTTACCGCGTAGATGGGTATATTTTTCTGCGATGACAAACCGTAACGAGCAGGAAGGGCGGTCGATATGACGGCTTCGATTGACGAGCAGATCGCACGGAAGAGGGCCGCGGCCGACAAGCAGGCCGCGAGGGCGGCGGCGCTGAAGAAGGAGCTGCGGGACCTCGAGAAGAAAAAGGCCGCGGCGGATCGGAAGGCTCGAACCCACCGCCTTGTGGAGGTCGGCGCGATTCTCGAACAGACCGCCGGCATGACCTTTGACACCGAGGACAGCCGCCGCGCCCTGTCCGTCGCGCTGACTGAGGAGCTGCGATACACGAACGGCGTGCCATTCACCCGCGGCGGCCAGATCGCCGAGGCCGTCGGCATGCTGCTGGAGGCCGACGGTGAACGTTAAGGTCTACTACTCCGCCTACCGCGCCGCGGACGGCACGGCCCTCTACTACGGGGACGGCCCAGACCGCGGCCAATTCGTCCGCCGCGGCCGCATCGAGAGCTATTACACCCGCGCCGACGGCTCGGCCGCGATCACAATGGAGTGTTTCGGCGTGAGCCCGAACGGGCTCAAGGTAGAGCTTTGGTCGAGCTGCGAGGACAGCCCCGACGACGCGACGAGGAACCGCGCCGCCGCGGTCAACGCCTACGATGCCGACGGGGACGAGTTCGGCGCGGCGAGGGAGGCCGCGGCGCGGTCAACCGATGACAATCGCGGACTTGTCCGCACCATCGCGTCCATGCCAGCGAAACTCGCTGACGCGGGCCGCGCCGCGGCCGACCCCTACGAGTTCTTCGAGATCGCGGGGGCGACACTCGGAATCTACCGCGTCGACGTGGACGGCGAGGTCTACTGGACCCTTAGCGAGGAGTGACACGATGAAGGTTCGCATCGACGGAACCCCTGAGGAAATCGAGCAGGCGGCGCACATCTTCGGCCCCAGCTGCAGCCCTATCAAAATCACCAAAAAGCGCGACGGGGGCAACTTCGGATACCTCGAGGTCGAGGAACGTCCCAAGATCATCTGCCTGGATTGCGAGACCACGGGCCTCGACCCCAACGAGGACGAGATTCTTAGCTTGAGCATCGTCGATTGGGACGGCAAAGTGCTCCACGACAGGAGGTACAAGCCCACGCGCAAGACCGAGTGGCCCGATGCGGAGAGGGTCAACGGCATCTCGCCGGAGTCGGTCGCGAAGTGCCGCGGCATCTGGCAGGACGATGGCAGAATCGGCCAGATCATCTGCGATGCCGACGAGATCATCGGCTACAACGTCGGCTTTGACATGAGTTTCCTCAGTGCCGTCAACATCGGACCGTATAGACCGGGCCGCAAGCCGCGCATCACCGACACCATGTACGAGTTCGCCAAACTCCAGGGGGACTGGGACGGCGCTCGCGAGGATTACAAGTGGTACAAGCTGACCGAGGCGGCGCGGATCGCCGAGTACGAGTGGACTGATAAGTCCCACGGGTCCCTTGCGGACGCGCTGGCGTGCCTTGCCGTCCAGAAGTACGTCGATGCCGAGTGGCGGCGCCTCCGCGGGCCCGAGGGCATCCAGATGCTTTACCCGAATTTCAGGTTCTGACGCGATACCGCCGCACTGACGCGTCTTTTGGGTCGAGAATCGATGCGAACCGAATCACGCCCCAAAAGACGCGTCATGCGTCGAGATGGGGCGGGCTGTGAACCGATTCACTGCCGCGACTTGATATAATCGCAGGTAGATTGATATATGAAGGTGCCAATAATAGGCCTTATGTTAGCTTGTATGGGAGATGCGCGACCGTGAACGATTCAACCCGTGACGCGACCAAAAAGACCGATGCCGCGACTTTGAGCACGATCGCGGACGTCGCCAAGGCGTGCGGCGTGTCCAAATCGACCGCCGCACGCCGTCTCAAGGAGCTGGGCTTGGCCACCGTGACCGACCCCGGCGACCGCCGCGGCCGTCAGCTGCTCCCGCCCGCATCCGCGTCCGCGCTCGCCGCGGCGCTGATGCCGTCCGACGGGCCCGCGCCCGAGGACCCCGAGGCCGTCCTCGATCTGGTCGCGGCCCAAGTCGAGCCGTACCGCGACCAGATCGCCGCGCTCGAGCGCGAGGTCGAGCGGCTGACCGACCAGATCGCCAACCGCGACGCCGCGGCGGTCGAGGCCATCGCGCAGGCCGAGCAGCGCATCGAGGACCTGAAGCGCGAGAACGCCCAACTCCGCGAGGACCTTGCGCTGAGCCGCCGTTTGGAAGGGTTCCACTGGCCCTGGACGCGCGACAGGATTAAAGCGCAGCATCTGCTACCAAAAAGCACTGAATAGCAGGCAGAACCTCTATCCCAGAGGGTGACTGGCGGTCCATTGAAAGCGCGGAAAATCAAAGATTTACCGCCCTTCCAACAGCCCGCCCGCCCGCTTCGGCGGGGCCAAAAACGGCCATGAAAACGCTTCGCGTTTCCTACGGCCTACCCCGCCTACGCTGCGGTTTTTCGTTTCACTATTTGGGAGAGTATCAAGAGGTTATCCAGGACGCGGGTGCATGAGGGGCGCGTAGCCCCTCATCAGAGGGAGCGAAGCGACCGTGCCTGGACGATGGGCGTGCGGGTTGCCCTGGCGGGGGCGGCGGCGGGTCGGCTGGATGGATTGACCGTCCATCGGTCTCCGTGCCGATGCTGGGAGTGCGGTTACGCTGCGCGGCTTTGGCCGTGTGTGAGTGACGACTTAGTTTCTTTGGGATGCGTAGTCGAGACAGACTGCGGCCGCCCCCCCCCAATCGAACCAACCGCTTTAAACGGAAAACCCTCAACTGTCCCTTGGGTTTTTAGGGTCGACCTCCACAGCCTTCCTGAGCTTTCCCGAGTCCTCGCTTCGCCATGTGTCACGTCGCGTCGGGGCATTAGCCCTTTTACCAGAGATTTTATTTGTTGAGCGGGACGGACCAAACCTCCCCGCGCTCGGCTTACGTTGGGCGGGAGCGCCGAACAGCTCCGATCGCCACGGACAGGTTGCGGACGTTTGCTTGACCTTGAAGCCATCGCTCCATCACCAGGGTGTTGCTCACCAGAAGGCGGCCGATATTGCCGCCTGGGGGTGCGCCCTGACCTACGCCTAGGGGTCGACTAGTCCATATG
>NZ_JBGORS010000014.1:0-5178 GCF_041537385.1 Collinsella aerofaciens
ATGACTCGGGGGCATCCTCGTGCCCGGACCGCGCGCATGAGCGCTGGGTCCCGCGGGCCGCGAGGTGCGGTTCCGGAAGAGCTCGGGCGATTAGTGCGGCTCGGCTGAGGACGTCGCCGCCCTTGCACCTGCCGTCTATCGACCAGGTAGTCTACCTGGGCCCTTACCGGAAGGAGAACTAATCCCTGGAACGGCTTCCCGCTTAGATGCCTTCAGCGGTTATCCGCGCCGCACGCGGCTACCCGGCCGTGCCGTTGGTCGACAACCGGTTCACCGGAGGTGCGTCCACCCCGGTCCTCTCGTACTGGGGGCAGCCTCCATCGATTCTCCTGCGCCCACGGAGGATAGGGACCGAACTGTCTCACGACGTTCTGAACCCAGCTCGCGTACCGCTTTAAACGGCGAACAGCCGTACCCTTGGGACCTGCTCCAGCCCCAGGATGCGATGAGCCGACATCGAGGTGCCAAACCTTGCCGTCGATGTGGACTCTTGGGCAAGATCAGCCTGTTATCCCCGGAGTACCTTTTATCCGTTGAGCGACGGCCCACCCACTCGGGGCCGCCGGATCACTAGAGCCTGCTTTCGCACCTGCTCGGCTTGTGGGCCTCGCAGTCAAGCCCGCTTGTACTCTTGCATTCAAAAGGACGGTTGCCGACCGTCCCGAGCGGACCTTCGCGCGCCTCCGTTACCCTTTAGGAGGCGACCGCCCCAGTCAAACTGCCCGCCTGGCACGGTCCCCGAGCCGGTTGACGGCCTCGGGTTAGGACGCCGGTCGCGCGAGGGCAGTATTCCAAGGGCGGCTCCCCGGGGGCTGGCGCCTCCGGATCGATGCCTCCTGCCTATCCTCTACACGCGGGACCAGCGGCCAATGCCAAGCTGCAGTGAAGGTTCACGGGGTCTTTCCGTCCTTCCGCGGGTAAGTCGCATCTTCACGACCAGTGCAATTTCACCGGGTCCATGGTCGAGACAGCGCCCAAGTCGTTGCGCCTTTCGTGCAGGTCGGAACTTACCCGACAAGGAATTTCGCTACCTTAGGACCGTTATAGTTACGGCCGCCGTTTACCGGGGCTTGGCTTCGGGGCTTCGCGCGATGCGCTAACTCCTCCGCGTGACCTTCCGGCACCGGGCAGGCGTCAGACCCTATACGTCGCCTTGCGGCTTCTGCAGAGTCCTGTGTTTTTGGTAAACAGTCGCTTGGGCCTCTCCACTGCGGCCCGCCTCCGCTCCCCGGGCGAGCCGGTTCACGTACGCGCGGGCACCCCTTCTCCCGAAGTTACGGGGCCATTGTGCCGAGTTCCTTGACCATGGTTGACCCGATCGCCTCGGTATGTTCTACCCACCCACCTGTGTCGGTTTGCGGTACGGGCGCGCACGCGCCTGCCTAGGGGTTTTTCTAGGGACCTCGGGCTCACTCGCTTCGCTCAGTCGCTTCGTCCGGAGCCTCGCCCTTCTGCGGACCGGATTTCCCTGGTCCGCGGGCCGCGCTCCATCACGGGGACGTCCAGAACCCCGCCGAGCCACCCCCATCCGTCGCCCCGTCGGTCGTAGCGCCGCGTGCGCGGTGCAGGAATGTCTGCCTGCTGCGCGTCGGCTACGCCTCCCGGCCTCGCCTTAGCCCCCGACTGACCCTGGGAGGATTAGCCTTGCCCAGGAAACCTCGGGTTCACGGCGGACGAGTTACTCTCTCGTCTCTCGCTACTCATGCCAGCATTCTCACTCCCATGCGCTCCACCGTCGGTCGCCCTCCGGCTTCTCCGCCCATGGGAAGCTCCCCTACCGATTCTACTTAGGTAAAATCCCGCCGCTTCGGTGTCCAGCTTAGCCCCGTGTATTGTCGGCGCATGTCCACTCGACCAGTGAGCTGTTACGCACTCTTTGAATGCATGGCTGCTTCTAAGCCAACATCCTGGTTGTCTGGGCGGACGCACATCCTTTGCCACTCGGCTGGAACTTGGGGACCTTAGCGGGCGGTCCGGGCTGTTTCCCTCTCGAGCACACAGCTTAGCCCACATGCTCTGACTGCCGCGCTCTGGGCCGCCGGCATTCGGAGTTCGGTTGGATTCGGTAGGCGGCGAAGCCCCCTCGTCCATCCGGTGCTCTACCTCCGGCGGTGAACGCGCGACGCTAGCCCTAAAGCTATTTCGGGGAGAACGAGATATCTCCGGGTTTGATTGGCCTTTCACCCCTATCCGCAGGTCATCGCCGCCGTTTTCAACCGACGTGCGTTCGGCCCTCCACGGGGTCTTACCCCCGCTTCAGCCTGCCCACGGATAGCTCACCCGGCTTCGCGTCCGCGGCGCGGGACTCAAGTCGCCCTGTTAAGGCTCGCTTTCGCTCCGGCTCCCTTTCGGTTAACCTCGCCCCGCGCCAGCGACTCGCTGGCTCATTCTACAAAAGGCACGCCGTCACACCACAAGGGTGCTCCGACTGCTCGTGGGCGCACGGTTTCAGGTACTGTTTCACTCCCCTCCCGGGGTGCTTTTCACCTTTCCCTCACGGTACTGGTGCGCTATCGGTCACAGGGTAGTACTCAGGCTTGGATGGTGGTCCACCCAGGTTCGGACCGGGTTTCACGTGCCCGGCCCTACTCAGGGACCGCGTCGCGCCGTCCGGTCTGGGTTCGCGTACGGGGCTGTCACCCGCTGCGGCCGGCCCTCCCATGCCGTTCCGCTCCCCAGCCGGACCTGCGCCCGGGGGCGGCAGCCCCCGGATGCGCGGCCCTGCAACCCCGTCGGCGGAACCCCTGCCGGGTATGCCCGCTCGACGGTTTGGCCATCGGTCCCCTTTCGCTCGCCGCTACTCGGGGAGTCTCGAGATTGATTTCCTCTCCTCCGGGTACTTAGATGTTTCAGTTCCCCGGGTTGTCCTCCCCCCGCCTATGCGTTCAGCGGGGGGATATCCACACTGCTGTGGATGGGTTCGCCCATTCGGAGACCCCCGGGTCGAAGGATGTGTGCTCCTCGCCGGGGATTATCGCAGCTTGCCGCGTCCTTCATCGGCTCCCTGTGCCAAGGCATCCGCCGTGCGCCCGTGGTATCTTGCGGGACCGCATCGGGCCCGCGGGATATCCACGTGTCGCTAAAATTAATTAATCGATATCATGAATAGCGCTCGTATGTCGCAATTCGGGTATCTCATACCGCGGCACAGTCTTCACTGTGCTCGCGATCAGATGCTCCTCACTCATTAATAAGTGAATTCTTCTTGTTTGGATCGGATGAATGATTGCTATCATTCTGTCTGATAAATCGCAGAAAAGAATCGAGTCTGGAAGAATGATCTTCCATCTCTCTCCTATCGCTATGCGGCTCTCAAGGTACGCGGGTGCGACCCCGGGGACCGGGTGCTGCGGGGAATCATCCGTGGCGGGACATCTACCGGACGGGCTCCTGCCCTCTATTCGAGTTAAGTTGATCTCTCTAGAAGATTTATCTCCCTAGAAAGGAGGTGATCCAGCCGCACCTTCCGGTACGGCTACCTTGTTACGACTTCACCCCCCTCACCCTCCACACCTTCGGCGCCTCCCCCCTTGACGGTTGGGCCGGCGACTTCGGGTGCAGACGACTCGGGTGGTGTGACGGGCGGTGTGTACAAGGCCCGGGAACGCATTCACCGCGGCATGCTGATCCGCGATTACTAGCAACTCCGACTTCATGGGGGCGGGTTGCAGCCCCCAATCCGAACTGGGGCCGGCTTTCCGGGATCCGCTCCCCCTCGCGGGGTGGCATCCCTCTGTACCGGCCATTGTAGCACGTGTGCAGCCCAGGGCATAAGGGGCATGATGACTTGACGTCGTCCCCGCCCTCCTCCGCCTTGACGGCGGCGGTCCCGCGTGGGTTCCCGGCATCACCCGATGGCAACACGCGGCGGGGGTTGCGCTCGTTGCGGGACTTAACCCAACATCTCACGACACGAGCTGACGACAGCCATGCACCACCTGTATGGGCTCCTCTCGGCCACGGGGTCTCCCCCGCTTCACCCATATGTCAAGCCCTGGTAAGGTTCTTCGCGTTGCTTCGAATTAAGCCACATGCTCCGCTGCTTGTGCGGGCCCCCGTCAATTCCTTTGAGTTTTAGCCTTGCGGCCGTACTCCCCAGGCGGGACGCTTAATGCGTTGGCTGCGGCACGGGGGGATCGTCCCCCCACACCTAGCGTCCATCGTTTACGGCTGGGACTACCAGGGTATCTAATCCTGTTCGCTCCCCCAGCTTTCGCGCCTCAGCGTCGGTCTCGGCCCAGAGGGCCGCCTTCGCCACCGGTGTTCCACCCGATATCTGCGCATTCCACCGCTACACCGGGTGTTCCACCCTCCCCTACCGGACCCAAGCCGCGGAGGTTCCGGGGGCTTCGGGGGGTTGAGCCCCCCGCTTCGACCCCCGGCCTGCCGGGCCGCCTACGCGCGCTTTACGCCCAATGAATCCGGATAACGCTCGCCCCCTACGTATTACCGCGGCTGCTGGCACGTAGTTAGCCGGGGCTTCTTCTGCAGGTACAGTCTTGACTCTTCCCTGCTGAAAGCGGTTTACGACCCGAAGGCCTCCGTCCCGCACGCGGCGTCGCTGCGTCAGGGTTCCCCCCATTGCGCAAGATTCCCCACTGCTGCCTCCCGTAGGAGTCTGGGCCGTGTCTCAGTCCCAATCTGGCCGGTCGGTCTCTCAACCCGGCTACCCGTTGTCGGCACGGTGGGCCGTCACCCCGCCGTCTACCTGATGGGCCGCGGAGCCATCCCCTCCCGTCGGGGCTTTAGCCCGGGCGCCATGCGGCGCCCGGGGGTATCCGGTATTACCCGTCCTTTCGGGCGGCTATCCCGGGGGAGGGGGCAGGTTCTCCACGTGTTACTCAGCCGTTCGCCACTCGCTTCCACCCGGAGGTGGGTGCCGTTCGACTTGCATGTGTTAGGCGCGCCGCCAGCGTTCATCCTGAGCCAGGATCGAACTCTCCGTCCAAAATGTATGGGCTTCGAGCCCGTCCGGTCCTCTCAGTCATTCGCTGATCGGTTCCGTTCGATTCATATGGTTCTAGTATAGGAAAAGGAATTTCTCGGGGCCGCCTCTCGGCGGCCTTGCGAAAAACAAATCCAAGTTAGACCATTTCAAATGGTTCGATGTCTGCCCGGATGCGACACATCTGGTGTGTCCATCCTCGCAGTATCCGGTTCTCAAGGTGCACGCCCCGC
>NZ_JBGORS010000015.1:0-1990 GCF_041537385.1 Collinsella aerofaciens
GCGTTAAAAGGCGACGTTCTCTATGTAATTAAATCAATCCAATCATCCACCGGTGAATATAAACGTTCACCGTTCTGTGGTCGGTTCTCTGTTCTCAATGGACTAATATTTGCTTTAGCGCGCTGATGCGCTTGTCCTGTTTTACACGGGTCGTTTTATTGATTGTGACGGAAGGACTCACATGGCAGATGTTCATGAGCTGCTTGATACTTGGATTGCCAATGTCAAGGACGAGGAGCTCCTCGCTGAGCTCAACACGATGAAGGAGCAGGGTGATGAGGACGCCATCACCGACGCTTTCTTCCAGGATCTCGCCTTCGGTACTGCCGGTCTTCGCGGCACTATCGGTGCGGGCACTAACCGTATGAATATCTATACGGTCGGTCGTGCGACCCAGGGATTCGCTGACTACCTCAATGCGACCTTTGAGCATCCGACGGTCGCCATCGCTCGCGATAGCCGCAATAAAGGTGAGCTGTTCGTTAAGACTACGGCTGCCATTCTTGCAGCAAACGGCGTGACTGCCCTCGTGTATCCCAAGATTTCTCCTGTGCCGACGCTCTCCTGGGCCGTCCGTGATCTTAAGTGCTCCGGTGGCATTTGCATGACCGCTAGCCATAACCCAGCGCCGTATAACGGCTATAAGGCCTATGGCCCCGATGGCTGCCAGATCACCAGCGAGGCCGCCGATGCAATTTCTAAGGCTATCGCCGAGACCGATACATTCACCGGCGTGAAGTCCATGGACTTTGATGAGGCTCTTGAGCAGGGTCTGGTTAAATGGATCGACGACTCGTGCCTCGAGCGTTATTACGACGCCGTTCTCGCGCGCGGCGTGACTAACCTTTCTGCCGAGGAGATCGCTGACGCTCCGCTTAAGCTCGTCTACACTCCGCTCAACGGCACCGGCCTCATTCCCGTTACTACGGTGCTCGAGCGCGCTGGCATCACCGATGTCACGGTTGTTCCCGAGCAGAAGGAGCCTAACGGCGATTTCCCGACCTGCCCGTATCCTAACCCCGAGATCCGTCAGGCCATGCAGAAGGGCATCGATCTCTGCGAGCAGGTTCACCCTGATTTGCTGCTTGCAACCGATCCCGACGCCGACCGTGTTGGCGTTGCCGTTAAAAATGGAGATGACTATCTGCTGCTGACCGGCAATGAGATGGGCGTTCTGCTGCTCGACTATATCTGCAAGACCCGTGCTGCCCGCGGTGAGGACCTCACTAAGAAGGTTGCCGTTACTACTATCGTTTCTTCCGCCATGGTTGACGCTCTGGCCGACGAGTACGGTTTTGAGCTTCGCCGCTGCCTGACGGGCTTCAAGTACATCGGCGACATCATTACCTCGCTTTCCGATGCTGGCGAGGTCGACCGCTTTATCTTCGGTTTCGAGGAGAGCTACGGCTATCTGGCCGGCGACCACGTGCGCGATAAGGACGCGGTGAGCACTTCGCTTCTGATTTGCCAGATGGCGCAGTATTACAAGCTGCAGGGTCAGAACCTTGCCGACGCGATGCACGAGCTGTACGAGAAGTATGGCTACTATCACAATAAGACGATTTCGCTGAGCTATCCGGGCGCTGAGGGTGCGGCAAAGATGGCCGGCATCATGGCTGGTCTGCGCGAGAACCCGCCCGCGGAGCTCGCCGGTTCCAAGATTGAGGCCGTCGTTGATTACAACACCTGCGTGAACGGCCTGCCGAAGGCTAATGTCATTGAGTTCGATCTTGAGGGTGGCAACAAGGGTATTGTTCGTCCTTCCGGCACCGAGCCCAAGATCAAGCTGTACATCTTCGCTAAGGGCGCGGATGCCGTCGAGGCAGATGCAGCACTTGACGCGATCGAGGAGTCCGGTCGCAAGCTGCTGGCATAAGGTATTTTAGAGTCTATTGCTATAGATAGGCGAAAGAGGGGATCTCGGAAGCGAGGTCCCCTCCTGTTTTTAACCAGCCAGCCGAGAGTACTAATATGTGTAGGAAATGTGTAT
>NZ_JBGORS010000016.1:0-1454 GCF_041537385.1 Collinsella aerofaciens
TTGAACTGCCTCCCATTTCTTGGACACGAGAAATGGGAGGCTTTTTATGCGTGTCGACTTGAGGATGAAACACGACATCGAGGCCAGGAAGGCGGCGATCGGGCTCTTCGAGCGAGGGCACGGCTTCAAGTCGGCGGCGAAGGCGCTATCGATCCCGCGCAACACCGTGAGACAATGGCTCTACGTATACCGGTCATTCGGAAGCGAGGTGCTGCTATCCATGGACGGCAAGCAGACCAGGTACACATACGAGCAGAAGGTCGCCGCCGCCTCGGCCGTGGTCGACGGCGGCATGGGCAAGCAGGACGCCATGAAGGCGTTCGGGGTCATGTCCCTGGCGCCGCTCAAGAGATGGTGCGCGCTCTACCGCGAGGGCGGCGCCGAGGCGCTCAGGCCCAAGCCCCGGGGCAGGCCGAAGGGGTCCGGCCCCAGGCCGCGCGAGCGCACCCGCGAGCAGGAGCTCGAGGAGCGCTGCCGAAGGCTCGAGACCGAGGTGGCCTACCTAAAAAAATTGCGTGCCCTGGTCGAGAGGGACGGGCTCTGACCAGGGCGAAGGTCGAGGCCGTGAGCGCCCTGCGCGCGGAGGGGTGCAAGCTGGGGAGCCTGCTGGAATGCGCCGGCCTGGCCCGATCCAGCTACTACTACGCGCTGTCGCACCCGGCCAGGCCGACGCGCCCGGAGCTGCGGGACGCGGTGGCGGAGATCTTCTCGCGCACGGCCAACGGGTGCGGCCACCGCCAGGTCGCCATGTGCCTGCGCGCGGAGCTGGGCGCGCGCATAGCCGACAAGACCGTGCTCAAGATGATGCGGGAGATGGGGGTCCGCTGCGGCATCCGCCGCGAGACCGACTACCATAGGTACAACTCGTACAGGGGCGTCGTGGGCGAGACGTTCGAGAACGTCATCGGGCGCGACTTCGCCGCCGACGGGCCGTGGCAGAAGATGGGCACCGACGTCACCGAGTTCAAGCAGCCCTGGGGCAAGGCCTACTTCGCGCCGGTGTACGACTTCGGCAGCAAGGAGATAGTCGCGTGGTCGACGTCGACCAGCCCGGACATGGCGCAGCAGGCCGAGCTGCTCGACCAGCTGCTGGCGAAGATGCCCGAGGGCGCGACGCCGGTGCTTCACAGCGACATGGGCTGGCAGTACCAGCACGCCGCATGGTGCGGGAGGTTGAAGGAAGCCGGGATCGTCCAGAGCATGTCCAGAAAGGGCAACTGCATCGACAACGGCGCCACCGAGCAGGTCTTCGGCCACATGAAGGACGAGTTCTTCCGTGGAAGGGCATGGCCCGACTTCGAGTCCTTCAAGGCGGACCTGGACGCGTACGTCGCCCATTGGAACACGAGGCGAAGGCAGGCTAAACTGAAGGGGCTGACCCCGGAGGAGTTCCGGAACCAGCCCCTTGCGGCGTAGTTCTTATTTAAGCCGTCCAAGTTTTGGGGTGCAGTTCA
>NZ_JBGORS010000017.1:0-550 GCF_041537385.1 Collinsella aerofaciens
GGCCGATCCGGTCCGACCGGGCCGCGCGGCAAGGAGATATATTGCCAGACCGGAGGGGCCCGGGGGGCGGGAATCGCGCACTCCATATTTTGTTCACAAATGAATAAGCTGGCTCCGAGTTGCTCAGAGTCACACATTTGGTCATAAACCATGGACAGACCGTATGACCTCGGGAATCTTGCTGTCCACTGTAGACATAGCATCTTTATACCCTCGTCGTTCTCTGCTAGTTAGCCCGTCATAAATAGAAGGACAACGTTAACAAACCCATAAAACGCCAGCGGGGGCTCTATCACTAATTAGATAGAGCCCCCGCTGGCGGAGTGTATTTAATTGAAACAATACCCCTTAACTGATTTACTGGAAATAAGGAGCAAATGAACCGTCCGGATATACATGGCGACAGAACCCTAGAGTCGACTGAGCGCCAACAGAAAGCGACATAAACAAAAAGATCGGCTCTACCCCAACGCAGATGACAACGATGCCCTCGACTAACGTCAATCCGAGCACTCCTAAAACGGATAGGGCAAATATCGCATATAACGCA
>NZ_JBGORS010000018.1:0-258 GCF_041537385.1 Collinsella aerofaciens
AAAAAAGGGGGAGGCCGCGAGGCCTCCCCCTTCTTCAGTTTCGATGACGGCTCGGTGCCGTCCACCGGTCAGCGGCGCCCTGGCCTCCCACGGGCTGACCCCGCAGTACTCTCGGCGCGATGGGGCTTAGCTTCCGGGTTCGGAACGGGACCGGGCGTGCCCCCCATGCTCTGGCCGCTGACCGGTGGGCGGCGCCCACCGTTCACGGTGTCCGGTGTCTACTCACGTGCCCTGGGGGCCGCATGGCGCATAGGGGAG